>JALCSB010000005.1 GCA_022653075.1 Intestinimonas sp.
TTGACATGGTACTCCTTCAGAATTGCCCGCATTTGCTCTTTTGATAATATACTCATCTCTATCACCTTTCCTAAGTTTATATCACCTTCTCAGAAAAGGCAAAAGCACACTTTATTTTACACTACCTTTGACTTGCGGATGGTGGTGAGCAGAAAAACTGATATATCTTTCTGACGATACCTCCGATACGTTCCAATTCACTGGCGAAGCCATTTAGGCTTTCCCTTTTCGCCTTTTGTTGATTTTCAACTTCGCACTGATGGCACTAATCCGCCATTTTCTAATCTCATTTACTATCTTGCTGTTCGCAAGCCCAAGGGCACCCTTTATAGACAAACTGTAAAGCGCACGCTCCCCGTACGGGGAGTGACGCGGCTGAAAAAAGGCGTGTCAGAGTATAAAATATTTCAATCCACGCTCCCCGTACGGGGAGCGACGCATACTTATATGAATTTAGTTTGGATTGTCCACAATTTCAATCCACGCCCCCCATACGGGGAGCGACATAACGTCCTATGTAGACATAATCGGCCTCGTCATTCTCCATCTATAACCTCCGGTTCCAGACCGGGCAGGCTTTCGACCTCTATGCTTCCATCGGAAGCAACCTGCAGCATATGATGTACCTTTGCGGATGAATACTGCCCGTTTTTGCAGTTGTGCCGCCACCATATCAGCAAGGTTTCGGGGCAAGGGCCTGCGTAGCGTGATACAGGGCAACAACTGCTTGATCATCTGCTTTTTTCCTGCCTTGTCTTGCAACTTTAAAAAATGTACGCCAGTTCTCCTTTACTACACTATTTCTTTGGCAAAGTTCCAAATGGTTTCTCGTTCTCATGCTTAAGTTACAATGAAAAGGAAATTTTACTAAAATGTACCATTTAAGTAACCGCGGCCTCTCTTGCTTTTCCTTATAATACCACTAAATGGAACGAAATGAAAGAATCGCTTGTAAACAATTCCTGCCGTTTTAAATCCGTGCGGCAGGGCGTTTGCTTTATCAGAGATGTAGGGAAAACAGTCAAGTCAAGACAAATTCAATGGGAATGTGGTGTCACAGAGAATGAGTGCCTCTATTTCCTCCAAGGAGATGGGAGTATCAAACATTGCCGCATAATGGGCATCGGCAGTTTTGTTACCCATAGTGTAGCTACCGCCTGCGTTGGCTTCCAATGCGATGTTGGTTCCATCTGATAAGAGCAGAGAGACGTGGAAGTTTTGCATCAATACGTTATCTTTGCCCATCCGCTCTGGTACAGGAGCGATTATCTCCAAATGTAACCCTATTGGTGATAAGAGTATTTTCTTGATTGTGTATTCTTCTCCAAATTCATCGTTCACAGACAAATCATGAACAGGTACTTTGACCGTAGAATCTTTATAACGCAAGGTGTAAGTCAGTTTCCACGGCCCTTGTGCCAATAGGATGTCATCTTCTCCTGTTGTACTTGAAAGAGACAGATCAGAAAATGAAACGGTGGCAACGCGCCCTATCAGAGGAATAGATCGACTCCATGATTCCACAAGGTGAATCTGATCAGGATGCTCCTCATTCCGCACGACTTGCAGGGAACCGCCCGCAGAAGCAGCAAACATAATATCAGTTTCCCAGCCAGCAAAATAGATTCCATCGGGAATCGCTTCTCCATCATCTCTGGAGAGAGTATAGACGATAGCTACATTGTATCGATCCCCAATAATTGCGTCAGCGGTGAGGGTATATCCATCGGCAGAGACGGAGGCATCAACAGGGACGCCGATGTTTCCCACTAACTCTGCCTTAGCTCCACCAAAAAGGGGTGCCAGTAGATTGCTTACCGCCCCGCTGCTGGCTTCCGCACTGACTCCTGTCCCAAAGACAAGCGCAATACAGGCGGCAACCGCAATCCATTTTCTCCATCGTTTTGATTTCTTTTTGTTTCTTCGTACAGTCTCCGCATCCTGAATTGTGTTATCCGCCAACAGTTCCAGCGCGTCACTGATGTTTTCGGGTGTACTCATAATTGAAATCCCTCCTGCTCTAAGTAAGCTTTTAATCCTAGCCGGATACGGTGCAGCAAGCTGGTGGTTTTGGATTCACTCATATCGTAATATGCCGCCACCTCTCGGATGGAATCCATGAAGTAGTATCTCCCCACAAAGATGTTTCGAGCTTCCAACGATAGAGTGTGCAAGAAAGCATCAATGGTCTCTGCCAGCAGATGCAAATCTACGCTTTGCTGAGTGATGTCACTGTGCGAAGAACACTCCTCCAGTTCAGAGAGAGAGAAAGCATATTCCGATACCTGGCGCTTATCGCGGTTGCGCCACCGGAAAATGTCAATGGAGGATCGTCGAACCAGCTTGCCTAAGTAGGTGGACAGTACACTCGGATGGTGACACGGCATAGAGTTCCAAGCTCGGAGATAGGTGTCATGGACACTCTCTTTGCTGTCTTCAAGATCAGCCAGAATGCCATAGGCAATTTTTGAGAGATATTTACCGTATTTTTGCTCAGTCTCTCTTATGGCGGCTTCATCCCGCTGCCAATATAGCGTGACAATTTGTTCATCCCGCACAGGTACATCTCCTTTCTTTAATGGTTGCTTGCCTTCATTATTCAACTCGCTAAAAAACAACGTTCATTGCAGAAAAGAGGATTTTTTTGATTGTACCATACTCTGCATTGCTTGTCCCATATGACAATATATAGTGAACCGGTGACTTCATCCGTGCGGCAGGGCGTTTGCTTTATCAGAGATGTAGGGAAAACGGTTTTGCCACATCCGACCCATGTGAGGGCAGGGGTATAGTCTATTAAAACCAGCGTGAAATCACCGGGGTGAGAAAAAAAGACAACCCACTTTCCCTTATAATCCGACAGTCTGACAGGCCCCTGGGTGGTGACCGCGGTGAAGTCGGGTGCTTTCATTCCAATACTCAAATGCTGAATCTCCATATAGGTAAACCTCCAATTGCTGTGTTCCCGACTCATTCTATGCGGAAAGCAGTGGCCTGCCCCTCTGCGGGCATTCGTTTTAAAGTGAATAAAGTTGCACCGTGAAGAGGCGCCGGGGGCCAAAATGAACTTGCAATATAAAAAACGGTGTTGTATAATCATCCATATAAGTGTCTTGCACAATTACCAAAAATTTAGGAGGAGCGATATTTAAATGAACAGAATAAAGAAAGCGGCCTGCCTTGCTCTAGGCACGGTCCTGAGCGTTTCTTTGCTGGCTGCCTGTGGCAGCTCGGGATCCGCCTCTACGCCGACTCCGTCCGCGTCTCCGTCCGCCAGTGAGCCCGTCGAGTCGTCTGCCACATTCACCACGGTGGAGAGCGGCAAGCTCCACATGTCCACCAATGCGGCTTTCCCGCCGTATGAGATGGTAAAAGATGACGGTACCTTCGAAGGGATTGATGTGGACATTGCCACGAAGATTGCCGAGAAGCTGGGCCTTTCTCTGGTAGTGGACGACATGGACTTCACCGCCGCCGTGAATGCCCCCGCACAGGGCAAGAGCGACATGTGTATGGCTGGTCTCACCATTACGGAGGATCGGAAGAAAAACCTGGACTTCAGCGATAGCTATGCCACTGGCGTACAGGTTATCATTGTGTCCCAGGACTCCGACATTCAGGGTCCGGACGACTTGAAGGACAAGATGATCGGCACCCAGGAGGGTACGACTGGTTATATCTACTGCTCCGACGATCCGGCGAATGGCGGATACGGCGAGGATCATGTCATTGCGTACACCAACGGCTCCACCGCCGTTCAAGCCCTGCTGGCCGGTAAAGTGGACGCTGTGGTTATCGACAAGCAACCCGCCCAGGAGTTTGTCAAGGCCAATCCGAGTCTGAAGGTTTTGTCTACTGAATATATCACGGAGGACTATGCCATCGCCGTGAAGAAGGGCAACACCGAGCTGCTGGACGCCATCAACGGCGCTCTGAACGAACTGATTGACGACGGCACCGTCCAGTCTATCGTCAACAGCTATATCAAAGCCGACTAAAAGAGCGGAAATGCGGGGGACGGCCACCGGGCGTGTCGGAAACGCCGGGCGGCCGTCCTTTTCCGCTGTACCGACAGGAAGGAGAGAATGCGATTGAATTTGGCACAGTGGTACGCGGAGATGGGCCAGCGCCTGCTGAATGGTCAGCCCTTAGGCTTTTGGCAGGGCGTGGGCTATGATTTTTATCAGAGTTTTCTTGACGGCGCACGGTGGAAGCTGTACGTGCAGGGGTTGGGTACAACGCTGCTCATCACCATTTTAGCCTTAATTCTGGGTGTGGTGTTTGGTGTGGTAGTGGCCGTGGTGCGCACCATGCACGACCAACAGCGACCCGGCAGACGCCGGAATCCTGTCCTGGGGGCTGTAAACACAGTGTTTGAGGCATATACTACCATTATTCGGGGTACGCCTATGATGGTACAGCTGCTAATTATGGGGTTTGTTATTTTCAAGACAAGCCGGAATACCACCATGGTTGCGGCACTCAGTTTCGGGATAAATTCGGGCGCCTATGTAGCGGAGATTATCCGGGGCGGCCTCATGTCGGTGGACCCCGGTCAGATGGAGGCCGGGCGCAGCCTGGGCCTTAATTATGTTAAAACCATGCGCTTTATTGTGGTGCCTCAGGCCATTAAAAACATCCTGCCCGCTCTGGGCAACGAGTTTATTACTTTACTGAAGGATACCTCCATCGTCACCGTGATCGGCGGCCGGGATATTACCAAGGTGGCCATGCTTATTCAGAGCAAGACCTACGGCGGGTTCATGTCGCTCTTTGGCGTAGCGGTGGTCTATCTGGCCATGGTTATGCTGTTTTCCTGGCTCATGAGCAGGCTGGAAAGGAGGCTGCGTCAAAGTGATCGACGTTCATAATCTCTCCAAGTCCTTCGGGGATAACCTGGTGCTGGACGGCATCACCACCCGGATTCAAAAAGGCGAGGTGGTGGTGATCATCGGGCCGTCCGGCAGTGGAAAATCCACTTTCCTCCGGTGTCTCAACCTGCTGGAACTGCCCAGCGGGGGGAGCGTGCTGTTCGACGGCACCGATATCACTAATCCCAAAACCGACATCAACGCAATCCGGCGGAAAATGGGAATGGTGTTTCAGCACTTTAATCTGTTCCCCAACATGACGGTGGAACGGAACATTACTTTGGCACCCGTCCAGACCGGCCTCATGAAGCAGCATGAGGCCGATGAGAAGGCCATGGCGCTGCTGCGCCGCGTGGGCCTGGCCGACCGGGCGGATTCCTATCCAAGCCAACTCTCAGGTGGTCAGAAGCAGCGTATCGCTATCGTCCGCGCCCTGTGCATGGACCCGGAGGTGCTGCTGTTTGACGAGCCGACCTCCGCGCTGGACCCGGAGATGGTGGGCGAAGTACTGGATGTGATGAAAGATCTGGCACGGGACGGCATGACCATGGTGGTGGTCACCCACGAGATGGGCTTTGCCCGCGAGGTGGGGTCCCGCGTCCTGTTTATGGATGGCGGTAAAATTTTGGAGGAAAACGAGCCTCAAGCCTTTTTTGCCAACCCGAGGGAGGAACGGACTAGAAGCTTCCTGTCCAAAGTGTTATAAAACGGGGTTTTGCTTGCATCCGGAAGTCCGCTGCTTTATAATGGTACTACCAGGGGCGTGCCTTCGGGTGCGCCCCTTCCTCCGTATAAGGAGAAAGCGTAAAGGAACCTGACCGGATGCGGGAGGGAGGTGGCGGGTTTGGAACTGAAGACCTATTTTGCGGATCATCCGGCGGTGGCGGTGGCACTCTCCGGCGGTGTGGATTCCGCGTGCCTGCTGTGGGCGGCCAAGACCTATGCCAGAACTGTACGGGCCTACTGTGTCCAATCTGCGTTTCAGCCCGAATTTGAAATTGAGGATGCCAAGGTGGTTGCGGAAAAACTGGGTGTGCCGCTCACGGTGCTGACGGCCGATGTACTGGCCGACCCGGCGGTGGTTTCCAATCCGGCCGACCGGTGCTATTTCTGCAAGAAGAATATTTTTTCTTTGCTGTTCCGGGCGGCATTTGCGGATGGCCTCACCCTGGTGGTGGACGGCACCAATGCCTCCGACGATGCCGGGGACCGGCCAGGTATGCGGGCGCTGCGGGAGATGGGAGTGCAGTCTCCCCTCCGTCTGTGCGGGCTGACCAAGCAGGATGTGCGAAAACTGGCGCGAAAGGCTGACCTGCCTGTGTGGGACAAGCCCTCCTATGCGTGCCTTGCTACCCGGATTCCAACTGGTACACCGATTGCTGTAAAAGATCTGAAGCGGGTGGAGAGAGCCGAGCGGGAACTGTTCCGGCTGGGCTTTTCCGATTTCCGGGTGCGCCTGTATCCCAGGGACGGGGGCTGTGTGCAGATTCCATCCGCGCAGCGAGCGAGAGCGGAAGAACTGGAGCCGGTGCTGAGAGAGATGATTGGGCATTGGCTTAACCCGGTTACCTTTGATTTTACGGCCCGGGGCTAATTGCCCATGGAGGAGGAGCAAGAACAATGAAGGAGGAGGAAACACTGGCGCTGCTGCGCCGCGTGAGAGACGGTAGCGCCACCCCGGAGGCGGCGATGGAGCGAATGCGCCAACAGCCCTTTGAAGACCTGGGATATGCCCGGGTGGACCATCACCGCACCCTGCGCCAGGGAGAGGCCGAGGTTATTTACGGCGCCGGAAAAACCACGGAACAGATCGTTGGCATTACCGCGTCGCTTCACCGCGCAGGCAACGACAATATTATTATCACACGAATCTCCACGGAGACGGCGGACGCGCTCAGCACCCATTTTCCCCTGGATTATGATCCGCTGTCCCGGCTGGGTATTGCGTGGCCCTGCGAACATCCCATGACCGGCGACGTGGTGGTGGCCGCCGCCGGCACCTCGGACCTTCCCGTGGCGCAAGAAGCCATCCGTACGGCCCGGGCGCTGGGCAGCCATGTGACCCGGCTGACCGACGTGGGGGTGGCCGGAATCCACCGGCTGCTGTCTGAACAGAGCGCGCTGCACCACGCCCGTGTGGTGGTGGCTGTGGCCGGTATGGAGGGCGCCCTGCCCAGTGTGGTGGGAGGACTCGTGTCCTGCCCCGTGATCGCGGTGCCCACCAGCGTGGGTTACGGTGCCAGCTTCGGGGGCCTTGCAGCCCTTCTGGCCATGCTCAATTCCTGCGCATCGGGCATTTCCGTCGTCAATATCGATAATGGATTCGGTGCGGGCTTTCTGGCCCACCGGATTAACCAGATGGAGGGAATTCACAAATGAAAACACTGTACCTGGAGTGCGGCATGGGCGCGGCCGGTGATATGCTGTTGTCCGCGCTGTATGAGTTGCTGCCGGAAAAAGAGGACTTTCTGAAAACGATGAACGGGCTGGGCCTGCCCGGGGTCCACGTGGAGGCCGTTCCCACCCAGACCTGTGGAATCTCCGGCACCCGGATGCGGGTGACTGTGGATGGTCGGGAGGAGGGTCACGACCATCACCACCATGATCATGACCACCACCACATCTGTGAGACCGCCCAGGAGCCTCCTCACTGCTGCGAGCATGAGCACGATTCCCATGGGCACGACCATGACCATGACCATGACCATGGGGAGGGTCATTCTCATCATCACGCCAGCCTGCCCCACATCACGGAAGTGATCGCCGGACTCCCTCTTTCAGAGGGCGTAAAGAAAAACGCGCTGGAGGTTTACAGCCGGGTTGCCGGGGCGGAGTCTCAGGTCCACGGCTGTCCGGTGGATCAGATTCACTTTCATGAGGTGGGCGCGCTGGACGCCGTGGCGGATATCACCGGAGTATGCCTGGCGCTGTCCTTACTGGCGCCCGACCGTATCGCGGCTTCCCCGGTTCGCACGGGATATGGTCACGTCCACTGCGCCCATGGCATTCTGCCGGTACCGGCGCCTGCCACGGCCATCCTGCTGGAGGGCATCCCCACTTACGCCGGTGATCTGGAGGGGGAACTGTGTACACCCACCGGGGCCGCCCTGCTGGGCCAGTTTGTCCAAAGCTACGGTGTCCGCCCGGCCATGACGGTGCGGCAGGTGGGCTATGGAATAGGTGGTAGGGAGTTACCCGCCGCCAACTGCGTCCGGGCCTTCTGGGGTACGGATACAGCCGGTGCAAACGACATAGTGTCCGAGCTGACCTGTAATCTGGATGATATGACCGGCGAGGCGGTCGCCTTTGCCTGTGAATCTCTGCTGGAGGCGGGCGCACTGGATGTGTTTACGGTACCTGCCAGTATGAAGAAAGGACGCCCCGGTGTGATGCTGACCGCACTGTGCAGGGAAGAACGGGAGGCGGAGCTGGCAGCGCTGATACTGAAACACACCACCACCAATGGTGTGCGGATATGCCGGAAAGTACGGTATATTTTAAAGCCTGGCACCCGGACCACGTCCACCGCTTACGGCCAGATAGCGGTCAAGACTGCCGAGGGATACGGAGTGCGCCGCGAAAAACCGGAATATGACGCGGTGGCGGAGGCCGCGCGAAAGTATGACGTCCCCTTCGGCCAGGTGTGGACGGAGACGGTCAAAAAGCTGTGAATGAGAATAAGAACGCGTCCGGAAGGCCTGCCTGGGCCATTTCGGGCGCGTTTTCCATTTACTTTCCGACAGCGCTGTGATAAAATATAAAGCCAATCGAAATGACACCATTTTCCATCTTTCGATGCATGGAAAAGGAGGCTTATAATGAAAATTTCTCAGATTCTGGCGGAAGACCGGATTACCGTGTCGTGTGAACTGTTCCCTCCAAAGGCCGGGGCGGCGCTGGCCGGTGTGGAGGATGTCCTGCGGGATACCGCCGCGCTCCATCCGGACTTTATCAGCGTGACTTACGGAGCGGGCGGCAGCACTTCAAAACGCACGCTGGATCTGACCAAACGGTTACAGGATCGGTACGGCGTGACCGCACTGGCTCATCTCACCTGTGTCTCCGCCACCCGGGGAGAGATTGCCGGCCAGGTGCGGGCCCTGCGCGCGGCGGGCATCGAAAATATTCTGGCTCTGCGTGGGGATATCCCGCAGAATATGGAATTTCCCCATCAGCAGTCCTACCATTACGCCAGCGAGCTGGTGTCCGATCTGCGAGACATGGAGGGGGGCGCGGACCTGTGTATCGGCGCGGCCTGCTATCCGGAGGGTCATGTGGAGTGTCTCCACCGGGAGAATGACATCGACTGGCTCAAACGTAAGGTCGATATGGGTGTGGATTTCCTCACCACCCAGATGTTTTTCGACAATAATGTGCTCTACCAGTTTCTGTACCGCATCCTCTCCAAGGGGATCCGGGTTCCGGTGGTGGCGGGCATTATGCCGCTGATCAACAGCCGTCAGATCAAGCGTTCCTGCGAGCTGTCCGGCACCATGCTGCCCCAACGGCTTCAGATCATAACCGACCGCTTTGGGGACGATCCGGCCTCCATGCGGCAAGCGGGTATCGCCTACGCCACAGAGCAGATCCTGGACCTGATTGCCAACGGCGTGAACCATATTCATATCTACACTATGAATAAGCCGGAAATCGCCGCACGTATTATGGACAATCTGTCCAACATCATCTGTAAACCGGAAGGACATTCCCGTGGCTGAGATTGACTGGAAGGAAACCCGGCGCTATCTGGGGCTGCACCGGCCGGGCGGTACGGTGGATCATCGGCTGGAAGAGAGCCTGCATGCCTGCGGACGGGAACTCACCGCGGTCGCCGTTCCCCGGGCGGTATGGAAGCGGGCCGAATTGGTACGAGAGGGGAAAAACGTTCTCTCGGCAGGGGGGATTCGGCTGGAAAGCCGTTCGCTTTTCCGCCACCTGCGCGATTGCCGGGGGGTCTATCTGTTTGCTGCCACGCTGGGTGCGGAGACCGACCGGCTCATTCGCCGGGCCGGACTGGTCGACATGAGCCGCGCCGTCATGCTTCAAGCCTGTGCGGCCTCGCTGCTGGAGGCCTGGTGCGATGAAAAGTGCGATGAGCTGGCCCGGCAGGTGGAAGAGGAAGGATTGTACCTGAAGCCCCGGTTCAGCCCCGGCTACGGCGACCTGTCCATCGCCTGCCAGCAGCAGCTTTTGGAGGAGCTGGAGGCCCCCAAACGTATCGGCTTGACCGCCACGGCGGAGCAGATGCTGACCCCCACTAAGTCGGTCACGGCGCTGATCGGTCTGACCCCGGACCCGCAGCCCTGCCGTACCGGATGTTCCACCTGTAAAAAGACCGACTGCGCCTTCCGCAAGACAGAATGACAGAAGGAGAACCATCATGGATATCAGAGACGAACTGGGTCGCCGGATGCTCTTTTTTGATGGAGCCATGGGTACTATGCTCCAGGCCGCAGGTCTGCCCGCCGGCGAAATTCCGGAGCGGTGGAATCTGTCCCGGCCCGATATCATCCGGGAGATTCACCGCACCTATCTGGAGGCCGGGTGCGACATTGTACTGAGCAACACATTCGGGGCCAGCCCCGTCAAACTGGAGAACAGCGGTGTGGGGACGGAGGACACCGTTGCCGCCGCCGTCCGGCTGGCCCGTCAGGCTGTGGAGGAGGCGGGCCGCGGCTGGGTGGCGCTGGATATCGGCCCCACGGGCCGCCTGCTGCGCCCCACGGGCGATCTTCCGTTTGAGGAGGCGGTGTCCGCTTTTGGCAGGCAGGTCAGGGCCGGGGCGGAGGCTGGGGCGGAGCTGGTGCTCATCGAAACCATGAGTGACCTGTACGAGCTGAAAGCAGCGGTACTGGCCGCCAAGGAAAACTGCACGCTTCCGGTGTTCGCCACCCTGATTTTCGACGCCTCTGGCAAACTCCTCACCGGCGGGGACATTCCCGCTGCCGTGGCGCTGCTGGAGGGCCTGGGCGTGGATGCGCTGGGCCTGAACTGCGGCCTTGGGCCGAAGCAGATGGCGAAGCTGCTGCCGGATCTGTTGGACTGGACCAGCCTGCCCGTCATTATCACTCCCAATGCGGGTCTGCCCGAGTGTGTGGACGGCTGCACCCGGTTTAATGTGACGCCGGAGGATTTTGCCGCATCCATGCTCGACTTTGCCGAACAAGGAGCATGGATGCTGGGCGGCTGCTGCGGCACCACGCCGGACCATATTGCCCGCATGGTCGAGGCATGCCGGGACGTCAAGCCCATTCCGCTGACCCGGAAGAGCCGCACCTGGGTATCTTCTTACGCGAAGACGGTGGTATTTGGGAAAAAGCCGGTGCTGATCGGCGAGCGCATTAATCCCACCGGAAAATCGCGGCTCAAGCAGGCCCTGCGAGAGGGAGATTTGGATTATATTCTGCGGGAGGGTGTGACCCAGCAGCAGAGTGGCGCCATGGTACTGGATGTGAACGTGGGTCTGCCCGATCTGGACGAAGGGGCTATGCTCTGCCGTATTTTGCCGGAGCTTCAGGGAATTACCGATTTACCCCTGCAGATTGATACGGCGGATTTTTCCGCCATGGAGCGGGCGCTGCGTCTATATAACGGCCGGCCGCTCATCAACTCCGTCTGCGGCAAGCAGGAGAGTATGGACGCGGTGTTTCCGCTGATGAAAAAATACGGCGGCACTGTTATCGCGCTCACGCTGGACGAGAGCGGGATCCCGGCTACAACGGAAGGCAGGCTGGCGGTGGCCCGGCGCATTCTGAACGAGGCGGCGCGGTATGGCATACCCCGGGAGGACATTATCTTTGACCCCCTGGCCATGACCGTGAGCGCCGACCAGACCGCTGCGGCCACCACGCTGGAGGCGCTGCGGCGCATTCGGGATGAACTGGGATGCAAAACCTCTCTGGGTGTGTCCAATATCTCCTTTGGACTGCCCCGGCGGGAGACTGTGAACGCCGCTTTTTTCCTGATGGCCATGCAGAATGGGCTGGCGGCCGCCATTATGAACCCCAATTCCAGGGCCATGATGGATGCCTTTTACGCTTACGGTGCGCTGGCGGGGCTGGACCCCAACTGCACGGACTATATCGCCCATTGCGAAGGGGAGGCGTCCCCCACCGGCCCGACCCCAGCGCCGTCCGCGGGCGGACCGGTGCTGTCCGAGTCGGTCATTCACGGCCTGCGGGAAAACGCCGTTTCCGCCGCCCGGGCGGAGCTGGCCAGCCGGGAACCCATGGACCTCATTGACCGGGAGCTGATTCCGGCGCTGGATTTTGTGGGGCGGGAATTTGAGGCGGGCCGTCTCTACCTGCCCCAGCTTCTGATGAGCGCCGAGGCCGCCCGGTCGGTGTTTGACCTTATCAAGGCCAAAATCCAGGCCGCCGGCGGAGAGCAGGTGGTCAAGGGTACCGTGGTGCTGGCAACGGTCAAAGGGGATGTACACGATATCGGAAAAAACATCGTGAAGGTGCTCTTGGAAAACTACGGATACCGGGTGGTGGACCTGGGCAAGGATGTGGATCCGGAGCGGGTGCTGGAGGCGGTCCGGCGGGAAAAGGTTCGGCTGGTAGGCCTGAGCGCCCTGATGACCACCACCGTTACTCGGATGGCGGAGACCATCCGACTGCTGCGGCGGGATGCGCCGGGATGTCTCGTGATGGTGGGCGGGGCGGTGCTTACGGAGGACTACGCCCGTCAGATCGACGCCGACTTTTATGGACCGGACGCCATGAGCAGCGTGCGTTATGCCGACCGGGTTTTTGCGGCCGGAAAATAAAAAAGCCAGGGGCCCTGACTGTGGGCCCCTGGCTTTTTTACGGTGTGGTGTCTCTATGTCCGCCGGCGGGTAACAGGAGGGCACTCCGGCGCGTCTCCCGTATCCAGACAGCCTGTTACCCGGGCCCGCCCCGCCCGTTTTGCGCAGTAAAGGGCGGTGTCGGCCCGGGAAATGAGGTCGTCAAAATCGGAACACCCGCAGACCGACGACTCCGCATAGCCTGCGCTGACGGTCACCACGCCGCATGACCAGGTGGGATGAGGGATGCCGAGCTGCCGCACCCGGTCCGCAAGAGCCTGGGCCAGCACACCCAGCTCCTGATAGCTGTACTTCAGGCTGAGCATTAGAAATTCTTCCCCGCCGAAGCGGAAAATCTCCGTCCCCTGTTCCTGGGCGAATCGGGCAAAGCAGGCGCCCAGCTGGCGGAGGCAATCGTCCCCTTTTTGATGGCCGCAGCAGTCGTTATAGAGCTTAAAGTTATCTACATCCAGCATCAGGATTCCGATATGGGGGGGACATGTTACCCGCTCCAGGGTGCTGAAAGTTTCAAACAGCTTCCGGCGGTTGGGCAGTAGGGTAAGGGCGTCGTGGTCCCGCTGAAGGGCAGTCTGGCGGCGGAGCTCCAGATCATTTAATTTCCGGACTCCGGCGCTGCGGCCCAGAAACAGGCCGAGCACCGAAAATATCACGCAGCCGATACTGAGATTGCCCGCGGGGCGGCCGGGCAGGAGCCGGTACGCTGTTATCAGGAACAGTGTGTTAAAGCAGATAACCAGCCCGCCGACCCGGCATGGGCGGTCAAGAATGAAAACAGGCAGAATTAACAGAACGGCCGCCATGGGTGCCATGCTTTCGCCACTTGCGGTACCAGCCAGTGCATGATAACCACTTAGAAAGAGCGCGCAGAAGAAGAACAGGTAGAAAAGCGGCAGAAGAATGGCTGGATACCGCGGAAGAAGGACAGTCATTAGGAGTAGGGAGAGAAGAGAAACGCTCAAGCCCGCGCAGCAGGTGGGAAATAGGGGAGCCCAGTCTGGCAGCAGGAGTGCTAGAAAGAGAAGTGCCGCCATCAGTACGGCGGAAATACCGCATAGCTGTCGCAGAACGGACCGGTTCTGGGCAAAAACTGTGTCCCGGTTTACGTCAAAAAGATGGGATAGGGCGGCGCTTTTTTTTAATATATCCGAAACCGTCAAAATGGAGGGGGCCCTTCCTTGCCGCCCGGCACCGGATATACGGCGTGTTACGCGGGGCACTGCCGACCAGTGTGGTCAATGGAGAAGTCCTTATTGTAAGTACCCGGAAGGAGAAGCTGTGAGATGGGGAGGATGGTATAGCCATCCTGCTGGAGCGCCTGTATAATGCCAGGCAGAGCTTCCGGCGTATGCAGCGCGGCGTTGTGGAACAGCACGATGGAGCCGTTGCTCACCCGTTTCAGCACCCGGTTGGTGATTTCCTGCGCCGACAGGTCCTTCCAGTCCAGACTATCCACATCCCACACAGCTTCAAGGCGCTGCGGTGCAGGGATGCCGCCGGTGCGGAAAGAATGGTCCGCCTGGCCCAAAACTTCACACTCCCAAATGTTATACCGGGCGCACCGTTGCGCCCGTCTTTGAATGGAGAGTCTCTCTTCCTTCTTAATGGACTACCGCGGGTAAATGGAATCCAGGGCGTTACGTACGCTGTCGGGCCGCCGGGGGCTGGGTCAGCGGCAGACTGCCGCGGGGCGGAGCCAAGCCCCGGAGGCAGGCCCGGTGCAGGGTGGCTAACTGCTCGGTCCGGGCATCCGGCGGTAAGTCCGGATGGATATGAAAAATGGGCATAGCATGACCTCCTTTGGTAGATAACGTATGCGGAGGCAGGCGGGAACTATGCTAACCGCCATAAAAGAAGCGAAGAAACATATCGCCGCAGACGAGGCCGGCCCTCCTGCAGGGGAGTTTTTGGCATGGCTCTATCTCCGAGCGCGCTTTGCGGCATATTATCTATAATTTAGTGGAATGATATACCATCCGCAGCCGCAGCAGGAGGCAAAACGATGGAAACAGCCAAAATACTGAGTATCAATGATATTTACCTTATCGTCACCGGAATTGTGATGGGAACTATTTCCAGACTGGTTACGCTGAAAGTCGATTTCAGGCAGATTCCCACCTACCCGAGCGCCTATTTTAACAGCATCATTTTAGGATTGATCGCCTCCGCCCTGGGAGCAATTGCCATTCCGGCGATCCTTTCCAGAGATTTCGTCGCCGTCACGTTTCTGACGGTGGCGGTGCAGCAGTTTCATGATGTCAGAGAGGCGGAGCAGAAGAGTCTGGAAAAACTGGAACACTCAGAATACATCCAGCGTGGCGAAGCCTATATTGATGGGATTTCCAAGACCTTTGAATCCAGAAATTATATCTGCCTGGTTACCGCACTTCTCACGGTGCTGGTGATGAAAATCGTCAATTTCACTGATATGAGATATACCGTTTTAGCGGGGATTACCACGGGAGTGCTGGTTCTCTTCTTCTGCTACTATTTCACAAAGGGAAAGACGATTGGGGCTATCTGCACCGCGCAACTTGCCAGAATCGAGGTGCGCGGTTCGGAATTATATGTTGATGACATGTTTGTCACCAACTGCCTGGGGTCGGATAAAAGCCGGGAGCTTTTCCGCAGAGAAGGAATTGCCGTGGTCCTGACGCCAAGGGATATCCACAGCCGCGTTACTCTGGAAAATTTCGGGCAACGGCAGGCGGTCCTGTTTGAAGCGGTCCGGGCGCTGGGTGTAAAACGGTACAAATTTATGCGGAGAAATTTCCCCACCGGAAAGGTCCTAATTGCCTTTGTCCCCATCTTGAATGACCCTGATCTGCTGATGCAGGCGATTCGGAGTACGCCGATTCTGGAGAGTAGCCGCAAGGTCAAGCGGATTATGGATACGCTGCTGGGAGGCTGACATGGGAAAAAGCATTGTGGTTTATATTACAGCCGACGAAAAAAGAGTGCTGGGCGGGGACCCGCTTACACTGCTGGTTAAAGATCCCGACGAACAGAAGCAGCTTACCACCGATTTGGGGCGGGCCTTGCGGGCGGATATTGTTCAGATGAAAAACGGAGATTATATCCTGCTCGCAAAAGAGGGGCGCGGATGAAAAGCGTGCATTTCCTTGACCCCGCCACCAATTTGTATTTTTTTATATTGCCGCACAGCTATCGCGGGAAGGCCGGCCTGCATACGCAGACCGTAATAGGCAACACAGTCTGCCGCCAGACCGCTTTCGGCCGCCTTAGGCGGTGGTTGCGGTTACTCTCAGCCTTTGTCATGGGGCTTGGCACACCAGCCACACCCACAGCAACAATTTATTTTTCTTCAGAAGGAGGGAGTGCTCCTTTTTCTATGCTACGGAGATTGTCTGGTAAAGGATAGCTTTTTAGATGTTTGAACGACATCGGCGTAATCTCACCGGAATGGGTGACATGAAATGTAATCTCATCTTCCCCAATCGTATCATGTGGGCCGATGTAGGGTAAGGTGGAAAAGGTGATATCAACAGTTACACCGTCCTCCTGTACTTCTTTTACAGTTGTAGAATAGTATGCGTTAGTAGGCGAAATAGTGTAATATGGAGCATAGAATTGATCGCTCTGTCCTTGTATTGCATCTAAAAAAATATAGACCAGCAGCTTGTCTTTAGCAGGCTGTTCTTCAAAAGTTGCTAACGCCGTCTTCGCGGGATTGCTTTGCTGTATAGGGAAAAAGGAAATGGTTGCTAAGGCAGCTAAAAATACAGCAAGTATAATGAAAACAGCTTTCGGTTTAATGTGGATCATCATAGAGCCCCCCCTGTGATATATATTCAGTATGAGACTACGAACTACCTATATTTCTTTGATTATTGCGGCACAGAATTTTCGTATTCAGATGGCAGTGTTCTGCCATACCGGTTAACGGCCAGCACAGTAAGGCTGGATTCATCTCTGCCGGTCGTTTTTCTGTATTGTACAGTATTGTGGCTATAGCCACAATACTGATTTTTCCTGTTTTAACATATAATTTAACGGTCGGAATGATCGGAAATACAAGGAGAGTGGTCGGCATTTATGAGTACAGCCCTTTGTGGCAAACCATGGAGCGGCAGAGAATCACCCAGTATCAACTACTGAAAAATGGCATTGATAATAAGACATTGGACTCGCTGAAAAAGAATAAGAACATCACGATGATTACGCTGGAGAAGCTGTGCCGGATCATTGGTTGTACACCAAACGATGTAGTGAAATTCACAGAGTAAAGTGATCGGCCACAGGTAATGTTTCTTATGGTTTTTCGGCAGGGATACTCTGCAGACAAAACGCTTCTTTAATAGGAGAAATAGGAGACGGTTATCTGCCGTGGCTGCTAAAATGGGTATAATAACCATATAAACTCCCCCGGAGGGTGTTCGCGATTGTGTCCTTCGGACTGTCATCGGCTGGATTCGCCCCACATATCGCCGTGGCTATGGAGTCCTACCCCAACCGCTGGACACATCATGTCATGGTCTCGGATGAGCTCCAAATTCATAAATGAGGTATTGCTGTCATGAAAACCGTAATTTGTTATTACTCCCGCCACCACGGGAACACACTGAAAGTTCTGGAGGCCATGGCCGAGGGACAGGATGTCGAACTCATTGATGTGACCGCCCCCCGCGCGGCAGTGCATCTGGAGCGGTACGACGCCGTGGGCTTTGCCTCCGGCATCTACTACGGGAAGTTTCATGACAACGTGACGAGCTTTGCGCGGCAATATCTGCCTGAGGGGAAGGATGTGTTTTTCATCTATACCTGCGGTTCCAAGCGGGACGGCTATACCAAGGTCATTGCCGAGGCCGTGACCGCCAAGCGCGCTAACATTCTGGGCGAGTACGGATGCAGAGGCTACGACACCTTCGGCCCTTTCAAACTGGTGGGCGGTATCGCCAAGGGGCATCCCAATGCAGATGAGCTGCAAAAAGCCAGAGAGTTTTTCCGTTCCATCTGCAAGTGAGTGACGAGAGGGGAGTTTCCCATGGCAACATCGCCTGTGACAACACCGTGTTTGTAAAGATATTACCGGAGCTTGCGGATGTGATGGCCGGCGCGGAGAGTGATCTACCCAACGAGGGCGGCAAGGAGCACTACATTTTGGATCCTGAGAACACAGAAAAGGTTCGGAAGGTGATTGAGATAAGCTCATCACGCCGCTGCCCAGGCCGCGGAAAAAGAAATGAGGCAAAATGATGAAATTTAAAAGTCCGCTGCTGGCGGTATCCGACATAGCCGCTTCCATCGATTTCTATAAACGAGTTCTGGGTCTGCGCGTCGTTATGGATTTTGGGGCCAATGTGACGCTCACCGGCGGCGTCTGCCTGCAAACACTGGACACCTGGCAGGACTTTCTGGAGGGCAATTCGATTTCCCTCGGCGGGAACGCCGGGGAACTCTATTTTGAAGAGGACGATTTTGACGCCTTTGCCCGGAAACTGCAGGGGGAGTCTGTCGAATATGTCCACCCAGTCAAGGAACACCGCTGGGGCCAGCGGGTGGTGCGTCTCTACGATCCGGATCACCACATCATAGAGGTGGGCGAAAACATAAAATCTGTCTGCCGCCGTTTTCTAGGCAGCGGCATGACCGAAGAGCAGACGGCAGCGCGGATGGATGTGCCGCTGAAATTCGTAAAGGCTTGCCAAAAGTAAACGCGAGGAGGTGCGATATGGCAGATGGCTTTATATGTGCCCGCCTGACCGACAGGGACGCAGTGGCGGCCTGCGCCTATGCGGATCAGATTGCGGCGGAGAGCCGGGCGTCCGGCTGCTGGTATCCATATTTTAAAGAGTTCGCGGCACTGCTGCGGCACAAAAATTCTCTGGTACGAAACCGCACCATGATGATTCTTGCAGCCAATGCCCGCTGGGACACCCAGGGTCAACTGGACGCATTGCTGGCCGAATTCCTCAGCCATATCACAGATGAAAAACCCATCACGGCAAGACAGTGCATCAAGGCGCTACGGGAGATTGCCGCTGCGAAGCCGGAACTGATTCCACAGATTCGGTCGGCTTTGGAAAATGCCGACCTGTCGGGCTATCGGGACAGCATGCAGCCGCTGATTCTGAAGGACATCACGGCAACGCTGGGGCAGCTCCCATGAAAAAGCGATTACCGAATATTTTAACCGCCCTGCGCTTTCCCCTTGCCTTGGGGCTACTGCCGGCAGAGGCGTTATCGGCGACGTTTTTGGTGCTTTATCTCCTTTGCTGCCTGACCGACGCGCTGGACGGATATTTTGCCCGGCGCTTTGGCGCTTACTCTGACACGGGCGCGCGGCTGGACTCCGCAGCGGATTTCCTGCTGGTCGCTGTGCTGATTTTTAAGCTTTGGCCGGTCATTATGCCTGGGGCGGGACTTGCTCTTTGGATTGCCGGTGTGGCTCTGGTTCGTTTTGCAGCAGCTCTGACCGCACGAATTCGATTCGGGAGACTTGGCTTTCTGCACACCTTTGGCAACAAGCTGACCGGCGTGCTGCTGGCGCTGTATCCGCTGGCTCTAATGCTGACCCAATCCCGCTGGGTCCTTTTGGTCATTCTGTTCGCTGCAAGCCTTTCTGCCGTCGAGGAGCTTTTCATCGAGCTGACAGCGGCGGAGTGGGATCCAAACAGAGCGTTCCTTTTTAAGAAGAAGTGAATCATATGCCAAAGAAAAAGCTAAAGCTGCCGGGGCAGCTGCTCTAACCGAAAAGAGGCCAAGCGAGGCCACCCGCCGATTTTGGCGGGTGGCCTTATAGGTGCGATTGTGATCTGTGATAACCTGTGTTATGATTAAAAATAAAAACAAATTGTAAGTTGTATGGAAAATAAAAGAGGTGTCCCCATGACTGCGGTAAAATTTCAAATCCATGACATTCCCGCCATCCTGTATGGTGTAAATTCTAACCGGATCTGGCTGTTCGTTCACGGCAAGTGCGGGTACAAGGAGGAGGCGGAAGCCTTTGCGGAAATCGCCTGCCCCAAGGGTGCTCAGGTGCTGGCCATCGACTTGCCGGAACACGGGAAGCGAAAATCCGAAACTGGTTTTGACCCGTGGCATGTGGTGCCGGAGCTGCGGGAGGTTATGGCATATCTCCGGCAGCGCTGGATGCATATCTGCCTGCGGGCCAACAGCATTGGAGCGTGGTTTTCCATGCTGGCCTTACCGGACATGCCGCCGGAACAGGCGCTGTTTGTTTCGCCGGTGCTGGACATGGAACAGCTCATCCGCAGTATGATGATCTGGGCGTCTGTGGATGAAGCACAGCTGGAGCGGGAAGGCGAGATTCCCACCAACTTTGGCGAAACACTTTCCTGGGACTATCTCCAATATGCCAAAGCGCACCCCATCGTAAAATGGGCGGCCCAGACGGCAATCTTATATGCCGGTCAGGACAATCTGACCGACCGGGGTACGGTGAATGCGTTTGTCAGTCATTTTGGCTGCAATCTGACCGTTATGGAAAACGGTGAACATTGGTTCCATACTCCGGAACAGCTCAACGTGCTGAAAAGCTGGGAGGAGACCAACACATGATTCGGGAAATTTGCATGGACGAGGCGTTCCTTGCCCAGAAAGCCGAGCCGGCCACGGCGGATGATCTCGATGTGGGGGAGGATTTGCTGGAGACGCTGAAAGCCCACAAAGACGGCTGCGTGGGCATGGCGGCCAATATGATCGGCGTCAACAAACGCATCATTGCTTTTGATAATGAGGGCAAGTATATGATACTGTTTAACCCGGAGATTATGAAAAAGTCCGAACCCTACGAGACGGAAGAGGGCTGCCTGTCTCTCACCGGTACCCGAAGAACGAAGCGCTTCAAGTCCATCAAGGTACAATACCAGAATGAGAAATTTCAGACCCGCCTGAAAACCTTCACCGGCTGGACGGCGCAGATCATTCAGCACGAAGTGGACCACTGTGAGGGGATTCTGATATAGTCATGGGAGCCTGCTGAGAGCTACCGTATTACGGACGGACCAAAATCGTTTCTACAGGAATTGAGAAGGCATCCTGTAGAAACGATTTTTAGGGCTTAATCTGTAGTGGGGAACGGCCTCATAAAAGAATCATATATTGTAACATAGTATTATTGGAAAGGTAGCGATACGTGTGGCTCCATGTCCTGCCGTAACATGTTCATATAAAATTCGATCCGGAGATTCTTTGCGGCTGATTGCGCAACACTTTAATACAACCACAGAGGCAATCATGTCGGCAAATCCCATGCTTAATGAAAATAATCTGCGCATTGGGCAGGTAATCTGTATTCCCAAGAACTACAGAACTATGCCCTCACAGTCTATTACCGAGTGCATCAGCAAGACGCAACAGACGCTAAGCAGCCAAATGCGGCTGTTGTGGGAACAGCATGTTTATTGGACGAGACTGTTCATTGTCAGCAGTGCTTTTGGATTGCCCGACGCGAAATTCGTAACCAATCGCCTTCTGCGTAATCCAAAAGATTTTGAAGCGGCATTGAGGCTGTTTTATGGGGAAAATATTGCTGCAAAATTTGCAGAGCTATTCACAAGCCATCTCACAATTGCAGCCGAGCTTGTTATGGCTGCAAAAGCTGGCGATAATACCACAGCTGCCGAGGCTGAGAGTCGATGGTACAAAAACGCGGATGAGATTGCAGCCTTCCTGAGTAGTATCAATCCGTATTGGTCGGCGCAGGAGTGGCAGAAAATGCTGTATGACCACCTTGCAATGACGAAGACGGAAGCCGTTGATATCCTGACTCAAAAATATGAGGACAGCATCAGCACCTTTGATCATATTGAGCAGCAAGCGTTAATGATGGCCGATGTGATGACGCAGGGACTTATAAAACAGTTTCCGCAACAGTTCAGATAAAAAGCTGAATTTGATTTTATGATAATATTCGCTTGTCGTATGCCGTAAACATTTATTCTATGCGGGTTTCCGAGTTTGTCCTTATGAACACTTGTACCATGCGGAGTGTCCTTATAGGATCTGAGTATCCTTTAAGGGCACAATGTTTTTTATCCGGCTTTTGCTTCGGAGTAGCTTAATGCTACTCCTTTTCTCGTTTTTAAGCGTACATTCGTTTCTGGAATGCTTTCGCGCTCCGGAACGGTAAAGGCTCCGATGCAGTTGTAAAAAATAGTGATGCACTGGATGGTCTAACCTCCGACCTTTTCAGATGTGATACACGTCGATGTGGTCGATGAGGTCCGTCACCATACGCTGGGAAAGCTTCGTTGTACCCATGTACCGATACGTCTTAAAGTTAATCACATCGCCGCAATACTCACATTTACGGTAACCAGCCGAACGCCCTTTTGCCGTGCCTTTCACGATGACAGCCTCCACATGCCCCGCCTCGATTTCTTTCATCATGGAGGGAAAGCCGGGATGGTCAGACTGGGGTCCGGAAGCTCCGTCTTCGGTAAAATAAGCCGGTTGCGGGAAGCCGCTTCGTCGGGCATAGTCCTCCGGCATCTGCTTCTGATGGGATATGCTGTTGCTCTCACCTTGCAACTTATCGTTGCGGGATAACCGTTCGTATAGCGGAGTGATTTTGCCGCTGCTTATGCTTTCGTCCTCCTGTGTATAAAATGCCCTAAATGCTCACACTAACCGTGAGAAAAAATCATGATTAAGAAGTCGCTTAGAGCATATAACGCCGAAAACGCACACTTCTGTTTTCTCTTTTGCAGGAGAGTAAATTCCGCAGAACGCTGCTGATTCCCAGTATTTACACTCCGCCGAAGTGAAACACAACGCCGACCGCCGCCGAGGCCAGAATCCACACGATGGGATGTAGTTTTCCCGTCCGGTGAATTCCCCGGGTCAGAAGGAGGAGGAGGGCGGCCAGAATCACGGCCTTCCAGTTGACTGCCGCCGGCAGGTTTTCCACGGCCTTCGAGTTCAGAAGTGTGATCACGGCTACGGAAAGCCCGGAGGCGGCAATAAGGCCCGTGGAGGCCGGGCGCAGACAGCCGAAGACCGACTTTACATAACGATTGTTCTGAAAGTTACGCAGAAATGCGGTGATTAGCAGAATGATGACGATGGACGGTGCCACCAGACCCAGCGTGGCGATGATCGCCCCGGGGACGCCGGAGACGGTAAATCCCACATAGGTTGCCATATTGACGCCGATGGGACCAGGGGTCGATTCCGACACGGCCACCATATCCGCCAGTTGGCTCTGATTAAACCAGCCCGTGCTGTCTGCCATGCGGGAGAGGAACGGCAGCGTTGCCAGTCCTCCACCCACCGAAAAAAGGCCGGTCTTGAAAAACTCCCAAAAAAGACGCGGCAGGATCATGTTGCATCCCCCACCTTTCCCTGCAAGCTGTGCAAAAGCTCCGCCGCGATGCCGATAGCGGCGGAAACCAACACAAGAATCGTGGGGGAGATATTCAGAACATACGACAGAACCAGTACAGCCAAAAAGATGAGAAAAGTCAGGCGGCCGGTGACGGCTCCCTTCCAGAGTTTGCTGATGGCGTTGAAAATCAAAATGCAGACGCAGACCCGAATGCCGGCAAAAGCATTCTGCACGGCTGGAATATCGGCAAAATTCGTAATCAGTCCCGCTAAAACAGAGAGGATTACAACGGACGGGAACACAACGCCAAGTGTTGCAAAAGTTCCACCGGCGGTACCCCGCTGCTTTTGCCCGATGAAGGTGGCGGTATTAACCGCGATAACGCCCGGTGTACACTGGCCGATGGCAAAATAATTCGCCAACTCCTCGTCCGTCGCCCAGTTCCTGTTTTCTACGATCTCGCGCTGTAAAATGGGCAGCATGGCGTATCCTCCGCCAAAGGTCATTACGCCGACCTTTGCAAAGGTCCAGAACAGGTTCCATAAGCTGGTCATAGTTTAACCCTCCTTTTTTCACCACCATGGTAGCATATATTTTTTTATATTGAAAATATTTGTTTTGTGTGATATCTATATGATAATCATATAGGTTGGAGGAGAACAATGGATATTCGTCAGTTGACATACTTTGTAGAAGTGGCAGACCAGGGGACGGTGACTGCGGCGGCAAAGACGCTCCATTTGTCCCAGCCTCCGCTCAGCACGCAGATTCAGTTGCTCGAGCAGGAACTGGGATGCAAACTTTTTGACCGAGGCGCCCGGCGTATGCAGCTTACGGATGCCGGACGGACGCTCTATACGCGCGCCCGCGGCATTCTGGACCTGTGTACTTCTGTAAAAAGTGAGATGTCGGACCTGCGGGCCGGCACCGCGGGGACGCTTCGGCTTGGCTTGGCGTCCTCCGTATGCGAGATTTTTCTGACGCGCTGGCTCAAACGGTACCACGCCGGCCATAAGCGGTTACGGTTTGAACTGTACGAGGCCAATACCTATCAGCTGCTGGAAAAGGTCCGTTCCAATCAGGTTGAGCTGGCTTTTGTCCGTGCGCCGTTCTCCGCGCCCGATTTAAATTGCATTTCCCTGCGGAGCGAACCATTCTGTGCGGTGGGGCGGCCTGACTATTTCTCCGGAACGGGGGATGGGGCGTTCGGATTGGAGCAGCTCAATCAGGCACCGCTGCTTTTTTACCGGCGATGGGAGCAGATTTTGATGGAAATCTTTCAGAATAGGGGGCTGCATCCCCGAGTCTTCTGTGTCAGCGACGATGCCCGCACCACGGTTAGCATGGCGGAGGCGGGTTTTGGCGTTGGGGTGGTCCCGCAGTCGGCGCTGCCCCTGCGCTCTGCGGGTCTGGAACAGCATGTGATTGATGAAGTCGGTCTGCGCTCGGAAATCTGCGCCGTCTGCCGCCGAGACATTTATGTCTCGGCCGCCGCCAAGCAGTTTTTTGAGTGCATTCAGGTAAGGCAGGATACGAAGGAATAAAAAATACGGATACAAGCAAGCGGAGTGGACAACTTTTGTTGTCCACTCCGCTTGCTTGTGGGTGCAAATGAGAAAAAAGGATCAAATATTTGGCCCGATGACAGGTTCCCGGTGGACCTGCGGATTTGCACCCCGCGCCCGGCCGATACGCTTATACGTTCCAGATGACTTCGGCGTTGCTGTCGGCGAGCTTAATTTCCTTTATAAATTGGGTGGCCACTAGCTTTTTCTGCGCAAAAGTGAGGGCGGAGAAACGGAGATGCCCCATGTTGGAGCGAAGACACTGGTGCTGCTTCCCCTGCTGACGGAGAAGGCCTTGCCGCTCCTGCTCCAGACGTTCAATGGTGCGATTTATGTAGGGCATGGAGAGATCGGAGCTCTCTGCCAAAGCGGATATGAGCCGATCAATTTTTTGCTCCACTAAGGCGAGTTCATCCAACAGCTCGTGATTTTCCATATTCTCCCTCGGCGTATCAGGGCACTCGTCCAGCAACTGTTCCAATTCCTGTTCCACGGAAACCTCCAACGCTCGAAGGTCAACCCGGATGGACACATCGCATAGCCCGAGATTGGAACGCCCGCTGCAGACCATGTAATATTTGTCCTTAATCCGATTTACCTTGATGCTGTAGCCACAAGAGGCGCACTTCATCAGGCCGGAGAGCCAGGTGTATTTCCCCTTGCCGGATTGCCCCAACTGGCGGTTGGTGTCAAGTTTGTACTGACACTGAAGCCAGAGATCCGAAGGAATAAAACCGAAATGATTTGCCACGGAAAAATGCTGGTTCTTCAAATCGTTATACTTGTTAACGGTACGGCTGCGTTTGCCGACCACCATACCGCCGTGAAGTCCATCGAATGCGTCCAGGGTATTCGCGAAAATCATTCCTTTGCCCTTATAATAGAGAAAAACGTCTTCGTTAGCCATGACATAGAGTGGACTATGTAAGAGACGGGAGAGGGTTACGTTATCCCAAGTGGCGCGCTTGGGGGCGGGAATACCGTCCGCGTTAAGAGTGCGGGCCACGCTGCCCAAAGAGGACTCCGGCTCCGCGTAGGCGCGAAAAATCCGCGCTACGGAATCAGCCTGCTCATTGGCGATCAGCGCCGGCATAAGTTTGCCATTGGCACAGGGAAGCCGCCCCAAAGAAAAGCCATAGGGCGCGGGACCACCGGGCCAGAAACCCAGTGCGGCCCGCTGATAGTAATTATCCCGTACCCGCTCTGCTGTTGTCTCACGTTCTAGCTGGGCGAAAACCATAATAATGCTGAGCATGGCCCGGCCCATGGGAGTGGAAGTGTCAAAGGTTTCGTTAATGGAGACGAACTCCACACGGTGCTTCTGAAGGATTTCCCACAAACGGCTGAAGTCGGCCAGTGAGCGGGAGAAACGATCCAGGCGGTAGACCACAATTTTTCGAATCAGGCCCTTTTCCACATCCTCTATCATGCGCTGAAAAGCGGGGCGGTTCGTATTCTTTCCGGAATAGCCTTTGTCCTGATAGACTTTGACCTTATCCGAGGCCTGATTTTTGCAGAGATCGATTTGTCCCTGAATAGAAAGGCTGTCCGCCTTATCTACGGACTGACGGGCATAAATCGCGTCCAGGGTGGACACCTCCTTTTATGAGATCGTTGGCGAGCTGCCGTCCACGGCTGCATCTCCTGTCCTTAATCATTACGCGGAGAAATTTCAATTATGTATTCTCACCCTGGAGGGCCTGGACACCGCAGTTTTTCAGCGGATAAACAGGCACGGCGATCAGCATGGAATAAACCAGGAAGGTTTTACTCTGCAAGGTCAGCAGAATAAAACCTTCCTGGTTTGGTTCCGTTACAATTCAAATTTTCGTTATAGACATTCGGAATAAATCTGTTCCAATTCCGCCTGGCGGAAAAAGCGGGGATGTGCTCTCAGGCCGCCTACGGAGAGCTTCCGGCAGCTTTCCGCCATCCAGGGCACATCATCGGAGGTAATCCCGTAGTCACCCAAGCGGACGTTCAGCCCGATTTCGTCCAGCAGGCGTGCAATCTCATCTACAATGTCGGTAGAAAGCGCGCCGCCGATGCGTTTCGCCAACACCTCATATTTTTCCTCTCCTGCGGGCAGGGTGTGCCGGGTCACCGCCACGGTCAGCGCGGCAAGCCCCTCGCCATGTGCAAGGTTATTTTTCAGTCCGCTGGCCGGGTGCTCCAGCCCGTGGGGGGCTGTGACGCCTGATACCCCGATAACCATGCCCCCTAAGGTACTGGCCAGGCAAAGTCCTTCCCAACCGTCCAGGTCGGACGGATCGGCATACACTCTACGCAGGTTGGCGGCCGCCAAGGCCGTACCTTCCAGCGCCTGCATTGCGGTGATGGGCTGGGACAGGGCGGACAGATAGGCCTCCATATTATGGCACAGCGCGTCGAAGCCAACCGCAGCCAGCGTCCGTTTTGGCAGGGTGGTCATGAGGAGTGGATCGATAATGGAACAGGCCGGTATGATGGCGCTGCTTCGCAGGGATTTCTTTCCCTTGGTCTCCGGGTTTGTCAAGACGGCAAAACCGTTCCCCTCACTTCCGGTTCCGCAGGTGGTGGGAACGGCGACGACAGGCAGCGCCTTATCACTGGATTTGCGTCCAAAAATGTATTCGCTGATGTCCCCTCCGTTTACCATTTGGAACGCGATACCTTTTGCAACGTCAATGCTACTTCCCCCACCCAGCGCCACGACAAGGTCACAGTTTTCCGACTTAGCCAGGTCGGCCCCTTCATACACCGTTGTAGTCAGAGGATTGGGTACCACCCGGTCAAACAGGACGCTGCTGACCCCGTTTTCATGCAAAAGGGTTTCAGTCTTAGCCAGAAGCCCCGAACGCTTTGTGCTGCTGCCTCCCGTCACAATCAACGCACGTCTGCCCAGCGCGGCGCACTTTTCACCGATGCGGTCGGATGTTCCCTGTCCGAACAGCAGATTGACGGGCAAATGATATTGAAACTCCATAAAATTCCCTCCACGGCATTGAGGAGAAGCGGATCCCGCTGCACCCCGTTTTCCTTATCTTACACTTGCAATACGTTCCTCGTCAACCCGTACAAAATGGCCTTCGGTTACGATTATGGCTGGGAGAAAAGCGGCCAGGCTATTTCTCGGCTGCCGCCGGGCGTGGCCATGGCTGTGCCCTTGGATGCGGCGGTAACTTCCGTGACAATGGCGCTGGCTATGTCGGCGGCAGCTGAGGCAGCCTGCTTCAGCTGCTTGAAGCTGTTTGGGAACTTTCCACATCCCACTGGATCGGCTCCATGCCGCAGGCGCGGATGGCCTCGATGACATGGGTGTCATATTCCCCATAGGGACAGCGGATCAGTGTGGGGCAGACGCCAGTAACCGCCTCAACTTTTTTATTACAGGCGTCCAGATCCGCCGCGATCTCCTCGGTAGACAGTGCATTGTAGTGTGCGTGGGTGTTGGAGTGGTTCATGACTTCCTGACCCGCGTCATGCAGGGCCTTGACCGACTCCGGGTATTTAGTCACCCAGTCTCCCACGACAAAAAAAGTGGCCTTTACACCGTACTTTCCCAAGATATCAATGAGGTTCTGAGTATCCTCATTTCCCCAGGGTGATGGTAAAGTGCGACCGTTGCATCACAATGGGTTTAGGGGAACGCCGCGGCGCGATACCGGGATGGTCTGGTCGCTGAAAAAAGTAAGAACAGGATACAGCGGCTGTAAAAACTTACAAAAATATTTTAAAAGCATTTTATAAAATGTAACCGATCTTGTAACGCACAAATGATACAATTTTTTCATAAAACATAAAGTAGGTTGCGCTGGGGAAAATCAGGACGCTGCGGCTTCTGAAAATACGGTGTTGCCTCTGGACAAATTTTTTGATGTGGACGGCGCCTCGCCGGCCCCGTGAGAGCGCTTTTCCATGCAGCGTAAAAGTATTCGACTGTGTGAATGGGCGTCCATGGATAATTAGGAGCTATATTATGACGGATAAGGAAATTCGGCATCT
The DNA here is from genome assembly GCA_022653075.1 of Intestinimonas sp. Taxonomy (GTDB): domain Bacteria; phylum Bacillota; class Clostridia; order Oscillospirales; family Oscillospiraceae; genus Intestinimonas. The sequence goes on from JALCSB010000005.1 coordinate 28,540, forward strand.
CGGAAAAACGGAATTACTGAATATTATCAGAGATCAGGAGGCAGAGCTGGAACAGCTGCGGACGCAGATTACCCAGTTCCAAACTCAAATAAGCAGCAAAACAATCCGGATGGAAAAATGCGGTTCCATCGCAGAGGCGGCAATGCAAATTAATCAGGTATTTCAGGCGGCGCAGGCGGCGGCCGATCAGTATACCGCCAGTGTACATGCCAAGGGGGCCGATGCTGAGGCGGCAGCCAGCCAAATGGAGATGCGGGCCAGAGAAAGGGCGGACGCGAAGATCAGAGACGCTGAGGAAAACTGCCAGCAGATGGAACGGGAGAGCCGGAAAAAATCGGCGGAATACTGGGAGGCCCTGCAAGTGCAGCTTGAGCAGTTCTATAAGAGCCATTTGGGTCTAAAGGAGATGCTCGCGGCTTCCGGGTTCGATGTACAGATTCCGAACAGGGAAGGTATGAAATAAGAAAGAATGGAGACAAAAAGAGCCGAGCGCCCCACGCTGGAACAGTTAAATCGCGAACTGGACAGGCGCAATCACAGGACGGCTTACGGCCGGGCCATGCGGGGCACCATTTGGACTTTGGTGGTTGTATCTGCGGTGGCAATTATTTGCTCCACGTTTTTTTTCTCCGTCTTGCAGATCCAGGGAACCAGCATGGAGCCCAACCTGGAGGATGAACAACTGGTGGTTGCCTCCAAGGCAAAGCAATTTAATACCGGCGATATCATCGCATTCTATTATAACAATAAGGTCCTGCTCAAACGGGCCGTTGGGTTTCCAGGAGACTGGATTAATATTGATGAGAACGGGAACGTTTTTGTAAACGGCGAACAACTGGATGAACCGTATGTTCAGGAGAAAACGCTGGGCCAGTGCGATATTAAGCTGCCCTATCAGGTTCCGGATGGACGCTGGTTCGTTCTCGGCGATCACCGTGCCACCTCCGTTGACAGCAGGTCCAAGGTAATTGGTACCGTTGCAAAAGAGCAGGTGATTGGCAAGATCGTTTTCCGGATCTGGCCGCTTTCAAAATTCGGGAGAATCGAATAATTGTTATTCTAGGGAAGAGGAGGTGAAGCGCCTTGCAGGGTAACTCGCAGGATAAAGTCAAGGAATATATCCGCAAAAGAAAAAAGCGGAAAAGGATGTTCCTTGTTACGTCTATTTTATCTCTGTTGGTGGCGATAGGAACGTTTCGCCTGCTTACATACCCTGCGATGACGCTGACGGCGGACCCTAATTCCGGTACGGAGGAGAGTATCAGCTTGTCTGATTCCGCTGTGACGGATGATTCCGGAGAAGCAGCGGTACCGGGCGATGAGATATCCTCCGGGGATGCGGCGATACCGGAGGAGGACACCACGGCGCCGGAGGATACCACGGCGCCGGAGGACACCGCGCCGCCGGAGGACACCACGGCACCGGAGGACACCACGGCACCGGAGGACACCACGGCACCGGAGGACACCGCGCCGCCGGAGGACACCACGCCGCCGGAGGATACCGCGCCGCCGGAGGATACCGCGCCGCCGGAGGATACCGCGCCGCCGGAGGATACCGCGCCGCCGGAGGATACCACGCCGCCGGAGGACACCACGCCGCCGGAGGACACCACGCCGCCGGAGGACACCGCGCCGCTGGAGGACACCGCGCCGCCGGAGGACACCGCGCCGCCGGAGGACACCGCGCTGCCGGAGGACACCGCGCCGCCGGAGGACACCGCGCCGCCGGAGGACACCGCGCTGCCGGAGGACACCACGCCGCCGGAGGATGATACAGTGCCGGCTGAATATGTATATGAGGATGGAAACGGCCTGAAGATTACGGCGATTGCGGAGGATGCTACGGTGATTCCGGAAGGTGCGGAGCTTCAAGTAAGCCGGATTACGCCGGAGGACGAACCGGAGCGCTATGAAGCCCTCCAGCAGTTGCTGATGGCAGAGAACGCGAATGTGGACCTTACAAATTTTACCGCATATCACATCAGCTTTCTCCGAGATGGATCGGAAGTAGAGCCGGTCGGCGGTTCAGTGAGGGTGACCATTGAGGATACGGAACAGGCGGCAACGCCGGAAGATGCCCAGATTTTTCACGTTTTAGAGAACAATGGAACTTCCGAGCTGCAGGAAATTCCCTCGGCGGACCCGGTGGATTCGGAAGTCACAGCAGGCCCGGCGGATCTGGAAATTATACCGGGCGAGGCGGAACCGGAAGATTCTGCGGACGCACAGCAGGGAGTCTCCTTTGATGCAGACAGTTTTTCCGACTACATTTTGACTCGGGATCGCGACTATGGAAACCTGCATTACAGACTGATTGACGATGAGCAGAAAACTTTCGTCCATACGGACTACTATGATTCCAGCCGTCCGCTGGGCATTGCAGGGAATTTTTGCGTGGTCTCCTTCGGTACTGCGACCCTCAAGACGGATACCAACGGCAATGTTCTGGCGAATAAACTGTATGCGGGGGCCAGCTTTGGCACGAAGTGTTTGACCAGTGAGCTCAGCTATGTGCGGCGCTACCTGGGCATCAGTAGCCAGAGTGCCCGCAGAGGCGGGGATGTGCTGGCGCTGGGCCCACGGTCGAGAACCGAAAATAAGGTTTCTATGATAAACCAAAATCAATTTGAGATCAGTGTCGGAGGCAATAAGACGCCGGTGAGCCCTCCATATAATATCTGGCAGGACACCAATGGCGTTTCGTTTATCGACCTCGACGGGGTGCAGAGCGATATGGAAAACAGCTCAGTCAATCTGGCCCAGGCGGGTCCGCAGAATATGGATGCAACACATATGACCGGTGATATCAACAACAGGTATCTGGAACTCAGCAATCCTGATTCCGATACCGTAGGTGTTTACAACACCACCGCCGGGGCTTTGACGTCGGCGGTTCCTCAAGGGTACTACCTTGGTATCAAGGGGTTCACATCCAATTCAGACGGCAGCGTAAACGGGACGGTCATCGTCAATGTGGACTGTACCGGCTGTACGGCGGTTACCGTACCGAATTGCCGGATTTATGTGGATGGGCAGCAGATTTCCAACCATGAAGAGCCGCAGTCCCCAAGCTCGGATTTTCAATATCACTACGGTAAGGTCCTGTGGAACTTTTATCAGTGCAGCGGGACGGCTATTGAGCCGTATGACGGAACAATAACCGTACAGCTGATGTATGGTTCGATTCTGGCTCCGGACGCCGATATTACTGTGAAACAGAATATGAACGGCACCGTAATCGGCCAAAATGTCATCATTGAAGCCGAGATTCACCGCGATGACTTTGTCGGGGAACTGCCGCCGGAAGAAGAATTCTACGTTCTGCCGGAGACCGGCGGAACGGGAACTTATCGGTATACAACAGGCGGTCTGGCCATTATGCTGCCGGTCACGGCCTTACTGTTAAATAAAAAACGCGAACGGCGAAAGGAGGCCCAGAACCCCTGCACGCCATGAATCCGCAGACTTAGCCCTATTTTAAAATATTATGAGAAAAGGAAGATGACGAACTTCATGAAAACAGTGAAAAAAGCGCTGCACCTTCTGCTGGCCCTGGCTCTGGTATTCGTACTGGCCGTCCCCGCGTTTGCTATGTATTCTCCCACGTATGCAATCACACTGAATAATCACAGCGACGCCGTGAGTATGAACGGCACCACGTACAACGCCTATAAACTCTTTGATGTTACAAGCTACGATGCGGTAAAGCAGGCGTATCAGTATACCGTGGCGGATGCGTTTTCCGGTTTTACCTACGATGACGGCACGACGACTCACACCAGCGCCGATATGGTTTCCTATGTCTACAGTCTGGATGGAAACGACGACGGTCTGAAGGCATTTACGCAGGCGGTCAGTGATTATATTACGAGCAATTCCATACCGGTTGCCGGTTCCGCCGAGGGAACGGAGGATGATTCCGTTACCATTGACTTATCTTCCGCCGGAGCCGGTTATTACATTGTGCTGGCCAGCGGGAAAGCCGTGGAGGACAATACGGTTACCGCCCTGTGCAATCTGACCACCGCGGCCCCTACCAGCGACGTAAACCTGAAGGCGGACGCCCCCACCATTGATAAACAGGTCCAGGAAGACTCCACCAGCACTTGGGGCAAGGTTGCCGACTACTCCATCGGCGAGGACGTCCCGTTTAAAATCAGCTCCACCATCCCCAGCTATGCCAGTACCTACGATACATATACCTACGTGATTCATGATACCATGGACCCCACCTTGTCCTACAACGATGGCAGCCTTGCGGTCTATAACGGCGATACGCTGGTTTCTCCGGACAGCACCACCTACACCCTGACGACTGGTACGGATATCAATCAGAATACTTTGATTACGCTTGATTTCGCCAGCGACTATATCAAGGCCCACGGCGGCGATTCCCTAACGGTTACCTACACCGGAAAGCTGACCGAGGATGCTTTGATTTACAATGAATATCAGGACAACACGGTCTATCTGGAGTACTCCAACAACCCTTATAACACCAGCTCCAAGGCCAACACGCCCGAACATAAAGTCCACGTCTATACCTATCAGTTTGATATCTACAAATATTTCACTCAAAGCGGCAGTCAGACCGATCTGGCCGGGGCATACTTCAAGCTGTACAGCGACGCCTCCTGTGAGAACGAAATTAGGCTTGTAGAGGATGAAGCATTTTACCGGCCCATGGTATCCAGCGATACCGCCGAGTCTACGGCCATGGTTTCCGGTGCGGACGGACTGATCACCATCAAGGGGCTGGACGAGGGTGTTTACTACCTGAAAGAGACGCAGGCCCCCGAGGGGTTTAACGCCATGACCGACCCGATCAAGGTTACCATCTCCCGCACGACAAATGAAACCTCGGTTACCGGAATGACGCTTCAGAAGGATACGGAGGAAGTCAATCGAATTGAAATTGAAAACTCCACCGGCGGCCTGCTGCCGGCCACCGGCGGCATCGGCACCACAATCTTCTACGTTGTTGGCGGCGGCCTAACCGCCGGCGCGGCGATTCTGCTCATCACCCGGAGACGGATGAACGGCCGGAAGTAAGGGCAGCTCGTTCAGTTGTTCTGAAAATAGTATTCTGTGCTGCCCGGCGGAGGGGCTTAAGCCCCTCCGCCGGTGGCAGCAGGGGGAGACATATGAAGAAACGCGACTCTACTCTCATTTTAATAGCGTTTTTTTTCGTGGGCCTCTCCGTGCTGCTGTACCCCACCGTCAGTAATTACTACAATTCCTTTCACCAGACGAAAGCGGTTGCCAATTATAACGCGAATCTAGCCAACCTGACCGAGGAGGATGACGCGGCCTATTTGCAGGCGGCGGAAAAGTATAATACCAACCTGCTTGCCCGTGGAGTAAGCTCCTTCAACTTGACTTCGGCTGAGAATGAGGAGTACAATAAATTATTAAATATTGACGGGTCTGGCATGATGGGCTATCTCTCCATTAAAAAGCTGGGGATTCAGCTCCCTATCTATCACGGTACGTCCGACTCTGTGCTGGCCGCCGGCATCGGCCATCTGGCCGGCTCCTCTCTTCCTGCGGGCGGGACGGGCACCCACTGCGTTTTGTCCGGACACCGGGGCCTGCCGTCCGCCAAACTCCTGACGGACCTTGATCAAATGGAGGCCGGCGACACATTTGTGCTGACTATTCTAAATGAGACGCTGACCTATGAGGTGGATCAGATCCTAATCGTGGACCCGGACGACACCTCGGCGCTGACCATCGACCCGAAGGAGGATTACTGTACTCTATTTACCTGTACGCCATATGGGATCAATACCCAGCGACTGCTGGTACGTGGTCATCGCATCGAGACGCCTGATGAAATCATGATCATTTCCGACGCGCGGCGGATCGACCCACTGCTGGTGGCTCCAATGATCGCGGCACCGATTTTGCTGATTTTGCTCATCTGGCTGCTGGCCAGTACAAGGCAGCCTAAGAATTTTGGGGGTCCGGGACGTCGGAAGAAAAAACGGGAGGTGGCAAAACCCTTTGAATAAGCGGAAAAAAGCCGGGAAGCATCTGCTTCTGATGCTGTTGCTGCTGGGTATGATTGCTTCCCTGTCCACGACGGCTCTGGCGGAAGAAACGGCCGGTAAAGAGTCCCTGACCTTGGTGTGCCGCTGTGACGGGACCGTGCTGCCCGATGTGCCGTTTTATCTCTACCGGGTGGCGGACGTGAAGAAGGACGGTACGTTTGCCCTGTGCGGCGATTTTGTCGATTCCCATGTCAAAGTCAGCGGACTGACCACGGACAAGGAATGGGGGACGGCGGCAAATTCCCTAAAGACTTATGCCGCGGCGCAGGGGCTGGATGGGCAGACCGCCCGCACGGACAGCGGCGGTGAGGTTTCCTTCCCCGCGCTGGAAACCGGCCTCTATCTGCTCTATGGGGATAAACTGACAGTTGGGGACACCGTTTATTCCTTCTCGCCGTTTTTGATTTCCCTGCCTAATCAGGACGCGGAGGGAACCTGGCATGACGACGTGACCGCTGTGCCCAAGGTATCCTCTTCCTATAAGCCGTCACCGCCATCCCACGGTGAAAAGACAAGCGCTACCGCCATCAAGGTGTGGAACGATGAGGACCAGAAGGATGCCCGGCCGGAATCCATCAAGGTGGCGCTGCTTAAAGACGGAAGCGTATATGACACGGTGGAGCTCACGGCGGACAATTACTGGCGCTACACTTGGAATAATCTCGGCGAAGATTACGACTGGTCGGTTATTGAGCAGGATGTTCCAGCTGACTATACTGTTGCCTATACCAAGGATGGAATGATTTTCTCCATTACCAATACCTATACGCCTGATATTCCGGATAATCCTCCGCCAAAGTCCGATACCCCGAATGATCCCACACCCCCGCCCGACGCCAACATTCCGGATAATCTCCCGCCAAAATCCGATATTCCGGCGGAGGCCAATATTCCGGAGGAAGCCGTACCCGCTGCGGCAAAGCTTCCACAGACCGGATTGCTGCAGTGGCCGATTCCTGTGATGGCAGGCCTGGGAATTCTGCTGTTCAGTCTCGGCTGGTGGAAACGATTTGGACGCAGGAAACATGAAAGATAAGCGCGGCATGTTTCTGATGGCCGCAGGCTGTCTGTGCCTTACCGGGGCCTTGGTTTTAATGGCATTCAACGCGTTGGAGGAGCAGCATGCCGACCGCGTGGCGGAAGCGACCGTGGAAGTGCTCACCCAGCAGGTGATTCCCCAGCAGCAGCCGACCACGTCAGGCGGTGAGACGACCGCCACGGAGATACAGTCGGTGAAAATCGACGGGGACGACTATATCGGCGTTCTGGATATCCCTTCGCTGGAGCTCTCTCTGCCGGTTATGGGCAGCTGGAGCGATTCGGCGCTGAAAAACTCCCCCTGCCGCTATGCGGGTTCTTATTTGAGCGATGATATGATCATCGCGGGTCATAATTACAGGAGACAATTCGGCGCCCTTGGCCGGCTTGAGACGGGCGATGCGGTGACGTTTACCGATGTTGACGGCTATGTTTGCCGATATAAGGTCGTTGCCCTGGAGACGCTGGCGGGCACGGATGTGGAAGGCATGACTTCCGGGGACTGGGATCTGACCCTTTTTACCTGCACATACGGAGGGCGCAGCCGGATTACCGTACGATGCCAAAAATAGGAATGATTCGTTCACCGTGGGCCGCCGGAAACGGCGGTCCACGGCATTTTTTCGCAGGTTACGGTGATTTTCTCCCTCACACCGTTGGATGCGTGCGTTTTCCCCTCCTTGGAAAGACCGCCGGAACGGCAGCGATTGCCGCACCGGCGGCCTTTTGTCATTCAAGGACAGATTTGGACAGATCCGATTCATGCCAGCCCTCCCGGCTTCATATCATAGCAGTATCGAATCGTGAAGGGGGGACGTTCGATGAAGCAAAACGCGCGAGTGTCCGCTGAAGACGCCGGTAAGGTGCACCCCGCCTATCGGGTTATTCGGAACTACGAGGGCAAATTATCGGCGGAGACACTGGTGCTGAATCTAATCAAGGCGCACATCCAGGTTACGTGATTCCGTGCGGACCATTGCGCCGAAGGGAGGGCCGGACTATGGGGGCGGCTGACCGGCTGGAGAAGACCTGGCAGACGGCAGTTTACTGCCGGTTGTCCCGGGAGGACGGAGACCGCCCGGAAAGTGACAGCATCGGCAACCAGCGCAAGCTGCTGCTGAAGTATACGGCAAACCACCCGGAACTGGCCGTGTACGACTGCTATGCCGATGACGGTTACACCGGCACCAACTTTGACCGCCCTGCTTTTCAGCGGATGATCGGCGACATCGAAGCCGGCAGAGTGAACTGCGTGCTGGTCAAGGATCTGTCCCGCTTTGGGCGGGATTATATCGACGCCGGGCGCTATCTGGAGCGCTGGCTTCCGGAGCATGGTGCACGGTTTATCGCCGTTACGGATCATATTGACAGCGATCGCAGTGCCTATGACATGATGATGCCGCTAAAAAACCTGTTCAATGCCCAGTACGCGAAAGACATCTCCCAGAAGGTGAAAAGCGCGTTCAGGGCCAAACAGCAGAGCGGCGAGTTTATTGGGGCCTTCGCCAGCTACGGGTATCGGAAAGATCCGCAGAACCATAATCACCTTGTGATTGACCCTGTGGCCGCAGAGGTGGTGCAACGCATCTTTACGCTGTTCGAGGGCGGCATGGGGAAGGTCCGGATAGCAAAAATGCTTAACGCCGAGAAAATTCCCTGTCCCAGCGAATACAAACGCCTGATGGGGGAACGGTACCGCAACGGTAACAAGCTGCATGGCACCACATATTGGACCTACGCCACCATTCACCGTATTTTGAATGGGGAAATTTACATTGGCAACATGGAGCAGGGGCGGGACCTCCGCGCCCAGATCCACGGTGCGGCAAAGCGAAAAAAGAAGGACGATTGGGTTATCGTAAAAGGAACGCACGAACCCATCATTGCGCAAGATCAGTGGGACAGAGTGCAGTCGCTGCTCAGACGCAAAGCCCGAACTCCGGCATTCGGGCAGAACATCAGCCCCTTTGCGGGATATCTGAAGTGCGGCGACTGTGGGCGCTCCATGTCCAGATCGACTTGGGGCGGCAGGACGTTTTACCTCTGCGGTTCCTATAAGAGATATGGCGCCTCAGCCTGCTCCAGGCATTATATCACGCAGGAGGCGCTGGAGCAGATAGTCCTGCGAGACCTGAACCGCATCATTGCCAGTATCGGAAATCTGAAGACGCTGGCGGAACGCGGCGAGCGGGAAATGCGGAAAGCCGACCACAGCCGCATGGAGAAGGAGCGCCTGAACGCGGCCCTAGCCCGCATCCGGCGAATCAAACAGGGAGTCTATGAGGACTATCGGGAAAAACTGATCTCCAAGTCCGACTTTCTGGATTACCGCCGGGATTACGAAACGCAGGAGCAGGCCCTGCGCGCCCAGATCATCCGGCTGCCCCAAGACGGGAATTACGATGACCCGCCGGACAGATCCTGGGTGCGGGAACTGGTAAAGCTGGGAAAACTGACTAAGCTTGACCGCCTTACCGTTGCGGAGACAGTCCAGGAGATCCGTATTTTTGGGGATGGCGGGATGGAGATCACCTATCGGTTTTCCAGTGAGCTGGGCATTCTGTTGGAGGGTATGGAAACTGAGAAAAAAACCATTGGCGGCGACTGACATCAATGTTCACGACGGTACAGCCGCCGCATGGTAACATTACCCCATGCCGCGTCGAACGAGATGGCGCATACCTTCTGGTCCCGCTGTACGCAATATATGGGGAGCTGGCGCTGGGTAGCGTGGGCACTGGACAAAAAATGAACAGCGGCGCCACAGGCAAGGCATAAAGCCAGAATACCGGCCAGCGTGCCGGTCAGTTTTCGCTTTTGCAAAATAATGTTCATAAAAAAATCCCTCCTTGCAGCAAAAGTATATGTGCGTGGAGGAAATAAATATCATCCTTTTCGGACGTGCCGCCGGTATTTTTCAGGGATACGCGCGGGCCGCTTCTTCAGAAGCGGCCCGCGCGGCTGTATCGCAAGGTGAATTCAGGCGGTTTCCGCTGCCTCCAGCGGGGAACATAGGATGGCGCGGAAACGTACGGTTACGCAGCGGCAGTCCAACTCGGCGTGCACGGGATTTTGCAGACATACGTTGAAACTCTGAGGCGAAAAGTTTGACGGAAGCGTGGAGAACAGAACGCTTCCGGTCCTGGTTTCAATGTGGCTTTCCCCGGAGCAGCCGGTATATTTTAGCCAGATACCGTAGCCTGCCCGCACGGCCCACTGTCCCATGATAAAGATGGGCTGTGCCCCGGTGTGATAGACATAGCAGGTTTCAATGCAAGAACCTTTGTCTTCCAGATAGAAAGAATCGTTCACCCACTGGCAGACACAACTGCATGGAGGCTGCTGGGTTATGGTACAGAGGTTGCTGATGGCACCCACAGGTGTTTCCTCGAACAGCCCCGCCGCCTGGGCTTGGTTAACGAACATTCTCAAAGCGTCACCTCCTTTCACAGCCGTCAAAGTCAAGCGGTTGTGGTAAAGGTGAATTGGAGCTTATAGGATGTCCCGGCGGCCAGCGTGCCGATGCCGATACCGGCGGCGGGGGTTTCATCGGTGTAAGGCTGCGTATCGTTGTGAAGAGTGGAGTTCGCTTTGTAGACCATACCGGAAGGAATGGGATCGGTTACCGTGATATTGGTGATGGGTACTGTACCGTTATTATGAATGTTCAGAGTGTAGACGACGTCCTGCCCGACATCGGTCACATAGGTCTTATCGGCGGTTTTGTCGACAGTGAAATTCACGCAGGCGACGGTAACGGAGGCGGTGGTAGTGGCAGCGGAGCCGGTGTGTCCGGTGCCCGTCCAGTCCTTAAAGTTGTAGGTGCCGGAAGCAGTATCGGTGATGCTGCCGGCGGCGGAAGAGGACACCTCGGCCTGGAAAACCAGAGTTTTAGAGGCGCCAGGTGCCACGGTCCCCACGGTGACTCCGTCGGTCAGGCTTTCGCCTTCCTGCGGAGCGGGTACAATGGAGTCGGGAACCAACGTGGTTTGAGAAGGAATGGTATCGGAAATTTTGACGTCATACATTGCCACCATGGACTGGTTGATAAAAGTAATGGTGTAGGTAATAATCCAGCCTGGCAGCACGTTGGTTTTGTCTGGCTGCATAATCAATTTGGTGTGAATGCTGTTTAGCTGGGTGCTGCAAGTAGCGGAAATATCGGACGGTATATCACCCGAATTAATCTGATATTTCCCACTGGTGGAAGCGGTGCTCTGATACAGATTGCAGGTACCGCTGCACATTTCGGTCGAATCAAGAGAATCGGTCACGGAAAAATCTCCTCCGTCAAAATGAAATGAACAGGGGAAATCTGTTTTCCCCTGACCTAGTATATGGGACAGGAGAAAAGTACGTGCGGAGAAAGCCGGAAAAGAAGAATTGAAATTCATATATAAAAATCAAAAACGGCAATATGAATAAATTTAACGCCATCAAATTGTGCATCAGGGAAAACTGGATTCGGTATGCTTGACTTTAGAGGGTGTGTATGGTAGGGTGAAGGCACAATCAAGAAATGTGAATCCAATTCATATATACGAATCGGGGGGAAAATAATATGGCTGTTAAGTCGGCAGAGCGGGTCCTGCGAATTTTTGAGCATTTATCCAACTTTCCGCATGGGCTTACCGCAAAACAGATCAGTGAACAACTGGGATACGCGGGGAGCAGTACTTTTGAAATTCTCCGTACCCTGAGTGACAACGAGTACCTATTAGTGGATGAAAGTAAATGCTATACCCTGGGTCCAAAATTGATTCGCCTGGGAATCAATGCCGCGGCCTTTTTAGATATTAACCGTATTGCCGCGCCCATTCTCCGTTGGCTGATGGATACTCTCAGTGAGACAGTATTTATGGCGGTCCTATCCGGGGACGAAGTGGTATATGTTTCCAAAATTAACAGTGACAAAACCATTTTGACCAATGCCAGCATCGGCAGCCGCAAGCCCATCTATTGCACTGGGTTGGGTAAGGCGTTTTTGAGCTTTATGGAACCGGCCCGCAGCCACGATATCATCGAGCGGCTGCAGTTTAAGCCGCTCACCAGTACCACGGTATGCTCGAAACAGGAGCTTTACCAGCAGATGGAGGAATTCCGCGGGCAGGGCTATGCGGTAGACGATGGGGAGATCGAAGAAGGTCTGTGGTGTGCGGCTGTGCCCATTTATGATGTCAACAATCAGGTTGTCGCCGCCGTCAGTGTTTCCGGTCCCCGAGAGCGGATGACGCAGAAGCGGGAACTGGTGATAAAAGCCATACTCCAGGCATCCCGGGACATCTCCCGCAAATGTGGGTGTATCCGTCAGGAGAGCTGACGTGCACATATTGATTCAATAACAGGAGGCGATCGAATGACAAACTTATCCGGAGTGAATCCACCGGTCATCACGATCTTTGACGAAAACGGAAAACTAGATTGGGAAGCCAATAAAAAACAGGCCGATTTTCTCATGGAAAAAGGTGTGGACGGGCTTTCTTATCTGGGAACCAGCGGAGAGTTCAGCGCGTTGGCGTTGGAGGAGAGAAAGCAGTTCATCCGCGAAATGACCGCTTATGTGAACCACCGGGTCCATGTGATCGTAGGTGTGGGAGACACATGTTTTGCCAATGTCAAGGAGCTGATGGCCACCGCCGAGGAGGCCGGTGTAGACGGTGTATTGCTGGTAAATCCCTATTTCAGCGTCTATGCCGAGGAGATGGTGGAGGCCTATTACGACGCAGCCGCGGCCGTTACCAGCCTGCCCATCATCATCTATAATTTCCCCGACCTGACCGGCTTTGATTTCCATACGGAACTGGTCAGGCGGCTGGCCCTGAAGCATGAGAACATTGTGGGCATCAAAGAGACGGTGGCTGATCCCGAGCATATCCGAAATATGCTCACCATCAAGGAGTCGAAGCCCGGCTTTCTGGTGTTCGCGGCCTATGAAAATCATGCCATGACCGTGCTGCCGCTGGGGATTAACGGCTTTATCAACGCCACGGTAAACTTTGCGCCCGAGTTTACCGTGAATACCTGGCGGAGCTTCCAGAGGGGCGACATGGCCGCCGCTGTGGAAAATTCCCGAAAGATGACCGAGGCGATGGAAATTTACCGGTACAGCAGCCCGCTGTTCCTGGCCTGCAAGGAGGCGGCCTACCAGCGTATCGTGGGCGGGACACACGCCGAGCGGTTGCCTGCACTGCCCCTCTCCAGCCAGACCAAGGCGGCCATTGGGGAGCAGCTCTCCAAGCTGGGGCTTAAATAGTCGGCAAAGATCAAGATAAATAGAAAGAAAACGCAAATCAAGAAATTATCAGGAGGTATTTTCAATGGGACTGATGGGAAGAAAAATCAAGGCTATCCGTGCTTATGTGGTGGAGGGCGGCGGCGCCGATTACCACGATCAGAGCGCCGACCACTGGATTGTCAAACAGATTGCCACCCCCATGAGCATCTATCCCGAGTACAAGGCCACCCGCACCAGTTTTGGCATTAACGCCCTTAAGACCCTGGTTGTGGAGGTGGAGGCCGACAACGGCGTTACTGGGTTCGGTATCACCACCGGCGGCTATCCCGCTGCCTGGCTGGTTATGAACCACCTGGACCGCTTCGTGGTAGGGAAGGACGCCAACAGCATTGAAATAATCTGGGACCAGATGTACCGCGCTTCTCTGTACTATGGCCGCAAAGGTATCGTTATGAACGCGATCTCCGCCATTGACCTGGCTTTGTGGGATCTGCTGGGACGGCTGCGCGAGGAACCTGTCTATGCCATGCTGGGCGGTAAAGTCCGCGAAGAACTGACCTTCTACGCCACCGGCCCACGCCCTGATCTGGCGAAAGGAATGGGCTTTGTGGGCGGAAAAATTCCCCTGGTCTATGGTCAGGCCGACGGCAACGAGGGCCTGCGTAAAAATATCGAGACGCTCAAGACCATGCGCGAACGTGTGGGTGATGATTTCCTGCTCATGTGGGATTGCTGGATGGCGCTGGATTTGCCCTATGCCAAGAAGCTCATGACCGAATCCGCCGAATACGGCCTACAGTGGATGGAGGAGTGCTTTAACCCCGACGACTACTGGTCCTACCGCGACCTTAAAAAGTGCGCCCCCAACAAGATGTGGGTTACCGGCGGCGAGCACGAGGCCAGCCGTTATGGCTTCCGCGCGCTTATTGAAGAGTGTGATCTGGACGTTATTCAGCCTGATGTGGGCTGGTGTGGCGGCCTGACCGAGCTGATTAAGATTGGCAACCTGGCCGACGCCCACGGCAAGCTGGTGATTCCTCACGGCAGCGGCGTATACAGCTACCACTATGTGACCACCAAGGTCAACTCCCCCATTACCGAATGTCTCATGATGGCCCCTCAGGCCGACAAGGTAGTACCCCAGTACTATCCACTCATTAAGGACGAGCCCATGCCGGTAAATGGCAAGCTGAAAGTTTCCGACAAGCCCGGCTTCGGTGTGGAGCTCAATAAAGACAAGACTCTTGTGGAAGTGAAAAAGGGTACCCATCTGTAAGCACCGTGTCAGGAGTAAAAAAGGATGATAAGAGCTGCCACTCTTATCATCCGGCCCTGACCAAACAGCCCATGCCATCTGTCAAAGGTATATTTAGTATAAAACGTCCCGTGTCAAATTTCAATTCGCAATTTGACGGCACCGGATGTGGTTTTCACCTGATTTATATTTAATCCGAACAGCGACAAACGATATCCACACCCTAGCGCGGGCGGAAGCCCGAGCCAATTTTAAAAAGAGGAGTGCGAATCATGTCTACTGCATATCTTATTCTCTGCCTGCTTGCGGCCATCATCGTTGTCCTGGTGGTCATAATGAAGCTCAAACTCAATCCCGCCATCGCCCTGGTTTTGGGTTCCCTGCTGATGGGCGTTATGGCCCACATTTCCCTGACGGATACCATAGACGGCATCAACGCCGGCTTTGGCAGTATGCTGGGCAGTATCGGCTTCCCCATCGGCTTTGGTATCATTCTGGGTCAACTGGTCAGCGACAGCGGCGGTGCCAACGTGATCGCCGATCGTATGGTGAAGCTGTTCCCCGAGTCCAAGGCCATTTACGCCGTGGCCATCGCGGCCTTTATTTTGTCCATCCCCGTGTTCTTTGACGTTACCTTTGTTATTCTGATTCCTATTGGTGTGGCCCTGATGAAACGCATTAACAGGAGTATCGCTTACATTGTGGGCGCCATTTCTATTGGCGCCGGCGTTGCTCACACCCTGGTTCCGCCGACTCCCAATCCTCTGGCTGCCGCCGAGATCTTCCATTTTGACTTGGGTATGATGATTCTGGGCGGCACCATCATCGGCCTTATCATGGTGTTTATCGCCGTGACCATCTACTGCAAAATTCTCGACCGCGGAATCTGGAATAAGGATAAGGATGAGACCGGAGAGGGCATGGATGTCCAGGAGATGGCCACGCCTGAACGTGTTCCTTCCTTCGGCATGTCTCTTGTTCCTATTCTGTTGCCTGTGGTGATTATCCTGCTCAACACGGTGACCAGCACCGTGCTGGGAGATGCTCAGCCTGAGTTCATCTCTTTTTTGGGCACCAAAACCATGGCGCTGCTTCTGGGCGTGCTGGCAGCCTATGCCATTGCTGTTAGCTGCATCGGCAGCAAGGGTGCCGAGAAGTCTGCCAGCGAGGCCCTTAAGTCCGCCGGTATCGTCTTTCTCATCACCGGCGCCGGCGGCTCCTTCGCCAAGATCATTGCCCTGTCCGGCGTGAATGACGCCATCGTAAAAATGGTTTCCGGCATCTCCGGTAGCTTTGTTGTGGTCCTGCTCATTGCCTATATTCTGGGCCTGCTGTTCCGCCAGATCACCGGCTCCGGCACGGTGGCTTCGCTGACCACCATGACCATTATGGCCAGTGTGGCATCGCTTCTCCCCTGTCATCCCGTGTTCCTGGCTCTGGCCTGCCTGGACGGCGCGCTGTTTGGCGCCACGCTTAACGACAGCGGCTTTTGGATCGTCTCCAATATGACGGGCCTTACCTTCACCGGCGGCGCCAAAACTTATACCTTGGGTCAGGCCGTGGCCTCCGTTACCGGCATTGTGGTTATCATCCTCGCCGCCCTGGGCGCGACCATGATCTTCTAAAATCTGAAAGGAGACTTCCGTATTATGGTTAACAGAATGGTACTCAATGAGACCTCCTATCATGGGAAAGGGGCCATCGCCGAGATTGTCGGCGAGGTTAAAAAGCGCGGCTTTACCAAGGCCTTTATCTGCTGCGACCCTGATCTTGTAAAATTCGGCGTAACCGGAAAGGTTACCAACCTGCTGGATGCCAACGGCCTTGCCTACGAGGTCTATTCCAACATCAAACCCAACCCTACCATTGAAAACGTACAGACCGGCGTGGCCGCCATGAAGGCTTCCGGTGCGGATTATATCATCGCCATCGGCGGCGGCTCATCCATGGATACCGCCAAGGCCGTGGGCATCATTGTGGAAAACCCCGATTTCGCCGACGTGCGCAGTTTGGAGGGTGTAGCTCCCACCCAAAAGTCCTGCACCCCTATTATTGCCGTTCCCACCACCGCCGGCACCGCTGCCGAGGTTACGATCAACTATGTCATTACCGACGTGGAGAAGAAGCGTAAGTTCGTCTGTGTGGATACCCACGACATTCCCGTAGTGGCCGTGGTAGACCCCGATATGATGTCGTCCATGCCCCGCGGACTCACCGCCGCCACCGGTATGGATGCCCTGACTCACGCCATTGAAGGCTATACCACCAAGGCCGCCTGGGAGATGACCGACATGCTGAACCTGAAGGCCATCGAGCTTATCTCCAAGCACCTGCGGGGGGCGGTGGAAAACACCCCGCAGGGCCGTGAGGGTATGGCGCTGGGCCAGTATATCACCGGCATGGCATTTTCCAATGTGGGGCTGGGCATCGTCCACTCCATGGCGCATTCTTTGGGCGCCCTGTATGATACGCCCCACGGTGTGGCCAATGCCATCCTGCTGCCTGTGGTCATGGCCTATAACGCCGAGACCACCGGCGAGAAGTACCGCGAAATTGCCCGTGCCATGGGGGTTGCAGGTGTGGACGCCATGAGCCAGAATGAGTACCGTACCGCCGCTGTGGAGGCTGTGAAACAGCTTTCCCGCGATGTTAAGATTCCCGAAAACCTCACTGCCGTGGGTGTAAAAGAGGCCGATCTCTCCTTCCTGGCCGAGTCTGCCTATCAGGATGCTTGCCGCCCCGGCAATCCCAAGGATACCTGTGTGGAGGACATTATCGCCCTCTACCGTTCCATTCTTTAAGCTCTCTCCTCTTGCATTTCTTCCCAGAACAAATGGCGGGTCCGTTTTCGGGCCCGTCATTTGTCTATTCTGTTGTATTTGCCAGGTATAAAATCTACATTCCTTACAAAAATGTTCGCTGAATTTTATGCTACTTTTTCTTGCATTTTTCGGCACTGTGAGTTATAATCCCTCTGTGACTGTTAAGCACACAACTGTCTCTGATACGCGGACAGCCACGAATTGACAGGCGTCTTGCCTGTACGCATGAAATGGAGGATATATGATATGAAAAAACTGCTAAGCGCGCTCCTCTCCTGCGCTATGATCATGGGTCTGGCGGCAGGATGCGGCGGAAGTTCCACCGGCAGTACCAGCGCTTCTCCCTCCGACGATGGGGCAAAAACGGTTAAAATCGGTGTGTATGAACCCGCGACCGGGGACTCCGGCCCCGGCGGCAAGCAGGAAATGCTGGGCATGCAGTATGCCAACAAAGAGACCCCTACCGTTAAAATCGGCGACGATACTTATAATGTAGAACTGGTTTACGCCGACAATGCGTCTTCCACGGATAAGGCTGTGTCCGCCGCGTCCGAGCTGGTTAGCCAGGGCGTATCCATCGTTCTTGGTTCCTATGGCTCCAGCGTGTCCATCGCGGCCGGTCCTACCTTTGATGAAGCGGGTCTGGCTGCCATCGGCGTGACCTGCACCAACCCCAATGTGACGGCTAATAACGATTACTATTTCCGTATCTGCTTCCTGGACCCCTTCCAGGGTACGGTTCTGGCCAAGTTTGCCAACGAAAAATTCAGCGCTAAGACCGCTTATTGTCTGGGTGAGCTGGGCAACGAGTACGACCAGGGTCTGATCACCTACTTTGAGCAGGCATTCACCGCTGCGGGTGGCCAGGTCATTAAAGATTCCTTCCCCACCAACAACTCTGATTTTACTTCCTATCTGAACAAGGCCAAGACCGCCAACGCCGACGTCATTTTCTGCCCGGTGTCGGTAGCCTATTCCACACAGATTGTGAGCCAGGCCGCTTCTCTGGGCATGCAGATCCCTCTGCTGGGCGGTGATACCCTGGACAATAACAAGGTGCTGGCCGCGACAAAGGACACGGATGTCAAGCTGTACGTCTCCACCTTCTATCAGGAAGGTGGCTCTGAGGAATTTGATACGGGCATCAAGGAGTGGATCAACTCCGACTCCACCGCAAAGACCAACAACGGCGGTGATGACACCATTGCGGCGGTTACCGCTATGGGCTATGACGCCTATTATGTGGCTCTGGAAGCGATGAAGGCCGCCGGTTCTACGGATGCTGCCGCCGTAAAGGCCGCTCTACCCAGCTTGACCTATACCGGCGTGTCTGGTAAAATTGCATTCGATTCTACGGGCGACGCCATTCGTGACACCGCTTATATTAAGGTTGCCGACAACGCTAACGGCGCTTGGAAGCTGGAGACCGTCCAGAAGGCGGACTAAGGCTTTCCTGTCGAATTGCTTTGCATTGATGCCGCTTGGTGGGGGCGTCTGCCCCCACCAAGCGGTTCTTTCCGCGTTTAGCCTGGGCTGCCTCGAAGGGGACTGGATTCCGGCCCTTTTCGAGACAGCCCAACAAGAAAAAAGGGAGGATCCCCATGGAATTTGCCATATCCATCCTGCTGTCTGGTATTTCAGTGGGTGGCCAGTATGCCTTGATCGCCATTGGTTATACCCTGGTATACGGCATCCTGCGTCTGATTAACTTTGCCCATGGCGATGTGTTCATGGCAGCCGGCCTGATGATGGTCTATCTTTCGGCCAGTCTGCCCCTGTCTGTTTCGGTGCCGCTGATGGTAATTCTCACGGTGGCGCTGGGCTTTGCCATTGAACGGATTGCCTACAAACCGTTGCGCAGCGCACCCAGAATGTCGGTCATGATCTCCGCCATCGGAGTGAGTTATCTGCTGCAAAATCTGGCTACCTATGTGACCGGCGGCCTTCCCCAGATGTATCCATCCATTCCCGGCCTGTCCGCTTCCGTGACCATCATGGGAGCCACCACCAAGTGGGTCACGGTGGTCACCCCAGTGCTGGTGGTAATTTTGGTGGTGGCCCTTACGCAGCTCATTGACCACACCAAAGTGGGCATGGCCATGCGGGCGGTATCCAGAGATTTTGAAACCGCTCAGCTCATGGGCATTAAAATTAACTCCGTTATTTCGGCTACTTTTATCATTGGTTCTTTTCTGGCGGCGGTGGGTTCGGTGCTCTACTTTACGAACTACCGGTCCATCGTACCGCTGTCGGGCGCCATGCCTGGGCTGAAGGCCTTTGTGGCGGCGGTATTTGGAGGCATTGGTTCCATTCCGGGAGCCGTTATCGGAGCGTTCCTGATTGGAATCTGCGAGACGATTATTAAAGGGTCGAACTGGACCGTTTTTTCCGACGCCTTTACCTTTGCGCTGCTGATCGTGGTGTTGGTGACCAAACCCACCGGTCTGTTCGGCGAAAAGGCCACGGATAAGGTTTAAAGGGGGCATCGGAATGAAAAAGACCAATAAGCGGGGCTCGTTTATTGCCCTGATCTGCGTTATTCTGATGTTGGCCCTGGTAGTTGTGCTGGAAAACACCGTCCCCTTTACCAGTATGCTGTTCACGGTACTTAAAAAGGGCGCGGTATATGCCCTCGTGGTGGTCTCCATGAACCTGCTCAACGGTTTTACCGGCCTGTTCTCGCTGGGCCAGGCGGGATTTATGCTGCTGGGAGCCTACACCTACGCCATCTTTACCATACCCAGCGATGTGCGGGACAGCGTGTTTTACCTCTTCGGCGGTTCCGCGCTACATATTTCCTTCCCGGAGATGTTCGAGTCTGTTTTTGGCAGTACCGGTGTGGGCGGTGCGATCAGCCTGATCCTCGGCGTACTGCTGGCGCTGATTCTGGCGGGCCTGGTGGCTGCCTTTTTCGCCTACCTTATCGGACTGCCCGTACTGCGCCTCAAGAGCGATTATCTGGCCATCGCCACACTGGGCTTTGCCGAAATTATCCGCGCGGTGTTCCAGTGGGATAAGCTTGGCCCGGTTACCAATGGCGCGAATATGCTCAAAAGCTTTCCCAGCTTCACCAGCTTCAACCTGAAAGATGCCGGCGGTCATGTGGTGCTGCGTCTGTCTACACTGGTCCCGTTCGTGGTGGCAACCCTCTGCATCTTCCTCATTGTACTGCTCATCAACTCATCGTATGGCCGGGCATTCAAGGCAATCCGGGAGGATGAGGTGGCCGCGGAGGCCATGGGCATCAATCTGTTTAAGCATAAGCAGCTGTCCTTCTGCATCTCCTCGTTTTTTGCAGGTGTGGGCGGCGCTCTGCTTGCGATGTACTCCAATCAGGTTCAGGCCAAGGTATTCACCGCCGCCATGACCTATGAGCTTCTGCTTATCGTGGTGATCGGCGGCATTGGCTCGGTCAGCGGAAGCTGCATCGCGGCATTCCTGTACATCGCCGCGTCCGAGTGGTGGCTGCGCGGACTGGACGAGAATCCGTTCCTGGGTATCGACGCCCCTGCCGTGTTCCGTGTTGGTCTGCGGCTGGTGGTGTTCTCGGTCATTATTATGATTGTGGTGCTTTTCTTCCGCCGCGGCATTATGGGTGACAGAGAACTGCCGGATTTGTTCCGGCGGCACAAAAAAGCGGCGAAGGAGGTGGCGAAATGAGCGAAAACGTGCTTTGTGTGGAACATGTGACCATGCAGTTTGGCGGCGTCGTCGCCGTTAACGACCTGTCGCTGGAGGTAAATCAGGGGGAGATTGTCGCCCTGATTGGTCCAAACGGGGCCGGAAAGACCACCGCCTTCAACTGCATTACCGGCGTTTACGAGCCCACCAACGGTAAAGTTGACTTTATGGGGGCACCCATGGTGGAGAACTTTCCGCAGGGTAATATGAAAAAGATGTATCTCGGGGAGCACAATGGCGACTATACCCGGAAGCTAAATCCCACGCCGGACAGAATTACCAGGCTGGGTATTGCTCGTACCTTTCAGAATATCCGGCTGTTTTCCGCCCTCACGGTGTTTGAAAACGTTCTCATTGCAAAGCATATGCGCGCCAGACAGAATTTCCTCTCCGCCACGTTCCGCCTCAACTGGGCGGAGGAAAGACGGATGCGCCGGGAGACCATGGAGCTCTTGGAGCGGCAGGGGATGACCCACCTGAAGGACGAGCGCGCGGCCAACCTGCCCTATGGGATCCAGCGCCGTCTGGAAATTGCCCGTGCACTGGCCACCGAACCCAAGCTGCTGCTGCTGGATGAGCCGGCCGCCGGCATGAACCCACAGGAAACGCAGGAGCTTACGGACTTTATCCGGCAGATCCGGGAGGAGCATAACCTGTCCATCTTTATGATTGAGCACCACATGGACCTGGTTATGCAGATTTCGGACCGCATCTATGTGCTTGACTTCGGCAAGCTGATCGCAGAAGGCACACCGTCTGAAGTTCAAAACAACCAGCGAGTGATCGACGCATATTTGGGGGTGGCAGACGATGCTGAAAATTGAGGACCTGCGAGTCAACTACGGCGGCATTGAAGCCGTCAAGGGAATTACCTTCGAGGTTCCGGACAAGAGCATTGTAACCCTGATCGGCGCCAACGGCGCCGGTAAGTCCACGACGCTGCGCACCATCGCGGGTCTGGTAAAGCCGCGTACCGGCAAGATCACCCTGGATGGGGAGGAGATCACCGGAAAAGCGCCCAACTACATTGTGTCCAAAGGCATCACCCTGGTACCGGAGGGACGCCGGGTGTTTCCCGACCTGACCGTGCTGGAAAACCTAAAGATTGGCGCTTACCTGCGTAAGGACAGCCTCACCAAAGATTTAGATTCGATCTATGAGCTGTTTCCCCGTCTGAAGGAGCGTTCCTGGCAGGCGGCGGGTACGCTGTCCGGCGGCGAGCAGCAAATGCTGGCTGTGGGCCGCGCGCTTATGAGCCGCCCCAAGATTATGATGATGGATGAGCCCTCTCTGGGCTTGGCGCCTCTGGTGGTCAAAGGTATTTTTGATATCATCCGGGAGATCAACCGCCAGGGAGTCACCATTCTGCTGATCGAACAGAACGCCAATATGGCCCTGCACACCGCAGACCTTGCCTACGTGCTGGAGACGGGACGAATCATGCTCAGCGGCTCCGGTGACGAGGTGCTGAAAAATGAACAGGTTAAGAAAGCCTACCTGGGCTGACGAGCTGAAAGAGCACGGCGGGGCATACCCCGTCGTACTTTTTTTGTCTAATTACCACCATTTGTGGAGCAGCGCGTGGAAAGCCGGGAACTGCCGGTTGCTTTTTGCCTGCGGTCACGTTATAATTTACAACAGGTTTATAATTCCAAAGGAGGTACGTCTATGAAACGCAAACAATTCCTTGCCTGCATGCTGGCCGCGGCGCTGACCTTGACCTTGGCCGCCCTGCCAGCTTCTGCGGTTACCTTCCCGGATATCAGCAGCCATTGGGCCAAAAGCTATATCGAGAAGATGACGGAAGCCGGCATGTTCAAGGGATATGACGACGGTACGTTCCGCCCGGATAACCAGCTGACGGCCTCCGAAGCGTTAGCCCTCTGCGCTCGCACGGTTGGGTTGAACGACGACACGGCCAGTCAGATCGCATCCGACCGGAAGGATGAGGTGGATGGGATTTTAAACGGCTCCCAGTCCTGGTTTTATTCGGAATTTGCCATCTGCCTGGAAACCGGCATTATTTCCGACACAGAGCTGAAGTCGCTGGTTCAGACCGGCACGCTGACTCAGCCCATTACAAAGGAGGAGCTATCCCGCTACCTGGTACGAGCCATGCAGCTTGGCCCCATGGCGGATCACCTGACTTCCTATGGTATGAGCTTTACCGATACGGCATCCATCAGTCAGTCGGACCGGCCTTATGTTTATTTGCTGAATATCTACGGCATCGTACAGGGCGATACCGACAACGCCTTCGGGCCAAAAGGCGATGTGACGCGCGCCATTATGGCTACCATGCTCTCGCGTGCCATCGCTTTCATGGACGAGCGCGGCATTTCGGTGGACCTGCCCGAATATACCGATTATAAATTCAAACAGGGCATCATTACGTCGGCGGACACGGGCAGCAGCGGTATCACGGTGCTTACACTGAAGGGAGACCTGAGTGGAGAGACGATGACCGTCTCTCTGCCGTCCGGTGTGGCCGTTTATGAGAACAATATGAGTGCAACCACATCCGCACTCACCGAAGGCAAACATGTCCGCGTGTGCCTGAACAGCAGCGAAGAACCGTACGCGGTGCGTTTGGACGGGACGCTTACATCCTATACCGCAGACCTAAATGATATTGACGGCAATAACGTCAGCGTGACGTTGAACGGGACCAGTGAGCAGATTACCATGAACCGCTTTACTCAGGTTCAGCTGGGCAGCAAGACCATCGGCGACCGCAGCATCGTAGATGACAGCGCCGACTATACCAGCGTGGTTTACCAGTTGGATGAGCAGGACAATCTGGTTACTATCCGTTTCCTGGGCGGTACGGTGAAGCAGCCTGGATTTCTTTCCGACATCACCAATAATTCAAACGGCAGCACCACTGTATTGGTTAGAATGTTTGACGGGATCACTCGCCAATACACGATTCCGGCCGATGCATCCGTGCTGGTAGATAATATGGCGGGCTCGCTGTCCACCGCGCAAGAGGACAAATATGTGTTGCTGCGGATTTCCAATGAAGATGGAACGGTGACATCCGTCAATGTGGACACAGATACAGATTACGTTCAGGGTACGGTTAGCGGTAAGACCTACCAGAATACCACCTCCTATTCGCTGACCATGAAAGACTGGTCCACGGGAAAAACCCATACCTATACTCTGGCTTCGGGTGCGAGGGTGTATTATAACGGGACCGCCATCAGATTCAGTGCAGTGGAGAAGGGCTGGTTTTTGACCGCTCAACTCTCCAGCGGCAAGGTGGACTGTCTGAACTGCTACCCCGGTGAAACCACGGTGGAGGGTACGCTGACTGCCCGCACCTTCGGCACCGGTGACGACAGCAATCTGGTGATGATCCAGGTGACTGGAAGCAACGGGACCGTATACAGCTTCCAGATGGATTTGACTGATATGCCCACCATTAAGCGCGGCAGCAGTACCAGCAGCATTGACCGGCTGCGCCTGGGAGACAGCCTTGAGGTTACGCTGGATGACGGCGAGGTGGATATCATTACGGCATCTTTTTCCGGCACCACGGTTAAAGGGACGATTCAGCGCATCACGCAGGAGAGCGGCGGAAATTCCCTGGATATTCTTCTTACCGACGGCTCTCAGGTCACCTATTCCATGGATTCTCTTACCACCGTTACACAGAATGGGAAAGAGGTGTCATTTGACACGCTGAAACCGGGCTACACAATCTCCATGCAAGTAAGCGGAGATTATATCTCTGAAATTACCGTTCAGCAGGGGACTGACGATTCCACCACCATTGACGGAACCGTGGTCTATATAAACACCAGTGATAAGACCATCCTGCTCCGTTCATCAAGTAACGACACACTGGTCACCATCAACGTGACCAGCAGCACGAACTATATGGAGTGGAACGGGACCAAAATTTACTTTTCAAGCCTGGCGGCGGGCGATTGGATCCAAATTAACGGTAGTTACAGCGGCACCGAATTCAATGCGTCGCTGATTCTCCGCCACTCGTAAGAGGCCCGGACGGGCCGGAGAGATCCGGCCCGTCCACTTTTTTACAAAAAAACCGCCCTGAATGGAAAAAGAGCGGGAAAGTCAGAAATTCCTCTTGACATTTTAGAAAAGATATAATATCATATTTGAGTGCCTGTTTAGGGCGCAGTCTGCGATGAGGCGGGAGATTGCTCGGAATGAGGTAACTTCCGCGGAGTATGTCCGTAAAATCGGGCGGCTGAGAAATCCTTGGCGCTTTGCGTATATCGCTGAGTTTGAATGGGACCGGCCGGCTTTGTTATGCCGGTTTTATTCATGCCTTGGAATGATACGCACGAGAGAGTGTACAAAAGATTTCTCACCGTACGAAGCGGCAGACAGCAGAAACCACTTCGTATGTTTTAAGGAGGAAAAATCACATGGCAGCTCAGAAGGAAATGATCCGTATTCGTCTTAAGGCTTACGACCATCAACTCATCGACCAGAGCGCCGAGAAGATCGTCGAAACCGCCAAGCGCACCGGTGCTACGGTGTCTGGCCCCGTGCCCCTGCCCACCAAGAAAGAGATTGTCACCATCCTGCGCGCCGTCCATAAGTATAAGGACAGCCGTGAGCAGTTTGAACGCCGGACCCATAAGCGTCTAATTGATATTCTCAAGCCCTCTCCCAAGACGGTGGAGGCGCTGATGAGCCTGGAGCTTCCCGCTGGCGTGGAGATCGAGATTAAACTTTAAGGGGAGCAAGGCGGCGGCGAAACGTGATATTAGTTCTGATTTCCCCCGCATTTGAATTCGTTTGCACCGCGGTCCGGCGCTGTCCTGAGCCGGACGGGTCAAGTTGACAGAGCAATGCCTGCCGGCAACTCTCTCAACCAATAACCTTATATAAGGAGGAAAACACATGAAAAAGGCGATCATCGGTAAGAAAGTGGGCATGACCCAGATCTTCGATGAAGCCGGCAAGGTCATCCCGGTTACTCTAATTGAGGCCGGCCCCTGCACTGTTGTGCAGAAAAAGACCAGCGAAAAGGACGGCTATGAGGCCGTGCAGCTGGGCTACGAAGATGTTGCCGAAAAGAAACTGACCAAACCTGAGGCAGGTCATCTGAAAAAGGCGGGCGAGGCCCGCAAGAAGGTCCTGAAGGAGTTTAAGCTGGAGAATTCCGACAGCTTGAATGTGGGCGATGAAGTTAAAGCCGATACTTTTGTCCCCGGCGACCGTGTGGATGTAACCGGTATCAGCAAAGGCAAGGGCTACGCCGGCGTCATCAAGCGCTGGGGTGCACACCGCCTTAAGGAAACCCACGGCACCGGCCCTGTTCACCGTCACGCGGGCTCCATGGGTTCCAGTACCGATCCCTCCCGGATCTTCAAGGGCAAGATCGGCGCTGGTCACCTGGGCTCCGAACAGGTTACCGTAATGAACCTGGACGTGATTCAGGTGGATAGCGAGCTGAACCTCATTGCCGTGCGCGGCGCCATCCCCGGCCCTAAGGGGGGCGTGGTGTTCCTGCACAACAGCGCCAAGAACGTTACCGAGGTTAAGGGAGCCGCTGGTGTCAGCACCAACCCGCAGAAGGCTTCCGGCCGCAATCCCCAGAAGGCCTCTGCGCGTAATCGGTAAGAAAGGAGAGATACGAAATGCCTAAAGCGAACGTGTACAACATGGCCGGTCAGCAGGTGGGCGAGATTGACCTCTCCGAAGCCATTTTCGGCATTGAGCCGAATGAGAACGTAGTCCATGATGTGGTGAAAAACCATTTGGCTAACTGCCGCCAGGGGACCCAGAGTGCCCTGACCCGTTCGGAAGTTTCCGGCGGCGGCATCAAGCCTTATCGTCAGAAGGGTACCGGTCGTGCCCGTCAGGGCTCCACCCGCGCTCCCCAGTGGACTCATGGTGGTATCGTTTTTGCCCCCAAGCCCCGCAGCTATCGTTATGCCCTGAATAAAAAGGTTAGACGTCTGGCCCTCAAATCCGTCCTCTCCGCCAAGGCTGCCGCCGGCGAAGTGCTGGTGGTGGACGGCCTGAATCTGGACGAAATCAAGACCAAGACCATGGCCTCCTTCCTGAAGGCCATGGGTGCAGGCAAGGCCCTGCTGGTCACTACCGAACCAAATGAGAATGTGGTGAAATCTGCCCGCAATATTGAAGGAGTGGACACCACTACCGCCAGACTTATCAATGTATATGATATTCTGAAAGCCAAGCAGTTTATCGTGGATAAGGCTGCGCTGGCCGTTATCGAGGAGGTGTTTGCGTAATGGCTACCACCGCTTATGACATCATCCGCCGCCCCATTATTACGGAGCAGTCCATGAGCCAGACTGAGATGAAGCGCTACACCTTTGAAGTTGCCAAAGACGCCAACAAGATCCAAATCGCCAAGGCGATCGAAGAAATCTTCGGCGTAAAGGTTGCCAAGGTCAACACTCTGCGCATGCAGGGCAAGGAGAAGCGCACCGGCCGTTATCCCGCCGGGCGCCGTCCCAACTGGAAAAAGGCCATGGTCACCCTCACCGAGGACTCCAAAACCATCGAGTTCTTCGAAGGCATGGTGTAAGGGAGGAGAGTAAAAAATGGCGATTAAAACGTTTAAGCCCACAACGCCCTCCCGCCGCCATATGACGGTGTCGGCCTTTGAGGGCATTGACAAGAAGGCTAAACCGGAGCGCAGCCTGATTGAAAACCTGAAGAAGAATGCCGGCCGCAACAGCTATGGCCGTATCACCGTCCGCCACCGCGGCGGCGGGAACAAGAGAAAGTACCGCATTATTGATTTCAAGCGTGAGAAGGACGGCGAGAAGGCCACCGTGCTCCGCCTTGAGTACGATCCCAACCGTTCCGCCAACATTGCCCTCATTCAGTATGAGGACGGTACCAAGAGTTATATTCTGGCACCTGCTGGCCTGAAGGCCGGTCACGCTATTGTCTCCGGGCCGGAAGCCGATATTCTGCCCGGGAATTGCCTGCCCATCTCCGCCATTCCGGTAGGCGAGATGATTCACAATATTGAACTTTATCCGGGCAAGGGTGCGCAGTTGGTCCGGTCTGCGGGTGTATCCGCACAGCTTATGGCCAAGGAAAACGGCATGGCTCAGGTCCGCCTGCCCTCCGGAGAGGTCCGCTACATCCGCGAGGAGTGCAAGGCCTGCATCGGTCAGGTTGGCAACATGGATTACAGCAACATCCAGATTGGTAAGGCTGGCCGTAAGCGCCATATGGGCTGGCGGCCCACCGTCCGCGGCTCCGTTATGAACCCGAATGACCACCCCCATGGCGGTGGTGAAGGCAAGAGCCCGGTCGGCCGTCCCGGTCCGGTTACACCCTGGGGCAAGCCGGCTATGGGTTATAAGACCCGTAAGAAGAAGAACCGCACGGAGCAGTTCATCGTAAAGCATCGTAATACAAAGTAAGGAGGCTGTAAAACTTATGAGCAGAAGCATTAAGAAAGGCCCGTTTTGCGCCCCCGAGCTGCTGAAACGAGTCGATGAAATGAATAAGACCGGTGAAAAAAAGGTTCTGAAAACCTGGAGCCGCGCATCCACCATTTTCCCTTCTTTCGTTGGCCACACCTTCGCCGTGCATGACGGCCGCAAGCATGTACCCGTCTATGTCACGGAAGACATGGTGGGCCACAAACTGGGTGAGTTTGCGCCTACCCGGACCTTCCGTGGCCACGCTGGTGCAAAGTCCGCCGCGGCGAAATAAGGAGGAGAGAGAAGAATGGAAGCAAAAGCACAGCTTAACTACGTCCGCATCTCTCCCCGCAAGGTGCAGATTGTCTGTAATCTTATCCGGGGTAAGAGCGTGGCTCAGGCCACTGCCATCCTCATGAATTTACCCAAGGCCGCTTCCGAGCATATGCTCAAGCTGCTCAAGAGTGCCGCGTCCAACGCGGAGAACAATCACCAGATGGACCCTGAGAAGCTCTATGTTTCCGAAACGTTTGCCAACCCCGGCCCTATCATTAAGCGCATTCAGCCCAGGGCTCAGGGCCGCGCCTATCGGATCAACAAAAGAACATCTCATATCACCATCGTGGTGAAAGAACGCTGAGGGAGGAGGCAGGAATTATATGGGACAGAAAGTGAATCCCCACGGCCTGCGCGTGGGTGTCATCAAGGACTGGGACTCCCGCTGGTTTGCCCGGGAAGAAAAGGTGGGCGACATCCTGGTCGAGGACGATAAAATCCGTAAGTATCTGAAAAAGACCCTGTATTCCGCGGGCGTTCCCAAAATCGAGATCGAGCGGAAAAACGACGCAAAGGTCTATATCTATCTGCATTGTGCTCGTCCTGGCATGGTCATTGGCAAGGGCGGTACGGAGATTGAGCGTCTGCGTCTGCGGGTGGAAAAGCTGATCGGTAAGCCCGTTGCGCTCAACATTGTGGAGGTCAAAAGCCCTGATTTGGATGCGCAGCTGGTGGCTGAGAACATTGCCCAGCAGCTGGAAAAGCGGATCGGATTCCGCCGCGCCATGAAAAACGCCATGGGCCGCGCCATGCGCATGGGTGCTCGCGGTATCAAGACACAGGTGTCCGGACGCTTGGGCGGCGCTGAGATCGCTCGTGTTGAACACTATCATGACGGGACGATTCCTCTGCAGACCCTGCGTGCCGATATTGACTACGGCTTTGCTGAGGCTGCCACCACTTACGGACGCATCGGCGTCAAGGTCTGGATCTACAAGGGCGAGGTTTTGACTCAGACTCTGCGTACCACACCCCGTACGCTTGACACCTCCAAGCCGTTCCGTGAGCGTAACGACCGCCCACGCCGCAGAGATAACCGTCAGGGTGGCTACAACAACAACCGCCAGGGTGGTTACAACAACAACCGTCAGGGTGGCGGTTACCGCCAGGGCGGCGGTTACCGGAACAACAACAATAATAATCAGAGTCAGGGCACGTACCGTCAGGGTGGCGGTGCCCGCTTCGGCGGCGGCAACCGTCCTCAGGGCGGCGGCTATACCAACAATCGCCCCGCGACGCCCCGCCCCGCGACCCCTCGCCCCGAGGCTCCCCGTCCCGCCGCGCCCACTGCTCCAAAGGAAGGAGGCGCCAACTAAATGCTGCTGCCTAAAAGAGTGAAATATCGCCGTGTCCACCGTGGCCGCATGAAGGGTAAGGCCAGCCGCGGCAATACCGTAACTTACGGTGAGTGGGGCCTTCAGGCCCTTGACCCCTCCTGGGTCACATCCAATCAGATCGAGGCCGCCCGTATCGCCATGACCCGTTACACCAAACGCGGCGGAAAAGTCTGGATCAAAATCTTTCCTGACAAGCCGGTTACTCAGAAGCCTGCCGAGACCCGTATGGGATCTGGTAAAGGTTCCCCTGAGTACTGGGTTGCTGTGGTAAAGCCCGGCCGTATCATGTTCGAGATTGCCGGCGTTCCCGAGGAGACTGCCCGTGAGGCGCTCCGTCTGGCCAGCCACAAGCTGCCCCTGAAGTGCAAGATCGTCAAGAAAGAAGAAGCCCCTGAGACCGAGAATGGTGGTGAATGATGATGAAGGCAACTGAGGTACGCAAGATGTCCCCCGTGGAACTGGAGGGTAAGCTGGGCGACCTGAAGAAGGACCTGTTCCAACTCCGTCTCCAGCATGCCACCAATCAGCTTGACAATCCCGTGAAAATTGCGGAGGTCAAAAAAGATATTGCCCGAGTCAAAACCATTTTGCGCGAGAAGGCGCTGCAGGAAGCAGCCCCCGCCGGCCGCTAAGGAGGAACTAGGAAATGAGCGAAGAAAAGCGCGTATCTTCCCGGAAAACCAGAGTCGGCTTGGTTGTTTCCGATAAAATGGACAAGACCGTGGTTGTGGCCATCGCCGACCGTGTGGCCCATCCGCTATATAAAAAGATTGTTAAGAGAACCTATAAACTGAAGGCTCACGATGAGAACAACCAGTGCGGTATCGGTGACCATGTGAAGGTCATGGAGACCCGTCCCATGTCCAAGGACAAGAGATGGCGCGTGGTGGAGATCATCGAGAAAGCAAAATAAGGAGGTGCCGTTATGATTCAGCAGGAATCCTATCTGAAGGTAGCCGACAATACCGGCGCCAAAGAAATTAAGACCATCCGTGTGCTGGGCGGCTCCAAACGCAAGTTCGGTAATATCGGTGACGTGGTTGTTGCCTCCGTACGCAAGGCTCAGCCGGGCGGAACCGTAAAGAAAGGCGAAGTCGTCCGCGCCGTGATCGTCCGCACTAGCCGGGGTGTTCGCCGCCTCGACGGCAGCTATGTCCGCTTTGACGATAATGCCGCCGTTCTCATCCGCGAGGACAAAAACCCCAGAGGCACCCGCATCTTTGGGCCAGTGGCCCGTGAGCTGCGCGACAGAGATTACATGAAGATCCTGTCCCTGGCTCCCGAAGTGCTGTAAGGGGGATAGAGAGAACATGAAAAAAATGAGCATTAAGAAGGACGACACCGTGATCGTCCTGTCCGGCAAGGACAAGGGCAAGAAGGGTAAGGTCATTTCAGTCATGCCCAAGGACGGCAAGGTGGTTGTGGAGAAGATCAACATGGTTTCACGCCACCAGAAGCCCCGTAAGCAAGGCGAGGAGGGCGGCATTATAAAGAAAGAAGCCCCCATCTATGCCTCCAAGCTTATGCGCGTTTGCCCAAAGTGCGACAAGCCCACCCGCCCCGCGCACAAGATGCTGGCCGATGGAAAAAAGGTCCGCGTCTGCAAGAAGTGCGGCGCCGAGATTTGACAGGAAAGGAGTAAACGAAAATGCCGGAAATGCCGAATTTGAAGTCCAAGTATCAGCAGGAAGTTGCTCCCGCCCTGATGTCCAAGTTTGCCTATAAGAGCCCTATGCAGATTCCAAAGATCGACAAGATCGTTGTGAACTGTGGGTGTGGCGAGGCACGCGACAACTCCAAGGTGTTGGAGGCCGTTGTGAACGATCTGACCACCATCACCGGCCAGAAGGCTATTATAACCAAGGCGAAGAAGTCCGTGGCGAACTTCAAGCTCCGCGAGGGTATGCCGATTGGTGCGAAGGTCACCCTGCGTGGTAACAAGATGTGGGAGTTTTTGGACCGCCTGTTCAATGTGGCCCTGCCCCGCGTCCGCGATTTCCGCGGGATTAGCCCCAACTCCTTCGACGGCCGTGGCAACTATGCACTGGGTCTCAAAGAGCAGCTGATCTTCCCTGAGATCGAGTATGACAAGATTGATAAGATCCGCGGTATGGATGTTGTTATCTGTACCACCGCCCACACCGATGAAGAGGCGAAGGAACTGTTGGGCCAGATCGGCGCTCCCTTCGCAGACCGCTAAGGAGGAGAAAAGTATGGCTAAGAAATCTATGATCCTCAAGCAGCAGGCGGAGCCAAAGTTCTCCAGCCGCCGCTATAACCGCTGCAAAATCTGCGGCCGTCCCCATGCCTATCTGCGTGACTACGGTATCTGCCGTATCTGCTTCCGCGAGCTGGCATATAAAGGCCAGATCCCCGGCGTAAAGAAAGCCTCCTGGTAAATCAGGCGCGGCTTCACCTCCCCCCGCAAGGGGGAGGCGCCCCAAAGGGGCCTTTTCCACGTTATAACCGCCGTGTGTCCGGCTGTTATAAAACCCCCGCAGGACGGCTAACAGGTCGGCCCATCACGGCTCGATACCTTGCCGCCTTAACAGGCAATTGCCTGTAACTCTAATAGGAGGTAGCACACATGCATATCACAGACCCCGTTGCGGATATGCTCACCCGTATCCGTAATGCCAACAACGCCAAGCATGACGCTGTTGACGTTCCCGCGTCCAACATGAAGAAGTCCATCGCACAGATCCTGCTGGATGAAGGCTATATTAAGAACTTCCAGCTCATTGACGATGGCACCCAGGGTGTGATCCGGATCACCCTGAAGTACAATACTGGCAAGGAGAAGGTTATTACCGGTCTCCGCCGCGTGTCCAAGCCCGGTCTCCGCGTTTATGCGGGCGCCGAGGAACTTCCCCGCGTACTGCGCGGCTTGGGTATCGCGATCGTGTCCACGTCCAAGGGCGTTATGACCGACAAAGCCGCCCGTGCGGCCCATGTCGGCGGTGAAGTCCTTGCGTTCGTGTGGTAAGGGAGGAGAGAGAAATGTCTAGAATCGGAAGAATGCCAATCTCTGTCCCCGCCGGCGTGGACGTAACCATCGGCGCCGACAATTTGGTCACGGTAAAGGGCCCCAAGGGTACCATTACGCAGCAACTCTGCTCCGCCATGGCGATTACCCGTGAGGGTGACGAAATCCATGTGACCCGTCCTAATGACGAGAAAGAGAACCGCAGCCTCCATGGCCTGACCCGCAGCCTGCTGCATAACATGGTCGTGGGCGTGACCGAAGGCTACAGCAAACAGCTGGATGTGAACGGCGTGGGCTACCGTGTGGCCAAGGACGGCAAGAAGCTGGTTATGAACTTGGGTTTTTCTCATCAAGTCATCATGGAGGAGCCTGCGGGCATCACCATCGACGTGCCCAACCCCAATAAAATTGTCATTTCTGGTGCCGACAAACAGCAGGTTGGCCAGTTTGCCGCCGAAGTGAGAGAGAAACGTCCGCCTGAGCCTTACAAAGGCAAGGGTATCAAATATACTGACGAGGTCATCCGCCGTAAAGAAGGCAAGACCGGAGTCAAGAAGAAATAAGGAGGTGTGCCTAAATGATAAAAAGAACCAATACCGCTGCTCAGCGGCATAAGCGGCATCAGCGCGTTCGCGGCAAAATTTCCGGCACGCCCGAGTGCCCCCGTCTGAACGTATTCCGCAGCGAATCCAACATCTATGCCCAGATTATTGACGACGTGGACGGCAAGACGCTGGTATCCGCTTCCACTCTGGATAAGGAATTCCAGGGTAAGGGCAGCAACTGCGAGGCGGCCAAAGAGGTCGGCCTTCTCGTTGCTAAGCGCGCCAAGGAAAAGGAGATTTCCAATGTGGTTTTCGACCGCGGCGGCTATCTCTATCATGGCCGTGTGAAAGCTCTGGCCGAAGGCGCCCGTGAGGGCGGCCTGGAATTTTAATCGGGAGGAGGAAACGAAATGGCTAGATTTGAAAGAGAACCCAGCGAGTTTACGGAAAAGCTCGTTTCTCTCAACCGTGTATCCAAAACCGTAAAAGGCGGTCGTGTCATGAAGTTTGCGGCCCTTATGGTCGTAGGTGATGAGAAGGGCCGCGTGGGTTTTGGCCTGGGCAAAGCTGCTGAGGTTCCCGAGGCAATCCGTAAGGGAATTGAGGATGCCAAGAAGAATATGGTGACCATCAGCATGTCCGGCACCACCATTCCCCACGAGGTCATCGGCGAGTTCGGTGCCGGTCGCGTTATGCTTAAGCCCGCTGCCCCCGGTACCGGCATCATTGCCGGCGGCCCGGTCCGCGCTGTGATGGAGGCTGTCGGCATCCGTGACATTCGTGCCAAATGCCTGCGCTCCAACAATCCGCAGAACGTGGTTTCCGCGACTATGGTGGGCCTTAAGTCCCTCCGTGGTCCTGAAGAGGTGGCCAAGATCCGCGGTAAGAGCGTGGAAGAGATCGTAGGTTAAGGAGGGCCTCTAAATGGCTAATCTGAACATTAAGCTGGTCAAAAGCGTAAGCGGCCGTATTGCCAAGCATAAGGCAACCGCGGAAGCTCTGGGCCTGCGTAGGATCGGCGATACCACCGTGCAGCCTGATAATGAGGCCACCCGCGGTAAAATCGCCCATATCGGTTATCTGCTCCAGGTTACCGAGGAAAAGTAAAGGAGGTGCGCGACATGAATCTGCATGAACTTTCTCCGGCAGCCGGCTCTACCCAGGTTGGGAAACGCAAGGGCCGCGGTGCCGGTACCGGTAACGGCAAGACTGCCGGCCGCGGTCACAAAGGCCAGAAGGCCCGCTCCGGCGGCGGCGTCCGCGTGGGATTTGAAGGCGGCCAGATGCCTTTGGCCCGCCGTATCCCCAAGCGTGGCTTCCACAACATTTTCGCAAAGCCGCTGGAGGCAATCAATGTCTCTGCGCTGAATAAGTTTGAGGACGGCGCCACGGTTAACGTTTGCGATTTGCTGGAAAAGGGTATCCTTTCCAAGTGCGAGTATGGCGTCAAAATTCTGGGTAACGGCAGCATTGAGAAAAAGCTGACCGTGCGGGCCACCGCTTTCTCCGCCTCCGCCAAGGAGAAGATTGAGGCGGCGGGTGGAAAGGCCGAGGTGGTCTGAGTGATCGAGACCGTCAAAAATGCCTGGAAGATCCCCGAGCTGCGCAAGAAGATTATGTTCACCATTTTCGCGCTGCTTATCTTCCGCCTTGGCGCGGCTATCCCTGTTCCCTTTGTGAATACGGAATCGCTGGGCACTTATATCGACAGCATGAGCGGCAGTATCTTCAGCCTCATGAACGCGATGAGTGGCGGCGGCTTTGCGCAGGCTACGGTCTTTGCTCTCAGCATCCAGCCTTATATCAACAGCTCCATTATTATTCAGCTGCTGACCGTGGCTATCCCTGCGCTGGAACGGCTTCAGAAGGACGGCGGAGAAGAAGGCCGTAAGAAGATTGAGTCCATCACCCGGTATGCAGCTCTGGGAATTGCTCTTTTGCAGGGCTTCGGCTACTTTACGCTGATCCGCAGCTATAACATGCTGGACTTGAACGGTATGAATATGATCTGGGCGGGCATTGTAATCGTCGCTTCCTTTACGGCCGGTGCCACGTTCCTGATGTGGTTGGGTGAACAGATCACTGAGTTCGGTATCGGAAACGGTATCTCTATTATCCTGTTCGCCAGCATTGTGTCCCGTGTTCCCTCTATGGTACAGTCCATGATTGTGGGCGTACAGCGCTATCACAACCCACTGACCGACGAGATGCGCTCCAGCATGTCCCAGACCAGTATCACCGCATATGAAAAGAGCGTTCTTCATCCCGGCATTATTCCCGTCATTATCCTCGGCATGCTGGCGCTGGTCGTGTTCATCGTGTTTATTACCGACGCGGAGCGCCGTCTGCCGGTGCAGTACGCCAAGCGTGTGGTGGGCCGCAAGATGTACGGTGGTCAGTCCACGCATATCCCCATGAAGGTAAACATGTCCGGCGTGCTGCCCATCATCTTTGCCCAGTCCATTGCCTCTCTGCCGGCGACCGTTGCGGCTTTCGTGCCCGGGGCCACACAACAGACCGACGGGTTCTGGGCCATGTTCCTGAAGGCGTTTGATACAAAATCGATAACCTACATGGTGATTTACTTCCTGCTGATTATCGGGTTTAGCTATTTTTACGCGACCATTCAGTTTAATCCCGTTGAAGTGGCAAACAACTTGAAGAAGAACGGCGGCTTCATTCCCGGATTTCGTCCAGGCAAGCCGACCGCCGACTTTATTCAGAAGGTGCTTTCCAAGATTACCATGTTTGGCGCGCTATATCTGTCTATTGTCGCCATTTTGCCGATTATCACCAGCAATGCGATTGGAATCAGCAGTCTGGCGATCGGCGGCACGTCCGTCATCATCGTAGTTGGCGTGGCGCTTGAGACGGTTAAGGCGCTGGAAGCCCAGATGCTGATGCGTCACTACAAGGGCTTTCTGGAGTAAGGGGGAAGAGAACGTATGAAGCTGATTCTGTTAGGCCCTCCGGGTGCAGGAAAAGGCACGCAGGCCGAGGTTCTCTCCGCCTACTATGGGATTCCCACGATCTCTACCGGCAACATTTTGCGGGCTGCGGTCAAGGCGGGTACGCCTATCGGCTTGAAAGCTAAGTCCTTCATGGATGCGGGCAAGCTGGTCCCCGACGAGGTTATCATTGGTATCGTCGCGGAGCGTCTGGAGCAAGACGACTGCAAGCAAGGTTTTATTCTGGATGGTGTGCCCCGAACCATTCCCCAGGCGGAAGCGCTGGAGAAAGCGGGCGTTACCTTCGATTACGTTGTTTCACTGGAATTGGCGGATGAGGCTATTATTGCCCGCATGAGCGGACGCAGAGTCTGCACCGCCTGCGGCGCACCCTTCCACGTGGTAAGCAAGCCGCCCAAACGGGATGGTATCTGTGACAACTGCGGCGGAGCGCTGGTTCAGCGGGACGACGACAAACCGGAGACCGTAAAGGCCCGGCTGAAGGTCTACCACGAGGAGACCGAACCTTTAAAAGACTTCTATGCACACCGCGGCCTTTTGCGCCCGGTGCCTGCCGATCTGCCCACCATTGAGGCGTGCACCGAGGCAATTAAGAAGGCCCTGGAGGCAAAGCTTTGAACATTATTTCTCTAAAATCAGAGCGTGAACAGGATCTGATGCGGAAAGCCGGAGCGCTGACCGCGCAGGCTCGCGCTCTAGCTGGAAGTATGGTAAAACCAGGTGTGTCTACACTGGAGATTGATCGGGCGGTCCGGGACTTCATTCAGTCTCATGGAGCGCAGCCGTCTTTCCTGAATTACAACGGCTACCCCGCCTCCACCTGTATTTCTATTAACGAGGTGGTTATCCATGGCATTCCGGACCATCGCAAACTGGTGGAGGGCGATATCGTCAGTGTTGATGTGGGTGCTTACTTGGATGGGTTCCACGGTGACTGCGCGGCTACGTTTACCTGCGGCCAAGTGAGCCAGGAGGCGCAGCAGTTAATCGATGTAACCCGGCAGTCCTTCTTTGAGGGCATTCAAATGGCACATCCCGGAAACCGGATTTCCGATATCGGGCATGCGGTTCAAACGTATGTGGAGGCGCATGGTTACTCCGTTGTACGGGACTTTGTAGGACACGGAGTAGGGCAGAAAATGCACGAAGCCCCGGAAGTCCCCAACTACGGCGCCGCAGGGCACGGCGTCCGGCTGATGCCAGGTATGACTTTAGCGATAGAACCGATGGTCTGTGTCGGAGATTGGCACGTTCGTGTTCTGAAAGACGGCTGGACCACCATAACGGCGGACGGCTCCCTGGCCGCCCATTATGAAAATTCCATCCTCATTACCGACGGCGAGCCGGAAGTGCTCACCCCTTATGGAAACCTTTGAGATGGAGATAACAAAAGCCCAAATCGTCCGCTCCTGTGCCGGGCATGACCGGGGAAGGCTGTTCTGTGTCTTGGACACGGACGGTGATTTTCTCCTGCTGGCAGATGGGAAACGGCGGACAGTGACGTCGCCCAAGCGTAAAAAACGCCGTCATGTGGCGCCTGTGGGCACGTCCGGGCATCCGGCTATCCAGAAAATATACAGCGGGGAACCGGTGTCCGACAGGGAACTGCGAAGAGCCATAGCAGCTTTTCGAGATCAAGGAGGGATTTAGGCTTGGCAAAAAGCGACATGATCGAGCTGGAAGGCGTCGTGACCGAGGCTTTGCCCAACACCACCTTCCATGTGGACATTGGTAATGGGCATATCATTCTCGCCCATATTTCAGGTAAGCTCCGCATGAATTTTATTCGGATCCTGCCTGGCGATAAGGTTACGGTGCAGATGTCACCCTACGACCTGACCCGGGGCCGGATCACCTGGAGAAGCAAGTAAGGACGCGGCGTATGCCCGTCCGTTGAGAGCCCACAGGCTATCAGGAGGTAAAGAACATGAAAGTCAGACCGTCCGTGAAGCCCATGTGCGAGAAGTGCAAGATTATTAAGCGCAAGGGCAAAGTCATGGTAATTTGCGAAAACCCGAAGCATAAGCAGAGACAAGGTTAACAGGAGGTGCTTTAAGAAATATGGCACGTATTGCCGGCATTGATCTGCCGAAGGATAAACGGGTGGAGATCGGGCTCACCTACATTTTCGGCATTGGGCGCGCCAGCGCCAATAAGATCCTCGCAGAAGCCGGGATCAATCCCGATACCCGCGTTAAGGACCTGACAGACGACGATGAGGCGAAGCTCCGTGAGGTCATTTCCCGCGGCTATATTGTGGAAGGTGACCTGCGCCGCAACGTAGCGATGGATATCAAGCGCCTGACTGAGGTTGGCTGCTATCGGGGTATCCGTCACCGCAGAGGCCTGCCCGTGCGGGGCCAGCGCAGCAAAACCAACGCCCGCACCCGCAAGGGTCCCAAGCGTACCGTCGCGAATAAGAAGAAGTAAGGAGGGAAGAGAGTAATGGCTGCTACTGCTACCAAAGGTAAAAAAGTTGTAAGAAAGCGCCGTGAGCGCAAGAATGTTGAGAAGGGCGCCGTGCATATCCGCTCTTCCTTCAATAACACCATGGTCACCGTGACCGATACCAACGGCAACGCGCTATCCTGGGCTTCTTCCGGTGGCCTGGGTTTCCGCGGTTCCCGCAAATCCACTCCCTATGCTGCCCAGACCGCTGCTGAGACGGCTGCCAAAGCCGCTATGGAGCACGGCCTTAAGAGCGTGGAGGTCTATGTAAAAGGCCCCGGCGCCGGCCGGGAGGCCGCCATCCGTGCCCTGCAGGCTGCGGGCCTGGAAGTCACGCTGATTAAAGATGTGACTCCCATTCCGCATAATGGCTGCCGTCCTCCGAAGAGAAGACGCGTCTGAGTACGGATAGAAGGAGGAAATAAATTATGGCTAAGAATATGCAGCCGGTTGCCAAGCGCTGCAAGGCATTGAATATTTCTCCCGCCGCTATGGGCTATGCGAAAAAGGAGACCAAACGCAATCCCAAGGGCCG
This sequence comes from Intestinimonas sp., assembly GCA_022653075.1. Classification (GTDB taxonomy): domain Bacteria; phylum Bacillota; class Clostridia; order Oscillospirales; family Oscillospiraceae; genus Intestinimonas. The sequence goes on from JALCSB010000005.1 coordinate 68,183, forward strand.
GATGAGAAAGAAGCGGAGCGAATATTCCACTCAGCTCAATGAGAAGCAGAAGGTCAAGTTTGTCTATGGCATCATGGAGAGGCAGTTCCGCATGTATTATGAGAAGGCCGCTACGGCTCCCGGAAAGACCGGCGAGAATCTGCTGACCATGATTGAACGCCGCCTGGATAATGTGGTTTACCGTCTGGGCTTCGCCATGACCCGCCGCGAGGCCCGTCAGCTGGTGAACCACGGGCATTTCACTGTTAACGGGCAGAGGGTCAATATTCCTTCTTACCTGGTCAAGGTGGGCGATGTGATCGAGGTCAAGGACAGCAGCCGTTCTTCTGTGAAGTTTAAGAGGCTTTTGGGTGAGGATGCGGTGATAATTACGCCTCCCCAGTGGCTGGACCGAGAGCGTAACACACTGAAAGGCACCGTTACCAAGCTGCCCGTCCGCGAGGACATTGATATGCCCATCGAGGAGCATCTGATCGTCGAGTTGTATTCCAAGTAATCTAGATACCCTCGACCTACTGACCTGAATGACGTCCGGGCGCCCGTAAGCGTCCGCGTCGCAAGAAGGAGGGTAACACATGGTAGAAATCGAGAAACCTCGCATCGAATGCGTAGAAAATCCCGGAGACGGATCCTATGGCAAGTATGTGGTTGAGCCCTTGGAGCGCGGTTATGGTACCACGCTGGGTAATTCCCTGCGCCGCATTCTGCTGTCCTCTCTGCCTGGTACCGCAGCCACATCCATCAAGATCGCCGGTGTTCAGCATGAATTTTCCATAATTCCTGGCGTCAAAGAAGATGTGACGGAGATTGTCCTGAACGTAAAGGGCATTATCGCCAAACTGCACTGTGAAGGCACCAAGACCGTCTATATCGAGATGAGCGGTGAGGGCGAGGTGACCGCCGGCGATATCAAGGCGGACGGCGAGGTGGAGATTCTTAACCCCACCCACCACATCGCTACCCTGGGCCCTGACGCCACCTTGAATATGGAACTGACGTTGTCTCATGGCCGCGGTTATGTTCCAGCAGACCGGAACAAAACACCGCAGACTGTGATCGGCGTTATTCCCGTGGATTCCATCTACACTCCCGTGAAGAAGGTCAACTATGCGGTGGAGAATACCCGTGTGGGTGATCTCACTGATTTTGACAAGCTGACACTGGAAGTCTGGACCAACGGTACCATCTCTGCCCGGGACGCCGTCTCACTTGGCGCGCGGATCTTGGTGGATCACTTTATGCTGTTCACCGACCTCTCTGAAACCATGGGCAATAAGTCCACCGTTGTGGAAAAGGCAGAGGCCCAGCGCGACAAGGTACTGGAGCTGACTATCGAGGAACTGGACCTCTCCGTTCGTTCCTTTAACTGCCTTAAACGTGCCAACATCAATACGGTGGAGGACCTGATCTCCAAGACCGAGGACGAAATGATGAAGGTGCGTAATCTGGGCCGCAAGTCTTTGGAAGAAGTCATGAACAAACTGGCTATGATGGGGCTGTCCCTGGCCAGCGAAGAGAATTAAAATAAGGCGGAACGGGACTTAAGCGCACCCCTTCCCGTCCCGCCCAGCCCGCCATAAAGGAGTGAAACAAAATGCCCGGAACCCGGAAACTCGGCAAGCCTACTGACCAGCGTATGGCGATGCTGCGTGCTATGGTGACCTATCTGTTGGAGCATGGTCAAATTAAGACCACGATTTCCCGCGCCAAGGATGTGGCTCCCTTAACCGAGAAGATGATTACTCTGGCCAAGAACAATAATTTGGCCGCTTATCGTCAGGCGCTGTCTTTCCTCACCAAAGAGGATGTGGCGAAGAAGCTGTTTGATGAGATTGGTCCCAAGTATGAAAGCCGCAACGGAGGTTATACCCGGATTGTTCGAATTGGTCCCCGCCGCGGTGACGCCGCCGAGATGGCCTTTATCCAGCTGGTGTAATCGCGCCCGCTGTATATGACAGGTTGAAAGCTCCTGCCGTATCCCAGTAAATCAGGGATGTGGCAGGAGCTTCCCATTTTTTATGACAGATGGATAAATCAGTGATATAATGACCAATATAGTATTTTATTATCGGTATTGCCTTTTTAAACTGCGGACTGGTTTAAGTCTGTGCATTTTGCCGGGAAAATAATACCGTTTGGGTGGCATTACGGGAAGCAATCAAAACGAGAGAAAGGGAATGACCCATGAAACAGCAGAACCTAAAGGCCCTTGTGCTGGCGGCTGGAAAAGGAACACGTCTGCAAACGGAGGGTATTACGCTGCCGAAAGTCATGCGTCAGGCGGCGGGTCGGCCGCTTCTGGCCTATGTACTGGACGCACTGTCTTTTCTGCCCAGGGAAGATATCATTCTTGTGGTAGGTTATCACAGAGAGGATGTGCTGGCTGCGTTTCCGGATTATCCGCATGCCGTACAGGACGAGCAGTTGGGAACCGGCCATGCGGTCCAGTGCGCACAGCCTCTGCTGAAGGGATTCAGCGGCAGCGTGCTGGTGTGCTGCGGAGATATGCCTTTGATGAAAAAAAGCACCTATGAGGCACTGGAAAAGGCCCACCGTGAGGCAGAAAATGCCTGCACTATTCTCTCCGGCGTGTCGGACGAAGCGTTGCCTTATGGCCGGGTAATACGGACCGCGGACGGCGGCTTTGACCGCATTGTGGAGGAGAAAGACTGCACGCCGGAGGAGAGAAGCGTACAGGAATTGAATGCGGGGGTCTATCTGTTCCAAACCGATGCTCTGCTTGACGCGCTGACCCATCTGCGCCGGAATAACGCCCAGGGGGAGTATTATCTCACCGACGTGCCTGCGTTTATCCGGGACGCCGGTGGAAAAGTGGGAGTATGCGCCGCCTGCACGCCGTTGGAGATGCTGGGCGTTAATACGCCTACACAGCTCCGTCAGGTAGAGGAGACGATCCGACTCGGTCAAGGCTAGCAGGTAGGCCTGTGCTTGCTTCTGCCTGTTTATAAAGACACGGCATAGAAAGGATTGATCAGACTATGAAAGTTTACATCAGCGCAGATATTGAGGGTACCTGCGGTATTACCGTATGGGATGAGACGGAGAAAACCAAGACGGACGACTATAAATACTTTGGCCAGCAGATGACCCGGGAGGTCAGGGCCGCCTGTGATGGCGCCATATCAGGCGGCGCGGACAATATTTTTATAAAGGATGCTCACGATACGGCCCGCAATCTGGACCCCTCCAAGCTGCCCGCCTGTGCGCGCATCCTGCGTGGCTGGACTGGAGATCCGCTGTCCATGATGAGCGGGGTAGACGGCGGTTTTGACGTGGCCTTTATGACAGGCTATCACGCGTGGGCCGCCTGTAGTGGAAATCCACTTTCCCATACCATGAATCTTGGCAACGAATACACGACCCTCAACGGTGTGCGGATGAGTGAATTTATGCTCAACGCCTTTACCGCTGGATATTACGGCGTGCCGGTGGCATTTCTATCCGGCGACCGAGCGTTGTGTGAGTTTGCCAGGACCCTGGTTCCGGAGATCACCGCAGTTCCGGTGAACGAGGGTATCGGCGGCGGAGTGGTATCCATCCAGCCCGACGTGGCGGTGGAGCGTATCCAGGCGGGCGCGGAACAGGCCGTAAAGAAGGCGGCCCGGTGTAAGGTCAAGCTGCCTGACCACTTTGATGCCGTGGTCCGCTTCCGCGAACATCCGCTGGCCTATTCCAAGAGCTTTTATCCCGGTGCCACACTGGAGGACAGCAAGAATGTTTGCTTCTCATCAAACGACTGGTTTGAGATGCTTCGATTTTATCATTTCGTGCTCAGCGACTGAAATTTGTAACAGACAGGAGGAAACAACATGCCAAAGGCCGAACAGGAACTGCGTCTTGCGGTCCTTATCGACGCAGACAATGCCTCGCGTACAGCCATGAAGGATGTAATGGCGGAAGTAGCTATATATGGTACCCCCACGGTCAAGCGCATTTACGGCGACTGGACCACCCCCAATATGGCATCCTGGAAACCCATTCTGCTGGAGAGCGCGATTACCCCCATTCAGCAGTACAGCTATACCACAGGAAAAAATTCCACTGATTCGGCCATGATTATCGACGCCATGGATATTTTGTATTCCGGACAGTGTGATGGTTTCGTCCTAGTATCCAGCGACAGCGACTTTACCCGTCTGGCTGTACGCCTGCGGGAAGCCGGCATGAAGGTTTATGGTATGGGTGAGCGGAAAACGCCAAACCCGTTCATTGTTGCCTGTGATAAGTTTGTCTATATTGATGTTATCCGCGCGGCCCGCGAGAAAACCAGCGCAGAGCCGCAAGGGCCGAAGAAAAAGAAAAAACAGCCGGAGCAGGAGAACGCGGAAGCGCGGGAGGAGACGGAAAGTTCCCGCGTGGTACCGCTTAAAGTGGAGGAATTGATCGCAGAGTCGTTGGATATGATTGCGGATGAGGACGGCTACGCGTTTATGGGTGAGCTTGGAAATCTCCTGCTCAAGAAGCAGCCGGATTTTGATCCCAGAAATTATGGATTTTCCAAACTTACCCAAATGATCAAAAGCCTGAACCGTTTTGAGGTGGACGCCCGGCAGACCAGCAATCCGCATACGAAGCATGTCTATCTCCGGGACCGAAAACCAAAGTAGCGAAATAATACAAAAACAGCTTTCCGGCAGCACTGTTGCCGGAAAGCTGTTTTTGTTTCCTCACGACCGCTGTTGTATGTAAGCAGCGGCACCGCTGCGGCGCGGCAACTTCTTCCGCGTCTGCGCAGCAGCCTGAAGGAGTTCATCGGGTGCCACATCCATCGCCTCAGCAAAGCGCAGGATCATACTGTCGGAAGCCGGCGGAACAGCTCCCCTTTCAAACTTGCTGATGTAAGAGATGTGGACGTAAACCCGTTCGGCCAAATTTCGCTGCGTCAGATGGTGCGCGCGGCGGAGTGAGTACAAGGTCGAACCAAACTCATTCATTGCGTTACCCCCCGTTTTTGTGCCGGTCGTCGCCGCCATACCAGCAGCAAAATGCCCCCTGCTGTGGCATGACGGCTTGCCTCCCGGTTTGCTCAGCGCCCAGGTATTCCGCAGAACCCGTGTGCCCTTTTTTTGTTTGTTTCCGCCTTATTGGTACTACCAATTGTCGCTATTATCATACACGTTTCCACATCATTTGTCCAGATGTTTTTGGAGTTCTGATATAAGTTCTACCACTTATACGAAAATTGGTACTACAAATTGTGCGTAACATACAAAAAACGAAAGGAAAGCAAAGTGAGAATGATTTCGAAACATGGGAAATAGTTCTTAAAGCGAAAGATCTAAGAGACCATAAAGAAAGAAAATAGGAAAAAGGAAAAAACGAACATTGAGAGTTGGGGGGCAGTCAGAAAATACTTCCCACCCCTGTTACACTCCGGTCCAAATCCGCGCGATAGTCCGGTGCGGCGGGGTTCAGGCTATTGCGCACCACGCCGTCGCTGCCCGCAAAACCGGTAGAATGGATGAAACTTCCCTTCCCTTCATAGACGGCCACATGTCCTGGAAAAAAAATCAGGTCGCCCGGTTTCAGATCGTTACGGGAGATCTCCCGCAACGGAAAGCCCTCTTTAATGGCGGCATCCCTATAGATTATGACGCCGTTCAGAAAATAGGCCATAAAGGCCAGGCCGGAGCAGTCGATGCCCAGCGGCGATTTTCCACCCCAGCGGTAATGCGTGCCGAGATACTCCGCAGCGGTGGAAGCCAGAGCGGCGCGCAACGCCTGCTCTGAGTCAAAGGCCGGCTTTTCGTAGTATTTGCCGAGGAAGCTGATTTTGGTATAGCCCTCCCGGCCGTCCGGCAGGGAGACCTTTACCCAGCCCTTTTCATCCGGCTCGCCCCGGGAGGCTACCAGCGCGCCGCGGGTGAGGGTGGCCATGGGCCAGGACTGGACAAAAGGGGCCGCCAGTACGGTGCATACGCCCTTTCGTACGACCTGACGGGTCAGGTCGGCCCAGCGGGCGGCATTGGAATTGCCCGGCAGCAGACAGGAGGCGGGGGCATAACCGGTGTAGCGATAATGGGTGCGTACCAGGCACCAGCCGTCTCGGCTGTTTTCCAGAATGGTGACGGGCCAGCCAAACAGGGCTTCATCCACCATTTCACACTCCATGGACGGGTGCCGCATCAGCGGACAGGTGGTGGAATTGACAATTGCGTTCATAGAAACCTCTCCTCCGTTTCTTTAGCGGTAACAGTTGTAGATAGCCCGGGTGAGTCTGCCGATCAGGCGCTTCTGCCGGAAATCTCCCTCCGGAGAAGGCCCATCCCAGGTGAAGATACCCAGATAGAAGTGGCGGGTCGGCAGAAAAAATATTCCTGCATCATGATTCAGATAATCCAGACCGCCTGTTTTGTGGGCCACGGTAATGGCATCCGGGATGTAGCGTAAAAAGCTGTCCATGGAGCGTTGGCGGCGGAGCATATCCATGGCGGTCTCCACCAGCCCGGGCGTCAGGATCTCTTTCCGGTACAGCAGCTGATAGATCCGGCCCTGATCAGCGGCGGAGGTATAGTTATTTCGGCCTGCGCGAATGGCGGCCCAATCCAGCATTTTTCGCTGGCAGGAGGTCTGTGCAAGGCCCAGCACGCCGTTAATGTATGTATTGATGCAGTCGTAGCCCAGGGTGTCAATGATCCGGTTGGTGGCGGTGTTGTCGCTCTCTACAATCATCCAATACAAAAGCTCCCACAGAGAATAATCCGGGATACCCAGCTCAAAGACCTGCGTATCGTCCAGAATTTCAGAGCTTGGCACCGGGATTTTCTGCGTGAGCAGCAGGTTTCCCAGCCGGACCTGCTCCAGTGCGGCCAGCAGGATGGGTACTTTGATGGTGGAAGCGGAGACCACCTGACAGTCCGGGTTCAAGGCGTGGCAGACCTTGCCGCTGTCCAGGTCGGTCATTAACAGGGAGACCTTAGCGGGAAAGCTCCCAATCTCACGGGCCAGCCAGCGGTCCAGTTCCGAGAATGTCATCATGTTAATACCTCCAAAGTCTGTGCGTCCGCGTCCATGGATACAACTCCGCCCAGCGGCAGGGACAGCGTGGGAAGAGTATGCCCGCAGGCCAGACCGGCCAGAGTGGGTTTTCCCGCGGGGACGATCAGCTCGGCAAAAATATCCGGCAGCAGCAGCGCCCGGTCCGGATTTTCCGGCGGACAATCAGTCCAGGCGCCCAGAAGCACGCCGGCACAGTCCCGAAACTTTCCAGCGTTGCGCAGCTGAGTCAGCATCCCATCGATGCGGTAGGTATCCTCTCCGATGTCCTCCAAAAAGAGGAGTTTTCCGCAGGTGTCGATCTCCCAGGGCGTACCCAGGGAGGCTGCCAGCAGGGATAGATTACCGCCGCAGAGGTGGGCGGTCACACGTCCGCCCACCAGAGTCTGAAGGGGCTGGCCGGCGGGATTTTTCAGCGGACCGGTAAGCGCACCGAACAGCGCCCGGCGCAGGTAGCTCATGGTGTAGTCATCCACCGGCTCGTAATACTCTGTGGCGGGCATAACGGTATGGTAGGTAACAAACCCACAGTCCTGATTAAAGACGGTGTGCAGGGCGGTTACATCGCTGTAACCAGAGAAAAACTTGGGGTGGGCTGCGATTTCCGGCAGGTTGAGCAACGGAAGCAGGCGGTGGGCGCCGTATCCGCCCCGGGCACAGAGAATACCTGCGATGGAAGGATCGGTAAAGGCCCGGTTCAGGTCACCGGCCCGCAGGATGTCGTCGCCGGCAAAATAGCCGTGCAAAGCGGTGCAGGAGGGGAAGACCACCGGTTCCAGTCCCAATGCGCGGATCGCGGCCACCGCAGGTTCCAGACGGCCTTCCGGTATGGCGGATGACGCACAGAGCAGTGCGACTCTGGCACCGGGATAGAGGGGATTGGGTGAAAGCATAAGGAAACACCTCCGGTTTTAAATCAGACGGGAAAATTCCCCGGACGGCAAAGCAGCGCCCGGGGAAAGTCCAGATTTCAATAACAAAAAGTTGAATTTAAACAGATAATTGCTTTCTGTATTCATCCAGCTCCCGCTGATTGCCCCGGACGAAGTGGCCCGGCTCCAGTTCAGCCCATACCGGGCTGTCCGTGGAGTAATCATGGCAGGAGGGATTGTAAACCTTCAGCACCTTGGATTTCTCCGCGATAGGGTCTGGCATGGGAATGGCGGAGAGGAGTGCCTGAGTGTAGGGATGGAGGGGGTGCGCGAAAAGCTGTTCGCTTTCCGCAAGCTCCATCAGCTGGCCCTTATAAATGACGGCGATGCGGTCGGAGATAAAACGGACCACCGACAGGTCGTGGGCGATGAAAAGATAAGTAAGGCCGCGCTCCTTTTGAAGATCGGACAGCAAGTTCAAAACCTGGGCGCGAATCGAGACATCCAGAGCGGAAATGGGTTCATCGGCGATAATAAATTCCGGCTCCATAATCAAGGCGCGGGCAATGCCGATCCGCTGCCGTTGGCCACCGGAGAACTCATGGGGAAACCGGCTGGCGAACTCGGGCAGCAGGCCCACATCGCTGAGTGCCTGGGCCACTTTTTCCTTGCGCACCTGTTCGGAGAGCTTCTCCGTACCGGAAAAAAGTCCTTCGGAGACAATATAATCTACTTTAGCCCGTTCGTTCAGAGAGGCCATTGGATCCTGAAAAATCATCTGAATCCGGCGGGTGATCTGCCGGTCCAGTTCTTTGCTGATCTTGCCGCTGATGCGTTGGCCGTCGAAAAGAATCTGGCCGCCGGAGATGGGATTGATCCGGATGATAGAGCGGCCGATGGTAGTCTTTCCGGAGCCGGACTCCCCCACCAGGCCGAACGTCTCGCCCTGATGGATGTCAAAGGATACGCCGTTTACAGCCTGAAAGGGATGCCGGCCAGTCCCGAAGGTCACGCTCAGATTCTGGACCTCCAGTAGTTTCTTGCGCTTATTGGGCACGATACTTCCCCCCCTGTTCCCGCAGAACGCGGATATGCTCTGGCGGCTCCACCTTGGGCGCACGGGGGTCCAAAAGCCAAGTGCGCGCCTTATGCGTCGGGGATACCTGAAAGTAAGGCGGACGGATCTCAAAGTCGATTTTGAGCGCCTGGGGGTTCCGGGCCGCGAACGCGTCCCCCTTTACCTCATGGAATAAATTGGGCGGCGTACCATGAATGGAGTACAGAGGTTCCCCTTTAACGCCCAACTGGGGCAGAGAGGACAGCAGTGCCCAGGTATAGGGGTGCCGCGGGTCATAGAAAACCTCTTCGCAGGAGCCAACCTCAACGAGATCACCCGCGTACATCACCGCGATACGATCGGCCACGTTGGCCACTACACCAAGATCGTGGGTGATATAGATGGTAGTCAGATTATACTTCTTCTGCAGCTTTTTTATGAGATCTAAAATTTGAGCCTGAATGGTCACGTCCAGCGCGGTGGTGGGCTCGTCGCAGATCAGGACCTTGGGTTTGCAGGCCACGGCGATAGCAATGACCACACGCTGCCTCATGCCGCCGGAAAACTCATGCGGGTACTGCTTAAAGCGGTGCTCCGGGTTATCAATACCTACGTCCGCCAGAATATCTATAGCGGCGGCGTGCGCTGCCGCGCCCTTTATGCCCTGGTGCAGCAGGATGGCCTCCTCGATCTGTTTGCCGATGGGCTTGAGAGGATTAAGGGAGGTCATGGGGTCCTGCATAACCATGGCGATCTCACGTCCGCGAATGGTAAGCCATTCCCTTTCCGTCTTGAATTTGGCCAGATTTTTATTGTTATAGAGGATACTGCCGCTGTCGATGTAGCCGTTTTGATCCAGAAGCCCCATAAAGGATTTGACGAATACACTCTTACCAGAGCCGGATTCGCCCACAATGGCCAAGCTTTCGCCCTGATAGATGTCCAGTGAGACGCCGCGGATGGCGTGAAGCGTGCGGCCGCGGAGAGAAAATTTCACGTCCAGATTATGGACGGACAGGATCATGTTGTTTTCCATCTTTCGCCCCCCTCAGTTTACATGGTTCTTGGGGTCCGCCGCATCGGCAAAGGCGTTGCCGATGACATAAAAGCAGACCGTCACAAGGGACAGGGACAGGCAGGGAAACAGCAGCTGGTACTGGAGCTTGGCCGACGTAATAATGGCGCGTCCGGCGATAATCAGAGTCCCTAGGGATGGCATATCCAGTGGTAAGCCGAGGCCGATATAGGTGAGAAATACCTCGTCGGTAATGGCAGCGGGTACGGCCAGTGCCATCTGGAGCATAATAATGGAAACCAGGTAGGGCAACAGATTTTTGACCATGATGCGCAGACTGCTGCTGCCTAAACAGCGGGAGGCAAGATTATAATCCCGGTCGCGGATGATAACAATCTGGTTGCGGATCAGAAGCGACATCGGTACCCATCCCACAAAGCACATGGCGATAATAATGGTGGACAGAGAGGGCCGAAGAATATAGGAAATTAATATCAGAATAATGGTGCGGGGAACATTGTTAATGATGTTATATAACTCAGTAAAAAACTTATCCACTTTTCGTACATAGCCCCAGAGAACACCGATGCCGACGCCGATGATGCACTGAGACAGCGCCACCACGAATCCGATGAACAAAGATGTGCGGGTACCCGACCAGATCCGGGCCCACAGGTCCTGGCCGATGCTGTTGGTACCCAGAAAAAAGCCGGGTTCCTCGCCGGGAAGCTTGTTCTTAAGCGGAAGATCGGTGGACTGATCATAGTAAATGGTGATGTCATCTTTCTGATTGGGGAGATAGGGCTGAATAAAGGTAAAAATGAGCAGTGCCGCCAATAAAAACAGGAGAAAACGGGCCGCTCTATTTTTCCAGAACACGCGGCAGGTGGACTTCCAGTAGGAGTAATTGGAGTAGCCGCTTCGCTCCGCGGCAGCGGCGTCATATTCGGCCAGGGCAAAAAGAGAAGGGTCCAGAGCGTCCAACTCCGCCTGAGTCATTGCAGCTCCATCCAGATTTCCTTTCAGACGCTCGGTCAGACTGTCCCCCAATTTTTGCACTTTTGACTTTCCAAACAGACCCATATCAGCGACCATCCTCCCCTCTGGTCAGCTTAATCCGGGGATCAGCCAACGCCATCAGCAGGTCGCCCAGTAGCAGACCCAGAATACCCATGGTGGCAAAAATGAGAACCAGCGCTTGCACCATGGTGTTGTCCTGACGCTTGATGACATCCACCAGCAGGCCACCCATGCCGGGTACGGAGAACAGGGACTCCACATAGATGGAACCCATGATGGTCATGAGCAGAGAGGCGGGGAGCAGTTGAATCATGGGAACGAAAGCATTGCGGAACACATGATGGTACATGATGTTCCGCCGGGACACGCCCTTGGCCATGGCAAGGCGGACGTAGTCGGAGTTGAGCTCGTCCACCATATACCGCCGCATCCACATGGCATAGTTGGCAATACTGCCGATGGAGAGACAGACGGTGGGAAGAATCCAAGTGCGCCAATCTGTTTTGCTGAACAGCATGGGGACACCAAAAATCTTGGAACCATAAAGCTGAATGATGAGGTAAAACACCACCACCGGCACAGCGTTCAGAAGGACGATAAAGCTGGTACCCAATTTGTCCGGCAGACCACCCTTAAAGCGGCTCATTACGACGCCCAGAGGCAGGCCGACAACCAGAGCCAGCGCCATGGCGGCTGCGCCCATGCTGATGGAGATGGGAATTTTGGCAGCGAGAATGTCCGTGATGGGAACGTTGGGACGGTAAATCCAGGAGATACCCAGATTACCGTGAAAAAGATTTACATAAAAATTTTTTAACTGTACCCACACCGGGTCCAGCAATCCCAGACTGCGCAACTGATTTTGCACCACTTCCGGGCTCATTTTTTCATAACCGGCACCCAGATATCCCTCAATCGGCATCAGGCGCAGCAGCAAAAAAATACAGGCAGTAATAATAAATAAAGAAATAACCGCAGATCCAAGGCGCTTTATAATATATTTAGCCATGGAAACTCTCCTTTCGGTGAGAGAATAAAACCGGCGGCCCGGTAATGCGCTGAAACGTGAGTATGCCGCATACCCACGTTTCAAAGCATCAAAAGACCCTGTCAGGAAAAAACGGGATGGTTCTCCCCGTCTGCTTCAGAGACAGGGAGAACCATTCGCCTTTGAACAGAATCAGATGAAAGCAGATTGCTTACTTTGATGCGGCGGGAGAGGCGGTTGCCGCTGCCGAGGTTTCCGGGGAGGCTGAGGCCGCGGCGGACGTAAGGGCGGACTGACGGTCTTTCTCCCACTGCTGCTCCTGCTGATAGAATTCGTCCGTGGTGATGGGCTGATCCAGCAGATGCAGGCCCTCGTATTTATAATTGGATACACCGAAAGGAGAATAACATCCATCAAAGACGGAGAGTTTGGAAACTACATAACCATCCTCCATCTGACGATGGAACGGGATTGCGAACGCCTCGTTGACAAGGTAGGCCTCGGCGTCGGCAAACAGGGTATAACGCGTTTCAATATCCAGTTTTTCGTCTTTGGCCTTCTGCACCATATTAATGTAGACGGTTTCGGGGGTTCCGATGAACTTCTCGTCGTCGAACACACCGGCCTCCATATCCGCATCCGTATAGGTTTTGCCGGTTAAGGTGGCGGGATCGGTGCACAGCTCAGGCCAGTTGTAAGTGTACCCCAGGCTCCAGGGGTCGGAATAGGTTTCGGGGTCGGCGTAGTCAGGACCCCAATTGCACAGCATCAGCCCATACTTGCCGGAACGGCGGATTTCGGACAGGTAGTTGGTGGAAGGGCCGGCCTCTACGGTGATATCGATATAGTCAGAGCCAAGCAGGCCTTCCAGCTGCTGCTGAACAATCTGGCAGCACTCGCCTTCATAGGGAATGGTGGGGTTGTAGGGCATGAGGATCTTGACCGGGAAAGTGACGCCCTCGGCGGTCAGTTCCTCGATGGCCTTCTGCTTATAGGAAAGCGCCTCGTCCGTGTTAAACGGGTCGGTGTTGGACACCGCGGCCAAATCGCCCAACTGTGTGTAATCGGTGCCGTTCACATTGACAAAACCTTCCGGTGTAACGGTGCGGATCAGATTTGCCTCAGGATTGCTGGAGCCGTAAGCGGATTCCGCCTTTATACGGTCGATGCCGCGGGCGACGGACAGACGGAAGTTCAGGTTGTTGACGGCCAGTTTCCAGTTGGCCGGCTCATAAGTATCGTCAAAGTGAGGATCAAAATTGAACAGCCACCAATAAGTATAGGCGGACAGGCGGGTGGGGCGGACAATATCTTTATAGCTATCATCGCTCAACAAGTCCGACGGAACCTTAGCCTGGTCGATGGTACCGTCCAGATACATCTGGGGGGCGATTTTGGAAGCCTCAGCGTTGTAAGTGCGTTCGATCTGGTCAATGTAGACATGGCTGGCGTTCCAGTAGTTCTCATTTTTCACCCAGACCTGATTCTCCTGTGGGTTGAATTCCTGGCAGCGGTAGGCGCCGCAGTAGAGCAGCGTATCCTTGCTGGTGCCGAACTTACTGCCGCACTCTGCCAAAAAGTCGCCGTTGGCGGGCATAAAGCACACATACGACAGCATGGACAGGAAGTAGGGGGTGGGGGCTTCCAGCGTATACTGTACGGTCTTGTCGTCCAGCGCCTTTACACCGACCTGAGAGAAGTCGGAGATCTGGCCGGAATAAAAAGCCTGGGCATTCTTGATAACGCTGGTCACAAGATCCGAGGTCTTGGAGCCATTGGAAGGGGTAAGCAGGTACTCCAGAGCGTCCACGAAGTCCTGCGCCTTTACATCGGCGTACTCCTTGCCGTCCCAAGTGTACCACTTTACGCCGTCGCGGAGCGTAAAGGTCCAGGTGAGGCCGTCGGGGCTGGTTGTCCAGCTGGTGGCCAGCGAGCCGTAGGGCTGACCGTACTGATCGTAGCTGATAAGGGTGTCCACAAAGTTGCCGGAGGCTTTGAATTCATTTTGGGTAGATACCACCAGATAGTTTAGAGAGGTCATTTCGTTTTCATACAGCTCGCGGTAGACTACACCGTCGCTGCTGTCGCCGCCTTTACTGTCGGAACCGGCGGCGTCATTGCCGCCACAGGCGGTAAGTCCCAGAGATAGGGCAGCCGCGAGAGCAAAAGCGACCAGTTTCTTGGTTCGTTTCATGCGATCTCCTTCTTTCCTTCTTAAATTATTTAATTTGGTTTACTGTGTGTGCCCCATTGCACACTATAATAGCCTATATACGGCGATTATACGGGACAGAGACGGTTATTGCCAGACAGTACAGGGAACACCGGTCACGCCGATACCGGGATCATCGGTCATGGCGATGATGGATTCCTGAAAGGCCGGACCACCGCGGTATGGGTCCTGCGCACATAGAGAAGGGCCGTCCAGATCTGCAAGGGTGACGACGCCACGGCCGGCGGCCAGATGTGCGGCGGCCGCCACGGACAGACGGGATTCCAGCATGCAGCCGACCATGCAGTGGGCACCGTAAAGCTCCGCTATATCGCAGATTTTGAGCGCTTGCCAAAGGCCGCCTGTTTTCATTAGCTTGATATTGATGAGATCCGCCCCACCGGTGGAGAGCAGGTCCAGCGCATCCCCGGCGGAAAAGACTGACTCATCGGCCAGAATGGGAGTCCGCACCCGCTGAGTGACATAGCGCATACCGTCCAAATCGTGAGCGCGGACCGGTTGCTCCACCAGCTCGATATTCAGCCCCCGGTCCTCTAAGGTGGAGATGATGGACACCGCCTGCTTGGGGGTCCAGCCTTGGTTTGCGTCCACACGGAGGACCGTTTTTGGTCCCACGGCTTCGCGGATGGCGGCGATGCGCGCGAGATCCGCCGCTGCGTCCTTTCCCACTTTGATCTTCAAAATATCATAGCCACGGCTTACGGCCTCCAGGCTGTCGGAAACCATTTCATCCGCGGAATTTACGGAAATGGTAAGATCGGTCTTGAACTGGCACCGGGCGCCGCCCAGCAACTGATACAGGGGCGCGCCCCAACGCTTGCCATACAGGTCGTAGATGGCCATGTCCACGGCGGCCTTGGCGGCGGTGTTTTTTACCATACAGGCGGAGAGCCGGGTCATGATGCCGTCCAGATTCTCAATCTCCATGCCCAGCAGGGCGGGGCGGATAAAATCACGGACCGCGCAGGTGATGGAACCAATGGTGTCCCCGGTAATGACGGCGGTGGGGGGGGCTTCACCGTAGCCTTCCTGTCCGTCGTCCGTAATTACGCGGACCACCACGTCATTCACCGCCGTTACGGTGCGCAGCGCGGTTTTGAAAGGGTGGCGGAGAGGCAGAGAGATAAGCCCTGTCTGAATCTCCCGGATAACCATATGGATACCTCCAAAAATGAAACTTATGTGCGGCTGAAATTCAAGTTAAGAATTTCCAAAGCATCGAAATTTTAATAAATTAAATTTTAGCATGGGGCAACTCATTTGTAAAGTATAACGCAAACCAAAATTATAAAAAAGCAGGGGAAAAGACGGATAATATTATGGCGCCTTTTTCTTTGGCAATTGCAATTGACGGAAAAAGAGTATGCAAAACAGGAAAAAGAATCTCTTGGATAGAAAAGAAAAATATGGTATACTGCGTAAAAGCTCGCGTTATCAGACAAGAAATTCGGGATTATGGAAAGAAAGAGAAGTGAATCTGATATGGCAAAACGGGCAAACCAGAAGCGGAAGCTGCTTTTTCTCCGTGAAATCCTGCTGGAACAGACCGATGAAGAGCATGCGCTAACCATACAGCAACTGATTAACGCGCTGGAGGCAGCGGGCATGGAGGCCGAGCGCAAAAGCGTTTATGACGACCTGAAAACCCTTCAAATGTGCGGCATGGATGTGCAAAACCGAAAGGGAAGGTCGCCGGGGTGGTTTGTGGGCGAACGTCACTTTGAGTTGCCGGAGCTGAAATTGCTGGTGGATGCGGTGCAGTCCTGCAAATTTATCACGCGGCGGAAAAGCGATCTGCTTATCAAAAAACTGGAAGGACTGACCAGTGCCCCGCAGGCCTGGCAGCTTCAGCGCCAGGTTTATGTGGACCGGAGAGCCAAGACCATGAACGGAAGTGTTTATTACAGCATCGACAAGCTCCACGCCGCGCTGGGACAGGGTGTGGGCGTGACGTTTCACTATTTTGAGTATAATGTTAAAAAAAAGCGGGTTTTCCGCCGGAACGGCAGACGGTATGCCGTGATCCCATATGGCCTGATTTGGGACAATGAAAATTATTATCTGGTGGGCTGGGACCTGTACCGGAGGGAGGTACGCCACTATCGAGTGGACAAAATGGTGGACATGAACATCTGCAAGCTGCCGGAGGCCTGCCCGGAGGAAAGAGGACGCTTCGATGTGGCGGCGTACACAGCCAAGCATTTTAACATGTTTTCAGGGCGGGAGGGAAATCTGCGTCTGCGCTGCAAAAACACGCTGGCCGGTGTAATTCTGGACCGCTTTGGCCAGGACAGCATTCTGGTCCCGGACGGAGACGCCTTTTTTACGGTTATGGTCGACGCGGTGGTGAGCGCCCAGTTCTGGGGCTGGCTGTTTGGACTGGGCGCGGATATAACGGTCACCGGCCCGGACTGGGCAGTAAACGATTATCGGCGGCAGCTGGCTGAGGTTGCGGCGGCCTATTCGCGGTAGAACGGCGGCTGGAAAACTGCCTGCCCTTATGTTATTCCCAGTTTTTCCATAGATCCGGGCAATAGCCCACAGTGGCTTGCCTGCCGTTTCGCACGACCGGAGTTTTTATAAGCTGAGGATGTTCCAAAAGCTTTTCCAGCTTGTCGTTTTCGTAAGCCAGGTAAGTAAGCAGTGCCGCATCAGGATCCTTTTCATTCACCAGAGCTGCAAGCCCCACCGCGCGGACCACGCTGGCCAATTCCCCCCGGCTCATGCCATATTTCAGCAGGTCCACGGACTGATACCGAATGCGGCGCTCCTTAAAATAGCGCTCTGCTTTTTTGGTATCAAAACATTTGGACTTTCCAAAAATCTGAATGTTCATGCGTGTCACTCCCCAACGTATACAAATCGCGGGCCGGAATAGCCGTCCCGCTCCACATATTCGTTCCACATGGAGGCGGGGCGTACCCACGTTCCGCCCGCGCCGTACAGTGCCTGGTAGACCACCATGGCCTCACCTGTTTCCGAATGGGTGGCGGTGCAGAGCAGCCGGTATTCGTTTCCTTTAAAGTGCCGGTAACGCCCGGGCCGAAATTTGTCCATTTTCATCCCTCCTGGGTCGATTTTGCCCAGCATACCACAAAACAGGGCTGTTTTGCAAGAAATGGAAGGCGGACGGCGGCGGGAAAAGAAAAAATTCTGGTATACAACCCCGGGAAACTGTGGTATACTTACTACAACATGCTTTCATTCTGCATACTTTTTATGGCTTTATGTGCGTAAGCACCTTTGATAGATAAGGCAAAACAGAACAGCGGGTACACAGGGACGAACGCTTCCCTCCTTTTTCCGGCGAGGCAGGGCCAGAAAGAGCGGGAGGACGAGTCGTCTGTTTGCTGTACGCTTCTATGTTCTGAGCATCAAAAAATTGAAAATTGAAAAATGAAAAAGGAGTGTAAGAGCATTTTATGGCAGAAAAACTGAAGATTATTTCTCTCGGCGGCCTCAACGAGATCGGGAAAAACATGACCGTTTACGAGTTCGGCGGCGATATTATCGTGGTAGACGCAGGCATGGGCTTTCCGGACGATGACATGTACGGCATTGATGTGGTGATCCCCGATTTCTCGTATTTGATCCAAAACCGGGACAAGGTACGGGGGATCTTTCTGACCCATGGTCACGAGGACCATATCGGGTCTATTCCCTATCTGCTCCGGAACGTGAACGCCCCCATCTACGCCACCGGCATGACGGCTGGACTGGTGAAACTGAAGCTGGAGGAGCACCGTTTATTGGACAAGACCAAGCTGGTCACCGTAAAAGCGGGGCAGACCATCCGGGCGGGCAAGTTCTCAGTGGAGTTTATCCACGCCAACCATTCCATTGCGGATGCGGTGTGCTTTGCCATCCGGTGTCCTGTGGGCGTGTGCGTCCATACCGGCGACTTCAAGATCGATCCCACGCCTATTCAGGGTGGTATGATGGATTTGGGCCGTCTAGGCCAGTTGGGTAAGGAGGGTGTGCTGGCGCTGCTGTGCGATTCCACCAACGTGGAGCGTCCCGGTTTTGCCCGAAGCGAGCGCAGCGTGGGTGCCAGCTTCGACGCCCTGTTTAACGGCTGCGAGCAGCGCATCATCGTCACCACTTTTGCTTCCAATGTTGACCGCATTCAGCAGGTGATCAACGTGGCGGCGCGCTATGGGCGCAAGGTGGCCGTCACCGGCCGCAGCATGGAGAATGCCCTCCGGGTCTCCACCGAACTGGGTTATATGGACGTACCGGAAGGGGTTATCGTAGACGTAAGCCACATCAAAAGCCTGCCCAAGAACAAGGTCTGCATCATTACCACCGGCAGTCAGGGCGAGACCATGTCCGCTCTCACGCGAATGGCTTTTTCCACCCATAGGCAGGTGGAGATTCAGGCAGGCGACCGGGTTATCATTTCCGCCTCCGCCATCCCCGGCAATGAAAACGCGGTGGGGAACGTAATTAACGAGCTCTGCCGCAAGGATGCTGAGGTGGTCAACGAGCGGTTGGGTGCCCTTCACGTCTCCGGACACGCCTGTCAGGAGGAGCTGAAGATCATTCACGCCTTGGTAAATCCCAAATTCTTTATCCCGGTCCATGGTGAGCAGCGCCATCTTAAAACCCACGCCAAGCTGGCCCGGGATATGGGGATGGATCCCCGCAATATTATCATCAGCGATATCGGCCGGGTAATCGAACTGACGCCCGGCAGCATTCGGCTCAACGGTACCGTACCCGCCGGCCGTGTGTTTGTGGACGGTTACGGTGTGGGGGATGTGGGCGCCGTGGTCCTGCGGGACCGCAGGCATTTGGCACAGGACGGTATGATTGTGGTTGTGCTGTCCATGTCGAACGAGGACGGCTCACTGATTTCCGGGCCGGATATTATCACCCGTGGCTTTGTCTATGTCAAGGAGTCCGAGGAGCTGATTGAAGAATTGCGCCGGGTGACTCTGGAGGCACTGGACCGCTGCTCCCGCACACATGCCAAGGACTGGGCGGCCATTAAGGCCGAGGTGAAAAACGACCTGTCCGGTTTCCTTTATAAAAAGACGAAACGCAATCCCATGATCCTGCCTGTCATCATGGAGATCTGAGACGCCTGGGCGCTCCCGCGTTACGCGGGAGCGCCCAGTTTTCTAAGTAAGATGTTAAGTAAGCGGTAAGGTAAGAAATATGAGACGGAGAAGGGAAACACGATGGAGCAGTTGCAGCTTGCCGTTCCCACGCTGTTCGGGCTGGAGAGCCTGACTGCCGGGGAACTGAGACGAATGGGGCTTTCAGAAGTCCGCTCCGAAAATGGACGGGTCTTTTGCGCGGCGTCCGCCGCTGATATTCCACGCACCAATTTGAATCTGCGCACCGGCGAGCGGGTGCTGCTGGTGCTGGGTACGTTCCATGCCGGTAATTTTGATGCTCTGTTCGAGGGGACACGCGCCCTGCCCTGGGAACGGTTTATCCCGCGGGACGGTACTTTCCCCGTAAAAGGGTATACGCTCAATTCCATCCTCCATGCGCTGCCTTCCTGCCAGTCCATCATCAAGAAGGCCATTGCCTCCCGTCTGGGTGAGTGCTACGGGCTGACTACGTTACCCGAAACCGGTGCAATGTATCAGGTTCAGTTTTCTCTGATGAAGGATACCGCCACCCTTATGCTGGATACCTCCGGGGTGGGCCTGCACAAGCGCGGGTACCGCGCGGTGGGTGTGGCCGCCCCTCTCCGGGAGACCTTGGCCGCCGCTATGGTGATGCTCTCCCGGTATCACGGGCAGGACCCGTTCTGTGATCCGTTCTGCGGCTCCGGCACCATCGCTATTGAGGCCGCGCTCCTGGCCAAAAACCGCGCCCCCGGGCTGGACCGCTCTTTTTCGGCCCAGAAGTGGAGGGAAGTGCCCGCCCAGTTGTGGATGGACGCCGCCGAGGAGGCCATGGACCGGGAATACGATGGGAATTACGATATCTGGGGCGGCGATCTGGACTCCCAGGCGGTGGAAATCGCGCGGGAAAATGCGGAAAAGGCGGGTGTTGCGGATCTGGTTCGCTTTGAAACGGCGGACGCCCTGAGCTTTCATCGGGATGCGCCCTATGGCCGCGTTGTCACAAATCCGCCCTATGGAGAGCGGATCATGGAGAAGCGGGAGGCAGAGGAGCTTTACCGCGGGTTTGGCCAGGCGTGGCGAAAGATGCCGGCCGGCTGGAGCTTGGCGCTGCTGTCCTCCCACACCGAGTTTGAGCGAACCTTCGGCTGTCCGTCGGAGAAAAAGCGTAAGCTATATAACGGTATGCTCAAGTGCGATCTGTTTTTGTATGGGAAGCGCGGCGGTCCGGCTATCAAGCGTGAGCCGAACTGACCGAGTCATAAAAACAAGCTCTCCCGGCATGTGTCTGCCAAAAAGGCGGGCTTTTATTTCTCGGCAGCAAAAGTAAGTGTTTGATGGTTTTATATTAAAAATATAAAATTTCGAGATAGCAGGAGAAAAAAGAAGAAAACAGAATGACGAAAAAGATAAACCGGGCACAACTATGAAATTTTACAAAATATTAACGAATTCAGGGAAAATAGGACTTGCGAAATTTGAAAAAGCGGTTTATTATAATAGACAAGTTAGCACTCAGATAATTTGAGTGCCAGCACGATTGACAATGTTAATACGCAAACAAGATATAAGGAGGAACTATTTATGAAACTCGTACCCCTTGCGGACAGAGTCATCATTAAGATGGTAGCCGCAGAAGAAACCACAAAAAGCGGCCTGATTCTAACCGGCGCAGCTAAGGAGAAGCCGGAAATGGCAGAAGTCATCGCGGTAGGTCCCGGCGGCCTGGTTGACGGTAAGGAAGTCAAGATGACCGTCAAAGTTGGACAAAAGGTCATTACCAGCAAATACTCCGGCAACCAGGTCAAGGTAGAGGGCGAAGAATTCACGATCGTCCGTCAGAATGACATCTTGGCCGTTGTGGAGTAAAAATATCTCCGCGTAATTTGTTCTCTCTGAAATTTAGATTCTGCAACTCACTTCAAAAATGGAGGTAATACGTTATGTCCAAACAGATTATTTACGGCGAGGAGGCCCGTCGCGCCCTGGAGCGCGGCGTCAACCAGCTGGCCGATACCGTTAAGATTACCATGGGTCCCAAGGGCCGCAACGTGGTGTTGGATAAAAAGTTCGGTACGCCCCTTATCACGAACGACGGCGTGACCATCGCCAAAGAGATTGAGCTGTCCGACCCCTTTGAAAACATGGGTGCTCAGGTGGTGAAGGAAGTTGCCACCAAGACCAACGACGTGGCCGGCGACGGCACTACCACCGCCACTCTGCTGGCGCAGGCCATCATCCGCGAGGGCCTTAAGAATCTGGCCGCTGGTGCCAATCCCATGATTATGAAGAAGGGTATCGCCAAGGCCACCGCTGCCGCCATCGATGCCATCCGCGCCAACTCCAAGCCGGTTAACGGCTCCAGCGACATCGCCCGTGTGGGCACGGTTTCCTCCAGCGACGAGACCATCGGAGCCTTGATCGCCGAGGCCATGGAGAAGGTTTCCTCCGACGGTGTCATCACGGTGGAGGAGTCCAAGACCGCCGAGACCTATTCCGAGGTCGTCGAGGGTATGCAGTTCGACCGCGGTTATATTGCCCCCTATATGGTCACCGACACCGAGAAGATGGAGGCCGTCTTGGACGATCCCCTTATTCTGATTACCGATAAGAAGATCTCCAGCATTCAGGATCTGCTGCCTCTGCTGGAGCAGATTCTGCAGGCCGGCAAGAAGCTGTTGATCGTGGCCGAGGATGTAGAGGGTGACGCACTTTCCACACTGGTTGTCAACAAGCTGCGCGGCACTTTGACCGCTGTGTGCGTTAAGGCCCCCGGCTTCGGTGACCGCCGCAAGGAGATGCTGCAGGACATGGCCGTTCTAACCGGCGGCACGGTAATCTCTTCTGACATGGGTTACGAGCTGAAGGAAGCCACCATGGATATGCTGGGCAAGGCCCACCAGGCGAAAATTTCCAAGGAAAATACCATTATTGTGGACGGCGCTGGTGACTCCGCTGCGATTAAGGCCCGCGTGGCCCAGATCCGCAGCCAGATTGAGACCACTACCTCCGACTATGACAAAGAGAAGCTGCAGGAGCGTCTGGCCAAGCTGGCCGGCGGCGTAGCCATTATCCGTGTGGGCGCTGCCACCGAGTCTGAAATGAAGGAAAAGAAGCTCCGTATTGAAGACGCACTGAACGCCACCCGTGCCGCCGTTGAGGAAGGCATTGTATCCGGAGGCGGCACCGCCTATGTAAACGCTATCCCCGCCGTGGAGAAGCTGCTGCCCAAGGTGGAAGGCGACGAGAAGACCGGCGTGCGCATTATTGCCAGCGCTCTGTCTGAGCCGATCCGCCAGATTGCGGCCAACGCCGGCATTGACGGCTCCGTGGTCTTGGAGAAGATTAAGAACAGCCGCAAGGTTGGCTATGGCTTCGATGCCTATAAGGAAGTTTACTGCGACATGATTACCGCCGGTATTGTGGATCCCACCAAGGTGACCCGCTCCGCGCTGGAGAACGCCGCTTCTGTGGCCGGTGTACTGCTGACCACCGAATCCATCGTGGCTGATAAGCCCGAGCCTCCCGCGCCCGCTCCGGCAGCCCCGGATATGGGCGGCGGCATGTATTAATAAAATCACACAGCCACGAAAGCCCGCAGGCCAATTACCTGCGGGCTTTTTGAATCCAGCGGTATCAGCCGGAAAGCGAGATTTTTTTCATGCGTATTTTGGAGCAGTTCAATCTGTTTATGGAAAAGTGGATACCTCTTGTTACGCCATGCTGTCTGCTGTTGGGCGTGCTGTTTCCGGACATTACGGGGCGCGGTGTCCCGTATGTCCCCTATGTGTTCGCGTTTATGAGCTTTACGGGAGGCCTAAACTCCACGTTTCGCGATATCAAGAACATGTTCCGCAATCCTGCGCCCTTTTTGACCACGCTTCTGATTTTGCATGTGATAATGCCGCTTGCCAGCTTTGGTGTGGGCTGTCTGGCCTTTTCCACCCACCTGAACATGGTTATCGGGATGGTACTGGAATTCATCGTACCCAGCGCGGTCACCGGTATAATGTGGGTTTCCATTTACCACGGCGACAGTGCGCTTTCCCTTTCTATTGTGGTCCTGGACACGCTAATCACGCCGTTTACCATTCCACTGACGCTGAAGCTGCTTCTGGGTGTAAACGGAGAAATTAATGTGAGACAGATGATCATGGAGCTGCTTCTTATGATTGCGCTGCCCGCGTTGGCGGCCATGATTTTAAATCAGGCGACCCACAATGAAACAAAGGAGAAACTACCACGGAAGCTGGCACCCTTTTCCAAGCTGTGCCTGATTTTTGTGGTCTGTGCCAATTCCTCCAAGGTGGCGCCGTATATGAGGCATATGACCGTGCAGCTGTTTGCAGTAGCCATGGTGATTCTTCTGCTCGCTATGTTGGGCTATGCCCTTGGCTGGCTGGCGGGGAGGCTGCTGAGACGGAAGGATGAAACGATTATCTCCATGACGTTTGGTTCCGGCATGCGGAACATCAGCGCGGGCGCGGTCCTTGCGGCGGCGTATTTTCCAGCGGAAACCATGTTCCCGGTGATGATTGGAACACTATTCCAGCAGGTCCTGGCAGCCTTTTACGGTGCATTACTCCAAAAATTCCAGCATGTTGTGGCGGAGCAAAACTGAATGGCCTCAAGAAGAAGGGCCGGCGTCCCGTATCAGAGGACGCCGGCCCTCTCGATTGTGGTTCAGACGAGTCAGAGCGCCCGGACCTGGCAGACCGTGAGCCGGTTCTCCTGTACAGAAAATCGGACGTCAAAGCCCGCAAAAGGAAGCCCATAAATCCGGTTAGGGTCCTTCTGATAGGGGGGCCGGGGATCGCGGGCAAGCACACCCAGCAGAGCCTGACGCCGGTCGGCGGGAATCAGATCCAGCCAACGGGCGGGGATGTCTACGGTCAGTAGTTTGTCACGGCCCTGATCGGTAAAGCCGCCGGAGGCTCCCGGGTGACAGTCGCCATAGGGGAGGTAGGGCTTGATGTCGAATATAGGGGTCCCGTCCATCAGGTCGGCACCGGCGACAGACAGGACCGGGCCCAATTCCGGATGCTGTATGACGCCCTCCAGCCGGACGGAAGACAGCCCAATAGGATTGGGACGGAACGGTGAGCGGGTGGCAAATACACCCATGCGCGTATTACCGCCCAGCCGCGGTGGCCGCACCGTGGGGGACCAAGTGTCTCGCACCGCCTTGGAGAACTCCCAGATAAGCCATATATGGGAAAAGCCATCCAGACCGCGCAGTGCGTCCGAATTGCGATACTCCGGCTCAAACACCACCGTGGCCTTCAGGGCATCCACCAGGCCGCTTTGACGGGGAATACCGAATTTTGTGGGGAAGTCGCTGTGGATACGGGCGATAATCTTCATGGGCGGAACCTGACACATAGCGGACACCTCGCGAAAACAGATTTGATCCTGCTAAATAAAAAAGAGCGTGCGAAAACAAGTCCTGTCCCTTCATCTTAGCGGGATACCGTTGGCCTGTCAAGGGGGCGGAGGCGCAGAGCAGAAATCGGATACGGCCGGGTTTCCCGGGTGGACAGAAAACAAAAAGGGGCCTGTGACGATAAAGTCACGGGTCCCTTTCTGCACGGCAGGGGTGAGGAGAGAAATTATGAGAAGCCAAAATATCTCATAATTCCGGTGAAAATTCCCTGTGCAAACTGATACTGATCATCACGTAGTTTTTCCGCGTCCCCGGGATTGGACAAGTACGCCATTTCTACCAGATTTGCCGGCATTTTGGTATACTTTAATACATAGAGGGATGAATTGACGCGTACGCCGTTGTTTCTGGTACCTACAGTATCCACGATTCCGTCCAGGATCTGTTCGGCCAGCCAGTTGGCCTGGGTGTAGCGCCGGTAAATGTAAACTTCCGTACCATTGATTGCCGTATTTTCATTTGCGTTGGCATGAATGCTGATAAAGTAATTGGCCGGCCATTTATTGGCCATCTGTACCCGCTGCGCAAGGCTGGTGGTATTATTGGTCCCAAGTACGGTATACGGCGTGGGCCTGGACACGCGCGCTTCAAACCGTGGGTCGGCATTTAGCATGTCGGCGAGGTAGATTCCCACCTGATAGGTAATGTCTTGTTCATAAAGACCATACCAGGATGCCCCAATATTATGGTAGCCGGTGGGGTTATGGCCTTGATCGATAAAGATTTTAATTGCCATCCTAACACTTCCAAGAAGAAATCTGTTCTATCCTATTCCGATGGCATATTTTTTGTACCTAAATTATGGTATGGGATGAGAGGCGGTTCCTGCTCCCACTTTTTGACTGTCTTCCAATGCTTCCTGCTGATCGCTCACCGCTTCCTGCGTGTACTGATTTAGCCCTCCATGCTCAGACAAATTCCAATCTTTTTTTGTGTCGGAATGACTGATTTTAAAGTTACCAACAAGAGTTTTAAGTTGTTTCGCCTGTGCGCTTAGTTCCTCACTTGAAGCAGCGCTCTCCTCAGAAGTGGCGGAGTTCGTTTGCACGACAGACGTAATCCGGTCAACCCCCTGGGTAATTCGCTCAATAGCGTGCGCCTGGTCATTAGACGCCTCAGAAATCTCCTCAATCAGCTCCGTTGTCTTTTTCGTGCTGTCCATAATGGCGTTAAGCGACTGGGCGGTCACCTGGACAATTTTTGTTCCGTTCTGCACAGACTGAATGGAACTCTGAATTAATCCGGCGGTACTTTCCACAGCTTCGGTGCTCTTATTCGCCAGATTTCTGACCTCATCGGCAACCACGGCGAAGCCCTTCCCGGCGGACCCGGCCCGGGCGGCCTCCACAGCAGCATTCAACGCCAGAATATTGGTCTGGAAGGCAATATCCTCAATTGTTTTGATTATTTTATTGATTTCATTGGCGGATGTAGTGATGTCCTGCATGGCGGAGGTCATATGCTGCATATGCTGATTGCCCGCCTCCACTTCGGTGGAGGATGTGTGGGCCAACTGGCTGGCATTCGATGCGTTCTGGGCAGTTACTTTGACCTTTTCGGCGATCTCATTCATTGCGGTGGACAATTCCTGTATGGTGCCCGCCTGCTCGGTAGCACCCTGCGCAAGAGTCTGAGAAGCAGTGGAGACCTGGCCGGAACCGCTTGCAACCTGATCAGCAGCGGCTTCGATCTGGAAAAACGTATTGCTCAGGGTATGCCGGATATTTTCCAAAGAGGTTTTGATTTTGGAAAACTCGCCGGCATAGTCGCAGTGAAGATCGAATACCAGGTTGCCGACTGCGATCTGGTCGAGTACGGATGTGATTTCTGCAATATAGTTTTTGTATTCCTTCAGCCGGTCGACGGTACTGGAGACAGCCACTGCGACCTGTCCGATTTCATCGGTCGACTTGACATCGACCTCCATGTCCAGATCTCCGTCCGCGATCCTGCGGGCTACCCGCTCAAGTTTTTGCAGAGGATTTACCATGCTCTTGGAAACTGCGGCAATGACCAACGCCATGGCCAGAAGTGCAATAAGAACAATCACCGAGACGGTTTTTAACAGGCTGTTATACGTACTGTTAAATTCGCTTTCCGGCAATCCTGTGGCCACGACCCATCCCGTATTCTCAATGGTGGAAACGTACCCATAGTTGGTCTGCCCCATGCCGGTATACGTAACAGGGCCGGCTTCCTTATTTGTTATTGCACTAATGATGCTGGGCGATAGGTCGACTTCTGAAATATTCTTGCCCTGCAATTCCTTATCCGGATGATAAATAAGCTGCCCGGCTGAAGTGGTAAGCATGTAAAAGCCTGTTTCCCCAAGCGTATATTGGCTGATCATTTGATACAGATTGTCCAGAGAAAAGTCAATGCATGTCGCGCCCAATAAGGTGTGGGTTTCTGTTTGATATACGGGGGCGACCACACTCACAATCGTCTTTTTTGTTACCGTATCCACATAGGGTTCCGTAATAACTGTTTTCTGCTCTTTTGCCAACTGCTGAAACCAAGACCGGTTCGTAATCACCCAATTCGAATCAGACACATATCCATCTGATTGAGCAAATTGACTGGAGTCCACATCGGCGACCCAAGCGGTAGAGATATTATCCGGATCTGTTTTCTGCACGTTCAACAGCGTGCGGTTAACCTCGCTGAATCCTTCAATATCCGAAATTCTGGTTCCGGGAGCGGTCTTTAATAATAGATTTTCGAATTGCGAGTTTGCTGCCATTTGTTTCGCGATTTCAACGTATTTTGAAAAGTAATTACTGATCTGATAGGCGGCCGCCTGGGAGTTAGCCGCTAAATTCTGGCGGTTCAAATCATTAACGGAATGTTTCACATTGGAGAGAATAACTGCGATTGTGATGCAGCATACGAGAATAACAGCGCTTCCTATGGATAACAGCATTTTAGTAAGAAGTTTCTTTCTGCGTGTCTTTTTTACGCCGCCCTTTTCTATTTCCTTCCGAAACATGGTACACACTCCATTCAGACCAAATTATTACAATCATTTCAATAATTTTCGATAATTTTATCTATTATATATCATATGTCGGCATATTTATCTTAAAAATAAGTCTGTAAGAAAGTAATTAGGCAGCCGTTTGGGTACAAAATGGAAAAACAAAAAAGATGGAAAAGAAATTTGATTTCAGATTTGTTTTTTTATATAATATAAGTCAATTAAAGCAGCCGCCGCGCGGCGGCGACAATTGCATATGGCTCCGGCTTTTGTGGCAAATGCGCGACCCCGACCTCATGGGAAAGGACACGCATACTTGTTCGGCTGAACAAGGGAATCAGGTGGAAGACCTGGACACGTTTCAAGCCGCCGTCTTATTTTGAGACAGTGCTTGATTCTGTAGCTGTAAACATGGAGCGCATTCTTTTTCTGCGAAAGCAGGTCACTGGCTGCTGTAATGGCTCGACTGGGAAGGTGAAGGAGGCGCGTTGACGCATGATGCGTCTAAACATGCAAGTCAGAAGACCTACATAAGGAGTTATAATACGGTATGCGCAAACGCGCAGTGCCGTATATTTCCGTACCCAACAAAAGCGGTAGCTGTAAGCTATCGCTTTTTTCTTATGGGGGAAGCAAAAGCTGAAACAAGGAAAACACAAAGCCTGTTTCAATTTCAGGATTAATCCTATATTTACCTCTTGCGGCTTGCGAGTTTTATAAAAGAAAGTTGAAAGGCGGTGATAAGAAATGCTTAAAATCGGGGTCTGCGATGATCAGCCTGAATCCGCGGCTCTTTTACGGCGAAATATTGACACCTATCTAGCACGGCATGGGATTCCCGGAAAAGTATATGTATATCATTCGCCGTATGAAATGTTTGCCGCAAGATGGAAAGAATTTGAAATCATTTTTTTGGATGTAGTTATGCGGGAAATGAACGGGATAAAGGCTGCACAAAAAATACGGAGCGAGAATGCCAACACAGTTCTGATTTTTGTTTCCGCGTTTTTAGATTACGCGACCGAGGGATATCAGGTGAAAGCAACGGCGTATCTGCTTAAAAATGATATGGAGAATACCTTTAACGAAGCCATGGACGACGCACTCGAGTCGCTTGGCAGCAGAGAACCCGCCCTGGAGATGCACGCCACAGGGGGAAAGCGGCAGATGCTGCTCTCACGGATCTGGTATCTCGAAAGCTTCAAGCGAACCGTCCAGATTAACGGCGATCCCGCTCTGCGTTTCAATGAAAAAATCTCAGACCTGGAGCATAAATTGAGCAATTCGGGTTTTCTGAGGATCCACAAAAGTTATCTGGTGAATCTGGACCATTGTATGGCAATAAAAAACTACAGAGCCGTTTTGGATAATGGCCGTCTGATTCCCTGCAGCAGACAGAATTACGCACAGTTGGTACAGGCGCTTTTACACTGGAAAGGGCAGTTCAAATGATCGGCATTGAGATTTTAAGGGTGGTAACGGGATTCTGCTGTGCTTGGCTTGTGCTGCGCGGATTTTTTGTCTTGCGTACGGAGAAGCGGTTGGTGATCTGTGCCACCGTTATGGGCGGTTTACTCTATGGAAGTATTTCACTTTTTGCGGTCGGTATGCCGTGGATGCTGCGCGCTTTTCTCGTAATCTTAATATGGTATGGCATGGTGTGGGGTGCCTTTTCCGGGAACTGGAGGAAGAAGCTGCTGGTTGTCATTGGATTTTGGGCCATGGCCTGCGCGACTGATTATGGGGTATGGGCGGGGTGTGTTGTGCTGACACATCAGGACGCGGACGCTATGTTATCGCAGCAAGGAAGCGATCTGCTTGTCACTCTGTGCGCGAGAATTCTTTTAGTTACCGTTTCCTTTGGATGCTATGTGCGGACAAAACGCAAAAATCAGTGGGGGCAGCGGGATCACGGCGTATGGGTCTTTCTGCTGCTCATACCCTCCTGCACGATTTTCGGCATCAGTATGCTGGTAAACTACGCAATCCGCAGCGCGTGGTTAACAAAAGGAGTCATTGCGCTCTGCAGCGGGCTCCTGGTGCTCAACATGCTGCTGCTGATTGTGCTCAACCAGCTGGAACAAAGCAGGATAGAACATCAGGAGAAAGCGGCATTGCAGCGTACGGCAGACAACAATTGGAAGCAGGCGAAAGTCTATCGTGACATTTATCGGCAGCAAAGGAAGGTGACACACGAATTCCACAATCAATTGGAGGTGCTCAATGCGTTGCTGGACGAGGGAAATGCAGAAAAAGCGGCGGAGTATGTGCGTCAGCTGCGGCAAAGCACGCTGGAATCCTGTCATCTGATCAACACCAATCATCCGATGGCAGATGCGATCTTAAATCAAAAATACGCCTTGGCGAAAAAGCAGGGAATTACGATCCGGTTTCAGGTTAATGACTTGTCGGAGCTTCCCATGCAGGACGCAGATCTGGTGACCCTGCTGGGAAATCTGCTGGACAACGCAATTCACGCCTGTGCGCAGGCCGAAAAGCAAAAGCAAATTTGGGTAAAGCTGTGGAAAGAAGGCGCTTATGTTACACTTTCTGTCCGCAATACTTGTCCGAAAGAAAGTACCGCTCGGGAAGAAAAGACGGAAAAATCAGTTTTTCATGGCTTTGGCATGGAAAATATTTGCCTTATCATGAAAAAATATCATTATGATTATTCCGTTGAAAAGCAAGAGGGCCTATTCTGCTATTCAGCTGTTTTGGGTTAACGCAGGCATTAACCTACAGTTGGGAGCATGAATCCTACAGTTGGGTACAAAGTCCTTTTCAAACGAAAAATATGTGCTATGATTGCCGTAAAGGGATAAAATTCCATAATTTCCACTATTTTCAGTAATATGATGTATTTTTTATTACAGAGGGTTCATTCCTGACAACTAAATAGTTGGGTCAACTGAGGCATGTAATCGCCGTCCGTAACGACCTCCTGGTCAGGCGGCGATGAAAAAGGAAAGGGTAATCAAACCCATGCGACCGGCACTGTGAACGCGACGACGTACCGAAGCGGCGAAAACCGCCTGGATGAAAGTCCGCCATTGTAGGGAACTCTCTATGAGAAGGTAGGATATGGAGGTGGGAGAGAGCATCTCCCGGCGCGTGAGTCAGGAGACTTACGATCCCTCAGACCAGAAAGCAGCGGGCGGTTTCTCCGTATGCGGAAAATTGGAAGAATAAGTGCGCTGATTTCCTGGTGGAAATTGGCGTTTTTTTTATGGATGGGAGAGGGGTGAGATCGCCCCAGGGTGTTTCCGCGGATGCGCGTATGGAAAATATAAGGAGTATAAACCCGTATGGCTGAATTGCCATGTCGGAACAAATAAGAGGTATTGTAGAAAGGATGTTCTGTATGAAAAAAGGGAAAAGAAGGAACCGTCTTCTCGCAGGCTTGATGGCATGGGCCATGATCATGGTTCTGCTGCCAAGGAGCGCAATGGCGGCGACAGACCCGCTTACTACAACGGACGCGGTCGATGGCCTCGCGGTTTCCGTAGATTATTCCACGGAAAAGATTTACCTACAGAAAAACAGCAGCACAGATTATACGGTACGGTGCGATTCCTCCAACGGATATTATCCGTTCAGCTTTTCCATGATTATGAGCAGCCGCACTCTGGTGGACGGACGCCCCGCCGTCTCTGACGGCGGCTCGTTCAGTTGGGCTTATGATGAGACGACCGGTCAGGAATCCGCCACAACGCCTTATGGCCTTGTGACGCTTCCTGTCGGCAGCGCATCGACCGTCACCGTGACGACTGCCGGCGGCGGTACGGTCACATTTCATTGCGCCGCTCCCAACGGCGGTACCTCCGCCAGCGGCAGCAATGTATTTGCATATCTGCCCGCTCCGGGCCAGTTTACCAACGAGGGTGTGACCGCCGGCGGCTGGGGCGACGTTTATGACAGCACAGGCACACTGAAGAACAATACCACCACCGGCGTTTCCCTCGGCTTTTTTGGCGGCTATGTGGTTTACAAATTTACAGACCCCGTTGCCAACGCCAGCACCAACCCCTACGGCGCCGACTTTATCGTCTACGGCAACGCCTTCTGGGGCAATTGTGAGCCGGGCTGTGTTCAGGTTTCCCAGGACGGTTCGACCTGGTATGACATCGCGGGCAGCAAATACTATGATTCCGACACGGTCCACAACGCCACCATTACTTACACCAACCCCAATGTGACAGAAGACGCGGGCATCACGGCGGCGGGGGCTAACCTGGGTACGCTGGCGGCGGTGAGCTATTCGCTCAACGGTACCCCCGGCACAATTACCACCAACAGTTTTCATAACCATTCCTGGTTCCCGCTGAATGCCAACTATTTCTCCGGCCGTTACGGCAATACCGCACTGGATCAGGTGAGCGCGCTGCCGTTTGCCAGCAGGACCACCAGCAGTGGTGTGACCGGTACGCTGACCCTGACCGGTACAGAGCTGGGTGCGATTTCCACCAGCGATACCGCGGGGTTCGGTTTCGGCTACTGCGATGTGCATCCCAATAAGACGCTGGGCGGCAACACCGCGTACAATCCATATCAGAGCTTTTCCAGCTCCAGCGATTACAACACCAAGGCTGCAAATACCAGCGGCGGCGACCCCATCGACATCTCCTGGGCGGTGGACTCCGACGGTATGCCTAAGTATCTGAGCAGCATCTAGTATGTCCGCATCTATACCGGTACCGCGCAGATGAATGGCATCTTTGGTGAAGTTTCCACCGAGGCGCTCGGCGTCGCGGCCTGCACGGGAACGGGAACCGGAACAGCAACCGATTCGCTTACCCTTAAATCTGGACGCGTTACGATATCTCATGGCAGTATGGCGGTTACAAGTACAAATTATACAAGTATTAAGCTCACGAGTTCCGCCGATTACATTTATGTAAATGGTGCGGCAGTAACTTCAGGCACAACCCTTGACTATAGCGGTCTCAACTCCGGCGAAAGTCAAATGGTTCAGATTATTACGCAGACAGGGACGGAATCCCCGTATATCACCTATTTGGAGGTAACAAAGTCTTAAATTATGAAAGGGACGACCCATAAGAAACGGTAGCCCCTTTCACGATTTGACAAACGATATATATGAAAAAAACAGTTTCACTTTTTCTTTCGATTATCCTGTGCTTATCCGCTATGCCGGTTCAAACGCTCGCAGAAGAAAGCACGCCGCCTGTAAGCGTGACGGTTGGAAATCGTAGTTTCGATGTGCAAAAGACAGGTATTTCAGGGTATACGCTAGACGCCGATCCAATCACGCTTCCCATTTATAAGGTTACCGTTCCGACTGATTCAGACATTGTTTTAAGCACTGCCGACAGCGCGGTCGTCGCCATTGCGGATGAGACATATGTATATAGCGCCGATTTATCAGCAGCAGATCATTCTGTCACGGTGCCCACATCAAAACAATCAAATTATATAGTCAGATATTATGAAACCTCAGATAAATTTTATCCCGGCTTTTTAAACCGGCTGGTTTTGGATGATCAGTCAATTACGGATATTGTAGATACCGCAAAAACGGTCCTGTATATTGAATTTTCTTCTGATCTTAATAACTTTATTGGAGAGTTTGGATTGCTGATTCAACTTGGAGAAAGCCATCCAAACTCAGATAAAACAGCGCTTTCCACGGCTATATCGGCCGCCCCCACCACGCAGGATGATACGTATTATCACCAGAATGACCGCTACAACGGGAAAGCCGCCAGTGAAAACGGTTTCTGGGCTGATTTCCAGACTGCTCTCACGGCGGCCGAAACAGTCAATGATGATGCGTCCGTTTCACAAAAACAGGTTGATGCCGCCACCACGGTACTCACAACCGCTATCGACGATTTGATCCCCACCGCGCAGATCAACGCCACGAAGCTGTATGAAGCGCTGAAGAACGCACAGGATCTTGTCTGGCTGAGCGGAACAGCGATTCCACGGCCGGACGGCTGGACCGGCGAGGATAGTCTTGTGGTGACCAAAAGCACTACCAGTGTGATCACATGGTCGCCATACCAGGCGGCGCTGACCGACGGCCGTTCGCTGCTGGACAGCCTGTTCGACGAGGACGGAACTCCCACTGCGGCGAATACCAGCACGGATACGGCGCTTGCGCAGCAGGTCGACGACCAGGCCGCCGCGATTGACGACGCTGTCGCCGCACTGGACTCACGCACGGACGAGGCGGGCGTATCGCGCTCCGAAACGGCGCTTGCCGGAATCGACCTCTATGCCAATACGCTTTATAACACCGATTATCTGGCGGAGCCGGGCTACACGGCGGACAGCTGGAAAACCTTTATCGAGACCAGAGACGCCGCTCTTGATGTGCTTAAGGACGGCAAATCCTTCACCGGCATGGGTGACCGGGTCGTCAAGGCACAGCAGCAGGCGTTCGCCGAGCTGCGTGCCGCCTGTTACGGGCTGGTAAATGCCGGGAGCACGATTACCGTCCATTTCTCCGCCGTGGATAACTATGCCGTCCGGAAAGAGAAAACTTCCATGGCGGTGAACACCTGCGATCTGGTACTGAACGCGGGAGCCACCGTTGCTGATGCGCTGGACGCGGCCGATGTATCACCCGACACCGACTACAAACTCTACTCCGCTGTTGAATATTATCTTAACGGCATCAGCTATGTGAATACGCCGGACGCGACGGTGCAGGCGACGGCCGCGGATGTCAAGCTGCGGGATGGCGATACGCTGGTGGTCGCGCTGGAAGCGCCGCCCACCTACACCAACGCCAGCGGAACGGAGGCAATCGACCGTGACGTCCTGCCGAGTTACGAGACGATTACCGTGCCGTCCAGCGCGGTTCCTGCGGGGGAACACGGTCTTTGTTCATGTGACGGCGGCTGCGGATATCGATGCCGTCAAGGACGAACTGAAAGATATGCTGACCACGCTTGTAAAAAAGTATTCCGGGAATTTCTTCACCAGTGCCGACTGGCAGTCCATCCAGGCGGCCGAAGCTACCGCGCTCGCCGGCATTGACAATGCCGCCAGCACCGGGGAAGCGTATCGTGCGCAGCAGACGGCGCAAAAAACGATTACGGCCATTCAGGAAGCTGCCGTAGAGGCCAATACGGACAATCTTTACTATTTTCACAATCTGCTGAACATGCTGCCAGACGATACGGCAAAGATCGACAAAAGCGCCGAGGGCAAGATCGAAAACCTGATCAGCCGTTATGGCAGCATGACGGAATATCAGCTCCAGCAGCTCACGCCGCTGGAGATCCAGAAGTATAAAGAGATCGAGACGGTCTACACGGACGGCCTTCCCGACGCAAGGGATTACGCTCTGTTCGTGGAGACCGTCATCGAGGACGGCTCTGACGAAGACGACCGGGCGCTTACCGATATGGTCCAGTGGTTGGAAACGCACACCGCAAGCGACGACATCTATGAGGAGGAGAGCCAGTCCTTGGCGGCACTTGATTCGTTCCATACGGTGACATACAATTTCAGTAAGCGAGGCTACGTGCTGACGCCGGTCATTGCCGCACCCGCGTATACATCAAATGTCAGTGTATGTGTTAATCCCGATTACGCCGCTTATTTTCATGTGCGGAATCAGGATTTGCCCACCGGCGTTAACTGGAGCATCTCCGACGAGAACGTCACAATCAGCAGCAATAGTACCATTGCCACATTAAAGGGCAGGATGACCTACACCGTTAACGGTACCGCCTACGAAATCAAGGATATTAACGTAGACGGTGTGGATGAGAGCAGCTTGGCCAGTATTACGCTTCCGTTTCTCGATACCAGTACTTACAAGGACAAGACCCAGGCGGCAATCAAACTCTCGATTCCGGAATCTTTTCTGCAATTCACGATGCCCTATTCCGACGTAAAGGTTACCGTTACATGGGGCCCCGCTGCGGGAACGGCCGGCGAGATCTCCGCCGCGCAGGACGCGGCCAGGTCCGCGATCGAGAGCGCTTATGCGGGTTACAGAAAATCGGATTACAGCGTGGAGAACTGGGCGGTACTGACCAGGGCGAAAACGGACGGCCTTGCCGCTGTAGAAGCTGCCGTTTCCGTAAAAGCGGTCAAAACGGAACGTCAGGCAGCTCTCGCAGCCATGGCCGCAGTAAAAAAGAACTCCACCGACGCTGGTACCGAAGTGGATTTGCCGGATTACGGAAAGACGGTGGGTCAGGTCTACATCACCGTGGAGAACAACACGTTTTCCGACGGAGCTTTTACCGGCAAGATCATCGACGGCCAGTACGACCTGTGCGCCGAAGATACAATGATGACCGCGGTTCTTAAAGCGCTTAAGGCCAAGGGCTATTCGTGGACCGGCACCGGCGGCACCGGCTATGATATCACCTATCTCGCCAGCATCTATATCGACGCCAACAGCAATGGCAAGTATGACGACGGCGAGAAGAAATTGGGTGAGTTTGACGGTGAGCCCGGCTCCGGCTGGATGGGTACCCTGAACGACTGGTTCGTCAACGCGGGCTTCAATGAATTCAGCGCAGAAAACACCGGGAACGATGCGTTGGAGAATGGCGACGTCATCGATGTGGTCTATACTCAGGACCTCGGCGCTGATGTGGGCGGGACCTGGGGCAATTCGGACACCGGCCTGAGTGCGCTGAAAGTTGACGGGGGCACCCTGTCGCCTGATTTTGACAGCGATACGCTTAACTACTGTCTGATTACTTCCGGAAACAAAGCCAATGTTTTCGTGACGCCGACGGCGACGAACAAAAATTATCTCGTTAAGACCTTCCTGAATACCTATAACAGCGACGGCGCGCTTTACAAGCGCACGGAGACCATCCCCGTCAAATCCGGTGATGTGATCTATGTAGGATGCGGCGAATATTCCTGGCCGTCGATGAACAACCAGAGCGAGGACGCAATCAGCTATACGGGGACCCAATATACCGTTAAGGTATACAGCAGCGGCAAGGACGGCGTGCAGGCGCAGATTGACGCCCTGCCGGATGCTGGGAAAATTACGCGTTCCAACTATAAGACCTATCAGAATACGGTGGTGCAGGTGAGAAAGGCCTACGATGCACTGAGCGACAAGACTGGCGTTACGGTGGCCAAACTCACCGCCGCAGAGAGCAAAATCAAGTTCTTCTCTGAGATTGACGCGGTAAAAAGCAAGCTGAGTGCGCTTCTTGACAGCGACCGTGCCACCGACGCGCAGATTAAGGCGGCCAGGCGCGCAATCGAGGCCGCGGATACCGCGTATAAGGCACTCTCTCAGGAGCAGCAGGACTACATTACAGTGGGCGACGTCACCAATTACAACAAGCTGGTGGCGCGGCTGAGCAAGCTGACCACCACTTCCGCCGGTTCAATCAGCGGCAGTACGACAGTTCCCACGGAAAAAGAAACGGATACCACGGTTCTCAAGCCGGACGTTACCGTTTCCGGCGCTACGGTCTTTGCCAGAATCGGGAAGTCCGACCTTGCGGAAGCCGTTGCCGCTGCAAACACGGCCGGCTCCGGCAGCATCACAATTTCCGCTGAGACGGACAGGACTGTGACGGCCTCCGAGGTTACGCTGAATGCCAAAGGCGTCCAGGGCGTCGGCACGGATTCCAAGGCGGATATCATTATTTCCACACCTGACGGCGCGCTGACGCTTCCCAACAACACGCTCAGCATGCTCGCTTCCTCCGGCAGTGACATTGTCGTGGCCATGATGGAGAAGAATGTATCCGATCTGAAGCTGACTGACGTGGATACCAGAAACGCATTGGCGGCAGAAATCACCATCACGGTAGGCGGTAAGGCCGTCACCACATTTGAAGGGGAGTCCCTCAATATTGATCTGCCCGTGAATGGTAATTATACCAAGGGTGCCGACTATAATGTAATGGTCATATCCGCCGACGGCAGCCGGGAGATAGTGACCGGAAAATGTATCGAGAAAGACGGCGGACTATATGTTAAAATTGCCACCACGCACCTGTCGATCTTTGTTGTCACCAACGGAAAGGCGATGAACTTCACGGACATCAAGGCCGGGGCATGGTACTATGACGCGGTGAAGTACGCATATGACAATGGCTTGTTTGAAGGCACGTCCGACACCACGTTTTCTCCGGATGTGCCCATGACCCGCGCCATGCTGGCCACTGTGCTCTACCGCATGGGGGGAACGCCCGCTGTTACTGGTACGAGCATCTTTACGGATGTGGCAGACGGTGAGTTTTACACCGATGCGGTGGTCTGGGCTACGGAAAATAATATTGTCAAGGGCACGTCCAACACGACCTTTGATCCCAATGCCTCCGTCACCCGTGAGCAGATGGCGGTAATTCTGTACCGCTATGCCACCTACCGAAAGTACGATACCGCCAAGACCGCGGATATTTCCACGTTTACGGACGCATCATCCGTCAGCGGCTATGCCATGGGTGCCATGCAGTGGGCCAACGCGGAAGGACTCATCTCCGGCACCACGGCAGCGGCTCTTGTCCCCAACGGCACGGCAACACGCGCTCAGGCGGCGACTATCCTTATGCGCTTGGCTGAAAGCGCGGAAAAATAGTTGCGTCTCATAGGTAATCTTTTTCCCGCGGATTTCGTACCATCCGCACCGTGCATATGCCGGAGTACATGCCGGCACATGCACGGTGCGAGCGGGACATGTTTACTTTTTTGACTTTTTTCATTAAAATAGGTTCAGGATCGTTTTTGCCTCTCGGTTTGAGAACTGGCTCGGGGCGCAAAGCTGCGGGGCTGTGGATATCCGGGAAAATAAGACAGAGAATGCCATGTTAAAAATAAACGGGGGCAGTTAAGATGAAAAGAGAACAAAAAGGATTAAGCTTCTTGATGGCGCTGGCCATCGTGTTCAGTCTGATTATCCCGGCGGCCGCAGTCAGCGACAGCGCTGTGGACGCGGCCATGGCGGATACGGCGGCATATGTCTATAATCTGGTGAAGTCCCCGCAGGTGGGGAGCATCGGCGGGGAGTGGGCCGTGCTGGGCCTTGCCCGCAGTGGCTACAGCGTACCGGATGAGTATTACCAGAATTACTATGCCACCGTGGAGAAATACGTCAAAGCCTGCAAAGGAGTTCTACATGAAAAGAAGTATACGGAATATTCCCGCGTTATTGTGGCTCTGACCGCCATCGGTAAAGATCCGACGGATGTGGCGGGCTATAATCTGCTCACGCCGCTGGGCGACTATGACAAGACCATCTGGCAGGGCATTAACGGTCCCATCTGGGCACTTATCGCTCTGGATTCCGGCAGTTATGCGATGCCGCA
Source organism: Intestinimonas sp. (assembly GCA_022653075.1). Classification (GTDB taxonomy): domain Bacteria; phylum Bacillota; class Clostridia; order Oscillospirales; family Oscillospiraceae; genus Intestinimonas. Next base: position 107,156 of record JALCSB010000005.1, read on the forward strand.
GAATCCTGATGCGGCGACGCAGGCCACGCGGCAGATGTATGTCGACCGCATCCTGGAGTGTCAGCTTCCGGATGGCGGCTGGAGCCTATTCGGCGGCACGGCGTCAGCTTTTGCCCATGAGACCTCCGACCCGGATATTACCGGTATGGCGCTCCAGGCGCTGGCCAAATATCAGGACCAGGCGGCAGTGAAAAAAGCCACGGACGAGGCGCTTGCCTGCATGTCCAAGCAGCAGTCCAGCGACGCCGGATTTGCCTCCTGGGGTACGGCCAACTCCGAAAGCGTGGTACAGATGATTGTGGCGCTGTGTGAGCTTGGAATTCCTCTGGATGATTCCAGGTTTGTGAAAAACGGTAAGACCGCGGCAGATAATCTAATGACCTTTTATCAGAAAGGCGCGGGTTTTCAGCACACGCTCTCAGGTTCCGGTTCCAACCAGATGGCAACCGAGCAGGGCCTTTACGGTCTGGTTGCCATCCAGCGCGCCGCCGCCGGGAAGAACAGCCTCTACCGCATGGGCGACGCGCTGAAAATCGGCGGGAGTACGGCTGCCGGTCCGGAGAAAGGCGAGGGGCTCAATGGTAAGAACGCGGACGTGAAGTCCGTGCCCATTACCAGTCCCGGTATCACATTTGACGATATCAGCGGCCACGACAATCAGTCGGCCATCGAGGCACTGGCGGCCCGTGGTATTATCACGGGCAAGAGCGCCACGACTTTTGACCCAGACGCAACCATGACCCGTGCGGAGTTTACCGCGATTGTGGTCCGCGCTTTGGGCTTAACCCCCCAGGCAACCTCCATGTTTACCGATGTAAAGACTACGGACTGGTTTGCCGCCTACGTCGGCACCGCCAACACGTATGGCATTGTCAATGGTACCTCGGATACCACGTTTACTCCCCAGGGAACCATTACTCGCCAGGAAGCTGCTGCCATGATGGCGCGAGCCGCCAAGCTCTGCGGTATGGATACTGAGTATACTACGGCCTCCGCCCGTGATGTGCTGGCGCAGTTTTCCGACTATGTAAAGTGCGCGAGCTGGGCCATTCCCAGCCTTGCCTTTTGCTATGACAAGGATATTTTGAACGGTAGTGCCCTGACTATTCAGCCATCCAAGGCCATTTTGCGCTGCGAGGTTGCGCAGATGCTCTACAATCTGCTCTCAAGTGCGAATCTTATGTAACGGTAAGATAGATACTCTACTTTAACCGTCTGGTTAAATCCATGATATCGGTTCGGTTATATTCCTTAGCCGCTCTGACCAAGATGACAATTTGGATAAAGAGGAAAAAGAGTAACGCCAATGTGTAGTTGGCGTTACTCTGTCTTATACCTTTAAATGTAATGGGTACGATGTGCGATAGAATAGTCAGTTCTCGTATACTGCAAACTTATACATCTACTTTGGAAGTTGAAACAGTATCCGCAACCTCCGGCTGTTCTCCAAAATGAGTGAATATGTAACCCTCTCCCAGGCTACAAGCGGTTGCCAACACCAAACCGGCAATAATCGTGAACGCGAGTCCCACTTCATTGCTTCCGTTTTGTGAAAACGTCAAGGCGACACAAGCAAAAATAAATGGAAGTCTATTGAACAGCGTACTTCCCAATACGGTAAGATGCAGGCCCATGGTAATCGTTGTCATAAAGGTGATGGAAATAAACATTGCCAACGCGGAGGGAACGCCAATGATGGTTTCCAGTTTAAGAAAAGCAAAATTAAGCTGTCCCCAGATTAAGCCCGCTACAATGCTGCAAAAAGCAGCCGGAACGTCTTTTAATTTAGAACCCATTCCAAAAAATACAGCCAGAACAATAAAACTCATCCAACCGATGGAAAGGCCTGTGAAACCATATAGGAAGAAAAAGATTGCGCATAATACCGAGACCCAGAGGCTATAGATCCATAAAGCTTTTTTCATGGGTGAGTCCCCCTTGTTCTCATTATTGTGTAATATAGTTATTTTACGACAACCGCGACGTGAAGACCGTCGTCGTATTTTACGGATTCATATGTCTTATAATTCCGTACTTCATGATTAAAGATCATGTTATGGATATCGTATCCCGCTAAAGCGTATGCCTTGTCAATTTGCTCAACCACCGTTACCGGTGAACCTACTGCGGTAAACGGGACATAAACGCCGTCGTTATTCTGTCCGAGTACGTTTTCATAAACATAGGCGACGTCCCCGCTTAAGATCTTTTCTACTTTCTTTCCATTCTCCTCAACTTCCACCAGGATAATTTCTCCGCAGTAGGAATGCCCCATAGGAAGAGCCACGACGCGTATTCCGTCAAATACCTGCTGATCACCGTCCAGCAGCGTCATTCTTCCGTCGCAGACATATTCGCAGGCGGTTTTCACGTCACAGGGAAGGAATGCATTTTTTGCCCGGTTGAATTTAGAGGGCAGCGACAGTGCCGCCAGCGAGTTCAGCAACTCTTCCTTCTGAATATAAAAGTGTGCATTGGGGAACAGTTTCAACCCGCCCATGTGGTCAAAGTGGCAGTGTGTGAGGATAATGGCATCAATGTCCTCGGGCTTCAGGCCGACTTTTGCCAGAATTTTATCCGGCATCTGCGTATTTTGAAAGGCATATGCTTCGCAGACTGTTCTCGATTCAGGTTGTTCATAGTTGACGCCGCAGTCCACCAGAATGTTGTGTCCATTGCCCTGAATCAGATTATAGGACATTGTTAAGTCCATGAAACCTCCGTTGTGGGCGCTCGCAATTTGGGCGGATACCGGTGCTTTGTCGGTATTTGCATACTCCAGGATTCTGATAGAATACTTTCCCATGATTGACCCTCCATAATAATATTTTTTCAGATCAGCTCCTGCGCTCGATTGAAAAGAGCCTCTATCCTTCTTACCAGCAATTTATATACCAAAGATGATGTCAGGGATAAAACGGGTATGAAATGAAGTCATCTTAGGACTGGCAATAGCACAACATGGTTTCCCCAAAGTAAATAAACACAGTAAACGCTTCGATTCCACGCAGGAAAAAGCTTCAGTCTCCGGATAAACGCCAAGAGAGCGCCGCTGCGGGCGGAGTTGAGATATATAATATATACAAAAAATCAGGAACAGAAACAAAATAATGTATAAATACGATATACTTTTCGGTCGTGCTGGAGTTTTGAGATTCCGCGATTCAAACTAATTTATTTTGCAGCTTTTTCGTTCAGATACCGGTCCATCGCCAGCGCCGCTTTTTTCCCTGCGCCCATGGCTAGAATAACGGTGGCGGCTCCCGTGACCGCATCGCCTCCGGCGTAAATACCTTCACGGCTTGTAGCACCGGATTCCTCGGAGACAAGGATGCAGCCGCGTTTGTTTACTTTAATCCCTTGAGTGGTCTTGTGAACCAGCGGATTCGGAGAAGTCCCCACCGCAATAATCGCGGTATCAATCTCGAGCACAAATTCGCTGCCTTTTTGCGGGACAGGACGGCTTCGGCCGGATTCATCGGGTTCGCCCAATTCCATTTTTATGCATTCCGCTCCCGTCAGCCAGCCGTCTTTATCGCCAATGAATCGGATCGGATTTGTCAGCAGTCGAAACTGCACGCCCTCTTCCTTTGCGTGCTCGATTTCTTCCATCCGGGCGGGCATTTCTTTCAGACTGCGGCGGTATATAATATATACAGTTTCCGCGCCTATCCTCAATGCGCTTCTCGCCGCATCCATTGCCACATTGCCGCCGCCGATTACCGCAACTTTTTTTCCTTTTAAAATGGGAGTTTCATGATCTGGCTTGTAGGCCTTCATAAGGTTGATCCTGGTGAGATACTCGTTAGCCGAGTAGACTCCATTGAGATTCTCTCCCTCTATGTTCATAAAGCTGGGATATCCCGCTCCGGAACCGACAAACACCGCCCGAAATCCCTGTTCAAACAACTCATCCACTGTAATTGTTTTTCCAATCACTACGTTTGTTCTGATCTGGACCCCCATCTTGATTAAATTATCAATTTCGTCGGCGACCTTTTTTTTAGGAAGCCTGAACTCGGGGATTCCGTAAATCAACACGCCGCCCGGCCGATGGAGGGCCTCAAAAATAGTGACCGCATATCCCTTTTTTGCAAGCTCACCCGCGCATGTCAGGCCGGAAGGGCCCGCCCCGACAACCGCCACTTTCGTGCCGGTGATCTTAGCCGGTTCCTTTTCCTCAACAGCATGCTGCATGTGATAATCTGCCACGAAGCGCTCCAACCGCCCAATAGCAACCGGTTCGCCTTTGATACCACACACACAATTGCCCTCACACTGTGTTTCCTGAGGACACACCCTTCCGCAGACCGCCGGAAGAGAATTGGTTTCATGAATGGTCTGATAGGCTTTCTCGAACTCGCTATTTTTTATGTAGCGAATGAAATCTGGAATCTGCACATTGACAGGGCACCCCTTTACACAGGGGCTGTTTTTACAGTTCAGACATCTTTGCGCTTCCTCAACAGCCATTTCCGCAGTATAGCCCAGAGTAACCTCATTGAAATTATTTCTTCTCACCTTTGCATCCTGCACGGGCATCTGTATCTTTTTCGCACTGACTGACATTTTACTGAACTCCTTTCATCAGCCGGCAGTCCATATGGTTGGAACGTTCCCGCTCTTGGCCCGCATACATTTTGCTGCGGCGAATGGCTTCGTCAAAATCCACCAGATGACCGTCAAAATCCGGCCCGTCCACACAGGCAAATTTTGTTTCTCCGCCTACGGTAACGCGGCATCCACCGCACATTCCCGTTCCGTCAATCATAATCGGATTCATGCTGATAATGGTCTTAATATGATAAGGCCTTGTAACTTCACTCACTACCTTCATCATGATCAGAGGACCGATGGCGATGACCGCATCGTACTGGGTTCCCTCATCAATCAGCGCTTTCAATACGTCGGACACGAATCCTTTTTTTCCGTTGGAGCCGTCATCCGTTGTACAAAAATAGCGTGTACTGACTTTTTTAAATTCCTCATTAAGGATAATGAGATCCTTATTCCTAAAGCCTGTGATGACGTCAACACTGGTGCCCCGCCTAAAAAGTTCCTTGGCCTGAGGGTAAGCAATTGCACAGCCTACACCGCCGCCGATTACCGCGGCTTTTTTAATTCCATCCAGATCAGATGCGGTTCCAAGCGGGCCGACAAAATCGGCCAGCATATCTCCTTCCCGCATCTGCGCCAGCAGTTTGGTGGTTGCACCTACAACCTGGAAGATGATAGTCACAGTCCCAAGTTCCCGATCGTAGTCGGCAATTGTCAGCGGAATGCGCTCTCCCGTCTCATTTATCCTTAAAATGATAAACTGCCCCGGCTGCGCTTTGCTTGCAATCAATGGCGCTTCTATTGCCAGCAATATTACCGAGGGATTAAGGACCCGCTTTTTCAAGATTCGATACATTGAAAAACCTCCCAATCAAAATCATCTGAAAAATGGCCGTAAGCGAGGAGATAAAATCTCCGGGGATTGGTGGTTTTATACCTGCCGGGTAAACAGGCTTCGGGCAAAGTCCAGCATCTCATCGCTGACTTCGTCCACAATGGTTACATCCTTAATCTCCGGGACTGCCGCCAACAGTTTTGGCCGAACCAGCGTATGAAAAGTGTCGTAAATAGATGAGCACTCATGACATGCCCCTCTAAACCGGATATAAACATTATGATCTGTTATGCGTTCAAGCTCAATCCATCCATGATGCTTCAAGAGCTCGGGATTAATTTCTTTATCAATAAAATTCAGTACTGTGCTTTCCATATCCTGAACCGTTCTTTCCATGTTGATAACACCTCGCTCCAATCTGAAGAAATTCATTCCTGACAAGCAGCTGTGCCGATTCCTCTCCAATACGCCATTCCAACAGACCCGATATTCCTGCGGCAGAGATTCGATCTGTCCCAATACGAATCGTACCCTTATGAGTGCTTGAGCGGTATATAATTTTACCTTATATACCGCTCAAGCCGGTGTTTACTTTGTATACTTATGGAATTTTTCCAGCATCTTTCTGGGCGTGACATACTCTCTCTGGAAAATTGGGATATCTTTTTCGATACCGGCAAGATATTTGGCGATTCCCTTCAGTTCCTCCAGCGGATACCTGGACATCATCGCAACCTCTTCCATAACCGGCGATCCACCGCCATGAAGCCCGGCCACGATCATTCCGCCGCCGAATTCAGAAAGCATCTGATCTTCGATCATTCTGAAGCATCTGTGAACATTTTCAGAGGAAATATCCGGATTTCTCTTAATATATTTATTGAGCAATGTGCCAACTTCCTCCGAATAGTATTCCGACTCCATAGGTATGGTCGCAATCAGGCCACCGGCCAGATCAGCAAGAATTTTATTTTCATTATATATTTCTTCACCCGCAAGCTTTCTGCCGGCATTGGTGAGAATCTCGTCGGGGATGTAGGTGCCGGACGGTGACTTCTCGCCTTTGACCGCACTTGCGACGCCACATGCAAACACAACTTCAGCCAGCCCAATGATGTGTGCCAGTTTCCCCTTTACGTGAGGCTGCTTTGCAATTCCATTGTACTCTGCGACTAACGCGGACATACTTGCCAGGACTTCCGAGGTGGCCGGCTTGCATCCCGTGTAAGAATGTCTGTGGAAATGGGCGAACATCAGCGCCAGGAACCCGGCATAAGGCGTCTGCCGCGGGTCAGCCTGCCCATTCATAAAGATTCGTTCATTCGGAATGAATACGTCGTCAAAGATAGTTAGAGATTCCATATCTCCAACATGTGCAATCGGGGCGTCAATGTATTCTCTCTTATGCCGGACGCCGGGAAGCGCGGCAAGCTTAACGCCCTCCCAGTCTGCGGGGATGGCAAAGGACACAGCGTAGTCCTTATCATTCGGGCTCATGAAACGGGTTGGCGTCACAATGATCTCATCGACATACGGAGCAGACGAATTGCAGGCTTTCGCGCCTCTTACAATGATTCCATCGTCCCTTGTTTCCACCACTCTCAGATACATATCCGGGTCTGTCTGCTCGGAAGGCCGCTTCATCCGGTCACCTTTGACGTCTGTCTGGGCGCAGTTCGCGACAATATCGTTTTCCTGACACCATGCGAGATATTTCAGGAAATTCTTATTGTAGGTTGTTCCCAGTGCCTCGTCCATTTCATAAGTAACAACGGACAAGGCGTTTAGGGCGTCAATACCCATGCACCTCTGAATGCAGCCACCGACTCGGTGCGACAGAAGCCGGGTCATCATCTGCTTCTTCAACAGATCGTCTTCCGTCTGGTTAATGTGGGTAAACCGGTTAATGGTCTCGCCTGTAAGATGGGATTTGGCAGTGCAGAATTCTTTATATCTGTCGACATGGGCGCAGTCAAAGGTCTGCCTTATTACATACATCCCCGATTCCAGCAAGGGGTCGGATCTGTCTATAATTTTCCCCCCTACATAAATATTCGGCTTCATTTTCATTTGTCTGTCATAGTATTGTTTAAAAGTTCCTACTGGCATGTTCTTTCTCCTTTCACCTGCAAAATACAGTTGTTGTGGATTCTGTCCACTTTTTAATCCAGCAAGCAACATGCCAACTGATTACGGTAAAAGGTCTTTTCATATTTTTCTTATCTTTTTATGGACACGTGTTCCGGAGGGCAATTCTCACAAAAACGGAGTTCGGACAAGTCCTTTAAACCGGTTAACCGGTCTCGGATGGGCTGAAAGCAGCAAAAATGGGCAGGCTTGCAGTCGCGCGGCGGAAATTTTTCGTTTCCGCCGCGCATTTTCTTAAGTAGTCTGCAAGCCTGTCCCAAAGACGGTCTTTCTATATTTTAATTTCGTTCTGCGCTTATCTAGACGAAACAGTGCGTTAGAAATTTACTGAAACGGGATAAACGAGATACAAAGTATGGGTAACCACAGTGTTGCATTGTATAAATAGTATGCAATAATTTGCATTGGTTTTAAAAATAATGTGTATATTTTATATACCAGCATGCCAGAGTCCACGGTATCCGCGTTTACAGTCAGCTGTTTAATGAAAACAAATGAACAGCGGGTTATTTTTTATTCTAACTGGTATTTGCTGATTTTCTCATAAAAGGCTCTTCTGGATATACCGAGTTCGCGGATTGCCTTGCTTTTATTATTACCGTTTCTCAGAAGGGACTCTTTAATCATTTCTTTTTCCAACATCCCTATATTTTCCTTTAGGTTAAAGTCTTCCAAATTTTTTACGTCCAGTTTATCGTTACTCGGTAAAATATATTTAGGCAGGTCTCTGATTTTTATCTCATCATCCGTTCTGATGATGTTGGCGTGTTCCAGAACATTTTGCAGCTCCCGTATGTTCCCGGGCCAGTTGTGCTGTTGCAATATTTTTATCACATCTGCGGACAAAGATACAATATTCCCACAATGCTTGTTCAATTTTTCTAAAATAACTCTGGACAGTGGAATAATATCGTCTTTGCGTTCCCGCAAGGGGGGAATATTCAAAGGAAAAACATTCAACCTATAGTATAAATCCCGTCTGAAAGATTCGTTTTCAATCATTTGCTCCAGATCTTTATTGGTTGCGGCGATAACTCTCACATCCAAGGAGATTGTCTTGGTACCGCCCACCCGCTCCAGTTCCTTTTCCTGCAGGACCCGAAGAATTTTTGCCTGCATCGTATAGGACATGTCCCCAATCTCATCCAGGAATATCGTACCGCCTTGGGCTAATTCAAATTTGCCCAATTTTCCCCCACGCCTTGCGCCCGTAAAAGCGCCCTCTTCATAACCAAACAGTTCGCTCTCCAGAAGATTTTCCGGAATCGACGCACAATTAACCTTAATAAAAGGCATTTTATACCGATCGCTCTCTTTATAAATTGCACGTGCCAAAACTTCTTTCCCAACACCGCTTTCTCCGCGGATTAAAACAGTCGCGCTTGTTTTTGCCACTTTTGAAGCCAGCAGGAGCAGATCCTTTATCTTATCATCGGAATAGACATATTCCGAGAAGGAGCGCGGCAAATGCTTCTTTTCCAGCTCGTGCTGATAATAACGCGTGACCTCCTGCGTCCTGTGCAGCTCTTTTTTCAGCTTGTCAATTTCGGATACATCATTGAAAATGGAGACGGAGCCGGCAATTTTATCCCCCTGACGGCATGTATATTTACCGTTCGCAGATAATCGACGATATTATGGGATGCCTTGCCCGTATCAATTACTTTAACCGCCACCGCATTCGGTTCCAGTTCTCTCAGCTTTTTGCCGATGGCTTTATCCGCCGATGTTTCAAGTATTTCCTCGTAAGCTCTATTGATGTATACAATGGTGGTATCGGCGTCATTTATCATTACAGCATCAGAAATATTGTCCAAAATATCAAATAGAAACTCCTCGTTCCATTTTTGAATGATATCGGTTGTGATTGCTCTATGCTTGTCCATAGACATAACCACTCCTTTCAGTTACCCTGCAAGATAGAAACCCAGCAGCCCTTTACACATTTGTACATATTGTATACATTATATCATGAGTGCACATTTCCTACAATAATATTATAAATCAGAATCAGTTTTTATAATATTTTTTATGAGGCCCAAAAATGTATGCCCAAATACTGCACAAAATGACAGCGTTTGGGCTATAATTTTTGCTAAATTTGGGACAACCACCGGACCCGTCAAAATTCGACACCATTTTGCGATACGATTTTCTATACTCTCTGCAAAGTTCCCTTTTGCTATAAAAGCGGTGGACAAGCTGTTCGGAGTTGTTTCTTCTGTAAACAATACCGCTTTTAATTTTCAACCCGGCTTTGCAGGAGAATCATAAATATTGGCATAGCATTTGCACTATCACTAATAGAAAAGTTGTTTGGGGGCATACGGGTGAAAACTAGAATAACGGAAATGTTGGGCATTGAATACCCGATCCTTTGCGGCGGGTTGTTTGGCTTGTCAGAATCGAAGCTTGTTTCTTCGGTCTGCAATGCCGGCGGTCTTGCCTTCCTCTCGTCAAATCATCTGGGGAGCAAAGAAGCGCTGCGGCAGCAAATCAGGCGAACAAAAGAGTTAACCAATCGTCCGTTCGGCGTAAATATCTCGCTTTTATCGGAATCAAAGAAGAATCTCACGAATGATTATATCGACGTTATTATGGAAGAAAACGTTCGGGTGGTTGAAACCGCTGGAAACAATCCCACGCAGTATATCAAGAGACTTAAAGATGAAAATATAACGGTTCTTCACAAGGCGACTACCGCCAGACACGCGGTAAAAGCGGAGTCTGCGGGGGCCGATGCGATTGTTCTGGTGGGATATGCGGCGGCGGGCCATCCCGGTATGGAGGAAGTGGGACTGTTCGTAAATCTTCCGGAAACGGTACGGGCAGTCCACGTACCCGTCGTTGCGGCAGGCGGGATCTGCACCGGCGCAGGTATGGCCGGAGCCTTTTTAATGGGAGCAGAAGCCGTTTTAATGGGTACGGCCTTTGCCGTGACAAAGGAATCCAGTTTCCATGAAAATATAAAAAGAAAACTGATACAGGCTAAATCTACCGATACGGTTGTCGTATTCAAATCGCTTAGAAACGCGTTCAGATGCTTAAAGAATCATGAGACGGCGAGGATCCTTGAATTGGAACGTCAGCATGCGCCAGCTGAAGAAATCTTCCGAAATTTAGCATCAGGTGATGCAAAAAAATGTTACCTCGAAGGTGATGCGGACAACATTTTGATTCCAATAGGTCAGGGGATAGGGCTGATTGATCACATTGTTTCCTGCAAAGAACTGATTAATGGTATGATGATACAGTATAAAGCTTGTCTAAAAAATCTGAAAGATCCGGGACTCGGGAATGAGGACTAAAAACGTTCTGTTTCTAAGGCATGTATACGGATACTGATTCTGGCTTGCGGGTTACCGTAACCATAGGCAAAGCATGCCGGAAATTTCTTTAAAATTGCAATTAATTGAGAAAGGAAGACGATGATGGAATCATTTACCAGCAACGGGGGTGCCGGTAGAAATTTTTACAAAGCAGATCGGCTGTTCTTTGAGATGTTTGAGGACACTGTGGCTCGATGTGGCGACAAAACAGCTGTTATTTGGAAAAATGAATCCATTTCCTATCAGAAATTAGATAAAAAATCAACCTTGGTTGCACAATGTATTGCGGGCCGGGGCTTGGGCTGTGAAGACGTAATAGGCATAAAACTGGGGCGTACAATCAATGCTATTGTGGCCATGGTGGGCATTTTGAAGGCCGATGCCGCCTTTTTATTTTTGGATTCTGTTTATCCAAAGGAAAAGCTGCAGTATATGGTGGGAGATTGTAAGTGCGCATTAATTATCACAGAAGAATTCATGGAAGATCTGGAGAATATGTCTCATGCCGTACCAGAGGCAGTGAGGCCCAAAGACCTGGCGGTTATCATTTATACCTCGGGTTCTACCGGAAATCCCAAGGGAGTGATGATTGAGCAAAAAAATTTGGCCGCCCTTATCAACAGCTATAATGATTTGGAAATTACGGAAGATGATGTTCTTGGCGCGTTTGCAAACTTCTGTTTTGTTGCATGTTTAAACGATGTATTTACCCCGTTGGCAATCGGCGCTACGGTGGACATTGTGCTGAGTGAAATCCGTAAGCACATTAAATTATTGGCACAGTATTACCAGGAGCACAAAATAACCATAACGTATTTACCTCCGCATATGGCGGAAAAATATATGAGCCTGGATGCGGATAATACGACCTTGAAAACCCTGATTGTCAGCAGTGAGCCAGCCCGGAATCTGCAAAAGAGGCAGTATAACATAAGGAATGTCTATGCCGCGTCGGAGCTGTGCAATTTCGTTTCCAGCTACTTAATAACGGAAAAGGCAGGTTCCTATCCGATCGGAAAAATCAAAAAAACGTTAAAATACTATATTCTCGACGACAATCACAATGCCGTCCCCGATGGTGAAATCGGTGAATTATGCCTTTCGGGCCCCCAGATTTCCAGAGGGTATCTGAATAATCCGGAGAAGACTGCCGCGCAGTATATTGAAAATCCGTTTACCAGGGAGGAGCCGTATCAAACGTTATATAAAACAGGCGACTTGGTTCAAGAGCTTCCGGATGGAAATCTCAAATTTGTATGCCGGAAAGACTGGATGCTGAAAATAAGAGGATACCGGGTGGAATCCCGCGAAGTTGAACTGGCGATGCAAAGTTATCACGAAATAACGGGGGCGGCTGTAACCGCATACCCGGATGATGGCGGAACCAATATACTGTGCGGATATTTCACCGCCGAGCAGGAAATAGAAATAGAGAAATTTAAGGCATTTTTAAAGAGCCGCCTGCCCAATTATATGGTGCCTTTGAAACTGATACGGATAGATAACTTTCCACGTAATCTTAACGGTAAAATCGATAAGCACCTTTTGCCGGTTCCGGAAGGGCTGCACAGCCTTCCTTGCCACAATGCACGGCCGAAACTCCCTGTGCTGCAAGGTGCTGATCCCAATTGATTGAAAACAGCAAAACGTCTGCATAGAGAGCGATAAGTCCGGCGGGCTTTTTCGCTTTCTTCTTTTGGGGGCTAAATAAGGCTCTCAGGACCTTTTTACTCAAATTTTGGCTTTGTTTTATAATCAGCCACGCGCGGTTGCGATACGCCCCTTCATAATTGCCAATGAACTGGCACTTCATCAGTGCCCAGTAAACCAAAACATTTGTTGTATACTATATATATACAAGCGGAGACAATTCATTGGGAAGTTGTATAGTATACACACATTGACGGGGCTACATGGAATCAAACGGCTGGAGTTTTACCATGGCTCTATAATTTTATTTTTTCCGCTGTGAACATGACAAGGATGGCTAGGGCAGATATGGTTTCCACCTTCCAGAACGAGGGGTGCGCACAGGGAGGTAAAACCCTTGTGCGGAATCCAAAAGGGAATATTGATTTTGACCATGTTGGCACTGATATTGCTGTATTTTAACTTTGGAAGCGTCAGCAAAGCACAGAAGCAACCGCTGGCAGATAAAAAATAATTTTGATGTGGGAGGCATTTGTTATGAACCAAAACTCAAAGTTACCATTTCCGATGCCCAATTACGATCTGACGGGAAAAGTCGCGATCGTAACGGGCGGAACCAAAGGGCTGGGATACGGCGTAGTGATGACATTGGCGCATTTTGGGGCAAAGGTTGTGATTACCAGCAGACATCAAGATGATTGTGATAGGGTCGCAAAGGAAGTTGTCGACCTGGGCGGAGAAGCCATTGGAATCAAGACGGATGTCCAAATTAAGGATGAAGTAGATGCCCTGGTTAAAAAAACGGTGGAAAAGTACGGTAAGCTGGATATGATGGTCAACAACGCGGGCGTGGCTATCACGAAGCCGATACTGAAGATGAGCGAAGCCGAGTATAACACGGTGATGGACTCCAACTTAAGGAGCGTCTTCTTTGGGTCCGCCGCTGCGGCAAGGGAAATGATCAGGCAGGGCAACGGGGGAAGAATTATTAACATGGCCTCCGTCGGCGGGCTCATCGGTACAAAGAACATTTCAACATACGGTGCTTCCAAGGCCGCCGTGCTGAACCTGACGAAAGGGATGGCGATGGAGTTCGGGAAATACAATATCACCGTGAATTCGGTTTGTCCCGGCTATGTTAAGACGGCTTTAAACGCAGAGTTCCTTGATGACCCGGATTATCAGGAGAAAATGTTCAAAAAAATTCCGCTGAAGAGATGGGGCAAAGTGGAAGAAGTCGCGGCCATCGTGCTGTTCCTCGCCTCAGATTTTTCCGGAATCATAACCGGCTCCTATATCGTGGCTGACATGGGAACGACCTGCGGCTAAGCAGTAGGTACATTAAATTAACATTTCATGTAATGCAAGGAGGAATCCATCTGTGAACCGATGGGAAAAAATTGAGCGCAAACCTGCCCCGCTGCTAATTCCGAAGTTTGGTCCCCTTAGCGGAATCAGGGTTTTACTAAACGGTACGGTGGTGGCCGCGCCATTTTGCGCAACGATGATGAGTGATTTTGGAGCCGAAGTTATCGCGCTGGAACGTCCAAAAGTGGGAGGCGATCCGGCAAGGCACCAGAAGCCGCAGATTGCAAATGGAGACAAGTCGATCAGTGGAGCATGGATGCAGAACTCGAGAAACAAATTGAGCTTTTCACTGGAGACCAATCTGAATATTCCGGAATCAAAAGAGATTTTTTTGTCGCTGATTAAAAATTCCGATGTCTGGATTGAAAATATGGTATGGATCAACAAATTGGGCATCAGCGACGAATTGCTGCTGGAGGTCAATCCCCGCTTGGTGATCTGTCATATCAGCGGTTATGGGACGACCGGTTTCGGCGGGGAAGAAAAGCAGATCAATCGGCCGGGGTATGACCCGCTCGGACAAGCCGAATCCGGATGGGGCCTGCTACAGGGCTGGCCCGACCGCGAACCTTACTATGCCCAGCAATACATAGGTGATTACCTGAATGGATTGTTTGCGGTCAATGGCATTTTAATGGCTTACATGAATGCGCAGAAAACCGGCAAGGGGCAGAGCATTGACGTCAGCCTTACCGAGGGCTGGATGAGAGTGATGGACGACAACTTTACGCTCTGGACGGAAAAGAAGATTTTGAAAAAGAGGCAGGGGATTAAACAGACGACATATCAGCCTGGTGGTATCTTCCCGACGAAAGACGGAAAATATATTAATCTGGGGTCTTATGGAAAATCTGCGTATAACAAGGTCCTCAAGGGATTCGGTATCGACACCGAAAAATTCAGCTATGAAAAAGCGGGAGGCAGTGCGGAGGCTGTAGCCAGTCCCCTTGGGAGAGAACTGGACGCCACTTTCCAGAAGTTCTTTATGGAACACACCGCAAGCGAAGCGCTTGACATTTGCATTGAAAATAAAATCGGGGCTGCCGTGGTAAGAGATGCCGGAGACGTTTATGAGCAGCCGCATTGGCATGAGAGAGGCGACTGGATCAAATATACGGACCAAACTCTCAATAAGGAGATCACGGCCTTTGGATTTGTGCCTAAAATGTCGGAAACGCCGGGACAGATCTGGCGCGGGGCGCCGAAGCTGGGGCAGGATACCGAAAGGATACTTTCTGATCTGTTGGATTACAACGGGGATGAGATCGCGTCGCTCAAGGGCAAGGGAGTCATTGACTGAAACATGTAAAAACATGTAAATTAGAATGGAGGGATTCAAATGGGAAAACTCACCGGTAAAAATGCAATTGTCACAGGAGCCGCTAGAGGGCTGGGAAGAGAATATGCGCTGCGTCTTGCCTCTTTAGGTGCAAATGTGGGCGTTATTGACATTAACCTGAAGTCTTTTGAAGAGTATCAGGCAGAAAAGGCTCTGCTGACCGCCGATACGGTCATGGATGAGATCCGAGCTCTGGGGGTAAAGTCGGAAGGCGCCACAGCGGATATCTCAAACCGTGAACAGGTTTTTGCGGCCGTGGAAGAAATTTCTAAAAAGCTGGGGGATGTCTCCATTCTAGTTTGCAACGCTGGCGGCGGCATGGGGCCGATGGATGGAAACAAAGCTTCACAACTGAACTGGGACCAGTTCCACGCTGTTGTGGCAAGAAATTTCTTCGGAACCGTATATACCTGTAACGCTGTTGCGCCGATGATGAAAAAGAACCATTACGGTAAGATTGTAAACGTAGCCTCCGTAGGTGGTCTGGCCTCGAACAGCGACGGTAGCTATGCACACTATGCTTCGTCGAAAGCCGCCATTATCCAGTACACCAAGCTGCTGGCGCAGGAGCTTGGTCCATACAACATTACCTGCAATGTGGTGGCGCCTGGCTTTATTTCCACCGCCAGATTGGTTGCAGGATATAAATCCGTGGGCGAGGAGAAATTCACCAGAAATATTGCGATGGGCAGATTCGGTACCACGGAGGACTGCGCCAACGCTGTGGAATTTCTGACAACGGATCTATCTTCGTATGTCAGTGGGACCGTCCTTGAAGTGACGGGCGGCACAGTAGGGCGCATTCTGATGAATCAGAAGTACTAAGCCGAGTCGATGCTGTTTAAAAGGGCAAGAAGAAGGAGGAAATTACATTGAGCGACTGGAATGTTTTAATGGTTGGCGCGGGTACCATGGGGCGCGGGATTGCAGAGGTGTTTGCTGCGAAAGGGATCGAAATTACCCTATACGATGCTTTCCCCGAGCAGCTGAAAAAGGCCAAGGAAATGATTCAGGCGGATATGAAATACTATGAGCAAGAACATATCGTTTCGCCGGAAGAGGTTAAAAATACTGAGAAATTCATTTCTTACGAAGAGAATTTGGATAAGGCATGCTCCAAAATAAATCTGGTTATTGAAGCGGTGTTTGAAGATAAAGACATTAAGCGGGACACCTTCAATAAACTAGACAGTCTATGCGCACCGGACTGTATTTTCTGCAGCAATACTTCTGCGTCTAATATTTTTGAAATTGCGCAGATCCGCAATCCGGAGCGCTTGCTGATTACGCACTTTTTCAATCCGCCGTATGTCATGCCGCTGATAGAGCTTGTAATGGGGCCGAAAACATCAACCGCAGTTGTTGAAAAAGTGAAAGACTTGCTCACTTCTCTGGGTAAGGAACCTGCCGTAATTAAACGGTATATCCCCGGTTTTATCGTGAACCGTCTGGATAATGTCCTCTGCAGAGAGATCGGTTATATGATAACGCAGGGATGGACAACGGCCGAGGACGTAGAACGTGCCATCCGATATACAAGCGGAACCAGATACTCATTTGAAGGGCCGCTTTCGCTTCACGACGTGGTGGGATGGGACTTGACAACCACGGTTTCAAAAAATATCTATCAAACACTGTGCAATGATACCGACTGCGACCGGCTTGGCACGGAGCTGATAAAAGAGGGCCGCTTGGGCATTAAGACACAGAAAGGCTGCTATGACTATAAAGGAATCAATACGCAGGAGTTCATGAACAAACGCTCCCATAAAATTATTAAGATGCTGAAAGCAATTCGCACGCTGGACGATCCGGAATAAATAATCCCCTTCCACTACGGTGCATGTTTTTTCTGTTACAGTAATTTTTGTGTCGATAATTAGCAGAACCAGAAAGTACGTAGACTAACCTGCAAAGGCGTCTCAAATAAACCATTTGAGACGCCTTTGGACACTCTTGGCAGAGTATGGCTGGAGGCAGCTTACCCCCACACAATCCATAGGACACAGGAACGACAAAAATAAAAGATACGATTTATACCGCCGAAGCAAATTGGACTAAGTTTGCTTTGGATGATGTTAATTAAAAACAAACGTAAAAGGAGAGAACATAATGCAAGACTTCATTCTTACCGATGAACAGCAGGATCTTGTTGCATTTGCAAAGGATTTTGCAGAAAAAGAACTGAAACCCGTCGTTGCCGAATGCGACCGCAAAGGCGAATTCCCCATGGAGGTTTATAAAAAGTTCTATGAAGCCGGGTTTTCCACGATGTTTGTCCCTGAAAAGTACGGTGGAACTGGCGCCAGCTCCATGGACCTTGTATTGATTAACGAGCAGTTCGCAAAAGTCGATGCCGGCTTTATCGTCAGCGCGACCACGGCCGAGTTTGGCGTTACCCCTCTTCGTATTGCCGGAACGGAGGAGCAAGTTGCCTACTACATGGACCGTGTCATGCAGGGGCAATTGGGGGCCTTTTGCCTGACGGAACCGGGTGCGGGTTCCGATGCTGCCGCAACCCGTACAACCGCCGTTCGTGATGGGGATGATTACATCATCGACGGCCGCAAATGCTTTATTACCAGCGGCGGTATTGCCGATATGTATACGGTGTTTGCAACACTGGACCGCTCAAAGGGTGCAAAGGGAATCACTTGCTTTTTGGTGGAACGTGAGCGCGAGGGCGTCAGCGTGGGTAAAGACGAGGATAAAATGGGCTTGCGCCTGTCCAACACCGCAGACGTGGTTTTTGACAACGTCCGTATTCCCGCTAAAAACCGCATCGGAGCGGAGGGGGAAGGATTCAAGATCGCTATGAAGAGCTTGGATCGCAGCCGCGGTGTTAATTCTTACGGATGCTTGGGCATCGCGGAACACGCGATTGAAGAAGCTGTTGCTTATGCAAAACAGCGCGTCACGTTCGGACATCCTATCATTAAAAACCAGGGATTGCAGTGGATGTTGGCCGACATGCAGATTCAGTGTACGGCAGCCCGTTCGCTCCTGTACCGCTGTGCCGAAATGATTGACAAAACCGGTAAATATGACACGGAGCTTGGCTCTATTACCAAAACTTTTGTCAGCGATATGTGCATGAAGGTTACAACAGACGCGGTCCAAATTTTGGGCGGCTATGGCTACAGCCGCGAATATCCGGTTGAAAAATTAATGCGTGACGCTAAAATATTCCAGATTTTTGAAGGGACCAATCAGATTCAGCGTATGGTCATTGGCGGTCAAATGTCGCGGTAAAATTTTACTTAATAAAAAAATCTATGGCCACCGGAGCTTTAGGACAGCTTCCAGGTGGCCATAGTCATGGATTTAACTCAGGTATGACATTTGTTTGCCGGGGGTGAAAAGCCCCGCGAGTCGGTCACTGTGGAGCCGCTTTTGGGGATAAGTCAGAGTACCTGAAGGCTGTCAGCGTTACTGCCGGAACGGGATTTCCCGATGTGGGTGGAGATGCGTGGTATACCGGCGCCGCGCGCTGGGCCAGCAAAAACGGAATTTGACCAGTACCTGAAACAAGAACCGGACAGCACCGCACAGCATACTGCTGTGCGGTGTTCCTTTGCTGCAAATTGATTTGAAATTCTGGAACACTGTGATAAACGCACAGAAATCCGTTGACGAATAGAGGATAATTAAGCTAAAATAAAAATAGTAAGACCGGTGAAAAGAAATCCCGCTGTGTAATTTTATGGAGCAGATTTACCCTGCGGGGGTGACTGACGGCAATAGAAGATTTTTATAACGGAAAGGATGAGGGTGAACCGTAATGAAAGTGATCGTCATCGGGGGAGACGCCGCCGGTATGTCGGCGGCATCCAAGCTGAAAAGGCTGGTAAAAGACTGCGAGATCGTTGCCTATGAAAAGGGGAACTATCTCTCCTACGCCGCCTGCGGCCTGCCGTATTATGTAGCTTACCATGACATGAAAGTGGACAGTTTGATTCAGAGAACGAAGCCGGAATTTGAGGCGGCGGGAATCCATCCGGTGCTGTTTCACGAGGTCTGCCGGGTCATGCCGGAGCAAAAGAAAGTGATGGTCAGAAACCTTGAGACAGGTGAGAAATTTGAAGACACGTACGATAAGCTTTTAATCGCCACAGGCGCTCACCCGGTGATTCCTTCCGTACCGGGAACAGATCTTATGGGTGTGCATACGCTGAAGACTATCGACGATGCGGTGAAGCTGAAAAATGGAATTTCTGAAGGTGTGGCAAAAGAGGTCCTGATCGTTGGGGGCGGTTACATCGGGGTGGAGGCTGCGGAAACAATGGCCGCAGCTGGACTGAAGGTACGCGTGATCCAAAGGCGGGATGTTCTTTTAAAGAATTTTGACCCCGAAATTTCATCGTTTGCCCGCCAGGAACTGGAGCGGCTGGGCGTAACAATCTGCACTTCGGAGAAATTGAAAGCGATTGAGGGTGACACGCGTGTGCAGCGGGTAGTGACCGATAAAGGCGCTTATACCGCCGATCTGGTGCTGCTCGCCTCGGGCGTTGTGCCGTCCACGGAATTTTTAAAGGATTCCGGCATAGCTCTGGGGGAAAAAGGCGCCGTTGCCGTTGACCGGGAGATGCGCACCAACTTCCCGGATATTTATGCGGCGGGGGATTGCGCGGAAGTCTATCATATGATTAAAGAACGCAACGTCTATATCCCACTTGCCACCACCGCCAACAAATGCGGCAGAATTGTGGGCGAAAATCTGTCGGGCAGACATGTTTCATTTGCGGGGACTCTGGGGTCCGCAGCGGTGAAAGTTGGAGAACTGGAGCTGGCGCGGACCGGCCTTTCGGAGAGCGAGGCGAGAAGCCTGGACTTTGACAGTGCGTCGGTTATGGTTAAAGCGTCCGATCTGCCGCACTATTATCCCGGCGCTTCTCCCGTCTGGATTAAGATGATCTATGAAAAGGGGACGAAACGTATCTTGGGCGCGCAAGGTGCCGGCGGAACGGGAACCGTGCTCCGGATTAATATTTTTGCAGCGGCCGTCGCCAACGGGATGAAAACCGGAGAGCTGGGTATGTTGGATCTATGTTACGCGCCCCCCTTCTCCACCGTCTGGGATGCCGTTCACATCGCCGCCAATGCCGCCAAATAGGAATAAAATCAGTTTTTAAGAGAGTGGGCAAGGATCATACAATCCTTGCCCACTTTCAGTGTGCCAATAAACAAGGGCTGGCGCCTGGACCCGGATGTTTGTTTAGATGCAGACACTTTTTCCTTGACAGATATATCATGGTGATATATTGTAATCCTATATGAAGTAAACAGAGAGAGAACGAGTACAGCCATTTTTGGCAGGAAAGTACACTCGCACTGACTGCGGAAGGAGTGTGCGGAGTAAACCACACTTAAAAAAGGAGAGTAATGATGAACACTCTGGTTATTTATTTTTCCTTCGACGGTAACACAAAATTCATTGCTGAAAAGATTGCTGAAACTTTAAATGCTGATATGATCGAGCTAAATACGAGCAAAAAATATCCGCGAGAAGGATTTGGAAAGTACTTTTGGGGAGGAAAAAGCGTCATTTTCGGAGAAAAGCCGGAATTGACAAACACGGACATTGATTTGAGCCGGTATAAGACAATTATAATGGGAACGCCCGTTTGGGCCGGGTCCTATACGCCGCCGATAAAAAGCTTTATCAGCCAGTATAAGATCCAGGGTAAACGGATTGCATTGTTTGCCAGCCATGGAGGCGGTGGAGCTGAGAAGTGCTTTGCTAAACTGAAGAAAGCGCTTCCCGGGAATGAATTTATTGGAGAAGCAGACTATTTGGAACCTAAAAAGAATCCGGAGGACAGCTCCGCCCAAGCGGTCAGGTGGGCTGCAAGTCTTACCGTCTGATAAATCCAATGCTAGTTTAAAAGAGAAGTTATGGATAAGAAGCAGCCAGGAACAAATGTTCCTGGCTGCAATCTTTTTTATACGGAATTCATATTAAGGGAAGCAAACCTGTTTAATTAGACAACACGGTTTTTTTCTGGCAGTTTCCCGGCGAGATAATCTAAAACATTCTGTGCGGCGTTTTCGTTCATCTCAGTAAAATTTTCTTCAGTATAGGGTGCGGTGTGAGGAGTCAAGACAGCATTGGAGCAGCCGATGAGTGGGGAGTCGGTACAGGGTTCACTGTCAAATACATCAATTCCCGCTCCTGCAAGATGGTGATGGTCCAAAACCGTTTTCAGCGCATGGGGATCTATGATAGGACCCCTGGCGATATTGATGAAATAGCTTCCCTTTTTCATTTTTTGAAACATCGTAAGGTCGAACATCCCTCTTGTACTGGCAGTCAGCGGTATATTTACAGAGACGTAATCACTTGCTGATAGTAATTCATCCAATTCCACATAAGTAACACCGTATGCCGTCTCCCACTCTTTTTTGGGGTGCCGGCAATAATAGACAATCTTCATGCCAAAGGGTAGCGCGCGCTTAGCAATTTCTTTTCCAATCCCACCGAATCCAACCAATCCAAGCGTCCTGCTTTTGGCGCCCGGCATAAGAATTCGTTTCCAGCCGCCACTCTGCATAATTTGATTTTGAAGATCTAATCTTCTTGAAAAATACAGGATATAGGCCATCACATGTTCAGCGACCGAGCCTTCCACTGCTCCGACGGTTCTGGCCAGCGTTATGCCATTGGCTTTACAGGTTTCCACATCAATGGTATCGTAACCGACTCCTCTTCTGGAAATCATCTTAAGCCTGGGGCACTTATCAATCAATCGCTTTCGGTATGGTTCAAGACCTGCAATTGCGATATCTGTGTCTTTTACCGCTTCATAAACCTCGTTTTCGCTTGTACCGCTGCCCATATCTGCAAAACTATAATCCACAACTTGATGGCCGGCATCAATCAATTTCTGCATGGCATGGGTATCGTAGGTTGTAAAATTTCTTCCTGTGATTACAATTTTCATCTTTTATCCTCTTAAATGTCCCAGATATAAACGAAGTGTGAGTGGTAATATAAAGTGCACACTTTTCAGCCAATAGAACTGCACAGTTTTTCGCCACATAAAGTGCACAGTTTTTAGCCAAGACTGCGCAGCCTTCAGGAAGCTGGTAAAATAAAGCCAGCCG
>JALCSB010000006.1 GCA_022653075.1 Intestinimonas sp.
CCTAAACATGCTAAAAAGACCGGCTTTCACCGGCCTTTTTAGACAAATTGTGGTGGAGATAAGCGGGATCGAACCGCTGACCTCTTGAATGCCATTCAAGCGCTCTCCCAGCTGAGCTATACCCCCACATCTTGTTATTGATCTGTATACGTGCCCAATATATGTAACTTTCTTTACCGGACGAAAAGTATAGTAGCACAGAAGAAGAATTTTGTCAACATGATTTTTTAAAAATGCGCAGGAAATTAAGCAAATGTAACATACAGCATGAAAACCGTGAAAGGGAGGGAGACGGGGGGAAATCAGGCATTTTCTTCGTGTATTGGTTGAGATTTGGTCCATGATGTGGTAAACTAATAATTCAGTCCTGCCGTCCTCCATTCACAGTGGTACGACGGATGCCGTGATTTGCTCTGAGAGGAGTTTTTGAATGATGAAAATCGTAGTACTGGCAGGTGGTCTGAGCCCGGAGCGCATGGTTTCCTTGTCTTCCGGCACAAAGATTACCGAAGCGCTGCGGGCGTGCGGGCATGAGGTAGCTCTGGTCGATCTGTTTTTTGGTTTGGAAAACTGGGACGGGACGCCAGAGGATCTGTATCACGCACCCATCCCAGATGCCTGGAGAAAGGTAGGGCATATGGCGCCCGATCTTTCCGAGGTGCAGAAAAGCCGGAAATGGAGAGGAAAAAGCCAGTTTGGTCCCGGTGTGCTGGAACTGTGCGCTGGCGCGGATGTGGCGTTTCTCGCGCTGCACGGGAGCTGTGGCGAAGACGGCCGAGTCCAGGCTGCGCTGGATTTGATGGGTGTACCCTATACTGGATCCGGATATTTAGGCAGCGCCATCGCCATGGATAAGAATCTGACCAAACAACTGGTGCGGTCCCAGACCGATGTGCATACACCCCGATGGCGGGTGGTAACCTATTCGGTAGAAGATGTAGAACGACTGACCGGGGAACTGGATCTGCCCGCTGTCGTAAAGCCGACGGATAACGGCTCTTCTATCGGTGTGTCCATTGCCCATAACCGGGCTGAGCTTCGCGCCGCGCTGAAGACCGGCCTGCATTTTGGCGGGAAGGTCATTGTGGAGCAGTATGTCAAAGGGCGGGAGATCCAGGTGGGCGTTTTGGAGGACAGGGCGTTACCGTCTATTGAGATTATTCCTAAGACAGGCTTCTATGATTATGAAAATAAATATCAGCCAGGTGCGGCGCTGGAGGTGTGTCCGGCTCCGGTGGAACCGGAGATGGAGCAGCTTCTGGAAAAGAATGCCCTTTCCGTACATCGGCTGCTGGGCTTAAGCGTATATTCCCGCAGTGACTTTATCCTAACGGAGGACGGCACACCCTGGTTTTTGGAAATCAACACACTGCCCGGCATGACGCCTACCAGCTTGGTGCCGCAGGAGGCCGCCGCGGTGGGGGTGGACTATCCCACCCTGTGTGAGCGGATCCTTACGGCGTCAATACAGGTACGTAGACAAGGGAGGTAACAGCGTATGGAACCCATTACCGTGCGGGAAATTATCGACGCAGTGGGTGGCAAGCTACTCTCCGGCGATGGATTGCTGGATATGACGGTGACGCATGTGTTCACCGACAGCCGCAAGCCCGACCTGGGCGCGCTGTTTATCCCGCTGACGGGTGAGCAGTTTGACGGGCATGCCTTCATTGCTGACGCGCTTCAGGCCGGCGCCGCCGGCTGCTTTACCGCGCGAGAGCGGGATTCCTATCTGCCGGGTAAATTTTATATTAAGGTTGGCAGTACGCTGAAGGCTCTGCGCGACTTGGCCCGTTTTTACAAGCAGAGATTCCACATCCCGTTTATCGCCATTACCGGAAGCGTGGGCAAGACCACGACCAAAGATATGGTGGCGGCGGTGTTAGGAGAAAAATTTAAGGTACTGAAAACCGAGGGGAATTTCAACAACGAAATCGGGCTGCCCCTTACCTTGCTGCACTTGGACAAGACCCACCAGATCTGCGTGCTGGAGATGGGCATGAACCATTTTGGCGAGATCGACTATTTGAGCAGTATTGCGGAGCCGGATGTGGCGATTCTGACTAATATCGGCGACGCCCACATTGAAAATCTGGGCAGCCGGGAGAATATACTGAAGGCAAAATGTGAAATTTTTGCCCATTTGAACCCTAACGGCCTGGTGGTGCTCAACGGAGATGATCCGATGCTGGCCCCGCTGGCAAAGCAGCTGTCCTTCCGCACGGTGAAGTGCGGATTGGGAGCGGAGAACAGCTACCGTGCGTCTGCCGTGGAGACAGATTCCACTGGCTTCATCCGCTGCGATGTGACGGGGCCGGAAGGGACCTTACCGGTGGAAATCCGCGCCCTGGGCAGCCATATGATCTACCCCACACTTATCGCGGCTGCCGTGGCAGAGCATTTCGGCATGACCGGCGAAGAGATTGCCCGCGGCGTTTTGCAATTTGCCCCTACCAGGATGCGCATGAATATCGTGCGCCGAGGAAACGGCATTACTATTTTAGATGACGCCTATAATGCCAATCCGCAGTCCATGCGGGCGGCGGTGGAGGTGCTGGCCCAAACCAATGACGGCTACAAGATCGCCGTGCTGGGCGATATGTTTGAGCTGGGTCCGTTTGCACCCACGCTCCATGCCAGTGTGGGAACCTGCGTGGCCAAAGGCGGCATCAACTGTCTGATTGCAGTGGGTGAACTGGCCCATCACATTTATAACGCCGCCCTGGAAGAAGGCGTGGAAAAAACCTACTGGTGTGCCACCAAGGAGGAAGCCATGCCCGTATTGGAGGAGGAGCTTTGCCCCAACGCCACCGTGCTGGTCAAGGCGTCACGCGGCATGGCATTTGAAAACCTGGTGGCATATCTGAAACAGATTACGCCGGAACCGTAGCAATACGGGCGTTGACGGCAGAACAGAGGAGTACACAGGTAAGCGCATGATTGACATTTCCGTATCCAATCTCAGTAAAGAATTCGAAGTTGGCAGTAAGATTTTAAACGGGGTTACGTTTCAAATCGACTCGGGCGAGCGGGTGGGTCTGCTCGGCAAAAACGGGGCAGGCAAGACCACGCTGTTTCGCATTTTGACAGGGGAACTGGACTGTGATGAGGGGCAGGTCACCATTGCCTCCGGAAGGCGTCTGGGGCTCATTTCCCAGATTCCAGTCTATCCGCCGGAGTATACCGTGGAGATGGTTTTAAACACGGCGTTTAACCGTCTGCAGGATCTGGAGCGGGAGCTGTCCGGACTGACTGTGCGCATGGCGGCGGACCCGGACCCGGATCTGCTCCGGCGGTATGACGCCTGCTCCGCCGCATTCGAGTCCGGGGGCGGGTATGATACCGCCACACGGCTAAACAAAGTCGTAAACGGTCTGGATATTCCCCCCGATATGCGCGCCCGGCTCTTTTCCGAACTTTCCGGCGGAGAAAAGACCCGGGTGAATCTGGCACGCCTGATTTTGGAGGACACCGATATTCTTCTGCTGGACGAGCCGACCAACCATTTAGACCTGCGGGCCACACAATGGCTGGAGGAATATCTGTCTCATTTTAAAGGTACAGTGCTTGCCATCTCCCATGATCGATATTTTTTGGACCGGGTGGTAAACCGCATTATAGAACTGGAGGCGGGCCGCCCCCAGTTCTATGCCGGCAATTATAGCTTTTATGTGGAAGAAAAGGAGCGGCGCTATCAGGAGCAGTTGCGCCGGTATGAAAAGGAGCAGGCCAAGATCGAGCAGCTTCAGGATGCGGCGGACAAAATGCACCTCTGGGCATTTATGGGGGCGGACAAGCTCCATAAGCGGGCTTTCTCCATGGAAAAGCGTATTGAGCGCCTGCGCAAGACCGATAAACCCCGCAAAGAGCGCAGGCTGGACCTCCGCTTTGGGGAGCAGGAGTTTCGCGGGGACGAGGTACTCACTATCACCGGCCTGAAAAAGTCCTTTGGTGGCCGGACGCTGTTCGACCATGTGGATCTGGAAGTGACCGGGGGTGAGCGCATCGCTCTGCTGGGGGACAACGGTACGGGGAAATCCACCTTTCTGAAGCTCATTCTGGATGAAGAGCTGCCCGATGGCGGAAGAATTTATCTGGGGCCTACTGTGAAAATCGGCTATCTGCCCCAGATAATTCACTTTACCCATCCTGAACGCAGTCTGGTGGACACCATGCTCTATGACCAAAACTGCTCGACCCAGGAGGCGCGGGACCGACTGGCCGCCTTTAATTTCCGGGGCGAGGATGTGTTTAAACCGGTTTCCGCCCTGTCTGGCGGGGAACAGTCCCGCCTGAGGCTGTGTATGCTGATGGACTCCAGAATCAACCTGCTTATTTTGGACGAGCCGACCAACCATCTGGACCTGGCTTCGCGGGAGTGGATTGAGGAGGCTGTGGCCGATTATACAGGGGGCCTGCTGTTCGTTTCCCATGATCGCTACTTTATCCATCAGTTTGCCAATCGCATCTGGATGCTGGAGAACGGACAGATTACCGATTTTACAGGTACCTTTGCCCAGTTTCAGACCATGCGGGAGAAGAGACCGGCTGCTCCGCAGCCGGCGAAAGCGTCGGAAGAAAAGCCGAAGAAGGAGAAGCCCAAACGGGCCGGCGGTACCAAGCAATTGGAGAAGAGTGTAGCGGCGGCCGAACGGGAGATATCCCGGGCGGAGGAGCGGATGGATGAGCTAATGCTGGCGATTCAGGACGCCGCTTCCGATTATCTGAAGCTCACCGATCTTTACGGGGAACAGAAGGCGCTGGAGGAGGAGATCGCCGCGCTTTATGCCAAGTGGGAGAGGTTGGCGTCTGAACTGGAGAAAGCCAGAGCGGAGTAAGGCACGGATCTTTTAGCTTGGGAAACGGCAGGCCCTGCGGACAAAACTGACCGAGCGAGGATAGACTATGTTGGAAGAAAAACTTAGGACCCTGGAGGTCCAATACGCGGAACTGGAAGCCCGGCTGGCTGCGCCGGAGACCTACGACGACCCGTCCCTGGTATCCCGACTGAATAAAGAGCAGCGGGAACTGGAGCCGGTGGTGGCGGCTTTCCGCTCTTTACGCCGCCGGAGGAAAGACTTAGAGGATGCCCACGCGCTCATGTCCGACCCGGAACTGAAGGAGATGGCGCGGGAGGAATTTTCTTCCGCACGGGAGGATATTTCTCAGCTTGAGGAGAAGCTGCGCGTTCTATTGCTACCTCGGGACCCCCATGATGGGAAGAACGTCATCGTGGAGATCCGGGCCGGCGTAGGCGGTGAGGAAGCGGCCCTTTTTGCGGGTTCTCTCTACCGTATGTATGCGATGTACGCCGAAGGGCGGGGCTGGAAGGTTGAAGTTGCCAGCCAGACTGAGACGGAACTGGGCGGTATGAAGGAGATTTCATTTGTGGTAGAAGGGGACCGCGTATGGTCGCGGCTCAAATTTGAAAGCGGTGTGCACCGGGTCCAGCGCGTACCCGAGACCGAGTCGGGCGGGCGTATTCACACCTCTACCGCCACGGTAGCCGTACTGCCCGAGGTAGACGAAGTGGACTTCAAGCTGGACCCATCCGATGTGGAGATGCAGGTGTTCCGCTCCTCCGGCGCGGGTGGCCAGCACGTCAATAAAACGTCCTCCGCCGTACGCCTGATCCACAAGCCCACCGGTATGGTGGTGGAGTGCCAGCAGGAGCGGAGCCAGTTTCAGAACCGGGACCGGGCCATGAAGATTCTGGCCTCCCGGCTTTACGAGCAGGAGCAGGAAAAGGCAATAAACGCGGTATCCGCCGAGCGGCGCAGCCAGGTCGGCACCGGTATGCGCAACGAGAGAATCCGCACATATAATTTCCCGCAGGGACGCCTGACTGACCACCGCATTGGGCTGACGCTCTATAAGCTGGAGAGCGTCATGAACGGGGATCTGGATGAGATCATCGACGGCCTTGTAACGGCGGACCAGGCGGAACGTCTAAAAAATGCCGGTGAAAACGGCTGATGGCTGATATGGAAAGGAGAACGATTTTATGGAACTGTGCATCCATTTTACAAAGCTGCCCGAGGGTATGGAGTTGGATGATCTGAAGGCAGGACTGGACCTGATTCTGGAGGAGAGCGGCTGGCTTACGGGGTCCGGGCAGGGGCCGTCGGGTGGTTTTGTGGAGCTGGAGCTGGAAGACGAGCGGCTGAACCCGAAATACGGAATTATGGCCGTTAAAAACTACCTGCAAAAGGGGAAATTTTTTCCGGATACCACCATTGAACTGGCCGGGATGCCCGTGGGTATTTATGAGTGAACCATTTTGAAATCAGGTGAATCGACTTGAAAACACAATGCTTTACGCCTGCGGAAATCGCCCCGGCCGCCGAGATTCTGCGGCGGGGGGGACTTTTGGCGATTCCCACGGAAACGGTATACGGCTTAGGGGCCGACGGTCTGGACCCTGTGGCCGTGACCCATATTTTTGAGGCCAAGGGCCGCCCCCAGGATAATCCGCTGATTCTTCATGTCCCGTCTGCGGACTGGCTGACGCGGTACTGTGAGGATATTCCGGATACAGCCTATGTTCTGACCCGGCGGTTCTGGCCCGGTCCGCTGACGATAATTTTGAAGCATAAGCCGCTGATCCCCGATGTGGTGACGGCGGGCCTGCCCACAGTGGGCATGCGCTGCCCCGCCCACCCGGTGACCCGGGCTATTATCGAGAGGGCCGACCGGCCTGTGGCGGCTCCGTCCGCCAATACCTCCGGCAAGCCAAGCCCTACCACGGCCCGGCATGTGCTGGACGACATGGACGGCAAGATTGATGGTGTGATGGACGGCGGACCCTGCTCCGTGGGCGTGGAGTCCACCATTGTAGACCTTACCGTGACGCCGCCCCGTCTGCTGCGGCCTGGCGGCGTCACGTTGGAGCAGCTCCGGGACGTGCTTGGCGCGGTGGAGGTGGACCCGGCGGTGACCCGCCTCATGTCACCCGGAGAAAAGCCGCGGGCGCCCGGCATGAAATACCGCCACTATGCGCCCAACGCGCCGGTCACGGTAGTAAAGGGGGACCCGGAGGAGACCGCGCGGTATATCGCGTGTGCGTCGGACCAGGGCAGCGGCATTATCTGCTTTGACGAATTCCAGCCGCTTTTTCCAGGCAGGGTGGTGGAGACTATTGGCTCCGCCGACGATGAGGCCGCGCAGGCCCGGCATGTGTTCGACGCGCTGCGGGCGTTCGACAGCACGCATGTGAAGCAGATCTGGTCCCAATGTCCGCCGGACGAGGGAATTGGCTTGGCGGTGGCGAACCGGCTGAACAAAGCGGCCGGTTTTCATATCATTCATCTGAAAAAGTGACAAGAAGCACTGGACGAAAAAGGAAAAAAGCGGTACCATAATTCCACCGCGGGCCTCACTAAGGTGCGGACATGGTGCAAAAGGAGAGACGACCATGAAGCTCATCGGCATCACCGGACCTACCGGCGCGGGAAAGACCACGGCTCTGCAGGCCCTAATTGATTTAGGCGCCCTGATTATCGATGCTGACGCGGTTTATCATGAACTGCTTACACGGAATGCCGCCCTGCGGGATGAACTGACCACACGCTTCGGGAATGTGTTTGCGCCGGACGGTGGACTGGACCGGCAGAAGCTGGGCAACGTGGTATTTGGTGACCCGGCGGCACTCCGGGATCTGGACGCGATTGCTCACCGCTATGTGTTGGAGGAAATCGAACGCCGGGCGGCGCAGGCCGAAGCGGAAGGGCGCCCGGCCGTGGCTGTGGATGCCATTGCTCTCATTGAAAGCGGGCTTGCCGGCCGGTGCGATCTTGTTGTGGGCGTAATCGCCCCGGCCGAGGTGCGCGTGCGCCGGATCATGGCACGTGAGGGCATTTCAGAGGCATATGCCAGAAAACGGATTTCTGCCCAAAAGGGTGAAGAGTTTTTTCGGGCACACTGTGACTGTATTCTGGAGAACAACGCAGACGATACGCCGGAGGCATTTGCCCTTCGCGCGCACGCCGTATTTCAGCGTCTGATTGAACAATGACATGGGAGGAAACCTGAATGGAAGAAGCCAAGAAGAAGAGCGCCGGCGATCTGCGCCGGGAAGCGCTGCGGTACGACCAGAAAAACGGTTATGACCGGCTAAGTGCCGGCGACGAGGCCGCAATGAGGACATACTGTGAGGCGTATAAGAAATTTTTGGATGACAGCAAAACGGAGCGAGAGGCCGTGGTCAGTGCTGTGGCACTGGCGGAGGCAAGGGGCTTTCGGCCGTTTACCCGCGGTAAGGCACTGAACGCCGGCGATAAGGTTTACCGGGTCAACCGGGGGAAAGCCCTCATGCTGGCGGTCATCGGCGCCGAGCCGCTGAGCGCGGGTGTCAATCTCTGTGCCGCCCATATCGACTCACCACGGCTGGATCTGAAGCAGAAGCCGCTGTACGAGGACACCGAGCTGGCGTTTTTCAAAACTCATTACTATGGTGGCCTCCGGAAATACCAATGGGTTACCATTCCGCTGGAGCTTCACGGCATTATTGTGCTGAAGGACGGCTCCCAGATTACGGTGGCACTGGGCGCGGGCGCGGGTGACCCGCTGTTTACGATTGACGACCTGTTGCCTCACCTGGGCACAGAGCAGAGCAAAAAACCCTTGAGCGAGGCCATCCCCGGCGAGAGTCTCAATGTGCTCGTCGGCAGCCGTCCCTTTAAGGACGACGAGGGGTCTGAGCGGGTAAAACTGGCCATCCTGGACCTGCTGAATGAGAAATACGGCATTGTGGAGGAGGACTTTATCTCGGCCGAGCTGTGTGCCGTGCCCGCCTTCCGCGCTTGCGACATCGGATTCGACCGCTCTCTGATCGGTTCTTACGGCCATGACGATCGAGTTTGCGCCTACGCCTCTTTGGCAGCGCTTTTGGACTGCTCACCGGCCCGAACGGCCGTGTGCATTCTGGCGGACAAGGAGGAGATCGGCTCTGAAGGTGTTTCCGGGATGAAATCCGCGGCCTTCGATACCTTTATGAGCGACCTGTGCGAAACTCAGCACACCCCTCTAAAGGTTTGCTATGAGCACTCTCTGTGCATGTCGGCCGATGTAACGGCGGCATATGACCCCAATTTCCCAGATGTCTTTGAAAAGCGCAACAGCGCTCTTGTAAACTATGGCCTGGGCCTGTGCAAGTACACCGGCGCCCGCGGCAAGAGCGGTGCTTCCGATGCTTCCGCCGAACTGGTGGCCAAGATCCGCCGCATTTTGGATGATGCCGATGTGGTGTGGCAAATGGCTGAACTGGGCAAGGTAGATGCTGGCGGTGGCGGTACCGTGGCGGTTTATATGGCCGAACGGGATATTGATACGCTGGACGCGGGCGTCCCGGTCCTGTCCATGCACGCTCCTTTTGAAACAGTGTCCAAACTGGACTGCTATATGACATATAAGGGCATGAAAGCGGTCTACGAAGCAAAAGAAGAAAAGTGAGATTGGTGCCCCTGTCCTGCGGGGTGTCCGGCTTTCAGCCGGACGCCCCGCGGTTTTTCTGCCCAAAGGAAAAATACTGGAAATGAAGGGCGCCCTGTGTTAATATAATACATATAAAACCACATGTAAAACAGTTGTTATTTTGCATTCGTACATAGCATGGAGGGAAATGACTTGTCTTATCTGATGTCGATCCTGATGGGTGTGCTCCAGGGCATTGCGGAGTTTCTGCCTATCTCCAGCTCCGGCCACTTGGCAATTTTTCAGCACTTTTTTGGTATGGAGAATTACGAGGAGACCCAGATGCTCTTTACCGTGCTGCTTCACTTTGGAACCCTGATTTCCGTATGTTTCGTTTACTGGCGGGACATACTGGATATGATTCGGGAGTTCTTTGCCGGACTTATCGCGCTGTTTTCCAGGAGCGGAAGCCGAGAAACGCCTCCGCCCCCGGCGCGGCGGCTTGTGCTGATGATCATTTTAGGTACGCTGCCGCTGTTTTTAATCCTGCCGATCAAAAGCAGGATTGAGATGCTGTTTTCCAATATTTTGTTTGTGGGCGGCGCCCTGATCGTCACCGGCCTTATCCTGCATCTCTCAGACCGCATGGCAAAGGGACGTAAAAGCACACGGACTCTCACGGTAATCGACGCGCTTCTGGTCGGTTGCGCGCAGGCGATTGCCGTGGTACCCGGCCTGTCGCGGTCCGGTACCACAATCTCCGCAGGCATGATGCGCGGCTTCGAGCGCACCTTTGCGGTCCGTTTTTCTTTTTTGCTGTCCCTGCCGGCTGTGTTTGGCGCGGCTATTCTGGAGCTGAAGGACGCGGCGGAATATGGTGTGGATCCAGGTCAGCTGCCCGTCTACCTGGTGGGTACAATTGTGGCCGCCGTGGTAGGATATTTTGCCATCCGCTTGGTGAATCTGCTGGCGGACCGGGGCAAGTTCGGCAAGTTTGCCTATTATTGCTGGGCCATGGGTGCGGTTGTCCTGGTAGCCGGCATTCTTTTCTAAATTCAGTACACTCCGGGAAAGGGGAACGTTCATGGCAACCTCACAAAAGAAATCTACCAGAAAACGCACTTCTTCCGCCGGGAAACGTGTTGCCGCCCCCACCAAGGGCCGAAACAGATCCGCTTCCCGGGGGAAAAAAGCCGCGCAGCCCGCATGCCGGCCAATTCGCCGGGAGGTGGGGGCGGTAATCTGCCTGCTGCTGGCTTTCTTTTCCGCCTTCGGATACTTCCATGTGGATGCGGTATTTATCACATTTTTCTGCGGCCTGATCCGGGGACTCTTGGGCTATGGTTTCTGGTTTATGCCGCCCATGTTGCTGCTGGCCAGTTATATTCTGGCATTCCATCGGGGGCGTCCCGTGCGCCTGCGCGTGACCTGCGCCTTGCTTCTGCCCGCGGTGGCGGGAAGCCTGCTCCATGTCATGATTAGCAGTTATGCGCCCGCGGAAGGGACCGCTGTGCTGGCAATGGGGAAGGAACTTTGGATTTCCGGCAAGGCTCTTTCAAGCGGCGGTGCCCTTAGCGGTCTGGCTGCATATGGATGTACGCGCGCGTTCAGCAGAGTGGGCGCGGCGGTGGTGTTCCTTGTAACGGCAGCCCTGATGGGACTTACCGCCTGCAACCGCACGGTGGTGGATGTGACGGATGCCATCCGCAATCGTCCTCGTGTGGAGTATGAATACGAGGAAAAGCCGGAGTCGCCGCGGCAAGTCCGGGCGGCAGCGGAATCCGCCGGGTCCGCCCGACGCCGGACTGTGGACATTGATATTCCGGTGGACGAGGGACCGATGGCGGGTAAGCAACCGGCAGTGTCTATGGATGGTTCCCATGAGGAACCCAGGAAACAGGGGGGCTTTTTTAACCGGAAATCCCGAGTATGTCCTCCGGACGAACTTCTAGCCGGAGAATCACAGGTCCGGGAGACACCGCCTGCGCCTGTCACAGTGCCGGTTCCACCATCCCCACAGCCCGCGCCTGCGCCGCGCGTTGTTCCGGAACCGGAACCGGAGCCACAGCCCCAGCCGGAGATGGAGCCGGTACCGTGCCCGTCCATGCCGGAGATTGAACGGGAACCCGCTGTTGAACCGCGGCCCAGGGCTAAAAATTCGGCGGTGGAGACTGCACAGGCTGCGGCGGAGGTTTCGCGAACGATCGAAAAGAAAATGGAGGAGGGGGCGCCGGCCTACCAATATCCTCCTCTCTCCCTCTTGGTGGAGGGGGAAGGCGTGGTAAGCACGGGTGCCACTAACGAGCTGCGCGTCAACCAGGAGCGGCTTGCCGAGACAATCCGTTCGTTTGGCATTGAAGCAAAGATCGCCGCCGTTACGCGCGGGCCGTCGGTGACGCGATATGAGGTGGAACTGGATCAGGGGGTACGCCTGAGCAAGCTCACCAACCTTTCCGATGATATCGCACTGGCTCTGGGGGCTACCGGCGTGCGAATCGCACCGATTCCCGATAAAATTTCTATGGTGGGCATTGAGGTGCCCAACAAACTGGTCAGTCCAGTGTACATCCATGATGTGATCGGCTCTGAGACATTTCAAGGTCACACCTCCAAGGTTGCGTTTGCAGTGGGAAAGGATATCAGCGGCAACTGCGTGGTCGGGAATATCGCGAAACTGCCCCATCTGCTAATCGCCGGTACAACCGGTTCCGGCAAATCGGTGTGTATTAACTCGCTTATTGTTTCGCTGCTGTACAAGGCCATGCCGGAAGAGGTCCGGCTCATCATGGTGGACCCCAAGATGGTGGAGCTGGGTATTTATAACGGCGTCCCCCATCTGCTTATTCCCGTAGTGACAGATCCCAAGAAAGCCGCCGGTGCCCTGCAGTGGGCGGTGACGGAGATGATGAAGCGCTATCGCGCCTTTTCCGATCTGGGTGTGCGCGATCTGGCATCCTATAACGCTCATGCCGCCCGGACTGACGATCTGGAAAAGATGCCGCAGGTGGTAGTAGTCATTGATGAGCTGGCAGACCTTATGCTGGTGGCCGCCAAGGAAGTGGAAGAGTCGATCTGCCGTGTGGCACAGATGGGCCGCGCAGCCGGCATGCATCTGATTATCGCTACGCAGCGGCCCTCCGCCGATGTAATCACCGGCCTGATGAAGGCCAACATTCCCTCCCGCATTGCCTTTGCGGTGGCCTCCGCGATGGAGTCCCGCATTATTTTGGACACGCAAGGTGCCGAAAAGCTGGTGGGCAGAGGTGATATGCTCTATTTTCCCCTGGGCTTCGGCAAACCCCTGCGTGTGCAGGGCTGTCTCATCTCCGATGAAGAGGTGGCCGAGGTGGTGAACTTTGTAAAGAAATCCGGTGCGGCCGAATATAATGAGGAGGTTCTTCACGAGATCGAGCTTCACGCTGCGGAAAAGGACAAGAACGGCAGAGGTGTGGGCGGCGTCTGTGAAGAGGCGGGCGATTACGATGAGATGCTCCCCTCGGCCATCGAAGTGGTAGTGGAAACGGGGCAGGCTTCCGTTTCTATGCTGCAGCGCCGCCTGAAGCTGGGCTACTCCAGAGCGGCCCGTCTGGTGGACCAGATGGAGGAGAAGGGTATCGTAGGTCCTTTTGAAGGCTCCAAGCCTCGGCAGCTCCTCATTACGAAGGAGCAATGGCAGGAGATGCAGCTCAGACAGAGCATGACGCCGACCGCCGTATCCACGCCTGTTCCGTCTGCGGTGAAGGATGCTCCGCCCTTTGAATCGGAGAAGTGAGAGCCTGATTTGGATACTATTGGAAGATGCAGTACTGAGCGGCAAGAAGCCGCTCAGTACCGCTTCGCCTTGCAGGCGGACCCCACCAAACAGAAAAAACTTGCAATTTCGTATAGGATATGGTAGAATGCAAATGTTGGTTTATGGAAGTATCAGTAAGAGTGGGGCTTTGCTCCGCTCTTTCTTATTGAAAAAATCAAGGATGTAAATTTATTCAAGCTATATAAGGAAGGGGGAAGACCCGCTATGGCAAAAGTGACGGAACTGACGGCGCAGCTGGCTGCGCCCATCGCGGCGGAAAACGGCTGTACGCTTTGGGATACGGAGTATGTAAAAGAAGCCGGAACCTGGCTCCTACGCGTCTATATCGACCGGGAAGGCGGCGTTTCTATTGATGACTGCGAAGCCGTCAGCCGTGCTCTGTCCGACAAGTTGGATGAGGTAGACCCAATCGAGGGAAGTTATACGCTGGAAGTTTCCTCTGCCGGAGCCGATCGGGCGCTTAAAAAGCCCGAGCACTTCGCGCAATTTATGGGCGTCGAGGTGGATGTAAAACTTTACCGCGCTGTGGAAGGCTGTAAGGAACTGGTTGGCAAGCTGACCGGCTATGACAGCGGAGATGTAACCATTGAGACTTCCGCAGGAACGCGTACCATTTTGAAAAAGGATGTGGCTCAGGTCCGGCTGCATGTAACATTTTAACCGGAAGCGGATACGATAGTGATTTTGGAAGGAAGATAGGACGTGCCGAGAAGAAATGCAAAAGCCGCCAGCAGCGAAAGCGACGGCAAGGAATTTTTCGCCGCGATTACCCAGATTGAAAAGGAGAAGGGAATCCCACAGGGCTACATGCTGGAGAAGATCACGCAGGCCCTTGTTTCCGCTTATAAGCGGGACCACGAGGGCGTGGGCGACAACATCGCCGTGGAGGCCAACCAGGAAACTGGTACGGTGCGGATGTTTATCAAAAAGGATGTGGTGGAGGAGGTTGACAATTCCGCCACAGAGATATCCCTGGATGAGGCGCGGGTCCAGCTGCCCCATGTGCAGCTGGGGGATGTGATTCGAATTGAGGTTAAACCCAAAAATTTCGGCCGCATCGCCGCACAGACTGCACGCCAGGTTATCATTCAGGGAATCCGTGAGGCCGAGCGCGGCATGGTCTATGATGAGTTTAATTCCAAGGAGCATGAAATTTTGACCGGTATTGTTACCCGCGTTGATCCCCGCTCTGGTGCCGCATCTCTGCGTATCGGCAGCGGCAGTGAGGTTACCGAAGCGTTTTTGGCCACCAGTGAACAAGTGAAGGGTGAGGAAATCCGTGAGGGTGACCGGCTGAGAGTCTATGTAGTAGAGGTCCGCCGCTCTACCCGCGGCCCGCAGGTGCTCATTTCCCGCACCCATCCGGGTTTAGTGAAGCGGTTGTTTGAGTTGGAGATTCCGGAGATTTATGATGGCACCGTGGAGGTTAAATCTATTGCCCGTGAGGCGGGAAGCCGCACGAAGATCGCGGTCTGGTCCGATGAGCCAAACGTAGACCCCATCGGTGCCTGT
The DNA here is from genome assembly GCA_022653075.1 of Intestinimonas sp. GTDB lineage: Bacteria > Bacillota > Clostridia > Oscillospirales > Oscillospiraceae > Intestinimonas. Next base: position 14,738 of record JALCSB010000006.1, read on the forward strand.
GTCGGTCCTGGCGGCCAGCGCGTAAACAGTGTGGTGGAGGAGCTGCACGGCGAGAAAGTGGACATCATCAAATACAGTGAAGACCCGGCTGAATATATCGCCGCTGCGCTGTCCCCGGCCGATGTGGTGAGCGTGGATATTCTACCCGACGGCAAGAGCTGCCGCGTGGTGGTACCCGATGATCAGCTGTCGCTGGCCATCGGCAAGGAAGGCCAGAATGCCCGACTGTCCGCGAAGCTCACCGGATTCAAGATCGATATTAAGCCTGCTTCCGACCCGGGAGAACTGCCTGACTCCTCTGAGAAGCAGGTGACTACGGAAATGCTTCAGGATGAGGAAGAGGACATTATTCTGGATTAATAGGGAAGCGGCGGCGCGGCTTTGGACTGTTCTGCCGTGCCCGAAGGCCGGCTAATGGAGGAGGTGCTTGCCCTATGCCGAAAAAGATCCCGATGCGCCAGTGTGTTGGCTGCCGGGAAATGAAGCCGAAACGGGAACTGATCCGTGTGGTTAAATCCCCGGAAGGGGAGGTTTCGTTGGATTTTAAAGGGAAAAAGCCTGGACGTGGAGCTTATTTGTGTCCGAATCCGGCGTGCCTGGCCCATGCCAGAAAGTCACGGGCGCTGGAAAGGGCATTCTCGGCCCAGCTGCCCCAGGAGGTCTATGAGATGCTGGAGCAGCAGATGGCGGAAGGAGATGCCTAACGTGGATCGTACTCTGCATTTGATTGGAATCGCACGCAAGGCCGGAAGACTGGAGACGGGGGAAGAGCCGGTAGGAGCGGCTGCCCGCGCCCGCCACGCCCGGCTGATTCTGCTGGCCGCAGACGCGGCTGACAACAGTTGCCGCCGGGCGACTCATTTTGGCATGGTTGGAAATGTGCTGGTTTTACAAACGCCTTATACCAAGGCGGAACTTGGTGTGGCGTCGGGCAGATCCTCCTGTGCCATGATGGCACTGACTGACGCCGGTTTAGCCGCGTCAATAGTGAACAAACTGGCCGCAGCAGACCCGGAGCGTTATGGGTCCGCTGCGCAGCAGCTTTCTGTCAGGGCTGAACAGGTGCTGAAAAGGAAGAAGGAACAGCGTATCCATGAGAAAAACCTGCGGGAAGGCAAACGGAAACCGTGGGCAGCGATTCCCGTTCGCCGGGAACAGAAGAAGGAGGCGTCGGCAGACGTGAAAAAGAAAACATGATGGCCGCGGCGGCGGTGCGCAATCAGAACTTTGAACTTTATTAACCAGGATCGCTTCAATACGGAAGCGCAGAGGCAGTTTCCTGTGGGTTTCCGTATTGAAGTGATCCACCGCTTATGGAGGTGGCTTGTTTGAGTAGCTTTATCAAATACCGGGTCCACGAGGTGGCCAAAGATTTTAACCGCAGTACGAAAGAGATTGCGGATATTCTCACCAAATATGCCGAAGCACCCAAGAACCATATGCAGGTCCTGAACGACCATGAACTGTCCGTGGTTTTTGAATATCTCACCCAACATAATCAGGTTGCCAGCATTGAGGAAATTTATTCCGACGTGTACCGTGAACCAAAACCGACGGCAAAACCGGCAGCACGGCCATCCGCCCAGCAGGCACCGCGAAAACAGCCTGCCCGTCCGGCACCGGCTAATCAGCCGAAGACGGCTGCACCTGCGGCGCAGCAAAACACATCCGCGGCAAAAAAGGCGCAGCCGGTATCCCGTCAGCCGCACGGTTCCCGCATTCCGCAAAAGAAGATCGTGGACACCCGTAAGGTTGGCGACGTAAACCTTGCCAAATATGATGAGCGCCTTGAAAATTTGGCACCGGAGCGCGCCAGCAAGATGCAGGCCGGAAAACAGAAATTCCAGGGCCGGAACAACAATCAGCGCCGGGGTGGCAGTTTTCAGGGCAATAAACGCCGACAGGAAGAGCAGGAGAAGATGCGCCGTCTCCATGCGGAGATCGCTAAAAAGCATCCGGTTGTGGTAAAGATTCCAAATGAGATTGCCGTGAACGAGCTGGCTTCCCGCATGAAAAAGACCGGGGCGGCGGTTGTGAAGCAACTGATGAAGCTGGGAGTCATGGCCTCCATGTCTGATATGGTGGATTATGACACCGCAGCCCTGGTGGCCATGGAGCTTGGCTGCAAAGTGGAGAAGGAAGTCATTGTTACCATTGAGGAGAAGCTCATTGATACCGCAGAGGACAAGATAGAGGATCTGAAGCCCCGTGCGCCCGTAGTGGTGGTTATGGGGCATGTAGACCACGGAAAGACCTCGCTGCTGGACTATGTCCGACATGCCAAGGTGGCGGCCGGAGAAGCCGGCGGTATTACCCAGCATATCGGCGCCTACCAGGTGAAGGTAAACGGCAAGCCCATTACGTTCCTGGATACGCCGGGCCATGAAGCATTTACCGCCATGCGTGCCCGTGGCGCCATGATTACGGATATCGCGATTCTTGTGGTAGCTGCGGACGATGGCATTATGCCGCAGACCGTTGAGTCCATCAACCATGCCAAAGCCGCCAAGATTCCTATTATTGTAGCTATTAATAAAATGGATAAGCCAAATGCCAATCCCGAGCACGTCAAGGAGCAGCTGACGGAATATGAGATGGTGCCGGAGGAATGGGGCGGAGATACTATTGTGTGCCCAATTTCCGCCAAGACGGGTGAGGGAGTTGACAGTTTGCTGGAAATGGTCACGCTGACGGCTGAGATGGCTGAGCTCAGGGCCAATCCAAATCGATCCGCCCACGGCGCGGTAATTGAGGCACGGCTGGACAAGGGACGCGGCCCTGTGGCGACTTTGCTGGTTCAAAACGGTACCCTGCATCAGGGCGATATCATTATCGCCGGTACTGCGGTTGGTCACGTACGGGCCATGACCAACGCCAAGGGGGAGAAAGTCACGGATGCCGGTCCTTCCGTACCTGTGGAGATCATCGGTATGGGCGAAGTACCCGGCGCGGGCGATGATTTTTACTCGGTGGGCGATGAGCGCATGGCCCGCGAACTGGTGGAGCAGCGCAAACACGAACAGAAGGTGGCGGCCGCCGGTCCGCAAAATCAGAAGGTTACACTGGAGGATCTGTTCTCTCAGATCAAAGAAGGCGAACTGAAAGAACTCAATATCATCGTAAAGGCCGATGTACAGGGTTCTGCGGAGGCGGTGAAGACCTCCCTGGAAAAGCTGTCCAATGACGAAGTCAAGGTTAAGGTTATCCACTGTGCCGTAGGCGCCATCAGTGAAAGCGATGTGATGCTGGCCACCACCTCAAATGCTATTATTGTGGGCTTTAACGTCCGGCCGGATAACAACGCGCGGGATACCGCCGCCCGCACGAAGGTGGATATGCGCATGTACCGCGTGATCTATGACTGCATTCAGGAGATTGAGACGGCCATGAAGGGCATGCTGGCACCCAAGTTTAAGGAAACAGAACTGGGCCGCATTGAAGTCCGCGAGGTTTATAAGATTACTGGCGCGGGCATAATCGCCGGGTGCTATGTGTTGGAAGGTAAAGTTACCCGTAACGCCAAGGTTCGCTTGGTCCGTGACGGCATTGTAATCCATGAAGGTGAAATCGCCTCCCTCAAGCGCTTTAAGGATGATCAACGCGAGGTGGCGCAGGGTTATGAATGCGGCATTGGCATCGTCAAGTATGGCGATATCAAGGTGGGAGACATCATTGAGGCCTATATGATGGAGCAGATTGAGGTATAAAGACCAGACAGAAAATGCAGGATCATGCAGGTTACAAAGCCGCGCGGACGCGCGGCGGTAAAGGAGAACAACATGGCAAGTAACCGAATCGGACGCATCAACGAAGAGATTCAGCGCGAGTTGTCCAGCCTGATCCGTACGGTAAAGGACCCGCGTGTGCATGGCATGATTTCAATCACCGCGGTGGATACGACGGCGGACCTGCGATATGCAAAAGTATTTATCAGCGTCCTGGATAAAAACGATATACCGGAGGTGCTGAAGGGCCTGAAGTCGGCCGGGGGATATCTCCGGCGGGAGTTGGGCCGCAGTCTTGGACTGCGCTATACGCCGGAGCTTGTTTTTGAAAAGGACGATTCTATCGATAAGGGTGCCCATGTCCTAGAGGTCCTGCGCGGGATGGAACAAGACGAGGAAGGATCATAAATGACCATTGATGAGACCGTGGCGCTGCTGCGCCGTAATGATAATATTCTTATTTTGACCCATAAGCGACCGGATGGGGATACGGTAGGTTGTGCCGCCAGTCTGTGCGCCGCTCTGCGCGCGCAGGGCAAAACCGCGTGGGTTCAGGAAAACCCGGAAGCCACCGATCTGTTTACCCCTTATCTGGCTGCTTATCTGGCACCGGAGGATGTTACTGTGGATTTTGTGGTGTCGGTGGACATTGCGGGCCGCGGTCTATTCACGGAAAGAGGCAAGCGTTGGCTGGAACGGGGCGTGGACTTGGCTATTGATCACCATCCGTCTTATGAGGGATTCGGGGCGGAAAGCTGCGTGGATGCCTCCCGCGCGGCCTGCGGGGAACTGCTTTATGACATTTTGCGCCAGCTCGGACCCATCACACCGGAGATTGCGCTGCCGCTTTATGTGGCGGTATCTACGGATACGGGGTGCTTTGAATATGGAAATACCACGCCCGGCACTCACCGGGTCGCGGCTGCACTGATGGAAGCGGGAATCGATTATCAGAGTGCGAATAAACGCCATTTCCGCACCAAAAGCTATAAGCGGTTGCGGCTTGAGAGCATGCTCGTGGAAGGTATGCACCTGTATCAGAACGGAAAGGTTGCCATTGCCGCCATTACGCTGGCTGATATGGCCACCCTTCAGGCGACAGAGAGGGACGCGGAAGATATCGCGGCTTTTGTAGGGCAGCTGGAAGGAGTGGAAACTTCCGTGACAATCCGCGAACTGAGGCCGGGCTTCTGCAAGCTGTCGGTCCGCACCAGCGGCGGGCTGAACGCGTCGAAGGTATGCGCCTTATTGGGCGGCGGGGGCCACGCGGCGGCTTCTGGCTGCGAGATAAGCGGATCGGTCGAGGATGCGGGAAAGGTGATTCTCCATGCCATAGAGACGATACAGGGAGGCTAAACTGTGGCGACCGGGATTATCGTAATTGACAAACCGGCGGATTGGACCTCCCATGACGTAGTGGCCAAGCTGCGCGGCATTTTTCATGAAAAGCGCGTCGGTCATGCCGGAACGCTGGACCCCATGGCTACGGGCGTTCTGCCGGTATTCGTAGGGCGTGCCACCCGTGCGGTAGAGTTTGCCGCTGAAGCGGGCAAGGAATATGTGGCTGGTCTGCGGCTGGGTGTTGTCACCGATACGCAGGACGTAACCGGGACGATCCTATCCCATGCGCCGGTTTCCGTTACAGATGGACAGATGCGGGATACAATAGAGAAATTTAAGGGTGAAATCCAGCAGATACCACCGATGTATTCCGCCGTAAAGATAAAGGGGAAAAAGCTCTATGAGCTGGCCCGAAAGGGCAGGGAGGTAGAGCGCGCCCCACGCGCCGTTACGATTTATGAGCTGGAACTGCTGGAGCGAGTAGGCCAAACGGATTTTATGCTGCGGGTGGCCTGTTCTAAAGGAACCTATATTCGAACCCTTTGCTATGATATCGGTCGGATGCTGGGTTGTGGAGGGACCATGTATACGCTGCGCCGGACCCGCGCAGCCGGTTTTTGCCTGAATCAGGCCATGACGCTGGAACAGGTTCAGCAGGCGGCAGATGAGGGCAGGGCGGAGAGCCTGCTCCTCCCTGTGGATGCCTATTTCGCCCGGTACCCTTCCCTTACGGTGGGGGAAGGAGAGGTGCGGAGCATTCGGAACGGCGCGGCATTTGTTTGGGCGGGGCAGGATGGAACCTACCGGGTCTACGGGCCGGACGGCACCTTTCTAATGCTGGGCCGGCTGGTGTGCGGGGAAATGATAACGATTAAGAGCTTTTTTACGGTTTGAACAGGCGAACCGAAAAGGAAAAAATAGAATGAGGTAAATTTCTGTGAGTGAGACAAAACGCGTGATAGCCCTGGGCTTTTTTGACGGGGTGCATATTGGCCACGGCGCGCTGCTGCGCCGTGTGGGAGAACGTGCGGCGCAGCTTGGGGCGGCTCCCTCGGCGGTCACATTTGATAACCATCCCACCAGCCTGATCGTAGGCCAGCAGGTTCCGCTGATCAACTCCCCCGCGGACCGGGCTGATTTAATGCGGCGTCTCTACCACATCCAAGATGTGATTATAGCCCATTTTGATGAACAGATGATGAAAATGTCATGGGAGAACTTCATTACCGATTATCTGGTAGGTGCCTGTAGTGCCGTTTATTTGGTGGCCGGGCATGATTTTCATTTTGGCTATAAGGGTGAAGGCAACCCGGAACGCCTGAAAGAGAAGTGCCGGGAGATTGGAATTGGCTGCGACATTATACCGAAGGTGGAGCAGGGGGGAATCACGGTTTCCTCGACTTATATCCGTACGTTGATTGCCCAGGGAGAGATGGAGAGGGCCATGGAGTTTCTGGGCCATCCCCATGTGCTGACCGATCGGGTATCGCATGGAAAGAAGCTGGGCGGCCTGTTGGGATTTCCTACCGTCAATCTTCATTTTGCAGATCGAGTTCTCGTACCCGCCTACGGTGTTTATGCCACCCAGGTATGGTTTGAAAACGGAGAGTGTCGTCCCGCGGTCACGAATGTGGGCATACGCCCCACGATCAATGACAATGATCAGGTTACGGTGGAGGGATTCATTCTGGACTTTGACGGAGATCTTTATGGCCAAAACGTTCGCCTAGAATTTTTCAAGCGCTTACGAAGTGAACGAAAATTCGAGAGTCTAGAAGCGCTGCGCACGGAAGTAATGCGAAATGCCCAGCAAACAAGGGAATATTTTAGCCGGCGCGAAGGCTGATGATAAAAAATGGTGTAACCCTTTTTAGGGTTACACCATTTTTCTCAGCAAAAGCAGGGGAATTACTGGTTCAAATTGAAGAAAGCTTTTTTGCCCAGGTATTGAGCGGCATCGTCCAGTTCCTCCTCAATGCGGAGAAGCTGATTGTATTTAGCGACGCGATCGGTGCGGCTTGGCGCGCCCGTTTTGATCTGCCCGGCGTTAAGCGCCACCGCAATGTCCGCGATGGTGGTGTCTTCTGTTTCACCGGAGCGGTGGGAGATAATTGCGGTGTAACCGGCGCGGTTGGCCATCTGAATGGCATCCAGCGTCTCGGTCAGTGTGCCGATCTGATTGACCTTGATCAAGATGGAGTTACCGACCTTTTTTTCAATTCCGGTTGACAGACGGGCTACATTGGTGACAAACAGATCATCTCCAACCAGCTGAATCTTGTCCCCCAGGGCTTTGGTTAGCATAACCCAGCCTTCCCAGTCGTTTTCGCCCATACCGTCCTCCAGAGAGAGAATGGGGTATTTGGAGATAAAGCCTTCCCACATGCTGACCATTTGCTGCCGGGTCATGGTTTTTTTTGCCTTGGGCAAGTTGTAACAGCCGGTCTCTTCGCTGTACCACTCGGAGCAAGCGGCGTCAATGGCGATCATAAAGTCCTCTCCGGGTTTATAGCCGGCAGCCTCAATGGCGGATACAATGACTTTCAAGGCATCCTCATCCTCTTTGAGGTTGGGGGCGTAACCGCCCTCGTCACCTACGCCGGTGGCGGGAGTACCGTTCTCTTTCAGAACGTTCTTCAGCGCATGAAACACCTCGGCGCACATCTGAAGAGCCTCTTTGAAGCTGCAAGCACCCACGGGCATAATCATAAACTCCTGAATGTCCACGTTATTCGTGGCGTGTGCACCGCCGTTTAGAATGTTCATCATGGGAACCGGCAGAATCTTTGCATTCACACCGCCGATATAGGAATAAAGAGAAGTCCCCAGTGCTTCGGCGGCGGCTTTGGCGCAGGCCAGAGAAGCGCCGAGAATGGCGTTGGCCCCCAGGCGGCTCTTGTTGGGCGTGCCGTCCAGATCAATCAGCAGCTTGTCGATGGCCGTCTGGTCCAGAACGTTCATACCGATAAGAGCTTCGGCGATTTCGGTATTTACATTCGTTACCGCCGTTTTCACGCCTTTACCGCTGTAACGGCCTTTGTCGCCATCCCGCAGTTCACAGGCCTCATAGATGCCGGTAGAAGCGCCGGAAGGCACCGCTGCACGTCCCACAGTTCCATCATCCAGATAGGCTTCTACCTCAACCGTAGGGTTTCCGCGGGAGTCCAAAATTTCACGGCCCAGAACGTCGACAATTTCAATGATCTGCTTCATACGATTGCTCTCCCTTTCAGTTGTTAATGATAAGCGTGCTGCCATCCATCTGCGGGGGCTTTTCCAGACCCATCAGATCAAGCATCGTGGGCGCGATGTCAGCCAGACGGCCATTGCGCAGACTGACCTGCGCGCCCACGATATAAAATGGGACGGGATTGGTGGTGTGCGCGGTATAGGGGGTAATGCCGTCCTTATCCAGCATTCGCTCGGCATTGCCATGGTCTGCGGTAATCAGAGTAATGCCTCCCATGGAGGAGGTGGCATCCACCACGCGGGCTACGCAGGTGTCCACCGTCTCCACAGCCGCACAGGCTGCTTCATAGACACCGGTATGTCCCACCATATCGCAGTTGGCAAAATTCAGAATGATGACGTCGTAAGCACCGCTTTCAAGGCGTGCTACCGCTTCATTGGTTACCTCAACAGCGCTCATGTCGGGTTTCTTATCATAGGTAGACACCTTTGGTGAGGGGATGAGAACCCGGTCTTCGCCGGGAAACACCTGCTCTACGCCGCCGTTAAAGAAAAACGTGACATGCGCGTATTTTTCCGTTTCCGCGATACGAAGCTGGGTAAGCCCCAAACGGCTGATATACTCCCCGAAGATATTTTCAAGGTGCTGATGGGGAAACGCTACCGAGACATTCGGCATCGTGGCGTCATACTCCGTAGTACAGACGTAATACAGGGGAAAGATACCCTTGGGACGGTTTACATCGGAAAAAGCCGGATCAACCAGCGCACGGGTCAGTTCCCGGGCGCGGTCTGGCCGGAAGTTCATAAAAATCACAGAGTCGTTCGGAGCGATTACGGCACCCTGTGCGCAAACCACAGGCACCACAAATTCATCGGTAACTCCAGCATTATAGGACTGCTGCACCGCGTCGACCGGATCAGGATTCTGAATGCCCTCCCCGCATACCAGAGCGTCATATGCTTTCTGGACACGATCCCAGCGCTTATCCCGGTCCATGGCATAGTAGCGGCCGGAGACCGTGGCGATCTGCCCAACGCCGAGTTCACGGCACTTTGCATCAGTGGCGGCGACGAAGCCTCGTCCGGAAGTAGGAGATACATCGCGTCCGTCCAAAAAAGCGTGGAGCCAGACCCGGGTAAGCCCCTGACGGCGGGCCATTTCCAAAATTGCATAGATATGATCAAGATGACTGTGAACGCCGCCGTCGGACAGCAGCCCCAGGATATGCAGAGCGGTTCCGTTTTCTTTACAGGCGTTCATAGCGTTTAGATAGGCTTCGTTGTGGAAGAAGGAACCGTCCCGAATCGATAGGGAAATGCGGGGCAGATCCTGGAACACCACACGGCCGGCACCAATATTAGTATGGCCGACCTCACTGTTTCCCATCTGTCCCTCCGGCAGACCAACGTCCAGGCCGGAAGCAGAGAGATGACAACCTGGATTCTGCGCAAAGAGCCGATCCAAATTGGGAGTATGGGCGTTTGCCACGGCGTTGCCGACCGAGGCGGGGGCAAGGCCAAAACCGTCCATAATAATGAGGGTAGTCGGTGTTTTGTTCATGATGGACCTCGTATTCATTCGAAACGTTAGGCCGCCGCTACCCGGGAAAGTGCGGGGAGCGGCGCGCCTTCGGCAAATTATTCCTGATTTGCAGCCTCAATAATTTTCACAAAATCAGCGGGCTTCAGGGCTGCGCCGCCGACCAATCCACCGTCTACGTCGGGCTGCCCCAACAGATCCTGCGCATTCTTGGCATTCATGGAGCCGCCATACTGAATGGTGACGGAACGTGCCACACGGGCACCGTATAGTTTGCGGATGACGGCACGAATGGTCTGACAAACCTCACCGGCCTGTTCAGCCGTAGCGGTTTTTCCGGTACCGATGGCCCACAGGGGCTCATAGGCGATCACCACATGACGCATTTTGTCGGCGTTTACGCCGGACAGGGCGCACTTTACCTGGTAGGTGATCAGGTCCATTGTAACGCCAAGTTCACGCTGCTCCATACATTCACCCACACAGACAATAGGCCGCAGGCCGGCTTCCAGCGCGGCATGTACCTTCTTGTTCACGGTGAAGTCGGTTTCGTTATAATATTGGCGACGCTCGGAATGGCCGATAATGACATATTTGGCCCCTACTTCGCGGAGCATCTCCACGGTTACTTCACCGGTGTATGCGCCGTTGGCCTCGTAGTGGCAGTTTTCCGCGCCAATGGCGACGCGGCAGTCCTTAAAAAGACGTACGGCCGCGGGGATATTAACAAACGGTACGCACAGTACGACCTCACACAGCTTACTTTTGGGTAAAATTGTTTTCAATTCCTCCGCAAATGACTTGGTTTCGCAGAGTGTTTTATTCATTTTCCAATTTCCGGCAATAATAGTTTTGCGATATCTTCTGTTCATGGGCGAATACCCCTTTCATTTATGATTGAATAAAAGAGACGGATCGAACATGAGGGGACGGATGATGGTTATTTGTTCATCTGTTCAGCAGACAGGCTACACCAGGTAGCTCTTTACCCTCCAGAAATTCCAGAGAGGCGCCGCCCCCAGTGGAAATATGCGTGATTTTGTCGGCGTAGCCGAGCTGTTCCACAGCGGCAGCGGAGTCACCGCCGCCCACGATAGTAGTAGCACCGGATTCGGACAGGGCACGGGCCACCGCGCGAGTGCCTTCAGCAAAGGCCGGAAATTCAAATACGCCCATGGGACCATTCCACACAACCGTGCCTGCTCCGGAAATGGCCTGTGTAAAGTTAGCGATGGTTTTGGGGCCGATGTCCATACCCATGAGGTCGGCGGGAATATTACCCTCCAGAGAAACCGGTTTTGCGTCGGCGGAGAATTCAGCTGCGGCCAGCGTGTCCACGGGAAGCAGGAAATGGACGCTGTTTTTCTTGGCTTTTTCCATCATATCCCGCGCATAATCCAGCTTGTCTTCCTCACAGAGAGATTTGCCGATGGTTTGACCTTTGGCCTTCAGAAATGTGTAGGCCATCCCGCCGCCGATAATGATGGTGTCTGCTTTCTCCAAAAGATGATTAATCACGCCAATCTTATCGGAGACTTTGGCTCCGCCCAGAATGGCCACAAAGGGGTGCTTGGGATCGTTCAGCGCACTACCCATAACATCCAGTTCCCTGCCAATCAGAAAACCGGAGACGGCGGGCAGATAGGCGGCCACACCGACGGTAGAGGCGTGGGCACGGTGAACCGTGCCAAACGCGTCGGAAACATACAATTCGGCAAAAGAAGCGAGCGCTTTGGCGAACTCGGGGTCGTTCTTTTCCTCGCCCTTTTCAAATCGCAGATTTTCCAGCAGCATGATTTGGCCGGGTTGCAGCGCGGCGGCCTTGGCTTTAGCGTCAGGCCCAACCACGTCCTTACAGAAAATAACCGGTCGGCCTAAAAGCTGAGACAGGCGCTCCGCTACCGGGGCCAGAGACAGAGCAGGTTTCCACTCCCCCTTTGGTTTCCCAAGATGAGAACAGGCCACCACGGCGGCACCCTGTTCCAGCAGATAGCGAATGGTGGGCAGAGAAGCTACAATCCGCTTATCGTCGGTAATCATGCCGGTCGATTTGTCCTGCGGCACATTAAAATCACAGCGAAGGAGGACCTTTTTCCCCCTTACATCTACATCCCGCACCGTTTTTTTGCTGTAGTTCATCTCAAAAAGCTCCTTTCATCTCACCCTCGCCGCTCAGTTGCGGAAAGCCGAGCTGCCGGAGGGCCTCGTAAGCAACGATAGCCACGGAGTTTGCCAGATTGAGACTGCGGGCATCAGCCCGCATTGGAATACGAAGACAGCGTTCATAATAAGCCATACGAAAATCCAAAGAGAGTCCGGCGGTCTCTTTCCCCAAAAAAAGCCAGCAGCCATCTCGGAATTGCGCCTGATTATAGGAACGTGGGGCCTTGGTCGTGGCAAGCCACAGATCCGAGATGGAATTCTGTGAAAACAGGTCGTCCAGATTCTCGTATACTCGAAGGTCCACCATAGGCCAGTAATCCAGCCCAGCCCGCTTGACCGCCCGGTCAGAGATGTCGAAACCCAGCGGCTTAACCAGGTGCAGACGACTGCGGGTGGCAGCACAGGTCCGTGCAATGTTACCAGTATTCATGGGGATTTCTGGCTCTACCAACACAATGTTCAGCATTCCTTCACCCGTCTTCATATCAGACCCATTGTAACCTATTGTGTCGGGAATTACAACACAAAAAGGCCGAAAAGAAGTATAAAATTCTTTCGTTTTGCAACCTTGTGGCAGAAATAAATAACTTTTCAGAAAGTTCTTTTCCTATTAGAATACTTGTGGTATGCTTATAATCATATACCATCCGGGTGAGATCCGGGCACCAGCCGGATGGAGGAAAATAGAGCCGGACGTAACGTGGGCGCTCCCGCGCCGTGCAAATTCTGAAAGAGAGAGGCGGACGCATTGAACGAGCAAGCGAATCATCTCCGCGTGGTGATCAAAGTGGGCACCTCAACGCTGACCCATGATACCGGGCGGCTGAATTTTCACAGTATGGAGCGACTGTCCCGGACCCTGTCCGATTTACAGGGGATGGGACATCAGATTATTCTGGTGTCCTCCGGTGCCATTGGAATCGGCACCTCAAAGTTGGGGCTTGTCCGGCGTCCCACCCAACTGAGGATGAAACAGGCCGCCGCCGCAGTGGGCCAGTGTATGATGATGCACTTGTACGATAAGATGTTTGGGGAATATAACCGCATCGTGGCCCAAATTCTGCTGACCGGCGAAGATGTGGACGAACCCGCCAGGGCGGCACATCTCACCAGCACCTTTGAGGCGCTTCTGGAGATGGGGGTAATCCCGGTGGTTAATGAAAACGATTCGGTTTCCTCCGCGGAGATCGAGACCGGGAGGTGCAAGGTCCTGGGTGATAACGACACCCTGTCGGCTATTGTGGCCAGGCTTTGCCGGGCGGACCTTCTGGTGCTGCTGTCCGATATCGACGGGCTGTATAACGCGGACCCTCACGAAAACCCGGATGCCAGGCTGATCAGCCGTGTGACGGAGGTGACACCGGAACTGAGAGAGATGGCGGGCGGCGCCGGAACTTGGCGCGGAACCGGCGGTATGACCACCAAACTGGATGCGGCGGCCATCGCCATGGAGGCGGGAATCGATATGGTGATTACCAATGGAGCGCGCATGGAGGCGCTGTATGACATTGTGGCGGGGAAGGACGTCGGAACCCGGTTCTGCCCGGAAAAAACAGGAGGAGCGTGTAAAGTATGACGGAGCTGGAAAAGCAGGGGATGGAGGCCAAAGCCGCCGAGCGGATTCTTGCCACAGCGGGCGAGGACCGGAAGAATCGGGCGTTGGAGGCCATCGCGAAAGCGCTCACCACACGGCAGGATGAGATCCTGCAAGCCAACGCCGGAGATTTGGCAGAGGCGCGGAATGGTGGAATGCGGGAGGCGTTGCTGGATCGGCTGACCCTCACGCCGGAGCGCATAGAGGGTATTGTGGCCGGTGTGCGGCAGGTGGCCGCGTTACCCGATCCGATCGGCGTTGTGACAAAAATGAGCCGCCGCCCCAACGGACTGATTATCGGCAAACGCAGAGTTCCCCTTGGTGTAATTGGAATTATCTATGAAGCACGCCCCAATGTGACCGTGGATGCCGCCGCGCTGTGTCTCAAGTCGGGCAATGCTGTTATTCTCCGGGGCGGCAAAGAGGCGTTTGGGACTAATTGTGTCACCGTGGCTGCCATGCGGCAGGCGTTGGCGGAAAGCGGCCTGCCGGAGAACTGCATCAGTCTGGTGCAGGACACAACCCACGCCGGAGCGCAGGAGCTGATGAGCCTGAGCGGGTACCTGGATGTGCTGATTCCCAGAGGCGGCGCGGGGCTGATCAAAACTGTGGTAAAGAATGCGAAGGTACCAGTAATTGAGACCGGCGTGGGCGTATGCCATGTCTATGTGGATAAGGACGCGGACCTCGCCATGGGGGCAAATATTATTTATAATGCGAAGTGCTCCCGTCCATCGGTGTGCAATGCCGCGGAGTGTCTGCTGGTTCATCAAAATGTGGCGGAGCGGTTCCTTCCCATGGCGGCGGACCGTTTGGAGGAAAAGCATGTGGAGTTACGCTGCGACGAGGCGGCCCGCACAATTCTGGGGGACCGGGCCGTGCCGGCATCCGACGCGGACTGGGATACGGAGTATGGCGACTATATTCTGGCGGTCCATGTGGTAAAGGATACGGAAGAGGCGATCGACTTTATTTCAGCGCACGGCACCGGCCACTCCGAAGCGGTTGTAACTGCGAATTACTTTACCGCACAGCACTTCCTGGATGCGGTGGATGCGGCCGCGGTCTACGTCAATGCATCCACCCGCTTTACCGACGGCTTTGAGTTTGGACTTGGCGCTGAAATCGGTATTTCCACACAAAAAATGCATGCCCGCGGCCCCATGGGGCTGGAGGAACTTACCAGCAGCAAATATGTGATCTACGGCGAAGGGCAGATACGATGAGGCGTTAGCCGAATAGAAAGAGGGAGCGCGAAGAGTCTTCGCGCTCCCTCTTTCTTATAGGGATAGGTTATATATGTACAATGGCAGGAGACCGGGATAAAAAACTTGCTCGGATAAAACACGGCGATAGTTTCATTTTCGCAGTTACTGCCTGCTTTTTGCAAACGCACCGATTTTTTTATCCATGTTCGAAATATGCTTTGTCAGCCAATCAAGTACCATCTGATTAGCATTTAAGATGACCATCAAATTTCCACCTGAGGTATCGTAATCACTGCGCAGCTTGGCCAACTGCGCAATAAAGGCGGCATGTGCCTTTTTCTGAGCATCGTACTCAGGATAGTGGATACTCAGCATATAATTCTCTTCATCTTTAAAGTGCTTTTTGGTATAGTCATCCAAAAATGCAAGCAATTCACCCAAGTATTCTTTAGCCTGGTGTTTCTGACCAGCTTCAAAAAGTTTATCGGCGTATTCAAACCATTTTTTGTGCTGGGCGTCGATTATTTCTACACCGACTGACAAGTTTGGTGTCCATGGCATAGGAATCCCTCCTTATTTGTATGATTTCTTATATTTTACTAGAAGTTGGCAGGATATGCAAGTAGCTTACCCGGTAAAAATAAAAAATAAAGGGACAAATAGTTGGAAACCAATGCCAGATGGGGGACTGGGGCTTACACAGAGGGCTTATACCGTTTTGAAAGGATCAGCATGTTTTATTTTCCATTTAAGCGGGCATACTATGCGCGGAGGTGAGTAACTTGAAGTACGTTGATCTTTTTGATCTGCTGGACAAGGAGCCCCAGGCAAAAACATACTTTAACAAGCTTCCCGAAAATGTGAAGCAGCAGATTCAGGGCCAGTCCAAAAATATCGACTCTTTCGACAGTCTGAGAAACTACGCCGAAACCCAGAATCGCAGCAACGGTTAACCTTTGCAGGCCGCCCCTTTTATTTGGGGCGGCTTTTTATATCCTATGCCTTTTGAACATTATTTCAAAAAGGGAATACTATGGTAGCGAGGTGGAACGTGTGGACACAAGAGAGTTATTTGCAAGACTGATCAAATGCGAGGCGGGCGGTGAGGGAATTGACGGGATGAAGGCTGTTGCCACAGTGGTTATGAACCGAGTCAGAGTACCAAATGGGGAGTACCAGAGAGTGTGCCAGGGGGATCTTCGTAAGGTCATTATACAGGCGTGCCAATTTTCATGCTATAAAACCACAATAGGCGGAGTGGAAAATACTCAGAACATTTGGGTAGCCACACCCGAACCCATCCATTATCAAGTAGCTGATTGGGCGATAAACGGGGGGATACATACCGGCGCGGGTTCACTCTCTTTATGGTATATGAATCCGTTTTCGCCACAATGTCCAAACTTCTTCCCCTATAATAAGACCGGATACTGGTTTACAAGAATCAATCAACACTGTTTTTTTAATCCCACGGAAACCTATGCGCAGACATAAAGACATGGAGGTGCTTTTTATTTTATGTCCAACAGTATCAATTGGGTAGGAAATAAGGTAGTGGATACGGGGATGTCCCGTCCAGTTTCCCGGCCAAATTCGCCGTCAGTTTCAACGCAGAAAACAGATCCCGTAAGCAATAATAGCGAGTTGACCCAGCAGGGGCCTCCCCCCTCTACCGAAAGAGGCTACATACCCTATTATCTAAAGCAAAATATTGGGAAAAACGTGCGGGCGGAATTTATTATTGGCAGCAATCAATACACCGACAGAACGGGAAGACTCATAGAGGTAGGCATAAATTACTTTGTACTTGAGGACGTTAATTCCCGCACCCATGTAATGTGCGATCTCTATTCGGTTAAATTTGTCACCATCCTTCAGGAGTGACCCTGCTTTTCGCCTGCCCCGCCCTTGGGCGGCACGGGAACCAGCCTTACAGTCCATGGCTGTGTACATTTTTGGCATAGATAGGCCGCCGTTTTTATATAAGAGCGGCGGCCTATCTTGTACCAATTTCGTATGATTTGTCACTTTTTCTTGTAAAATATAGGAAGAATTTGTGACAAAAATGGACAGGAATCGTTTTAAATGTGCAACATAATTATAAATTCACAAGTGAAAAGGTTCCGACGCGTCGAAGCACGTCGAAAAATGCGGTGGGTTTTTCTTTCTATTTTTTGAAGGATACAATATAATATAAACAATAAGCACACTACGTATCGTTGTGCTGAAAAGGGAGGAAAGAAAGGAAATGAGGGAACTGCTTGCAGAATCTCGGAATGCGCTGGATGAAAAGGGAACCTTACACCGCTTCACGTACTACATTATAATTGGCGAGATGATGATGGGGGAGCAACTTGGGTGCGAAAGCTATGGCGTGAAAATCGCAGAGGATGGCGGCGACATAGCTGACGTACCTAATCTCACGACCAGCATTTCCCGTATTGATGCGCTTCTGGAACTACTTATTCGGAATGAAGTAGGGCCGGTCGGATTGCATGATGTCCTTTCAGACTGGTTGTAATAATGCGCGGAGCAACAAGAGTGAAACCATAAAAAACATGGCGGTGGACGGGCTTAAAAAGAAGCGGTTCGCCGCCATGCTTTTATGTGGTCCAGACAGAAGCGGCGGAGCGCCAGGCGGCGGTATTGTCCGAAGACTGGGCGCGGGGAGAAAGGGAGAGCTGCGAGGTTAGAAAATCACCAAGCCAGACGGAGAAGCGAGTGGCGCCGCTTTGATTCAGATGGCCTGGATCATAAAAATCAGAGGCCGGATTTAAGCCGGATGGCTCCAGGTCTTCACTCCAGTTACAATAAGAGATGTCCGGCCAGTCCCTTGCCAAATCCGTGCCGACCCGGTCATAAAACGTTGGTGAAAACCGGCTGTAAGTCGGATGAAAAACCACCACGGGACGGATGCCTTTTTTTACGCAGAGCTCTAGAATTTTGCAGAGCCAGGCGTAATTTTCCGCGTAGAGAGCTTCGTCCGGATCTTCTCGCTGAAAGGGACCGTCGGAAATATCATTAAAGGTTCCCTCCACGGAAGTATATCCTTTCAGCGTGTCCGTTTTTCCAGGAAGGAGCGACTGTGCCATTTCGGACAGCGAGACATTTTTCCAGCGGCTGTGATAGAAATACAGCTCGAACAGCAGGCCGGTACGCAGGTCCGGTTCCGATGCGGAAAATACGGCGCGCAGCTTATTAAAACCAGCGGGCATGTAGCCGACATTGATTTGCGTATAATTCTGATAAGGCTGAAAACCCAGTGCGGAGGCTTCAATCAGTACTGTTTTGGGGGTTTGGGTGCGTAAAGCCTCTTTCAGGTACCAGTAAGCAATGGACAGAGTCTGTTCCGGACCGGCCATAACATATCCGGTTAAACCGGAGACGGAATAGACTAGGCAGGGATTCACATCGCAGTAGGCATAAGAGCTGCCCAGATACAGATAATCCAGGCTGTTTTTCGGTTCAGCGAGGTAAGGCTTCCACACCGCACCAAAATCGGTGCGGACCGGGCGAAGGGCAAGGCCTACCGTGTTCAGCAGGAGGGCGGAGATCAGCAGGAAAAGGGCGGCGGAGGCAGCCTGTTTTGCAATTTTTCGTTTCACGGCGCGCCTCCTAGAACTTAAAATAGATGAAGTCCTGTGGATTATACCCGGTTCCATAGACACCGAAAATAACTATAGTTAGAAAAAGGAAAAGTGTGGCCAGCCCCCACGTCCACATGGAGCGGGTGCACAGGCGTTCCCGGATGGAACCCTTGAGAGAGTGGACGTCCACCCAGAGCAGCAGTAAAAAACTGAGCGCGGCCACAATAAATTCCGCACGGTCCCAGCCCATGGAGCTGAGAACCGGCCGGACAAGCAGCGGTGCCGAGGTCATTCCCCGCAGAATGGTTAAAGCCTGCTCAAACGAGGCGGCTTTAAAAAATACCCAGGCGGAGGTGGACAGACAAAACATAACAAAAATCTGCCATAGAATCGTGATGGGACGATTAGCACCCAGCCCGACGGTCTTCCGGATGCGGGCGCGCAGAGGAGCGGTAATTCCGCCTGCCACCTGGTAAACGCCATTCAGCAGTCCCCAGACTACAAAAGTCAGGGCCGCGCCGTGCCATAGGCCGCTGACAGCGAAAACGAGAAGAACGTTAAAATATTTGCGCGCGGTACCGCGCCGGTTTCCACCCAACGGGATATAGAGATAATCCCGAAACCAGAAAGATAAAGAGATATGCCACCGGCGCCAGAACTCCCCAATCGAGCGGGAAAAATAGGGGGTGCGGAAATTTTCCATCAGGCGGAAGCCCATGATTTCTGCACTGCCCAGGGCCATGTCGGAATAGGCGGAAAAATCACAGTAGATCTGCACGGAAAAGGCTATGGCGGCTCCGATCAGCTGGAGAGCGCCGAAGGAGCCGGGTGCGGCATATACGGTGTTTACCAGAATGGAGAGCCGGTCCGCCAGCATGAGCTTTTTAAACGCGCCCCAGAGAAAGCGTAGAAGCCCGGAGCGCATCCGGGCGGCAGAAAATATATGAGGTTTCCGGAGCTGTGGAAGAAATTGATCAGCGCGGGCAATAGGGCCGGACAACAGGTGCGGGAAAAAGGAGAGAAACAGCGCGCACAGAATGAAATTGTTTTCCGCCGGAACCCGGCCTCGGTATACGTCAATGAGATAGCCTGCCGATGCAAAAAGGTAGAAGGAGATACCGATGGGCAGGATAAGATTCAGCTCCGGCGCTGAAAAGGCCAGTCCTGCCCGGGTGAACAGATGCTCTGCCAGGGAAAAGGCGAAGTTTAGATATTTAAACAAGAAAAGCGCACCGAATAGCAACACCAGCAATATGCCCAGCAGAAGCTTTCTCGGTCGCGCGGCCAGGGCACGGGCACCGAAATAGGTCAGCAGGGTCGCGCATAGGAGAAAAGCAAAATAAGCCGTGCCGGCGCAGAGATAAAAAAACCAGCTAGCCGCCAGAAGCCACAAATTGCGGGCCTGCCGGGGAAGCAGAAAGTAGGTTGTTACAACAACAGGAAAGAACAGAAAAAAAGAAGGGGAGAGGAAGCTCAAAAAAACCAACGTCCTTTCTGCCTTGAATGAAAACTTTGCCGCGGAGAAATTATGGGCCCCGCTGCGGCCGCGCGGACAGGCTCATGACGCCCAGATGCTCCTTTTTCTGTACGTGCAAATTCCAGACCCTATTTTACTCCGTCCGGGAAAAAATAGCAACTACCGGGACGTAATCTCACCACGCTGTTCCCTCCAACATATTCTGAGGTAGAAATCGTAATTGGAGGGTCAGCCCATGTCAGCAGAGCCAAAGGTACAGTTTTTTCTAGGTTCAAATTCGCCGGGTGGTTTCTACTCCCTATTTGACGGCCTTATTGACCCGGCGGAGGCCGATAGGATCTATATTTTGAAAGGCGGACCAGGTTGCGGAAAGTCTACCCTGATGAGGCGGGTCGCCGCTGCCGCAGAGGCCCGCGGCCATCCGGTGGAATATATACTTTGTTCCGGAGATCCTGATTCGCTGGACGCCATTGTACTACCTAAGCAGCGGGCCGCCTTGGTAGACGGTACTGCGCCCCATGTTGTGGAGCCGCATTATCCGGGTGTGGTTGAAACTTATGTAAATCTTGGAGATGGCTACGACCGGTCAGGACTGCAGAACGTACGCGCGGAGATCATCTCCTGTATGGCGGGATTCGGAACGTTCCGACAGAGAACCCGGCGCTGCCTGTCTGCCGTTGCGGAATTGTCGGAAGGCATGCGGGAAATGCTGGTTACGCAGCCGGTGGAAGATAAAATAAAAAAACGGGCCCATGGAATTTTGAAGCGGGAAATACGAAAGAAAAAAAGTGAAGAAACCGGGCGGGTGGAGCAGCGCTTTCTCTCTGCGGTTACCTATCGCGGGCA
Source organism: Intestinimonas sp. (assembly GCA_022653075.1). GTDB lineage: Bacteria > Bacillota > Clostridia > Oscillospirales > Oscillospiraceae > Intestinimonas. The sequence continues at coordinate 35,411 of JALCSB010000006.1, forward strand.
GGTTTGCCTGTTTGGTACGGTTGACAGGTTATGTAAACGTGTTTATGAACTGACGGACAGCTATGGCCTGGCCCATATTATGCTGGCTCAGTTGCTGGCCGGGGCGACGGCGACAGGCTATCAGGTCATCGCATGCCCGTCCCCAATGGCGCCCGAGCGTTTGGAGCATCTTATCATTCCAGAGCTTTCGCTGGCCTTTGTAACCAGTCGTCCGGAACTGCCCTATGAAAAGCACCCTTACCGGCGAATTAGAATGGACGCCATGGCAGACCGGGATACGGAGAAGAAAAACCGGGGCAGACTCCGGTTTTCCCGCAAGGTTTGTGCGGCGCTCATGGAGGAGGCCGTGGATTCGCTGGCCCAGTCCAAGGTGCGGCAGGATGACCTGGAGGCGCTGTATCATCCCTATATGGATTTCACCTGTGTGGAGCGTCTGGCAGACGGAATGATCACAGAATTGTTGTCCTGAGTGCGGTAGCCTACACCGTATCTTTTTGCAAATCATCCATTGACAGCGCGGCCGTGCAGAACCTATAATGACCTCCAAAAGGAGGGCTGCTCATGATTTCGCTGCTGGCTCCGCTGGTGGGAGATGCTTCCACCATATCCCTGGTTGGACTTTGCAAGAACGCGGGGAAAACAACGGCCATGTGCCGGCTTATCCGAGAACTGGACGGAGAAAAGCTGGCCATGACTTCGGTTGGCCGGGACGGAGAGCGGAAGGATATCGTAACCGGAACAAAAAAACCAGAGATCTGGATCCCCCGCGGGACTCTGTTTGCCACGGTACAGGGGTTATTGCCGCTGTGTGACACGACGGTTTCGGTGGAGGCGGTTACGGACGCCATGACCCCGCTGGGCGTGGTCGCGGTATTCCGCGCGCTTTCTGATGGATATATTCAGCTGGCCGGCCCCTCGGCTGTACCGCAGCTGGAGCCGCTTTCCCGCACGTTCCGCGCATTGGGCGCCCAGCGTGTGCTGATTGACGGAGCGGCGGCACGCAGATCCCTGGCGTGCGTAGGGGAGGATGGTTGTGTTATCCTGTGCGCGGGCGCGTCCATGCCGGGCGGGGTGTCCGCGATTGCGGCGGAGACGGCTCATTTGTGTCAACTGTTTGCCTCGAGGGAGCCGGAAAACGCCGCGTTACGAGCCGCTCTGTCCAATACGCGGGCGCGATTTGCGCTGTTTACCCCGGATGGGGACTCTTTACCGCTGGAAAGGGAGGAGAACGGTCAGCCACGGTGGGGCAGTCTTCCCCGGAAGCGGTGCGTGCTGTGGGTGGCGGGCGGTGTAACCGGTTCCCTGCTGCGTATACTGGCACAGCGGGGCGTGCCTGCGGCTGTGGCGGTACCCGACGCCACCCACTTTTTGCAGGACCGGGGCGCTACGGAGCGGTTTTTGCGGGGGGGCGGACGGTTCCTGGTGCGTCGTCGACTGGCCATCGCGGCGGTTACCGCCAATCCGTGGTCGGCCTATGGACGGCATCTGGACCGGCGGGAATTACTGGACGCCCTGAGGGCCGCGGTGGCGGTGCCGGTTGTGGACGTCCGGCAGGAAAACGGAGGCAATTGAAATGCATCTGACGCAGCAGATCAAAGAGGACACCGGATACGCGTGGGTCATGGAAAAAATGAGCCCGGCGTCTCCGTTTGGGCGCGCCCTGGCACGTGACCCCGCGTGGTACGGACCGGAGGACCGGGAAGCGCTGGAGACCGAACTGGACCGGGTGGCTCAGGCTACGGCGCTTCTCCGGCGGGAAAGTACGGCTTTGGATGAGACAACACATATTCTGTCTGAGTTTCACGACATTCGTAATTCCCTGAACCGTACGGACGGAGCGCCAATGGATGAAGTGGAGTTGTTTGAGGTTAAGCACTTCCTGCTGAATCTTTCACAGCTGGTCCGGGCCTATTCCGTCCTGCCGCCGCTCAAGGACCTGGAACTGAAACCGCTTACCGGTCTGCTGGACCTTCTGGACCCCAGCGGACGGCGCCTTCCGACGTTTTCCGTGGAGCCTGCGTTTGCGCCCGGGCTTGCCCGCATCCGGGAAGAGAAGACGGAACTGGAGCAAGCCCTGCGCGGGTGTGCCGGTGCAGGGCGGGAACAGCTTCTGGCGCGGCGGCGGGATTTGGTACGCCGGGAAGACAAGCTGGAGCTGGAGGTCAGGTGCCGTCTGACTCAGGCTCTGTTGGAGGAAAAAGATGAGCTGACCGGCACCATGGATTCAATAGGACGGCTGGATCTGATTGTGGCCAAGGCGTTTCTGGCCCTCCGGTTCGGATGTGCCCGACCGGAGTTGTCCGAGATGCCGGAGGTTCGGGCCGTGGAAATGGTCCACCCTCAGGTGGCGGATCATCTGGAGGAACGGGGCGGGCATTTTACACCGGTTTCCCTCTGCCTGCGACGAGGCACGTGCGTTATTACCGGGGCGAATATGGGGGGGAAAAGTGTTTCACTCCGAAGTATCAGCTTGAATTTGATACTGATGCAAACCGGATTTTTTGTGTTTGCGCAGTCCTTTTCCGCCCCCCTGTTTGAAGAGGTTTCTCTAATTTGCACTGACCGGCAGTCGGTGGAACAGGGCCTGTCCTCCTTTGGCGCGGAGGTGGCGGCTATTGGAGAAATTCTGCGCGAAGAGAGAGAGAAACTGTTTTTTGTGGCTCTGGATGAGTTTGCCCGCGGCACGAATCCCCGGGAGGGCGCCTCGCTGGCCCGGTCGCTGGCGGAGTACTTAAACGGGCGCAACTGTGTGGCGCTGATGACTACACATTACGACGGCGTTTCGGACGTGGCCGTAAGCCACTATCAGGTGGCGGGCCTGTCGGCACTGGATACGGCCGCGATCAAGCCGGGAGAGGCGCCGCTGGACCGGCTGTCCCGTCTGATGGATTATCGGCTGATTCCCACGCCGCCTGATGCCCCCTGTCCGCGGGATGCTTTGCGTGTCTGCCGGTTAATGGAACTGGAGCCGGAGCTCATGAAAATTTTCTCGGAAAACAGTTGACAAACCAAAACCGGATGGTTATACTGATAAAAACTAATATTTTGTTTGTGAATAGAGGCGCGGCGATCAGGGTACCTGCAGGCTGAAAAGGGCGGACATGTTCAATGCCGGCAGGAAAGGGGTTCACCGCCGAAGGAGATAAGATGATGTTCCTCTTTTCTCCTGATTCGCAGGTTCAGCGCCTGCGGATTGTCATGGAAACATGAAGCGCTATTTATGTAAATCCAGTGGGACTTACATAAATAGCGCTTTTATTCTACGTGGAGTGCTGTTCATTTTTGCCACGGCGGCAAAAATGAGCGGCGCTTCTATTTTAATTATCGGGAGGTATATGGTGATGGAAAAAATGAAATCTCTGATTCGTCTGCGTATGGGCACGGAAGACGCGCATTATGGCGGAAACTTGGTGGATGGCGCTCATATGCTCCATCTGTTCGGCGATGTAGCAACCGAACTGCTGATTTTATGTGACGGCGACGAGGGGCTTTTCTGTGCCTATGACAACGTGGAGTTTCTGGCCCCCGTCTATGCCGGAGACTTCATTGAGGCGGAGGGGGAGATCACAAAAGTCGGAAATACCTCCCGAAAGATGGTTTTTGAAGCTCGTAAGGTGATAGCACCCCGCCCGGATCTCAGTGATTCTGCGGCTGATGTGCTGCCGAAACCCGTTGTGGTCTGCCGTGCATCCGGCACTTGCGTGGTGCCCAAGGACAAACAGCGCGTGAAACGGTAAGAGGGCCGCGGGATCGTACCGGCAGACCTTCGGTACCTGTGTGATGTCCAGGGACGAACAGCGCATGAAACCGGAAGAAGCAGACGTGGATAAAAAGGGAGTATCTGGAATGGAAAAATTAATTATTACCGCCGCCATCTGCGGCGCGGAAGTAACGAAAGCGCAGAATTCTGCGGTGCCGTACACCCTGGATGAAATGGTGCGGGAGGCAAAAAGTTCCTATGATGCGGGTGCCGCTGTTATTCATGTCCATGTTCGCTGGGACGACGGCACGCCCACCCAGGACCGGGAGCGATTCCGAACGGTAATGGAGGAAATTCGGGCCGTCTGCCCCGGCGTGGTTCTGATTCCGTCCACCGGCGGGGCCGTCGGCATGACGGCCGAGGAGCGGCTTCAGCCCACCGAGTTGTTTCCCGAGATGGCCACGCTGGATTGTGGGACCTGCAACTTTGGTGACGATGTCTTTCAAAACGATATCCCCACCATCCGTGCGTTTGGAAAAAGAATGCTGCAAAATCATATCAAGCCAGAGTATGAATGTTTTGAAATGGGGCATCTGGACACGGTCCTGACTTTGGCCGGACGGGGCGAGCTGCCCAGTGCGCCCATGCAGTTTAACTTTGTGCTGGGGGTTCCGGGCTGTATGTCCGCCACGGTCGGCAATCTAAGCTGGATGGTGGGCGCGATTCCGGACGGCTCCACCTGGACCGCCACGGGAATCGGCCGGTATGCGTTTCCCATAGCCGCAGCGGCCATTTCCATGGGCGGTAATGTGCGCGTGGGGTTTGAGGACAATTTGTATTTAGCCAGAGGTGTACCGGCCCGGAGCAACGGGGAACTGGTGAAAAAAGCCGCGGACCTGGCGGCCCTGGTGGGGCGGCCCGTGGCCGGACCGATGGAGGCACGTGAAATTCTAGGCCTTTCCTGAGAGAAAACGGAGGTTAGAGAGAGTATGCAGAAAAAGGGAAATAAATATGGCGTTCACCGTGTGATTGAGCCCAGAGGACTCATGACACAGGCGGCCCGGAAAATCGACAATACCATGGAGATCTGCTCCAATGAGATCCTGTGCGATGTGACGGCGCTGAATATTGATTCCGCGTCTTTTACACAGATTTACGGCGCCTGTAAAAAGGACCTTGACCAGACCGCGCAGGCGATTCTGGACATTGTCCAAGAGCGGGGCAAGATGCAGAATCCGGTTACCGGCTCCGGCGGTATGTTCATTGGCACGGTGGCCCAAATCGGGGATGACCTGAAGGGCCGGATCGACTTGAAGGAAGGCGATAAAATCGCCTCGCTGGTCTCCCTGTCCCTGACACCGCTGAAGATCAGTAAAATCAAGGCGATCCATCCGGAAATCGATCGGGTGGAGGTGGAGGCGCAGGCCATTTTGTTTGAGAGCGGCCTCTACGCCAAGCTGCCGGATGACATGAGCGAGGAACTGGCGCTAGCCGCGCTGGATGTGGCCGGCGCGCCCGCTCAGACTGCCAGGCTGGTCCAGGCGGGGAATTCCGTTTTAATTCTGGGTGGAGCCGGAAAGGGCGGTATGCTGTGTTGCTGCGAGGCGATGAAACGGGTGGGTCCTGCCGGCCGCGTGGTGGCGCTGGTCATCTGCCAGGAGGATGCGGAGCTGCTCAAGAGTATGCACCTCTGCCACGAGGCAATTGTCGCGTCCGCCACTGAGCCCATGGACGTTCTGGACAAAGCGCTGGCTGCCAACGGGGGGAAAGAATACGACCTGTCTGTCTGCATCGTGAATGTGGAGTCCTGTGAGATGGCCAGCATTCTGCCCGTACGGGACGGCGGCACGGTGTATTTCTTCTCGATGGCCACGAATTTTGCCAAGGCCGCGTTGGGTGCGGAAGGCGTGGGAAAGGATATTACCATGATCATCGGCAACGGCTACACAAAAGGCCACGCCGAAATCACACTATCCGAACTGCGGGAAAACCGGCAGCTCCGTGAGTATTTCCAGAAGAAATATATATGATTCCAGACAGAACCCGTGAAAGGCGGTAACAATACATGATGTTTTCCAATCTATCCCGGAGAAAAGAGCTTTTTCCTCAGGTGTCCGACGAGGAGTGGAACGACTGGCATTGGCAGGTAGCCAACCGGATTGAGACGCTGGACGACCTGAAAAAATACATCAGCCTGACGGCGGAGGAGGAAGAGGGGGTCAAGGCATGCCTGGGCACCCTGCGTATGGCGATCACGCCCTATTACCTCTCCCTTATTGATGCGAACGATCCCTATGATCCAATTCGCAGGCAGTCAATCCCCACGGTCAGGGAACTGCATCGCTCCGGCGCCGACCTGCTGGACCCGCTGCACGAGGATTCCGATTCTCCGGTGCCGGGCCTGACGCACCGCTATCCCGACCGCGTGTTGCTTCTGACCACCGACCAGTGCTCCATGTACTGCCGCCACTGTACCCGCCGCCGCTTTGCCGGCCAGCACGACACCTGTGTACCTATGGCCCAGATTGAACGCTGTATCGACTATGTGCGCCAGCACACGGAGGTCCGCGACGTACTGCTCTCCGGAGGGGACGTGCTGATGCTGTCGGACGAACAGCTGGAGTCTATCATCTCCGAGCTGCGCGCCATCGAACATGTGGAGATCATCCGTTTGGGAACGCGTACCCCGGTGGTGTGTCCACAGCGCATCACGCCGGAACTGTGCGCCATGTTCCGGAAGTATCATCCCATCTGGCTCAACACCCATTTTAACCACCCCAATGAGATCACGGTGGAATCCGCAGCCGCCTGTGCCCGGCTGGCGGATGCAGGCATCCCGTTGGGCAATCAGTCGGTCCTGCTGGCCGGGATTAATGACTGTGTCCATGTCATGAGGGACCTGGTCCATCGGCTGGTCCAGATCCGTGTGCGGCCCTATTATATTTATCAGTGTGACCTCTCCATGGGGCTGGAGCATTTCCGGACGCCGATCAGCAAGGGAATTGAGATTATGGAGGGCTTGCGCGGCCATACCTCCGGCTTCTGTGTACCGACCTTTGTGGTGGATGCGCCGGGCGGCGGCGGAAAGACACCCGTTATGCCGAACTACGTAATCTCTCAAACGCCCCATCGGGTAATCCTTCGCAATTACGAGGGCGTGATCACTACCTATACCGAGCCAGAGCACTATGAGGAGAACTGCCACTGCGAAGTCTGCCAGGGAAAGAAAAATGTGGAAATGATGGGTGTTATGGGCTTAGAGTGCGGGCAGGCTCTCTCCATGGAGCCGGCAAATCTGGAGCGGCACAAGCGGGAACAGAACTGACAGTAAGGATGGAAGTGACGTAATTTGGAATCGAAACTGCATTTGGATTTTTCTTTGGTTGAGCAGGCGAGAGCCCATGCCTCCAAAGTTGCAGATGATACGCAGCGGTTTATTGACCGGCATACCACGGTGTCGGTCGAGCGCACGGTTTGCCGCCTGATGGGCATTGACGGTGTGAATCAAGTGGAGGTACCGATGCCAAACGTGGTGGTGGGGCATCTGACGGACAAAGGCGCCCTGCCGCAGGGCGTGGCGTTCTGGCTGGGTAACGCCATGCTGGAAACCGGGAAAACACCGCAGGAAATCGCCGAGGCGGTTTCGGCGGGAGAACTGGACCTGACCGCGCTGCCGGCCCATACCGACCGGGAGATCGAAGAGGCGGCGGCGCCGGTGGTGCGCGCGGCCATGGACCGGATCACGGCTCGCCGCCAATGCAGGGAGGACTTTATAAGAGAACACGGCGACAAACAGGGCCCTTGGCTGTACTTGATAGTTGCCACTGGAAATATATACGAGGATATCACACAGGCCACCGCCGCCGCCCGCCAGGGTGCGGATGTAATTGCCGTCATTCGTACCACCGGGCAGTCTCTGCTGGACTATGTACCCTATGGAGCCACGACAGAGGGCTTTGGGGGAACGTATGCCACCCAGGAGAATTTCCGGCTGATGCGCGCGGCCATGGACAAGGTGGGGGAGGAGCTTGGCCGCTATATCCGGGTGTGCAATTACTGCTCGGGTCTGTGTATGCCCGAAATCGCCGCCATGGGGGCCTTTGAAGGGTTGGATGTGATGCTTAACGATGCGCTTTACGGCATCCTGTTCCGGGACATCAATATGCAGCGCACCCTCATTGACCAGAACTTTTCCCGTGCTATCAATGCCTTTGCCGGCGTGGTCATTAACACCGGTGAGGATAATTACCTCACCACCGCGGATGCGGTGGAGGAGGCCCATACCGTACTGGCCTCCCAGCTTTTGAATGAGCAGTTCGCGCTCCGCGCCGGACTGCCTAAAAGTCAGATGGGGCTGGGTCATGCTTTCGAGATCGATCCCTCTGTGGAGAACGGCTTTTTGTATGAACTGGCACAGGCGGAAATGGCCCGCGAGGTTTTTCCTGAAGCACCCCTCAAATACATGCCGCCCACAAAATTTATGACCGGTAACATATTTCGGGGCCAGGTACAGGACGCGCTGTTCAACATTGTTACCATCCTCACCAACCAGAAGATCCACCTGCTGGGTATGATGACCGAAGCCATCCACACGCCGTTCCTCTCCGATCGGTTCCTGTCCATTCAGAACGCTCAGTATATTTTTACCACGATGAAGGATTTGGGCAGCGAGATCACCTTCAAGCAGGGTGGAATTATGGAGCAGCGCGCCTCGGATGTGCTGCGGAAGGCCACCGAACTGCTGGCGCAGATTGAGCGCCTGGGTATATTTGAAACCCTGGAGCGAGGTATTTTCGCCGACATCAGCCGGCCGCGGGACGGAGGAAAGGGACTGGAAGGCGTATACCAGAAGGCGCCGGGCTATCGAAATCCATTTCTTGAACCGATGAAGAGAGGAGGTCTGGACGTATGAGCAGCGGACTGTATCAGATCAGAGATCAGGAGCTGGATACCACGCTGGACCTCACCCATCTGCGGCCCTACGGCGATACCATGAATGACGCCAAGGTCCAGCTTTCCTTTACCCTGCCGGTAAAAAACAACGACAAGGGCGCGGCCGCCGCGGTTCAACTGGCGCAGAAAATGGGAATCGCCGACCCAAACGTAGCCCTGCGGCAGACACTGGATGAAACCTTTACGTTTTATGTCGTGTACGGCGCCACGACGCACTCGGTTAATTATAATGAGATCGAAGTCCTCACCGTGGAGGATAAGGCTATGGGAATGGAGGAAACCGACCAGTACATCCGGGACCACATCGGCCGGAAGATTACCGTGGTGGGTGCTTCCACAGGCACCGATGCCCATACCGTGGGGATCGACGCGATTATGAACCGAAAGGGATTTGCGGGACACTACGGGCTGGAGCGCTATGAGATGATCAATGCCTTCAACTTAGGCAGTCAGGTCCCCAATGAGGAGTTCCTCCGGATTGCGGTAGAACACAACGCGGACGTGTTGCTGGTTTCCCAGACCGTGACACAGAAGGACATACATATCAAAAACATGACCGAGCTGGTTGAACTGGCCGAGGCGGAGGATCTGCGTGAAAAAATGATTGTCTGCTGCGGTGGCGCGCGCGTTACCCACGCGCTGGCCAAGGAACTTGGCTTTGACGCGGGCTTTGGGGCCGGAACTTACGCGGACGATGTAGCGACCTTCTGCGTGAAGGAATTGGCGCGCCGGATGGGGACAGCGTAAAAGCAGGAAATGAAGGGTTTGCGTGCCTTCTTGGGAAAAATCATTGTGCCGGGGAGAAAAATGTGGTATTCTGTCCGAAAAGCGAGTGCCCATACCGAGGTATGAGCTTTCCAAAGAAGGAGCGGTCATCATGATTCAGGAACTGCGGGCGGCGCTTATGGGTGTCACCGTTTATCGGGAAATTCTCTCCAAGCCGCTGATGAAGTCGGCACGTGTCCTGCTGGATACGTTGACGGAGAGCAATGGGGAGGCGGCGCTGGAAGCATATACCGCGCTGTTCTACGAGATGAGGCAGGCGGGATGTACCGGCCTTGGCGGCTGGCTGTGGGATCAACTGCGCTACGAGGAGTCGCCGTACTCCAGGGCGCTGGGCCGGGGGCGGACTGACCCGGTTCTGGAAACGGCAGCCCGGAATGATGTGGAAGCCCTTCTCCAACTGGCGAAGCTAGACTGCGGGCGGTTCATCACGGCCCTGCGTGCCATTTTGCCAGAGGAGTTTGTCCCGGTTCTCAAGTCGCTTCCCCGGTGGGAAAATGACGTGCCCTTTGACTTCCAACGCCTTACGGAGTTTTACGCCCGGAACGGCGCGGGGCTGTTTGCCAGGTATCAGGCTTTTCTCTGGTCACAGGGCAGGCTGATCCCGGTGGCGGAGCCAGACTGCCCCAGTGAGGATGAACTGATGGGATATACCACGCAGCGCGATCAGGTGGTCGCGAATACGCGGGCGTTTCTTAGCGGCCAGCGGGTGAACGATGTTTTGCTTTACGGCGACAGCGGAACCGGAAAGTCCGCCACCGTGAAATCCCTGCTCTCGGTGCCGGGTTTTGAAAATCTTCGGCTTATTGAGGTGGAGAAGGACGGCCTGCGCGATATACCGGGCCTGATCCGTAGCCTGGGTGGACGGCAGCAGAAATTCATTCTGTTTATCGACGATTTGGCCTTCGATCAGGATGATAACACCTATTCAGCGGTCAAGACAATTCTGGAGGGCGGCCTGGAGCGCCGGCCCGACAACGTAGCCATCTATGCAACGTCCAACCGGCGGCTGCTGGTCCGGCAGACCTTTAGCGACCGGTGCGGGGATGAGGTGGATGTGCAGGAGACCATTCAGGAAAAAACGGCGCTGTCCGACCGATTTGGCCTGCGCATTCCTTACCTTGCGCTGAGCAAGCCGGAATTTCTGGACCTGGTGGAGTGTATGGCGGAGCAGACAGAGTTGGAACTGGATAAGGAGACCCTGCGCCGTGAGGCTGTCAAGTGGGATATGCGGTTCCCAGGGCGTACGCCGCGTTCAGCCCAGCATTTGATTGCCAGCCTCCGGGCGCGCTGATCTAAAAAAGAAAGACGGGGAGTCCGTGCGGGCTCCCCGTCTTTTTAAGTATAAAATCGTCGTCTACCGCCTGCCGGGATAACGCGCCAGAATTTCATCGAAAAGCCGGTAAGCGGCAGCATCTTTGGAGAGCAGCGGCAGAGAAATTTCATCTTGGGCAGTAATGAGAGTGAGCCGATTGGTATCCACGCCAAAGCCTGCCCCTTCGTCCTTCAGATTATTGGCGGCAATCATATCCAGATGCTTTTTTTCCAGCTTCCGCCTGGAATTTTCCAGCATATCCTGCGTCTCCATGGAGAACCCGCAGAGAAACTGCCCCGGCTGACGGTGCGCCCCCAGCCAGGCCAGGATATCTGGGGTGCGGTCCAGCGGAAGGGCCTGGGGGCCGTCTTTCTCCGCTGTTTTTTTGATTTTATCCTTTGCCATGGTGAGGGGACGGTAGTCAGCCACGGCGGCGGCCTTGATGATCATATCCTGGGCGGTGCTGCGAAGACTGACCGCCTGGAACATATCCTGAGCGGACACCACCTCCACCACCTCCATGTAGGGGGGACGCTTAAGATAAGTGGGACCCGAGACCAGGGTGACGTCAGCCCCCCGGGCGGCGGCGGCCCGGGCGATGGAGTAGCCCATCCGGCCGGAGGAGTGGTTGGTTAAGTAGCGTACCGGGTCCAAGGCCTCCTGAGTAGGTCCGGCGGTGACCAGTACCCGCAGACCGGCCATATCCTTTTTATGGGAAATGGCATGGAGCACAGTTTCCAGCAGGTCCTCCGGCTCCGGCATCTTGCCCTTGCCCACCGCGCCGCAGGCCAGTCGGCCGCTGGCAGGCTCCACCACTTCCCAGCCGTAGCGGTGCAGCAGAGCCAGGTTGTCCTGCGTTACCTGGTTTTCATACATGCGTGTGTTCATGGCGGGGACGGCGATCTTGGGGCAGTCGCAGGCCAAGACGGTGGTGGTCAGCATATCGTCGGCGAGACCGTGTGCCAGTTTGGCCAGAACATTGGCGGTGGCCGGGGCAACCAAAACCAGATCGGCCTGATCCGCCAGGGAAATATGCTCCACCTGGTACTGGTGATTTCGGTCAAAGGTATCCACAATCGCCCGGTTCCCGGTCAGGGCTTCAAAGGTCAAGGGAGTGATGAATTCAGTGGCATGCTCCGTCATGAGCACATGGACGTTGCAGCCCTGTTTTACCAAAGCGGAAGCCAGCCCGGCGGTCTTATAACAGGCAATACCGCCGGAGACGCCCAGCAGTACAGTTTTTCCTTTCAACACAGGCAAAACCTCAATTCTCAACAAGTTTATCCTATTATAACATGGAATACTGCGCCTTGTAAATAGAAGAAAACCGTCATTGGGCATTGCGTTTTGAGGACATCTTTTATATAATATGTCATGATTGTTCCGCTGGCTGGAAGTCACTGTACCCGGATATGGGACGGCAGGTTTCAGGGCGGACGGCGGAGCGGTCTCCAATTTTTGCACTGTATCCCGAAATAGGGAACGGCAGCAGGAGGTAATTTAAGTGAAAAACGCACAGACTCGATCCCAGCAGAGCCAGAATGTCTACCAGATGGTTTTATTGGCCATATTTACCGCCATTATTTTTCTTCTGGCTTTTACTCCCATTGGCCTTATTGACCTGCCTCTGATCAAAGCCACTATTCTTCATGTCCCGGTTATCATTGGGGCGATTTTGCTCGGGGCCAGGAAGGGAGCCTTTTTGGGCGGCGTCTTTGGGCTGACCAGCCTGATCAAAAACACCTTGACCCCAAGTGCCCTCTCCTTTGCTTTCTCACCTTTTATCCCGGTGCCGGGCAGCAGTCACGGCAGCTTCTGGGCCCTGATCATCTGCTTTGTACCCCGTATTCTGGTGGGGGTGACTCCCTGGCTGGTATACCGCCTGTCCCGGAAGCTGCTGAAGCGGCGGAATGCGGGTACCCAGACGGGGGGCATTGCCGTCGCCGCCGTTGCGGGGGCCTTCACCAATACCATTCTAGTGATGGGTCTTATCTTTCTGGTATTCCAGGGAGCTTTCGCGGCCATAAAGGGTATCCCCACAGACGCGGTCCTGAGCGTGATTTTGGGCATCGTAGCCGGTAACGGCATTCCCGAAGCGGTTGTGGCCGGCGTCATTGCCCCTGCCGTCTGTGTGCCTTTGCTCCGGATTTTGAAGCTGGAACATCCCAAAGCCCTGGCTGTCTGAATCCATGGTCCTGGCCATTGATATCGGCAACACCACCATCACGGTGGGCGGCTTTATGGGCGGTGTGCTGACCTTTGTTCACCGGCTGCCCAGTGATCGCGGCATGAGCGATACTGCCTGCGCAAGCGGAATCCGGAACATAATGCTGTGCGAAAATGTGAATCCGGACCGGGTGGAGGATGCGATTCTCGCTTCTGTGGTCCCTGTGCTGACGGATAAGGTCTGCAAGGCTGTCCGGTCAGCCGCCGGTGTACCAACAGCCGTGGTAAGTCCGGAAACGGACACCGGACTTAAAATCCGTAACTATGATGCCGGGAATCTGGGCAGCGACCGGGTAGTGGATGCCGTAGCTGCCTTGGCCCAATGGAATCCGCCTCTTGTGATTTTTGACATGGGGACCGCCACCACCATGTCGGTTCTCGACCGAGAGGGCGTTTTCCTGGGCGGCATGATTTTACCGGGCCTGCGCTTGTCTGTGGACGCGCTCAGCGCCCGGGCGGCCCAACTGCCCGACGTTGAGTTTACGCCTCCCGCAGGTCTGATTGGCACCGATACCATATCCTGTATGCAGTACGGCGCACTCTATGGCGCGGCATCCGCTATCGAGGGGATTGCGCAACGGGTAGAGGAGAATCTGGGCCACTCTGCCACCGTGATTCTCACCGGCGGGTTGAGCCGTCATATTCTTCCGTGCCTCCGCCGACATGTGGAATATGACGAGCATTTACTGCTGAAGGGCTTACATCACATTTATCTTCGTAACCGGTAAAGGGAAAACTAAGCGTGGGCACAACATGAAAGGTTGTGCCCACGCTCTATTTTACGTGCTTGAAAGGATGGAGAAAATATTTAATGAAAGGCGGAAATGGGTCTTTTTTTCCCTTTTTATGCCGGTTTATCCATTGACAACATGCAAGAGATGGAGGTATGATATACAAAAAATTGGCGTTGTAAAAGAAAAGGGATGGCATGATTTTTATATGCCAGGCAGAAATACGTGCGCAAGGAAGCGTGGTATAATCCTTGTACACGTGTTTTTTTACTTGCTTTGTACCCGCGTGTATGCCGTGAAAAGAAAAATGGGGTGTTCTGGTGGGAAAATTTATTGTAAAGCGGACGCTGCAAATGATTCCGGTTTTAATTGTAGTGTCCGTCTTGATTTTTGCCATGGTGCGCATTACGCCCTCGGACCCAGTTGCCTCCATGACAAAAGGGAAAAACGTCAGTGAAGAGACCAGGCAGGAGCTTCGGGTCCGCTATCATCTGGATAAGAATCCAGCGGAACAGTATCTTATCTGGATCACGGGTACGCTTCACGGTGACCTGGGGGAAAGCTACCAGTACAAACAGTCGGTGGGCTCACTCATCTCTCAGCGCATTGGCATTACGCTTTCTCTGGTTATCCTCAGCGGCATCCTCTCCGTCCTCGTTGCCATCCCGGTGGGGGTAATCAGCGCGGTGAAGATGAATTCCGCACTGGATAAATTTCTTTCGGTGCTGACGCTGGTATTTGTGGCCTCCCCCGTATTCCTCACCGCTATTATCATGATGTTTGTCTTTGCACTCAAAATGGGTCTGTTCCCCTCCTTCGGCACGGGAAACGGCTTGTGGGACAGCCTGTATCACATGGTGCTGCCTTCCGTGGCGTTAGCGATGAACATGGTGGCCCTCACCAGCCGCATCACCCGCACCAGCATGATTGAGCAGCTCAATTCCGACTACATCCGTACCGCTACCGCCAAAGGCATCCCCCGTATGCGGGTCATTGTGACATACGCCCTCAAAAATGCTCTGATTCCGATCATTACCGTCACCTCGATTCAGATTGGCTCCATGCTGGTGGGCGCGGTGCTGGTAGAGAGCGTGTTCGCCATGGGCGGCCTGGGGGACCTGCTGATTTCAGGCATCAAGGCGGCCGATTATCCGGTGGTTCAGGGAGTTACCCTGCTTCTGGTGTTTATTTTTCTGTGCATTAATCTGGTTGTGGACATTTTTTATGCGATCCTGGACCCCAGGATCCGTCTGAAATAAGGAGGGAGGACCACCATGTTTTCTGTACTGATTGGACACGGTCCTCTCTGTCGTTCCAAAAAAAAGCGTTACGGAAAGCTCCTTACCCCAGCCGTAACCATATCGCTTGCCATTCTGGTACTTATTGTACTTGCCTGTACGCTGGCCCCTGTCGTGGCACCCTGCGACCCAAACGCCCAGGATTTGGCAAGCCGTCTGGCCATGCCATCCTCTGCCCACTGGCTGGGCTGCGACCAGAATGGCCGCGATCTTTTCTCACGTGTGCTTTACGGTGGGCGCACCGCATTGACCGGCGCTCTGGGCGTGGTGGCCTTTTCCATGGTTGTGGGTATTCCGCTGGGCTTGATCTCCGGCTACTACGGTGGGCTTGCCGATAACCTCATTATGCGGGTGTGCGATGTGGTGCTCTCGTTCCCCTCGCTGCTGCTGGCATTTATTTTTGTGGCCGGCTTGGGCCGGGGTACCTTCAACGCGATCCTGGCTCTGGGGATTGTCTATGTCCCCATGCTTACTCGGCTCACCCGTTCTCTCACCATGGTGGAGAAAAACAAAATATATGTGGTTGCCTGTGACTCGCTGGGTTACTCTGATCTGCGCATCATGTACCGGCATATCCTGCCGAACTGCATCTCCACCATTTTAGTGCAGATCACCCTGGATATCGGCTACGCCATCCTGGATCTGGCCGCACTCTCCTTCCTGGGGCTGGGCGTGCAGCCCCCGCAGGCCGACTGGGGCGCTATGCTGGACGAAGGACGCACGTTCCTGCTGCAAAACCCCTTCCTCTCCCTGGTGCCGGGCGCAGTCATCGTGCTGATGGTGGTATCCCTCAACATCTTCAGCGATGGCCTTCACCAATACCTGGATCAGGTGCAGACCGCGCTGCCCAGCTTCAGAACGTACGAGCGCAAGTATCTGAAGAAAAAGGAGGCGCGGTCCGATGGAGAACCTGCTTGAGATTCGGAATCTCACGGTTGAGCTTATGACCACACGGGGGATTGTATACGCCCTGTCCGGTGTCGACCTGGCCGTCCGGCCCGGGGAGATTCACGGTGTGGTAGGGGAGTCCGGCTGTGGCAAGAGCATGACGGCGAAGTCCATTCTCCGGCTTCATAACCCCCAGCGCAGCCGCATGAAGGGCAGCATTCGCTTTGAAGGGCGGGAACTGCTGGGCCTGCCCGACCGGGAGATCGAGAAGCTGCGGGGCAGTGCTGTCTCCATGATCTTTCAGGACCCCATGACCTCGCTCAACCCCCTGATGACCATCGGGGACCAGATCGCTGATATGTACCGCTTCCATGCCAGGGCGGGGAAGAAAGAGGCGCTGGAAAAAGCGCAGGAGATGCTGGAGAAGGTGGGGATTGCCCCCGCCGCCAAGCGTTTCCGGCAATATCCCTTCGAGCTCTCCGGCGGTATGCAGCAGCGGGTGATGATTGCCATGGCGATTGCCTGTGCCCCCAAGCTTCTGATTGCCGATGAGCCTACCACCGCTTTGGACGTGACGATACAGGCGCAGATTCTGGAGCTTTTGCAGCAGCTTTCCGCCGACATGGGTATGAGTATTCTGCTCATTACTCATAACTTCGGCATAGTGGCGGAAACCTGCCAGCGCGTCTCCGTCATGTATGCGGGGAAGGTGGTGGAGACCGGCGAGACCCGGGATCTGCTTCGCCGCGCCAGCCATCCTTATAGCAGAGCCCTTATCCGCAGTATTCCGGGCTGCGAAGAGCGGGGGACCCGGTTGGAGACCATTCCCGGAAGTCCGCCCGCCCTGTTTGAGCCGCCTGAAAGCTGTATGTTTGCGCCCCGCTGTCCCTTTGCCGAGGAGCGCTGCAGGAAGGCATATCCCACACTGTTTGACTGTGGCGGCGGTCATCTCGCTGCCTGCTTCAAGCCGCTTGGGAAGGAGGAGAGCACCCGTGTCTGACATTGTGGTTCAGGCTGAGAACCTGACAAAGCAGTTTCCCGTGGCCTCCAAGCGGCTGGGGGAGAAGCCCCGTGTTCTGCATGCCGTGGACGGCGTGAGCCTTTCCATTCCCAAAGGTGGCATCTTTGGCGTGGTAGGAGAGTCAGGCTGTGGCAAGTCTACCCTGGGCCGATGCCTGCTGCGGATGGAGACCATCACGGGGGGCTCCGTTTCCTTTCAGGGGAGGGATATTACAAACCTCTCCGGTCGAAGCCTCAAATCCTTACGCCGGGACATGCAGATGATTTTCCAGAATCCCTACGCATCCTTTGACCCCAAGCAGAAAATCGGCTCCGCGTTTCGGGAGGCCGCCCGGGTACATGAAATGCCCAGGGAGAAGGCGGAGGTCAGGATTCGGGATCTGCTGCGGGAAGTTAATCTGCCGGAGGATGCTTTAAACCGGATTCCCAGCGAGATGTCCGGCGGCCAGCTTCAGCGGCTGGCCATCGCCCGCGCCCTGCTGCTGGACCCCTCGTTTATTGTGGCGGACGAGCCGGTTTCCGCACTGGACGTGTCGGTTCAGGCA
Source organism: Intestinimonas sp. (assembly GCA_022653075.1). Taxonomy (GTDB): domain Bacteria; phylum Bacillota; class Clostridia; order Oscillospirales; family Oscillospiraceae; genus Intestinimonas. The sequence goes on from JALCSB010000006.1 coordinate 52,870, forward strand.
CAGATTTTAAACCTGATGATGGATTTGCGCAACAAATTTTCCCTTACCATGCTGTTTATTTCCCATGAAATGTCGGTGGTGCGCCACCTCTGTGATCAGGTGGCTGTTATGTATTTGGGTATGGTGGTGGAGCAGGCGGAAACCGAAGAGCTGTTTTCACGGCTGCTTCACCCCTATACGCAGGCGCTTATGTCTGCCATTCCAACCCTGGACCCGGACCACAAGTCCAGACGTATCGTGTTGCAGGGCGATATTCCTAGCCCCATCGACCTGCCCGCCGGCTGCCCCTTTGCCGACCGGTGCTCCCGGTGTGCTCCCCAGTGCCGGGAGGCCCGTCCCGCCCTGCGCGACAGGGGCGGTGGGCATCTGGTGGCCTGCCATCTGGTGTAAAGCGGTTCCTTTTGCGCCCGTGTGGCGCTGATCAAAGGAAATAAAACCAATAGAACGGAGGAAACTTTTATGAGAAGAACTGGAAAACTGGTCTCTTTGCTCCTGAGCGGTTCGCTTCTGCTCACCCTGCTGGCCGGCTGCGGCGGCGGTACGAGCGGGGCGGCAAGCAGCGACAACGGCAGCTCTGCCAACGCCGACGACAGCACCTTTACCGTGGCCCTGGACAGCGACATTGTGAAACTGGACCCCGCCTTCGCCTATGACTTTACCACGAACCCTGTGGTCAACCAGATTACCCAGGGATTGCTGACCTTTGACACCGATAACAAGCTCCAGCCTATGCTGGCTAAAAGCTGGAAACAGATGGACGATCTCACCTATGTCTATGAGATCCGCGACGATGTTACCTTTTCCGATGGATCTCCTATGACCATGGACGATGTGCTCTACTCCCTGAACCGTACCCGCGACCCCGACGTGGCCTCCTATTTGGGCTGGATGTTCGACAGCGTGGATACCATTGAGCAGACCGGCGACTGGGAGCTTACCGTGAAGCTCAAAACTCCGGACGCCACCTGGCAGTACTTCCCCGCCACTACGGCCTGCCACATCATCAGCAAGAAATTTGCCGAATCCGCCGGGGATAAGCTGGGAACTCCCGAGGGAGGCATTATGGGCACCGGTCCTTACAAATTTGTAAGCTGGAAGAACGGCACCGAGGTGGATCTCACCCGGAATGAGAACTACTGGAATACCGACGATAAGCCTTACTATGACAATCTGGCCTTTAAGATCATCACCGAAGATACCACGCGCGTGACCGCCCTTCAGACCGGCGATGTGGACTGTGTCCCGGAACCCCCCTCCGATATGCTGGATGTGCTGAAGTCCGACTCGAATGTTACGCTTACGGCCTCCAAAGGATTTGGCGTCACCTTCCTGGCTTTCAACAATGCCAAGGCGCCCTTTAACGATGTGCGGGTGCGTAAGGCGATTTACCATGCGATTAACTTCCAGTCCATTCAGGATAACCTGGTGAAGGACACCGGCACAACGGGGACCACACTGCCCTCCTCGGATGCGCTGTTTACCATTGAGCCGGACCGCTGGGCGCAGTATGCCGCCAGCGTACCCACCTATGACTACGATGTGGATGAGGCGAAGCAACTGCTGGCCCAGGCCGGCTATGCCGACGGTTTCGATGCCACGCTCTGTATTTCCCAGAAAAGTCTCCACAACTCCATCGCCCTGGCGATACAGAACGATCTTGCCCAAGTGGGTATTAACCTTACCATTAACAAAGTTTCCACGGATGAACACACCGCTTATCAGTTTGGCGACGTTCTAGACGATAATGGCCTGCGGGACTATGATATGATTTTGGCCGGCTGGGAAGCGGATTTCCCAGATCCTTCCGGAAACCTTACACCTCTTTTCCAAGGCGGCAACACCTCCAACTCCGCCGCCTATGAAAATTCTCAGGTGGACGAGTATATTTCACAGCAGATGCAAAGCAGCGATCCCACGGAACGCAACGATCTGATGTTCAAGGCGTTCGACATTATTACCGATGAGGTGCCCTATATCTTTGTCTATTATCCCATTAAGAACATTGCAATGAATAAGAACTACACCGGGGTGGTTATGAACGCTTCTTGGATCTGGAACATCCACTTCCAGGATGTCCATCCGGCGGAATAAATTCCACGGCAGATTTTTGAATTAGGCCCGCCCCGCCCTCAACAGGGGACGGGGCGGCTTCTTTGTAATAAGGCAGATGGAAAAATGGAAAGGCTTTAGGGTGAGTACGATGGATAAGATTCTGATAAACGGTGTCATTCATACCATGGCTGGGCGCACGGTCTCGGCGCTGGCCATCCGGAACGGGCATATCGCTTTGGCCGGAAGCGACAGGGAGGCATTGGCCCTGCGTACGGCGGACACCGAGGTGATTGATCTGAGAAAGAGCTGTGTACTGCCCGGCTTTACAGACAGCCACATGCATATGTTCCTCACCGGACGAAGCTTCGAGCGGCTGGACCTGCGGGGGGTTCGCTCTCCGGAGGAGATTGTGCGCCGGGGCCGTGACTATATCCGAAGCCGTCATGTTCCCGCCGGAGCCTGGGTGGTGGGCTATGGCTATGACCACAATCAGTTTCCCAACCCCGTACTGCCCGATGGCAAGGTGGCCCAGGCCATTTCAGCGGAGCACCCCGTGCTGCTGGACCGGATCTGCGGCCATGTAGGCGCGGCAAATCCCATGGCTCTGCGCTTGGCGGGCTTTGGCCCCGATACCATGATCCCGGGAGGAGAGCTGGATAAGGACGGCACCGGAAATCTCACCGGAGTCATCCGGGAGGCGGCGCTGGATCTGATAAAAACCTTTGAGCCAAAGCCCGCCAAAGAGGAGTTGGAGTGCATCCTGCAGGAAGCGGGCAGACGGTTTGCCGCCGCGGGACTCACCGCCGTCCACAGCGATGACCTGTGCCCTGAGGGGACGGACTGGGACACTCTGCGCGCCGCGGTATCGGATCTGGAGACGCAGGGAAAATGTCAGGTGCGTATTTATGAGGAGTGGGAGGCACCGCATCCCGAGCAGCTCCGCCCCATTCTGAAGCAAGGGCTTTATTCGGGCTGGGGAGACGACTGGCTGCGCCTTGCCAACATCAAGCTCATTACCGACGGAAGCCTGGGGGCGCGGACGGCATTCCTCCGCGCCGGATATCAGGATGAGGCGGAGAATCGGGGGATCCCGGTCTATACCCAGCAGGAGTTGGACGAGATGACCGCTCTTTGTCACAACCGGGGGTTGCAGGTGGCGTTTCACGCCATCGGGGACGGTGCGCTGGAGCAATGCGTGAACGCGGTGGAAAAGGCCATGGCGGCGGCCCCCAAGCCCCTGCGCCATCGGATTGTCCACTGTCAGATCGGGGACAGGGGCCTTTACCGCCGGATGGCCGCTCTGGGCATGGGCGCGGACATCCAGCCCCCATTTACCGTCTCCGATGGGCCTCTGGTAGAGCCGAGACTCGGTCCCGAACGAGCGGCGGAGAGCTACGCATGGCGTACTCTGCTGGACTGCGGCATTTCCCTGGGTGGTGGTTCCGACAGTCCGGTAGAGTCCTATAAACCGCTATGGGGGATCTACTGCGCCGTGACCCGGCGGTGTGGTACGGACAGCTTGCCATGGCTGCCGGAGCAGCGGCTCAGCGTCCGTCAGGCGGTATCCCTTTACACTTCCGGTCCTGCTTGGCTGGCCCATGCTGAGGATCGAACGGGTACGCTGGAAGCGGGAAAGCTGGCCGACCTGGTGGTGCTGGATCGGGATATTTTCACGGTTCAGCCGGAAGAGATTAAAAACCTGCGGGTGCTGCGTACTATGGCGGGAGGACGCGTCACCTGGAACGCGGAAGAGTCCGGCGGTCAGTGACCGCCGGACTCTTTCAAAGAGAGGAAGATAAAGGGGCGGGGGCTACCGAATAGCAGCCTTGATTTGCCGGATATAGCCGGTTACATGAGGGATAGAGTCGCGGCCGTATTTCGCAATGAGCTTTACCAGTGCGCTGCCGATGATGACCCCGTCAGAAAGGCCCGCCATTTTTTTTGCCTGCTCAGGTGTGGATATGCCGAAACCAACGGCGCACGGGACCCGGGTACTTTTCCTCACAAGCGAAACCATCGCACCGATGTCCGTAGTGATCTTGCTTCTGACTCCGGTAACCCCTAAAGAGGAGACAAGGTATATAAATCCGGAAGCTTCTCCGGCGATCATGGCGATGCGGTCTTTTGAAGTCGGCGCGATCAATGAGATAAGATCAATCCCGTACTGTCTACAGAGCGGGGCAAATTCGTCTTTTTCCTCGTAGGGCAAGTCGGGAAGAATTAGTCCGTCCATCCCGATTTCGGCGCAGGTTTTGATAAATGATTCAGAGCCGTAGGAAAAAACCACGTTGGCATACGTCATAAACACCAATGGAATGGAAATTTTGCTCCTAAGCTCCCGGACAAAATCGAATATGCGGTCTGTTGTGACGCCGCCGGAGAGTGCGCGGAGATTGGCCTCCTGGATAACGGGTCCCTCCGCGGTGGGATCGGAAAATGGAATCCCCAGCTCAATCAGGTCCGCGCCGTTTTCAGCCATGGCTTTAACGAGTTTCCCGGTGGTTTCTAAGTCTGGGTCACCGCAGGTCACGAATGGGATAAAGGCCTTTCCATGTTTAAAAGCATCTGCAATGTGGCTCATTCTGAAATATTCTCCCCTCTGTATCTTGCAATCGCGGCGCAGTCCTTGTCCCCGCGCCCGGAAATAGTGATGACGATGATTTGCTCGGGGTCCAGCGCGGGAGCTGTTTTCATGGCATACGCGACGGCGTGGGCGGATTCAATGGCCGGAATGATCCCCTCGGTTTTGGAAAGATACTCGAAGGCGCCCACCGCCTCGTCATCGGTTACGGGCACATACTCCGCCCTTCCGATATCATGGAGATAGGCGTGCTCCGGGCCCACACCGGGATAATCCAGCCCGGCGGAAATGGAATAAACCGGCGCGATCTGGCCGTATTTATCCTGACAGAAATAAGATTTCATGCCGTGAAAGATCCCAAGTTTTCCTGTGTAAAGAGTAGCGGCTGTTTGAGGGGTGTCGACGCCGCGTCCGGCTGCTTCGCAGCCGATCAGGCGGACGCCCGTGTCTCCGATAAAATGATAGAATGAACCGATGGCATTGCTGCCACCCCCTACGCAGGCGATGACCGCGTCCGGGAGCCTGCCTTCTTTCTCCATTATCTGCTGTTTTATTTCCTTTGAAATAACCGACTGGAAGTCCCGCACGATGGTGGGGAAGGGATGGGGACCCATAACGGAGCCCAGGCAGTAGTGAGTGTCGCTGATGCGGTTTGTCCATTCGCGCATGGCTTCTGAGACGGCGTCCTTGAGCGTTGCGGTACCCGTCCTGACCGGTACGACCTCAGCGCCGAGAAGCCGCATTTTGTATACGTTCAGGGCCTGCCTTTTTGTGTCCTCCTTACCCATGAACACGACGCATTCCATGCCCATAAGTGCTGCGGCGGTGGCGGTGGCCACGCCGTGCTGCCCCGCCCCGGTTTCAGCGATGAGCCGCTTCTTTCCCATCTTCTTGGCGAGCAGCGCCTGGCCCAGTACATTATTGATTTTGTGGGCTCCGGTATGGTTCAAATCCTCGCGCTTCAGATAGATTTTTGCACCGCCCAGGTCCTTTGTCATCTTTTCCGCATAGTAAAGCCGGCTGGGTCTGCCGGCATATTCATGCAGCAGAGTATGGAGCTCAGCGTTAAATTCCGGGTCATTTTTATAGTGAAGGTATGCGTTCTCCAACTCGATCACGGCATTCATCAGGGTTTCGGGAATGTATTGGCCGCCGTGTATGCCAAAGCGCCCTTTTGATTCTGGCATGGTGTTGCCTCCTAATTCAGTCTTCTCTTACCGCGTGGATGAATTTCTGCATTTTCTCGGGGTCCTTAATATGATTCGTTTCCACGCCGGAGCTCGTATCGACCGCGTATGGATGCGTCAGCCTGACGGCCGCCGCAACATTCTCTGCATGGAGTCCGCCCGCAAGGAAAAACGGCCGTGTAACATTTTCAATGAGTGACCAGTCAAATATTCGGCCAGTCCCGCCGGTACCGTGATCCAGGAGAATGAAATCCGCTGGCGATTGGATGGCGCGCTCCATGTCTTCGGTATGCTCGATTCGGAAGGCCTTGATGACCGGCTTGCCGGTCGTTTCTCGGAGCGAGGCGATGTATGCCCTGCTTTCCCGGCCGTGAAGCTGGGCCATACCGATGGTGCCGTCCTGAAGGAGTCCGGTGACATTTTCAAGCGGTTCATTTACGAACACGCCCACTGGCATAATACCGGGGGAGAGTATTTCACGCAGCTTTGCCGCCCGTTCAGGCGTAATATACCGGCGGCTTCTTTCCGCAAATACAAAGCCGATAAAATCGGGCCGGAGCAAATTGATAAACTCAATATCCCGCTTTTGGGTGAGTCCGCAAATTTTGATTTTTGTATGGTTCATGGGATTCCCCTCAGTTCGGCGAGCTTGGCGGTTTTGTCTGACGCCCGCATAAGCGTTTCTCCGATGAGAACGCCGTTTACGCCTGTACGCCGAAGGACATGGATGTCATTCGCGGTTTTAATGCCACTCTCCGCGACGAACAGTACGTGCTCCGGGACCAGTTTTCGCAGCGTTTCACTGTTGTGCAGGTCAACGGTAAAGTCCTGAAGATTGCGATTATTTACCCCGATTACTCTCGCCCCCGCTTCTAAAGCGTCAAAAATTTCATTTTCGCTGTGGACCTCCACAAGGGCCGAAAGTCCAAGGCCGTGGCAGAGCTCAAGATAGCGTCCGATGGTTTCCTGATCCAGCAGGGAACAGATCAGCAGTACCGCAGACGCCCCCAGCGTTTTGGCCTCATAGATCATGTACTCATCGACCGTAAAGTCCTTGCGGAGGCAAGGCAGCGAAACAGAAGCGGCGATTTCTTTCAGATAAGTATCCCGTCCCAGAAACCACTTTGGCTCCGTCAGAACGGAAATGCAAGCGGCTCCCGCCCTTTCGTACGCCTTGGCGAGTTCAAGATAGGGAAAATCCGGTGCAATGAGTCCCCTGGAGGGCGAGGCCCTTTTGCATTCGCAGATAAACCCGATGTCATCACCCATAAGCGCCTTCTCAAAGGGAAAGCCCGTTTCTCTGTCCATGGAGAGAGCCGCCGCCTTAATTTCCGTAAGCGATAGGAGTTTCTTCTTTTCCGCCACGCGGGCTCTGGCGTAATCAGCAATCGTATTAAGTATGTTTTCCATCACTGATTTGACGCGGCCTTGAATTCAGTTAGCTTTGTCATTGCCTCGCCGGAGTCTATAAGTTCTGCGGCAAGCCTAACGCCTTCATTCAGAGATACAGCCCTCCCGGCGATATAAAATCCCGCTCCCGCGTTCATCAGAACGGTATCGCGCTTTGGCCCCCTGCTTCCCTGCAGAACAGCCAACGTAATCTCCGCATTTTCCTGAGGGAGGCCGCCGATCAGATCCGCCTTTGCCGAGCGGGTAAAACCGAAATCTTCTGGCTTTATGACATAGGTCTTATAGTATCCGTCCCTGATTTCACAGACGGTTGTGGGCGCGCAGGTTGCTATTTCATCCAACTTATCCTGACAGTAGACGACGAGCCCGCGTTTAACTCCAAGGCCTGACATGACTTTTGCCAGCGGCTCCACAAGGGCTTCATCATAGACGCCCAGCAGTTGCATGTTGGGCGATGCCGGATTGGTTAGCGGCCCCAGAATGTTAAAGACGGTTCTGATTCCCAGTTCTCTGCGAATTGGACCCACGTACTTCATGGAAGCGTGATAATTCTGGGCAAAGAGAAAACAGATTCCCACGGTTCGGAGCAGCTCCGTGCACTTTGCGGGGTCCTGGTTTATGTTGACGCCCAGTGCCTCCAGGCAGTCGGCGGTACCACTGCTGGAGGATGCGGCGCGGTTGCCGTGCTTTGCGACCTTCACTCCGCCGGCGGCGAGAACGAGGGCTGCTGTGGTGGAGATATTGAAGCTGTGGGATCCGTCTCCGCCGGTACCGACAATGTCAAGAACCTCCGTCCTGTGGTCAACTTTTGTGGCGTGATCACGCATGGCTGCGGCGCACCCGGATATTTCATCGATGGTCTCCGCTTTTGTGCTTTTCGTCGTAAGGGCGGCCAGAAAAGCGGCGTTTTGAACTTGACTGGTCTGGCCGTTCATGATTTCGTCCATAACCGCGTAGGCCTCATTGTAGGAGAGATCCTGCTTATCTGTGAGTTTGACAATTGCTTCTCTGATCATACGTATCTCCTCCATAAATTTATAGGATAAGTCCCAGAAAGTTTTTCAGTATCTGCGGACCATCCGGCGTCATAATGGACTCAGGATGGAATTGTACGCCGAAAACGGGGTATTCCCTGTGTTTTACACCCATGATCTCCCCGTCCTCCGCTCGGGCGGTAATTTCAAGACAGTCTGGCATTGTGCCTTCCACCACAGCCAGAGAGTGGTATCTTGCCGCCGGAATGGTATCAGGTAAATTCTTAAAAAGGGTGCAGTTGGGGTTAAGGTGTGTGATGGACTGTTTGCCGTGCATCAACGCCTTGGCATAGGAGACCGTCGCGCCATAGGCCCGGCAGATCGACTGATGCCCTAGACAGACGCCCAGAATGGGATATCGGCATCCCAGCTTTTGGACGGTCTCTATGCAGATTCCGGCGTCCTCGGGTTTTCCCGGGCCGGGGGAAAGAATAATAGCATCCGGCTGTAAGGCGTCGATTCCGTCTACAGTCGTATCATCGTTTCGTATCACGGTGAGATTGGAATTGACTGCTCCTATCAGCTGATAAAGGTTATAGGAAAAGCTGTCATAATTATCAATCAGAAGGATCATTTTTCCACCGCCTCTGCCATTTTAAGAGCATTGACCACCGCTGCCGCCTTATTCATACACTCCTGATATTCATTTTCCGGAACGGAGTCCGCAACAATCCCGGCACCGCTTCTGATGAACACTCTGCCATTTTTCTTGTAAGCAATGCGGATTGCGATGCAGGTATCGAGGTTGCCGGTAAAACCAAGGTAACCGATGGCTCCGCCGTAAATTCCGCGCTTATTGTTTTCAAGGTCATTGATAAGCTGACAGGCCCGAATCTTCGGTGCGCCGGAAAGGGTGCCGGCCGGAAGGACAGCATCCACCGCGTCAAGCGCATCCCTATCTTCACGCAGCTCACCCCGTATGGCCGAACCAAGATGCATAACGTGGGAGTAGCGTTCAATACTATGGAACGTTTCCACCGATACGGTCCCAAATTTACTTATTTTTCCGATGTCGTTTCGCCCAAGATCCACCAGCATATTGTGTTCCGCAAGCTCTTTGGGGTCGCGGAGAAGTTCCTGTTCCAACGTCTTGTCTTCCGCCTCTGTTTTGCCGCGGGGTCGGGTTCCGGCAAGGGGGAAGGTGTGCAGCACTCCGTTTTCAAGTTTGACGAGAGTTTCCGGTGATGCTCCGGCGACCTCAAGGTCTGAAGATGAGAAAAAGAACATATAGGGCGAAGGATTGATGGTTCTCAGCACCCGGTAGGTATTCAAAAGACTTCCTTCAAATCCGGCTTCCAGCCTGTTTGAGAGAACGATCTGAAAAATATCTCCCTCGCGTATATGGTGCTTTGCCATCTCTACCATCTGGCAGTACTGTTCTTTTTCAAAAAGAGGAGAAATTTCGCTGGTAAGCTTTCCAGGGTTATCCGGGCATGGTGCTCCGTGTTCCAGGAGACTACGCAGATGATAAAGCTCCATGACGGCCTTATGGTAATTTTCTTCGATTTCCGTAAGCTCCATATTAGCGATCAGGATAATCTTCTGGCGGTAGTGGTCGAATGCGATGACCTTGTCAAAGAGCATTAAGTCAACATCTTTAAATCCTTCCGTGTCTTCGGCGTCAAGGGTAAGGGAGGACTCCGAATATTTGAGATAATCATAAGAAAAATAACCCACAAGCCCGCCGGTGAAGGGAGGGAGACCGTTAAATTTTGGGCTTTTATAGGCATCAAGTACCTGACGGATGTACGCTCCGGGGTCATCGGTCTCGAAGGAGAGCGGGCCGATCTTCATATGACGGTTTACGCAAGTGATTTCGAGCTTGGGGTCAAAACCGAGGAAGGTATAACGGCCCCACTTTTCACCTCCCGCAACGGATTCCAGCATGTAACAGTGACCCGATACGTTTTTAAGAATCCTCAGCACCTCAATTGGGGTTTTTTGGTTGGACATCATCTCGATTTGCACGGGAATCACGCGGTATGTTCCCGCTGCTGCGATCTTTTTAACTTCATCAAGACCAGGGTTTACCATGATTTACCTCCTTTGGGCAATAAAAAAGTCCTTGACAAATCATTCGATTTGTCAAGGACGAATAAATTACATTATCCGCGGTGCCACCTTGTTTTACGGCAATACCGTACACTTTACAGGATACCAGCATATCCCCGGCAACTGACGTATGCCTTCACGTCGCAGAATACTCAGCGTTCACGCCTTTGACTGCGCCCTCAGCGGTCCATTTGATGACTTGTTTTCCGCCCGTTTCTCAGCACCACGGACTCTCTGTGGGAACATTATCACCGTTATCTCCGCTTCAGCGGTTTGATTGATTCCTATTAAATTTTAGCCAGCATATCATAAGCTATGGTATTTGTCAAGAGAAAAAAGAAAACGGGAAGGGTGCAGGGGCTATTCTCGTTCACCGTTTTTCAGATATTGTTCCGAAATCATATCCATACGCTCAACGGATTCGCAACTGGTAACAAGCTCACTCTCAGTGAGCGTGGTAGTTTCAGATTTTTTAAATACAAGCCGCAGCATAACAGGGGTGAGTATGGCGCAACCCACAACTGTGATAATAATCGGTGTCATGAGCTGGCTGCTGAAGGCACCGATGCTCACACCTTTATTTGCAACGATAAGCGCTACCTCACCGCGACAAGCCATGCCGATCCCTATTTGTATGCATTCCCTGTTTTTGAAGTGACAAAGCCTTGCACCGACTCCACAGCCGAGGAGCTTTGAAAGGATAGCAATGAAAAGCAGCAGCAGGGAAAAAACAATGATCGGCCCCCCGGAGTCCGGAAGCTTCGCACCTATCCCTATACTGGCAAAAAATATGGGGGTCAACAGAAGATAGGAGAGGGGATCGAACTTGGACTGGATATAATCCGACTTAGGCGTGGAAGCGATGACAAGACCGGCAACGTATGCGCCAATGATGTCGGAGACACCGAAAAACTCTTCCGCGCAATACGCCATCAGCAGGCACAGGACAAAAGCAAGAAGGGAATATCGGTGAAGATTACGCGACTGTGCGCTTGCAATCATCCAGTTAAAGAATTTCGTTGCCAATACACCCACACCGATGGCAAAGATAAAGAACAGAAGAATCTTAACCAGCACCAGAAGGATATTGGTATTATCTCCGGTGAAGCTGGAGACGATGGTGAGTACGATAAGGCCAAGTACATCATCAATCAGTGCGGCAGCGAGGATGGTGTTACCCACCATAGTATTCAGCTTGCCCAATTCCTTTAGGGTTTCCACTGTAATGCTCACTGAGGTTGCCGTAAGTACGGTACCAACAAAAATGTAAGAAAGGAAGCCTCCGTTTTCAATAAGACCTGCCTGCGCACATAGGTAGGTAAGCAGGGCACCGAAACCAAGAGGCAACGCTACACCGCACAGAGCAACCAGAAAACCGGCTTTTCCGCTTTTTTTCAGCTCTTTAATATTGGTACCCATACCAGCTGTAAACAAAATTACGATGACGCCAAGTTCACTCATTTGAGAAATGAACCGGGTCTCTGTCAATACGTCCAACATGGACGGGCCTAAAATGAGTCCTGCCAACAGGGCGCCGACTACCTGAGGCATTTTGAACTTGCGTGTTACGAGGCCAAGTACTTTTGTGGCAAGAAGGATAAGCGCCAGATCAAGTAAATAATGGTACGACGTGATAATACGCTTCTTTCTGATGTATCAGGATTTGTTTAATTATAGTATTTTTATATCTGAATTACAAGTACCAACCAACAATATTCGATAAGAAAAACAGATATTTGGCTTAAATAATCATTGTTTTACCCAAAAGAACGAGATTAACAGGATACAATGAAATCGGTCAAGTATACATATTTGCTAACTGCCTGCAACCGTCAAAAAAGGTGTGGGCCATTTTTCAGCCCACACCTTTTTTCAGTAATTAATCCAGATAGACGCTATAGCCCGTCGGTCAACAGAATCGTACCGTTTTCCACGCGCTCAACCGTGACCAGCGACTCCACCCGGATTCCCATGCGGCGCAGAACATGTCCCCCGTCCTTCATGGCTTTTTCGATGGGGACGCCGACTCCGGCGACTTCTGCGCCCGCCTTGGAAACGATCTCAATCAGTCCAAGAGTAGCCTGTCCACTTGCTAAAATATCGTCTACCAGCAGGACCCGGTCATCCCGGTCAAGATAACGGCGGGCAACCCTCATGGTGTAGGCTTTTTCCAGAGAGAAGGAGTGAACCTCGGCGGAATAGACATCGGGGTCAATATACCCAGTCTGAAACTTTTTCGCATAGACGGCCGGAACACCTAGCGCCAGCGCAGTGAAACAGGCCACGGCAATACCGGAGCTTTCCACAGTCAGCACCTTGGTAATACGCTCGGTTCGAAAGCGCTGGGCAAGGGTCGCGCCGATGTCCCGCATAAGCACAGGGTCGATACAGTGATTGAGGAACATATCCACCCGGATAATATCCCCCTCATCAACCTTTGCATCTTTCAGAATCCGTCTTTTCAGTTCTTCCATGGTGGTTCCTTTCTGACAGTTTTCCGCCGCCTGGCGGTGTGGACTGCAATCGAAAGCGCGCCGCTTCTCAAAAGCGGCATGCGCTGCTTATTGCTTATAATACAATAACTACGCTGTAGTCACTATCATTATAGCACAATAAAGGTTACGCCGTTATTATGCCGTTCCAGATCATGGTCCTGCCGCAATCCGTCGCAGACCAAAAAGGCGTTTCGGGTTGCCTCATTGAAAATAGAAAACTCCTCGCCGGGGATAAAATCACAAATTTCCCGCCGTTTTTTTAGACGGCCCAGGTATTGCCGCGCCTCCACGCGAATGCGCCCGCCGGTACCGGAGGAGCCATAACCGTGGATGATTTTAAGAACTGAGACGCCCATGCGGCGGCTCTGGTACAGTTCAGAAGTAAGCCTGCGAATGGCGGCATCCACAAAGGGCTTGCCAAGTTCCAGATTGACTTCACGCAGACGTTTATCCATGGGCATACTTCCTGCACAAATCCAGAAAATGACGGAAAAGGAACGCGCCGTCCACGGTATCAGCCCGGAGATTCCGGCAGCACATCCGTTCGGGGTGAAACTGTACGCCGATAATCGGCAGGCTCTTATGCTGAATCCCTTCCACGATGCCGCTTTCCGACCACTGTACCGCTACCAGCCCCTCGCCCAGGCGGTCCAGAGCCTGATGATGGGCGCTGTTAACGGAAAAAACCGGACCATATAGGGTATGTAGCAGAGAGCCCTCAGAGGCTCGGACCGGGTGAACTTTGTCCACATCGGCGATTGGATCATGGGTATGAAACAGACGGAGCTGGGGGCTGATGTCCTGTAGGAGGGAACCGCCCAGCGCCACATTCAGCAGCTGATGACCCCGGCAGATACCCAGAATGGGCTTTCCAGCCGCCACATAGGCGGAAGTCAGAACCAGCTCCGCCTGGTCGCGGGCTGGGTCAATCCCCTCTGAACCCTTATTCTCCTGTCCAAACCGAATGGGATCGATATCGTCGCCGCCGCAGAGAAGCAGACCATCATAATCCATGTTGCAGGGCGGGCAATAGAAGGAGCAAGGTGTACCACCCAACTGCGCCACGGCGGTTTCATAGTTGGCCCGGCCTTCGTCCGAGCCGGAAATGAGGATGCGTGGGGAAGAGGCCATAAATCATCTCTCCTGAACTCCGCGGCCTGCCGGAGGAGCGCGAAGCAAATAAACCGTTTAAGATATAATTAAAAAGTATACCATATCGGCATAAAGATGTCACGGAAAAATTAAAATAAGGTGTCTGTATTGAATAAAATTAGATGACCCGCTTCTTTTTCCAGACACCGCTGTGAAATCTGAGTGGAAACACAATCGAACGAACAACCCAGTCGATGAACATGGCAATCCAGACCCCCAGCAGCCTCCAATTCATGGCCCAGGCCAGCAAATAGCTAAACCCGATTCGGAACACCCACATAGAGATCATAGACACGATCATGGTGAATTTTGCGTCTCCTGCAGCACGAAGTGCGTTGGGGAGGGCGAACGACATGGGCCAGAACAGACCGGCAAATAAGGAGTTCCACCGGAGAACCTGCGTGGCCATTGCGGCGGCCTCAGCGCTTAAATGGAAGCAGCCCACCAGTGGTTGTGCGAAGAAAAATAGAAGTACGCACAGTACATCCATGGCTGCGTAGGCTGTGAGCATGAGTTTTTTTGTATAAGAAACCGCCTGCCCGTACTCGTCGGCGCCGATACATTGGGCCACTACGGTGATAAGCCCCAGATAGATGCCAGTGCCAGGAACATTCAGAACGCTGGCGATGCTGTTGGCGATGGCATTGGCGGCGGTGGCGGCGGTGCCGAAAGAACTGATCAGACTGAGCACCAGCAGCTTGCCGACCTGAAACATACCGTTTTCCACACCGTTTGGAATCCCAATACCCAATATACGACGGACCATGGAACGCAGAAAAATAGGCCGCGTCAGGCCACCTTCCAGATGGACCGGCTGTTCGGGATGGTGTAGAAGTGCCAGCACGATGACGGCGGCGGTGATGCGGGAGACCAGTGTTCCCACGCCCGCGCCAGCCGCGCCCCAGTGGTAGCCGTAGATAAGCAGGGCATTGAGGGCGATATTTACAAAATTAACTAATAGCGAGCAAAACATAGAAACCTTGCTGTTTCCCATGGAGCGAAACAGCGCGGCTCCGGCGTTATAAACCGCGATAAACGGATAAGCGGCTGCAGTCAGCAAAAAATAGATCAGTGCGCTGTTCATCACGTCGTCATCCAGGGTTCCGAAAATGAAGCACAGTATGTGCCGCCGGAAGACGAGTCCCACGGCCATCAGGATCAGTGCGACCGCAGTGGCCACGTACAGGAGCTGCTTTGCGGCGGCGCAGGCGTTTTCCGAGTCCTGACGGCCCAGATATTGCGATACCACCACGGCACCCCCGGTAGAGAGAGCGGCGAATACCTGAATCATCAGCAGATTGATATTATCGACCAGAGATACACCAGAGACGGCGGCTTCCCCGGCGGTTGTGACCATGAGTGTGTCCGCCATGCCTACTGTCATTAAAAGAAGCTGTTCAACCACCAGGGGAAGAATCAGACGGGCGAGCGTATCTCGGGAAAAAAGGGGGCGGCTCTCCGGCTTTGCGGTAAGTGCGTATGTGTCCAAATAAAATACCTCCTGCACTTCAACAAGGGAAGATTACAGAGGAGACATTATATCACAGCACCCCCAAATTTCAACGATCATTTTACACAAAAACAAAGGGGAAACAGGCCGATATTTCTGATGCGGTTTACCGCAGGCCCAGATAGGTTCGGGTAGTTCCGGCAACATGGATCAAATGGAGGTGATAACGTTGCGGAAGGATACCGCCGGTCAAGCGGAAAAAGAAACGTCCGGAGACCGTTCCCGGCCCCCGGCGAAAAAATGTCATGTTACAAAGAAAAGTCAATCTGACCGTCAAACAAAAGCCTCCCCATAGTCCGCGCCGCTGGGCGCATCCCATGGGGAGGCAGTGCGGTTAAACCGCGTGATGCACGTCGTGATGCATGTCGCTTTCCGGTTCTCGGAAGAGCAGGGAGATGCACCAGATGGCACCCACGGCAACCAGCGTATAAATGACCCGGCTGGGAACACTGGTAGAGCCGCCAAAGGCCGTAGCAACTAGGTCAATGCCGAAGATGCCAATGCTGCCCCAGTTGAGACCACCGATAATGGCAAGCCCTAGGGCGATTTTATCCAATACCATGATAGACCCTCCTCAAATCGGTATACTGTTAAAGGATACCCAATTTAAAAGAATCTATACAACAGCGTCAAATTCAGTCTTGTTTCAAGCTTTTTGGCCCAAAGCCATGGGGCAAAAGCTGACGGAGCGGGAAACGGATAATTTCGCCGGCGGCGTTGGTACAGAGAATCTCGAGCTCAGGCGCAAATTCCCACAACACTTGGCGGCAGGAGCCGCAGGGCCAGCAAAAATCCCTGGATGTTCCGGCGATGGCAAGCCGGAGAAAGTCGTCACGGTGACCCTCGCTAACCGCCTTTGCTACGGCGGTCCGCTCCGCGCAGATGGTGTCGCCGTAAGAAGAATTTTCCATATTGCAACCGGTGAATACCGAGCCGTCCGTGCACAAAAGAGCGGCACCCACCGGAAAATGAGAGTAAGGGGCATAGGAAAAACGCAGCATGGTGCGCGCGCGGTCCATAAGCTCTTGATCGGTCATAGCGGTTCCTCCCTGATCAAAATTTGGAATAGCCGGAGACAAGACAATCAGTCCGCTGAAAATAGGACGAAGCGCTGACCGTTTTCTAAAAACAGATGCTTCCGAACGTCGAATATCTCTTCCAGAATTCCGCAGGACAGGCAGCTTTCCGCAGAACCCTGAAAGCGGACCTTGCCTTGCTCCAGCACGATCAACTCATCGGCATATTGAATGGCTTGGTTGAGATCGTGCAGAATGACCAAAATGGTCTTTTTCCGGGCGGATTTGAGTGTGTGAAGCTGCTTCAGAAACGCAGCCTGATGCGCCATGTCCATATAGGTGGTTGGCTCATCCAGGACAATGACCCGGGTGGACTGGGCCAGCACCATGGCAAGACAGGCGTTTTGGCGCTCGCCGCCGGAGAGCTGATCCACCATCTGACGGCGAAGAGGTGCTACGCCTGCGCGTTCCATGGCCTCTTCCACCGCCTGGTGGTCCCGAAGGGTGAGACGGTGGCCCAAATCCAGATAAGGGCTGCGGCCAAAGGTTACCAGCTCCTCCACCGTAATATGGGGTGCGGGGAGCACCTGCGGTAAAATAGCAATGGTCTGTGCCCGCTCGCGGTCAGTCATCAGGGCCAGACTGCGGTCAGAAAAAGTGATTTCCCCGGTATAGGGCAGGCACTGATTGATGCAGGAGACCAAGGTGGACTTGCCGCAGCCGTTTCTTCCGACCAGAGCAGTTAACTGATGGGGTCTAAGTCGAAAGCTCACATGGTCCAAAATAGTCCGGCTGCCATAGCGGGCGCAGACATCACGTACGCAGAGCATTAAAGCGCAGTCCTCCTTCGTAATAGCAAAAACAGAAAAAAGGGAGCGCCGAGGAACGCCATTACGATGCCCACGGGGAGCTCCGAGGGGGCAAACAGCAACCTGCCCAGCAAGTCGCCCAGCACCACCAGGGTACCGCCGCAGAGGACAGAGGACAGTAACAGAGGGAGAACCCGAAATCCGGTTAAACGCCGGGCAATATGGGGGACAATCAGGCCAACAAAGCCCAGCAGACCCGCAAAGCTGACCACAGCGGCGGCCGAGGCACTGGCACAGATAAGGCAGGCCATGCGAAGAGACCTTACCCGCACGCCCAGGGAAGCGGCCATACTGTCCCCCAGGCAGAGCAGATCGATTTGACGGGAAAGAGCCAGCGACCAGATAAGACAGGCCAGAATG
Organism: Intestinimonas sp.; assembly: GCA_022653075.1. GTDB lineage: Bacteria > Bacillota > Clostridia > Oscillospirales > Oscillospiraceae > Intestinimonas. The sequence goes on from JALCSB010000006.1 coordinate 70,588, forward strand.
AAAAGAGCGGGGAGCGCCAGTTGCTCCATGCGAATGCCGGAGAGACCGCCCGAAGAAAAATAGCTGTATGAGTCCAGCAGATCGGTATCCAGCAAAGAGAAAAAGGAAATTCCCGCGTTCAGAATGGCGGTGCAGGCTAAGCCGGCCAGAATAATAGTGATTTTCGAGGCGCCAAGCTTTCCAGCCAGCGTGACAATGGCCAGCGTGGTGAGAAAGGCGCCCAGAAAGGCGGCAGGGGGGAGGGCATAGACCGCTGCGGTGGGAAAAAAGAACAGGAGCAGTACGACGGCGAACCCGGCGCCGGCATTTACGCCGATCAGATTGGGCGCTGCCATTGCGTTGCCCGTTACGCTTTGCAGCAGGACGCCGGAGACGGAAAGACCGGCTCCGGCCAGTACGCCCGCTACAGAGCGGGGCAGACGGAGCCCATAGAGAATGAGAGAGCCGGTTTCATACCCAGGGCGGTGCAGCAGACTGCAAAAAAACTCCAAGTTGCTCATCTGTGCGCTGCCGAGACGCAGAGACAGCAGTACAACACACAAAAGCAGAAGCAACATCCCTGGGATGGTACCCCTGCTCTTGACGGCACAAGGTGACTTGCTCGATGCATTCAAAGCGTTTTCCACATCCATACTCAGGCATCACCGGGATAGAGCAGATTCAGAAGGAAAGTATAGGCCTCATCCCAGCGGGCATTGGGCTTAAACTGAAACAGGTCTTTGGGCAAATAAGCATAATTTCCGGTACGCACGGCGGTCATCTGCTGCCAGCCGGGGCCTGCCAGAACACCGTCCATATAGGTTTTTGCAGCCTGCTCGTCCCCCATGGTAGACAGAAAAATATAATCCGGATCGGCGGCGAGGATTTCCTCCAGACTCAGTCCATCCAGCAGGACAGGGGCACTTTCCGCAATATTGAAAGTACCCAGTTCCTTCAACATGGCACAGACAAAATTATTATCTGCGGTTTTGGCTTTCGTATAACCCGCCGCGGAGCCGCAGCGGATAAAAAGGATAGATTTCGAAGGTTCATCCTTTGCCAGTTGGGAAGCCCGTGCCAGCACGTCAGTAATGCGGTCCCGCACATCGGTGCCGTAAGCCGTATAAGCCGTCTCGTCGCCGGTCAGATCGGTGCAGATTTTCAGCATATTGAGATAGCGATCGAAGGATTCCACCTGAAACAATGCGCAGGGAATACCCGCCTCTCGAAGAATAGCTGCTGCCTTTCTTTGGCCGACCAGGTCGGCGGAGGCGATCACAAGGTCCGGCTGAGCGGCAACGAGGACTTCGGTGTTGATAACTTTTCCCGCCCCGCTGTCCACCAGCGTGACGTCAGATTCCTCAACCAGACCGCGGCTAACGCTTTCTCCCACGGTAATGGATACCGTCCCGCCGGCGATCTGCCATATGTCGACATAGGAGGAGAGCAGAACCGCCACCTTTTCCGGTTTTTGGGGAAGAGTCACCTCATAGCCTGTGTCATCGGTGAAGGAGGCGTAACATGCGGGGGATGAGGGACTCTGTCCGGCGGGTTTGCCGCAGGAAACAAGAGAAACCATTACAGAGAGTGCTAAAACACAGAGAAAAGCCTTTTTCGCGGTCATGTATTTTCGAGCAGTTGGGCCTGAATGGTATCGAAACCAATCCGACTTACCGTATCGGCAAAGCGCTCGCCGGGCTGGCCGTTGTCCCGGAAAAACAGAATGACCTTTTCCACCAGGTCCAATACCTCATCCTGATCGGTAAAAATCCGATCCAACGCGCGGCCCTGGGCGGCACGCTTACCCCAGCGTCCGCCAATGTAAATCCGGTAGCCAGTAATTTCAGCGGAGAGTGCATGGAACGGACACTTGCGAATGCAGCGACCGCAATGCATGCACCGCGCGGGGTCGATAAAGACCTTTCCGTCCACCATCTGCGGAACCTTGACCGGGCAGTTGGCGGCTACCTGGCATACCTTGCAGCCGCGGCATTTTTCCAGATCAACGGCGGGAACCCGCTGGCCCACAATTCCGAGATCGTTCAAATCGGGTTTTACGCAGTTATTGGGGCAGCCACCCACGGCAATTTTAAATTTATGGGGAAGCTTGACCTCATGCATCCCCAGATAAAACCGCTGGTGAATTTTACGGGAGAGGGCAAACGTGTCGATCAGGCCATATTGACAGCTTGTCCCCTTGCAGGAGACAACGGGGCGAACCTTGGGGCCGGTCCCGCCGGTTTCCAGACCGTACTGAGCCAAAAACGCGCGCATCGGTTCAATCTGGTCAAAGGGGACACCCTGAATCTCAACAGACAGCCTAGTCGTCATGGCCATTTCACCGTTTCCAAACCGTTCGGCGGCCTCCGCAATGGCGCGGGCTTCCTTCGATGTAATTCTGCCGTTACCTGTGATGACACGGCCGTTAAAGAGGTCTGCTGAACGTTTATCGTGCAGAAACCCCAAGCCTTTTACCTGGGCGATATCCTCTGGAGACACAGGTGGTGTTTCCCCGCGGGTTTCGGAAGCGCGGACGTTATGGTGGCAGGGACCAAGATCGCCATGCTCCTGACGGCAGACGCGGGCTGGCGGAGAGTCAAGGGACAGATTCCCCGCCAGCAGGGCGGCGGCCGCTGCGTCGGCAGAGCCTGTTACACCGCAGTACAGCCGTATCCCGGCCTGCTTCAGCGTCTGCCTGGCATCGGGATCAATGTTGCCGCAGATGAGGGTATCTACACCGCGGCTGGCTAAAAATCCGGCCAGTGCGTCCTGCCCATTGCCGCCAGTGGGGACAAGTTCGGCGCCAGCAATAATGCCGTCACGGATCGTATAGAGCTTAAAAGTCTGTGTGTGACTAAAATGCTGAAATACGGCTCCATTTTCATAGGTGACCGCAAGTTTCATTTTCTTTAAACGCCTCCGTATCAAATTAACCGGATGGCAGCAGACCGCTGTCATTGAATGTGAACGTGATTATTGATGTGATTCATACAGTAGCAGTAATAACCGTTGCATTTGGAGCAGTAGCGGAACTCCATGTTTGGGTCGTCCGCATCGGTAATTCCGCAGACGGCGCATTTGTGAAGATATCCCTTGTTCTGTTTTGCTTCACGGGCAGCCCGCTTGAAGTTAAGTGTCTGCCGGGAGGTGCGGTAACGAATTCGTTCGAATCGCGCGGAAAAATCGTTCCAGAAAAAAATAAAGTAATTGAGAATCGCGGCCAGCGGTAGAATTACGCCGGGCCAATATTGAAGAAACAGACTGGAGAGAATGCCCCAGGCAAAGATAGCCGCGTCAAACCACGCCAGCCACTTGGCTTTGAGAGGGATAATGAAAAACAGCAGAAAAGACAGATCTGGATACAGCGTGGCAAAGGCAAAAAAGAGGGACATATTGAGATAGTACATGTCCACACCCACGCTATACTGGTAGGTTCCGTAAACAAGAGAGAGTACAATGCCGACCAGAATGTTCAGAAGTACGCCCAATCCATAGAATACGGTAAACTTGGCGGAACCCCATTCGCGTTCCAGTGCGGAACCGATGAAGTAATAAAAATACAGGGCAATGGCGACTACCAGCAGGTTGCTGCTAGACGGAACAAAGATAAAGGAAATCAAACGCCAAAGCTGAAAATGGTGGAAAATATAGTAAGGGCTGAAGGTCAGCATGGCGGAAAAACTGCTTCGGCTGAACATATCCATGAGATAGACGGCGATATTGCCAATGACAATGTACAGCATCAAATTTGGGATTGCCAGGTTCTGATGCCTGGCGCAGAACCGGTCAAGCCAGGAATTGGCGGAGTGCACGGCGGTTGCCTCCTTATAATTGAATTTTTTCTTAGATGGAAAATATTCTACCCGCTTTTCCCACAAAAGTCTATAAGTTTTTGTGAACAAATACCCTACGGAAGAAACGATGCGGGAAAACTGTCCTTCCGCCTATAAAAAAGGGGCTGTTTCCGCAAGGGAAACAGCCCCTTTTATGTAGCAAAAATTATTTCGCAGGATTTAGCCGGATGTCCAGACAAACATCGCCCGCTGAGGTAGACACGCAGCAGGCCGTATGGATGGCATATTCCCTGGTGTCATCGGGCTTCTGCATCGCCGGAGGTAATATGTCACAGTTCAGGTTGTTTCCGGCCAGCATGGTCAGCACGTTGCCGCTGATGATATTTGCAATCTCGGATACGGCAGAGGTGACAAAATCGTCAACGGAGTCTACTTCCATACCGCTCATGATATTCACCATATTAAGGGAGGTGATGCGGGGAAAACGGTAAATGATTTCCCCCGTGAGGTCACCGGTAACGCCGATGGAAATGTCGACTTCGTCGTCACAGAAAAACGTTTCCGCAGGACACTCATGGATATCCGAAAGATCAAGCATAAGCTGAAAAACAGTTTGGGTTGCTTCTAAAAATGAGGCATGGAGATCAGCGGTCATTTCCCGCCACCCCCTTTTCAATGGCAAACGCAGCAATATGCTGGTCTTCCGCCGCCACGTGATTTATGAGCCATGCCAGCAATTTGCCGGCAAACTGCTGCATCAGTTGTTCATTACAGCCCATACGCTCATATTCAGCGGAAACCTGCAGGACGTAGTTTACCATATCGGTGTGAATTTTTTTGTGCAACTCGTAGCCGGGATAGCCAATTTTTTTCTGATAGGCCTCCTCGGCGCGGAAATGCTCCACTACATATCCATTCATGAATTCCAGCGTTTCATTGACGCGCTTCACCTTATCCTCCCAAGAGGAGGAGGAACGCAAGGTCTGCAAAAATGCCTCGACGCGCTGAAACAATTCTTTATGCTGTGCGTCAATCAGTGGGACGCCCAGTTCATATTTGTCCTTCCAGAGCATTTAGTTCGGTCCTTTCTATATCTAATTCTATCGTTATTCTAATTTCATCGGCGTGTTCCGTCAAGTTTTTAAGAGCTGGTTCGAAAAAATTTTCCAATAAATCATCCCAATAAATAGACGCTGCCCGGAACAAAAGTTCCGAACAGCGCTTTGTTTTAATCAGCCGACCAGTGGATTACCACCACAAAACGTGGCTACCATGCGCCGTTATACTGAAGCGTTACACTGCTGTTTTCGGCGCCTTTAGCCATGCACTCGGGTAGGGTTCCACCCCGGAGCAGGCTGTAAAGGAACCCGGCGATAAAGCTGTCCCCGGCCCCCATGGTGTCCTTCACCGCGCAGGGTACGATACCCTGCGGGTAGAAGCGGCTGCCGTCAAAAGCCATGCTGCCCAGTTCTCCACGCGTGGCCACCACCACCTTGGGCCCTTTGGTCCGCATGGTGCGCAGGAAGCTGTGGAGGTCTTCCTCCGAACCCTCGTCACAAGAAAAGAAGGCATAATCCACGGAAGGGATGGCAAGGGCTACCACGGGGTCGTCTGGTTTGTCAGCAAAATCAAAGGCTACGGGTATGCCCCGTGCCCGAAAGTTTTGCAAATCGCCCTCCACGTGACCCCACAGCCCGGTGACCACCAAGTCGTGGGAGCAGAGGAAGTCAATATCCTCCGGAGTTAACCGGAAGTTAGCCATGACTCCTTCGTCATAGTCACCAAAAACCCGGTCACCGCCCACGATGTCCACATGGGAAACGGCAGTGGCTCCTGGAACGGTCCTCAGATGGGATACATCCACGCCCTTGGCAGCGATGGCGGCTCTCATCCGATCTCCATAGGGGTCCGAACCCACCACGCCGGTATAGGAGGCTCTGCCGCCCAAACGGGCGGTGTAGACGGCCACGTTCACCGGGTTTCCCCCGGGGTAAGCTTTACCGGTACGGTCATAGACATCCATGCAGTTGTCACCCACGGTGGCAATCTTATAGTCTTGTTTCATAGTGGCTTTCCCTTTCCGTCAGGTGTATTCCTCCAGCATATTCCGCACGTTTCGGAGGGCGCGGCGGGCGTAGAGGGATGGTTCGTTCAGGTAAGCGGTTACCAGTTCAATGGTGGCCCGCCCCGTGTAACCCCGTTCCAATAACTCTTGGAGCAGTTCGGAAAGGGGAATGGAGCCGTCGCCGGGGAGCAGATGGGTATCATCCGTTCCGTTACTGTCTACCAGATGGAGATGGGCCATTCTGGAACCCAGCTTGTCCAGGTAATTCAGAATTGGCTCCCGTGAGAGATAAGGGGGCACCACATCGCACACGCCAAGAAGGAGAGGGGAGTTCACCGCGTCCAGTGCCTCCGCTAGATCCGAGGCGGAGGTGCATACGTTGGTTTCGCAAGGGGCAAGGGCCTCCAGAAGAATGGGATGGCCGATAGATTCCGCGTGGTCGGCCAGTTCTCGAAGGCTGCGGATCAGGCGGTCCCAGAGCTCTCTCCGGGTGGCGGTATACCCGCCGTGGCCTGTGGAAATTAAGGTATAGCCGGCGCCCAGCGCCTTGCCCATGTCCAGCGCCAGCTTCAGATAGTCGATGGAGTCCCTCCACTGGAGCTCGCTACCCGACATAAAGTTGTAGGGGTAGGCATTGTGCTCAGGTGTGTATACCCGCACCGGCATCTCATAACGGTCCATCAGGGTCAGAACCGTTTTCAGTTCCCCAGCCTTCAGATCGGGGGCGAAGGCGTGGGGACGCCCGCCCCACAGCTCAATATAGTCGTAGCGAAACCGGCGGGCATCGGAGAAGGCCCGCTCCAGAGGGTAGCGCTGGTAGCCGCTGGTGAACATACCCAGTTCCATAGGCACCTCCTGATGATGTGGTAAGGGCGCGCCGCGCGGGCGGCGCGCCCTTACTAAGTTCAATACTGTAATTTGCGGTAGTACCGGCGGATTTCCATGGGGTGACAGTTAATCTGCTCCATGTGGGCGTCGATCCTCTGGGTGACGGCGTGCGTCACCAGATGGGAGAGGTTTCCCCGGAATTGGGGACTGATACCTGGAAGCTTGTAGTCCCGGGAGTCGATCACGGTATAGTTGGAACAGATGCGGGGAAGAAATTTCACTACCCGCTCGCTGAGAGCCCGCTGGGAATCCTCCCCCACAAACACGGTGACGGGAGTGTCACGGTCCACAATTTCCAGCATTCCATGAAAGAATTCGGCGGAATGAATGCTCTTGGTACGGATCCAGTGCTGCTCCTCCCAATAGCACATAGCGTAGGAGTAGGTGGAGCCGTATTGGTTACCCGCCCCCACGAAGTAGTGGAGCTTATCGTCGTGATGGCGTTGGGCAAACTCCAGGCCGAACGGGTCGGCAGCTTTTTCTACCTCTACCAGATCGCGGGCCAGGTGCTGATCCAGTTCCTTATAATAGGCGTTGTATTCCGGAAATTCGCCGCGGTTATAGAGGAACCGGTCCGCCACCATGAAAAACTTGAGCTGTTCGTTGGTAGGATAGGCAATCTCCCAGTCCACCATGGAGGCCAACTCGGCGGTCTCCACATCCACAAAGCCCAGAACCTTGGCTCCCGCGGCCTTGACCTTCCGGACACCATCCACCATCTCAGCAGTGCTGCCTGTAACGGAGGAGATGACAACAATTGTGCCCTCGCCCACCCTGAGGTTGCCGGTAGTCAGGTATTCCGCCGCATTTTCCACGAAGGTTTCCAGGTTGGTGTGCTCCTTCATGTGGACTTCAGTCTGGAGGCAGGAGGCGTAAGTGCCCCCGATGCCAAGCCAGCAGAGATTTCGGAAGCCATCTCTACAAATGCCGTCCACGATTTCTTCAATACGGCCACGAAGGGCGAGGGCGCCCTGAACGCTAGCAATCTGTTTTTCTTCATCAAATTTCAGCATGTTATCTCCTTCTGTTGGTGCGCATAGGGGGCTTACTCGCCGACTTTCAGCTTTTGATAGTAGTCATTGTAGATGGTAAGGGCATCGCCCACGTCTTTCTGGAAAAACACATTCTGCTTATAAGAGAAGTCACGGGCGGGGTCGTTTTTATAGTTATCAGAGGCCTGCTCTACAGCCGCGTCGTTGGGGCAGGAATAGGGGTATTCCTCCAGGTTCTTGGCCATGACAGAGGGGTCACAGATATAGTTGAGAAACTTTTCAGCCAGGTCCACATGCTTGGCGCCCGTGGGGATGACATAGAGGTCGAAGCCCAATTGGACCGGATCGCTGAAGGGATCTGCCACCTTTAGCGTATTCTTGTCGCCCATTTCGGACATGGCCCAGGAGGCGTTGCCGTCGTAGGTGAGGGCCACGGAAGCGGTACCGTTGGTCAGATTCTGTTCGGCATTGCCGTACGCCACCACATTGTCGTTGAATTTGGTCAGCCAGTCATAGGCCGCGGCGATTTCATCCTTGTTGGTGGTGTTAGGATCGTAGCCCAAAGCCACGAGGGCGATGGGGAACAGGTTCCGGGCGCCGTCGATGGTGCTGATCTGTCCCTTCAGGGCGGGGTTAATAAGGTCGTTATAGCTGGTGATTTCGATGGGGCAGGTTGCGGAGTTGTAGACCACGTAGATGTAGTTCATGAGGTAAGGTACGCAGTAGTCCTTGTTGGTCCAATAAGACTCATTAATATTGGATGAGTTGGGGATGTTGTCCAAATTCAGCTTCTGGACATAATTTCCCGCCACAAGGGAATCCATATAGGCATCGCAGGTCATGACCAGATCGTACTCATCCCCTCCGCCAGACGTGAGCTTGGTGATGGCGTCTGCGTTATCGCTCATGTAGGAGAGGTTCACCTTGCAGTTATTTTCTTTTTCAAAGTTTGCAATGAGGTCGTCGGAGATGTACTGCTGCCACATGTAGACGTTCAACTCGGTACTGGCAGCGGCTGCGCTGCTGGAAGGGGACGGAGAGCTGCTGTCGGCGCCTGAGCCGCCGCCGCACGCAGCAAGGGGAAGCATTAGAGCCAAAGACAGAATAATTGCTGGAATTCTTTTCATGCTTTTGTTCCTCCTAAAATAATTTTTGAAGTTATTCCGAACCGCCGAAGGCGGCAAGGATCAGGGGAAGAAAGTGCACGGCATTACAACGCTTCGGCACGTGATGAGCGCTTTTTAATCAAGGCCCTTATGCCGCTGTTTAAGAGCATACCGGCCACGATAACAAGGATCATAAGGGTAGTGAGGGCGTTAACATCGGGAGTAACGCCGCTTTTGTTCATGGAAAGGATCAACACCGGCAACGTGGAATTTTTGGCACCCGCCAACAAGTTGCTCATAATCACATCGTCAATGGAGAGAGTAAAGGAGAGAAACGTGGCGGACATGACACCAGGCATGATACTGGGCAGGGTGACCCGCAGAAAGGTCTGCAGGCGGTTGGCCCCCAGATCCATGGAAGCCTCCTCCAGACTGTCTCCGTCACCGCTGATGCGGCCGCGGATGGTTACCACTGCGTAAGGGATACAGAAGGTGCAGTGACCGATAAGGATAGAACCCAGTCCAAGGGATAAGCCCAACCTCATAAAAATAATGAGAAGAGCTACCGCCAATACAATTTCGGGGACAATAATGGGTACATACAGCATATTGTTGATGAACCGCTTGCCCCGGAACTCATATCGTTTGAGGCCCAAAGCGCCCAAAGTACCGATAAGCACGGAAATGACGGTACTCAGAACCGCGATGATAAGGGAATACCACAAACTCCCGATTAGTGTGGAGTTGGAAAAAAGCTTGGCGTACCATTGCGTGGTAAATCCACTCCAATAGTAATTATACCGCTGGTTGTTAAAGGAAAAAATCATCATGACCACAACGGGGATATAGAGGATTGCATAGACAAGGATTGCGTATACTTCGCCCAGAATGCTCACGTTTCTTTTGCGTTTTTGGACTGCAGAGTGCGCTGCCATATCAAACCACCTCCATGTCCTCAATTTTGGCAAATCGGGTATAGATAAAAATCAATAGACCCGTAATCACCAGCAGAAGGACCGAGAGGGCCGCACCCAAAGGCCAGTTTCGGATCGAGCCAAATTGATTTCGAATGATGTTGCCGATGTACAGAACTTTGCCGCCGCCCAGAATATCGGATACGGTGTAGATGCCTAAAGAGGGAATGAAGACCAGAATGATGGCGGAAAAGATACCCGGGAAGGTAAGGGGCAGAGTTACCCGGAGGAAAGTCTGCCCCGGAGTGGCGCCCAGGTCGGAAGATGCCTCCAGAAGAGAATTTTCCAGCTTCTCAATGGAACTGTAAAGGGGAAGCACCGCAAAAGGGAGCATATTGGTGATGAGGCCCAGAATCACCAACGCGTCGGTATAGATAAAGGTGACGGGGTGGTCGGTGATGCCGGTCCACTGAAGAAAGGCGTTTACCGGGCCGCTGGTCTGGAATAGAAGCAGCCAGCTATTAAGCCGCATAAGGGAATTGGTCCAGAAGGGGATCATAATGAGCATGATAAGTTTGGATGCGGTTTCGGGCGGCTTTCGGGCGATGTAATAGGCAAAGGGATAACCCAGCGCCAAGCACAAAACCGTGGTGAGAAGGGCGGCCTCAAGGGACTTGGAGATTACCTTAAAATAGGTGGAGTCCAACAGAGTATGGTAGCTGTTCAGAGAGAACGTGTACACTACGTCGCCAAAGACGCCCCGGGACATAAAACTGATATAGATGATAAAAAGCATGGGTAAGGTGACAAAAAGAATCATCCAGACGGAGACAGGCCCCGCTGTGGCTAGGGCAGGAAGCCTTCTGCGGTGACGACCGGTGGAACTGTCTGATTTTCGCTTGCTCATAGAACCCGCATCCCCCTTATGTAGCAGACTTTTTGATGGGTACTGACTTTTCAGGGCGCCAGAACACGTAAACCGGGTCGCCCTCCCGAAGCCGGCTGTCATGCTCAAAGCGGGAAAACTTGAGTTCGGAACCGTCCGCCATATCCAATGCGGTTTTAACCATCGTACCCATATAGGTGAAGTCCTTGATTTTTCCGGGAAGTGCAAAACCTTCGGCCGGTTCCCGGCTGATTTCAAGATGCTCAGGCCGGATTGAAACGTGCATCTCCTCGCCTGGCTGAAATCCCTGCCCGCAGGTAGTCAAAAGGCCGGCTGAAGTTTCCACCTGGATGAGATTTCCCTCTACGGCCTTTACCGTACCGTCGAAGAGGTTGGACTCACCGATAAAGCCGGCCACAAACCGGGTCTTGGGGTACTGATAAATTTCCATGGGGGTACCCACCTGCTCTAAAATGCCGGCGTTCATGACGGCGATACGGTCGGACATGGTGAGGGCTTCCTCCTGGTCATGGGTGACGTAGACAAAGGTGATGCCCAGCTTTTTCTGAAGCCGTTTGAGCTCGATCTGCATCTGCTTGCGGAGCTTAAGGTCCAAGGCCCCCAGAGGTTCGTCCAGTAAAAGCACCTTGGGGTTGTTAATAAGGGCGCGGGCAATTGCCACCCGCTGCTTTTGGCCGCCTGAGAGAGCATCGGGTTTACGTTTGTCATACCCGGCAAGCTGTACCAGGGCCAGCATCTCGGTAACCCGCCGCCGAATCTCCTCTTTGGGTACTTTTTTTATGGTGAGGCCGTAAGCCACATTGTCATATACGGTCATGTGAGGAAACAGAGAATAATTCTGAAAAACGGTATTTACATCCCGCTGGTAAGGCTCCTTGTCCTCCACCTGCTCGCCCTGTACTTTGATGATTCCGGAAGTGGCGTCCTCAAACCCGGCAATCATGCGCAGTGTGGTGGTTTTTCCGCAGCCGGATGGACCCAAGAGAGTCAAAAATTCGCCTCTCTGTATCTCAAGGCTCATTTTCCGTACCACTAGGTTCGAGCCAAAGCGCTTTTCTACGTCAATCAGGGATACGATAGATTCAGACATAGGTGTCTACACCTCATTTTTAAGTAAAAAGTGGGAAAATGCGAATCAAGTTCTGTTGTTTTTGACACTTGACCTGCTTGTCTGACATCATAGCACGACACTTATATGAAATCAATGTAAATTTCATATATGGTGAAAATATTTTAATACCAATTAGGTTTGTGTAAAAAAATATAATAAATAAACAGATTTTTAAAGCGTCTGTTTAAAAAAGAGCGGTTTGCTTTTCTGATTTTATGAAACACAGTGGAGCGGAAGCGGAGATAGCATATCTGACTTGTTGTATTGCGTTCCCGTAAAGATTGTGATATATTCTATCACATATCAGGGAATAAGAGGCAAAGGAGGCGGAGCAATGCAGGAATATAAGCCAAAACCCCGGGAGGTGGCCGGTGAGCTGCTGGAGTCTTATCTCCTGGAGCAGAAACTCCGCCCCGGGGACCGATTGCCTTCCGAGCGCGACCTCAGTAAGGCTTGGGGGCTGAGTCGTTCCACGCTGCGCAGCGCGTTGGCGCGGATGGAGAAAAACGGGCTGCTCTGTGCAAAACGCGGTTCCGGGAGCTACCTGACGCCGCCGAAGTATACCCGCCACCTACAAGGACTCCAGTCTCTAAGCCAGTCTGCGGCGGAACAGGGACGTGTGGTTACCACCCGCCTTTTATCCATTAAACGAGTGGAATGCGACAAAAACCTGGCCCGGCACTTTAACCGTACGCTGGGGTATCTGCTCTATAAAATTGTGCGGCTGAGACGGTTGGATGGTGAGCCTGTCATGCTGGAAACCGCCTATATCCCCACAGAACGGGTGGGGAACCTGGAGAAAAAAAATCTGGAAACGGGTTCTCTTTTTAAGGTGCTGGAAAAAGAATACGGCCTTATTCCGAAAAAGGGTGAAGAGAAAATCGGCATTACCTATGCCACGGCAGATGAAGCTGAATTGATGGGAATTCGGGAGGATGCTCCCCTTTTTTGGATTGTCAGTCAGACCTATGACCAGTGGGGAAGGCTGATGGAGTACTGCCATACGGCTGCCCGCCCGGACCGCCTGCGGATCGCCAGCGTGCTGGAGCGGAGAGATCCCGCCACAGAGGAGAGGAGGAGACGACCAAATGCGAAGTGAGGGGGCGGTCGGGCCAAAATCGCCGTTATATCTTCAGCTTCGTGAGTTGCTTCGAAATAAGATCGAAAGTGGGGAATACCCCCCCGGCACGGCCATTCCCTCGGTGGGGCGTCTGGCCGAGACCTATGGAATCCATCGGCTATCCGTCCGGTCCGCTGTGTCCGCCCTGGTGGGTGAGGGACTTTTGAAAGCGGTTCAGGGCAAGGGGATTTTTGTCTTGGGGGAAAAGCTGGAGCAGGACCTGGAGACAGTGGGCGGGTTCAAGCTGAATATGCTGGACAAACAGAAAAAGTCGGATACCAGAGTGCTGATTAAAACTCTGCGTACGGCGGGTACGGTTTATGGCTCGCTTCTGGGCTACCCGCCCGAGGCCAGAATTTATTATATTAAGCAGGTAAGCTATGTGGACGATGAGCCGGTCTTTCTGGAGGAAACCTATATTCCGGAGGCACTGGTCCCTAATCTGAAAGACATAGATTTGGGGGTGTTTTCGGTCTATGAGGCATGCGAGTTTTACGGCATTCAGGTTGTCCGAGGGGAGCAGAGTTTGGAAATAACGGAGCTGGACCCCATGGATGCCAGACTTCTGAATACGGACCCTAAAAGGGGAGTCCTTGCTTTTCGGTGTGTCAGTTACGATGATCAGGACCGGGCGGTGGAATTTACCCGAACTTACACCAGAGGAGATCGATGCACCTTTAACGTCCATTATCAGCGGGAGGCATAACGAAAGCCCGGCATCCTGCCGAAAAGCCCCGGTTTCCGCAAAGCGGAAACCGGGGCTTTAATTCTGTGAGGAGTTATTTCGGGCGGCTTCTGCCAAACCGTTAGCCCGTATATTAAACGTAGCCGGAAGTTTAACTTCTTTTGGTGAATTATGTTGTGGTGCCGCCGGTGGTTTCATTTCCGCCGGGCGTTGCGCCGGTAGCTGCGTCCGCGTTATCGCGGGAGGGTGGGGTGCCTCCGCCGCCAGGCCTCTGGCCCATGCCGCCTGAGCCATTCCCCATACCGCCGCCTCCGCCGGAGCCGCCGCCATAAATGGTGTCGGTCATCTCGATGGCTATGCTTTCACTTCCCACGGTCAGGGTATAAGAGCTGCCGCTTTTCACGCCGGGCGCGCTGACCACAACGGACTGAAATTGCTTGACGGGCGTATAACTGGCCAGAATATTGCCCGAGCTGTCCGTCAGCGTGATAGAGGTATCCGCGTTTTGAGCGGAGGACAGGTTGTAGAGAATGGAGCCCTGGGTGGAATCTGAGCCAAGGTTTTGTGCCATGCCCGTACTGCCCGCTGCGATGAGGACGCCGCCTGTAATGGTGCCAGTACCGCTGTAATCCAGCGCTCCGTCCCCGGAATTGGTGGGCCCACTGACGTATACGGAGCCGCCGCTGACAGTCAGGTTACCGTTGGAGTCAATACCATCTCCACTGGCATTTATGGTCAACGCACCGCCGGAAATGAGAATGGAGGCCGAGGTGTCCGCTTCCATTCCGTTCTGCCTGCCGTCAGAGCCATTGCCCGTGGCGTTCAGCCCATCGTCGGAGGAGACCACTGAGATTGTGCCGCCGGAAAGGTCAATGGTGGCGCCCTCAATACCCTCATAGCTCTTAGTGATGTCAATGGTTCCGTCGGTAATGGCCAGCGCCGCATCTGCGTGCATGCCGTCGTCGCCGGTGCTGATTTGGAAGGTTCCGCCGGTAACGGTCAGGTTACCGTTGGTATGGACCGCGTCGTCGGAGCAATCCAGCGTAAATGTTCCGCCGTTTACCGTAACGCTTTCACCGGCCTTCAGGCCCTTTGCTGAGACTGCCGTTGTGGTATCGTCGGTTTCTTCAGCTCCGCTCTCCTCCGCGGCGCTGCCTGTGGCGTCAGGCGCCACCTGTGCGCCGCCGTCGGGCATCCCCGGCTGCCCCCCCGGACCACCGCCTTGACCGTCCGGCATCCTTGGCTGGCCTTGACCGTCGGCAGGCTGCCCGTTGGATTTGGTGCTGGCATTGGCACTGCCGCCGCCGGTTGTGACGACATAGGTACCGTCCTCAATTGCCAGGGTGGTTGCCGCGTCCATGCCATCGGCTTCTGCGTTGATGGTAAAGGTACCGCCGGAGATAAAGATAAAGCCCAGCGCCGTGTCGTCGTTGTTCTCAGCGTGGATTCCATCCTTACCGGAGGTAATGGTAAAGCTGCCGTCCGCGATGCGTACGCTGTCCTTACCGGACAGGCCGTGAGAGGCGGAGGTAATGACGTAAGTGCCGCTGGTGACCTTCAGGTCGTCCTTGGATACCACGCCGTGGCCGTAGGAGGTACTGATGTTGAGCGTGCCGCCTCCATTTATGGTCAGGTCCGACTTGGAGAAAATCACCGCGTCCACTTTGTTATCATCGGTTTGAACATAATCTCCGGTGACATTCAGGCTGTTTTCAGAGCCTTCCGTCGTGGTGAGAAACACTTTGTCCGCCTGCTTGACATAGATTGCCGCGCTGTCCGGGCAGGTAACCGAAAGGTTGTCCAGTACCAGCTGAATCTTTGCCGTATCGGGCGCATCCACAATAATCTGCCCGCTGCTTAGACTGCCGGTCAGAAGATAAGTACCCTCCTGGGTGATGGTGACGGTGCTTCCATCCACCGTGACTCCGCCGCCGTCGGCATGGGAGCCGCTATCGGCCAGGGTGACAGTCACATAGTCGGAATATCCAACCTCGAAATCGCGGTCGGTAAACATCTCATCGGTGCTTGAGATGGAATCAACGGATGCTGTGGCCTGTGAAGTGGCATCCACGCCGGATGTTCCACACGAGACACAGCTCAGACACAGTACCGCCGCCAGCATGAAAGCAGCTAATTTCTTTTTCATAAAAAATCTCCTTTTATCTCTGCGGTCGCGGGGCCGCATGTTGTGTGCGCTTACAGTTCCCCGGAATGCGTGGTCTGGATGGAAGAACTGATTTCAAGGTTCCCATTGCGGCAGCGCAGCTGGTCGATGAACTGTTTTTCAGTATTGGCGTCGTTTAGAACGATGTGGTAGGTCAGCCGGTTCAAACTGCCCAGATTGGTGGTCTTGATGCTGACGAGCTTTGCCTCGGAGGTAAATGTTTCGAACAGGTCATCGAAAGCGCCGCTGTAATCCAGATCCTCCGGTACGGTAATTCGCAGTTGCCTGCAGAGTGCGGCGTTCTTCAGCTCCCCAAAGCCCAACTTTGCATAGAGAAAACTAACCGCGCACATAATGACGGTAAACAAGGCGGCGAAGCCCAGGTAACCCATTCCGCAGGCCAGACCGACGGCCATGGCCAAAAAGATGGCACAGATTTCTTTGGCTGTGCCGGGGGCAGAGCGGAACCGGACCAGAGAAAAAGTGCCCGCCACCGCCACACCCGCGCCCAGATTGCCGCTGACCATCATAATGATGGTGCACACCACGGCGGGAAGCATCGCCAGAGTCACGACAAAACTTTTTGTAAACGTAGCTTTATAAGTGTAGATCAGCGTCAGAGCCGCGCCCAGGAGCAGGGCGGCAAGCATACTCAGACAGAAGCTCTGCAATGTGATCGTGGTGGAGCCTGCATATAGGCCGGAAAAAAGAGAATCAAGCACAGAAAACACCTCTTGTTTCATTAAGATTGTCCTGCAGCATGGTGCAGTAGGCTCTGCCGTACTTAGAAAATGAAGTCTCATAAATCCGGCAGCTGCTCAGAAGATGAGCCAGCCACAGCGGGATTGCCGAAGCAGCTTTGATCTCCATCAGAGACTCTCCGGGCCGCAGAATTTGCGCTCCGCCGGGCTGTGCGGTTAAGCTCAGCTCCGTGGCGCGCCAGCGGATGTTCTTGTCAAACGTCACCCGCAGGTCGGGGTCTGTCTTGGAGAAGAACGCCGCGCGGTCATAGCTCAAATGAACGGCGGGGCCAAGCGTCTTGTAAAATCTCAGAAAATATTCGATTTCACGACCGATTTGGCTCTGTTTCGGGAGCGGAGCGCCGTCACACAGAAAATTCATGGCCGCCTCTTCTTCCATGGAGATTCGCCGCTTGTAGACGATGCCCTTATATTTCTTTTTCAGCTCCAGAAACACGGACTGTTCCGAGGTGACGGGGCCATAGCTGCGCAGGCGGAGCTTTTCCTTGTAGACCGGTTTTTCCAGCGAGCGCCGAATCAGGTAAAAATCTGGTGTGTCGAAATAGACATTGCAGATGGTGCTTTCGCCGTGCGAATCCGGTATCATCCGCTCCCGCAACGCCTGTTCCAGAAACCGGCGCTGCCGGTCCGTCACCAGGTATTTGAGTTCATGCCGTTTAAAAATATGGTCATTCATGAGGATGTCCCTCCCTGTTTGATGAGCCTATCATAAAGGAGGAACCTAAATCTTACTTAAATGATACCTGTTCTTTACAAGAAAATAATAAAACGCCCCTCGATCCGGCGATACAGGCCGGACCAAGGGACGTCGTACGTTCAACATAAATTGGGGGGAAAGCGGAAGGCTGGATTTTAAAGCTGAATAAGAATGGTCAAAGAGGAACCATCTTCACTTTTGGCGCAGATTTTTCCACCATGGGCAGCCACGATGGACTGTGCCATGGAAAGTCCGATGCCATATCCCCCCGTTTCACTGCTGCGGGATGCGTCGCCCCGATAGAAACGGTCGAACAGAATGTTCTGGTCCCCCTTCTTCAAACCCTGGGCCGTGTTCTTACTGGTCAGGACCGGCTTTTTTCCTTTTTTCTTCAGGGAAAAGTGGATCTCGCTGCCCGGAAGGGCGTACTTAACCGCGTTGTCCGCCAAAATCGAGCACAGTTGCCGGAGCGTCTGCTCATTGCCGCGGTATGAGATATCCGGCTGGATATCCAGCAATAAATGCAGGCCTTTGTTTTCAGCCAGCAGCACAAAGGGCTCCAGCGTTTCTGTTACCGCGTCGGAGAGAGAAAAGTCGGCCATAGTCAAATTTGCGCTTCCCTCGTCCATCCGCGCCAGCGAAACCAGGCTCTGTGTCAGGGATGCCAGCCGTCTGACCTGCCCACGAATTCCCTCCGTCCACTTATTTTCCCCTTGTTCCAGTTCAATGACCTCGGTGCAAGCGTCGATAATGGACAGCGGTGTTTTGATTTCATGACCGGCATTGGTAATAAACTGCTTTTGCTTGTCATAGCTCTCCGCCACCGGACGGATGGCCCGTTTGGAGAGGGCGAGCACCAGCAGAAACACGGCGAGGATTCCGCAGAGAGAGACCAGAAGGCTGGTAGAGAAGAATGCCTGAACGGAGTCCAGGTCCCGGGTGCAGTCCAGAAAAACGTACAGATGCCCACGGTCGGTTTGAGTTTCCAGATATTTATAATTTCCGGTGTAGCCGGATGTCTTCCCGCGTGCGGAGAGGTTCTGCGCCATGGCGACAGCTTCATCGGTGGAAACAGCAGCAATTTTGCCCGTATTTACCGAAAGGAGCGTCCCACTTTCGTTGAGCTCCACCGAAAAATAACGGGTTTCATAAGGCATTTCAGGCGAAAAATTCCGGCGCCTGGCGCCGGGGTCCATGCCGATGTCAAAGCTGCTGCCGGTTCCATTCGCAGGAGAGTCCGGCTGGGTGCCGGAGTGTCCGTCCAAATCTATGTCCTGACTATCTGTCCGCTTTTCCATATTGGGAAAGCCGCCGTTGTTTTCGGAAAGAATCTGCAAAATCTCGGCGGAACTCTGATCGGCCTTTATAAAGTTTGCGATATTAATCATTCCCATTAATACCGTAAGCACCAGAATCAGGGAACCCATGGTGATGAGAATGAACTTTTTTCTCAGCTTGGCAATCATGAGGTTTCCTCCAGAGAATATCCTACGCCGCGTGCCGCTTTAATCTGCACTTTGCCGACAAGCCCCGCGATCTTTTTGCGGAGCCCCGAGATATACACCCAGACGACGTTGATCTCCGCCTCGCTGTCATATCCCCAGATTTTTTCCAGGAAACGCTCAGTTGGGATCACTTGACCCGGATTTTCCATCAGCATTTCCATTATTTGAAACTCTTTATTCGCCAGCCGAAGGGAGCCGCCGCTGCCGGAGAGCGTAAAACTGGCACGGTTCAGGGAAAGGTTGCCGAACTGTAGGACGGTATCCCGCAGCTCCGGCTGGCGCCGTGTCATAGAACGGATTCTCGCCAGCAGTTCTTTGGATGCAAACGGCTTAGTTAAATAGTCGTCCGCGCCGCAGTCCAGCCCGGCCACCCGGTCGTCAATCTCCGCTTTGGCGGTCAGCATCAAAACCGGCAGAGCCAGACCGTCCGCCCGTATTTGACGCAGTACGGTCAGGCCGTCCAGTTTGGGCATCATGATGTCCAGAATAGCTCCGTCATAATTTCCATTTTCAAGATAATCCAGCGCATCCTGCCCGTTATAAACCGCATCAACGGAGTAGTTATTGTGAGTCAGGATAGTAACCAGCGCATCAGATAGAACTTTTTCGTCCTCCGCCAGTAAAAGACGCATTCTATTTTCCTCCCGTTTCCCGTAAAATCAAATCATAAGATGGAATAAAATGGGGATAGCGCAACCGTTCAGTCAGAATCTTATCACATCCGCTTGCCGGATGCAATTAATCCGCCCGATGATATCGAGCAGACAGAAAAAATTGCAGGATGCCAGCCAGCATCAGAAGGCCGCCTACAATCCAGTAAGCCGGAAGGTAGGGAGAGGTGGTTCCGTAAATATCCAGAATGCCGGACAGGCAGCTCCCAAGTCCCAGCGTGGCAAGTCCGGCGTGGTAGGTACCCCGTGCGGACTCGGACGGGAAAACGGCGGTAATCCGGCTTAGCAGGAAAAAGGGCAGTGCGCCCAGAAACAGCGGAAAAAAAAACAGAAAAATCATAAAGCCGGAATAGACGCCATGGCTGAAATATTCGTAGATCAGGGAAAAGACTGCGCAGCCCAGCGAAATCAGCAGATAATTCTGTGCCAGTCCGCGCATGGCCTGACGATTATGCTCCGATGTAGACAATGTCGCTTACCTTCCTTTCAGAGATGGTTTTTCCGTTGGTGGTCGGGTTGTTGATAACCGCTCCGTTAAAATACAGGGTAGAGGAGCCACCGCCATCCAAATTATAGGCGGTGGTTACGCCCAGCCCTTGCATGAACTCCGCCAGCTCGTACAGGGACAAACCGGCGGAATTATCGGTTCGTCCATCTGCGACAACCATCACATAGTGCAGGGGAGAGAGCTGGCCGATGGCAGTGCGTGGATTGCTGGCCATCGCCTTGTCCACGTCCGTGTGGGTACCGACTGTGATTTCACCATTTTCTAAAAGACCCGGACCAAAGGACAGAACCTGCCAGGCGCCGCTGTCCAGCAGTTCCTGTGCGGTGGTTTCACCCTCGGTGATGAGAGAAAAGGAGCCGTCGGAACCGATTACAAGATCCT
The DNA here is from genome assembly GCA_022653075.1 of Intestinimonas sp. GTDB lineage: Bacteria > Bacillota > Clostridia > Oscillospirales > Oscillospiraceae > Intestinimonas. Next base: position 90,836 of record JALCSB010000006.1, read on the forward strand.
CCTGATCTGCCGATGCCGCCGTATCCCGGTACACGACCCCGTTTCGAATTACATAGCCGCGGTTTTGTGCGCCGTAGTAGTCGCCGTTTATGGCCAAAACGGCATTGTGACTCTCGGCCATGGAAGAAGTCGTCTCCGTGATGTTTTTACCATAAGTATTATGAGCCAGCGCGGTTTTCAGCGCGCCGGCATCGGCAAGGGTGATGTCCGCCACATAGACAGTCGTATCGTAAAAGCGGGAAGTGGTCAGGGTGATGGAGACGCTGCCGTCGTCATACGAGGTATTTGTAGAGGAGAAAGAATCGGTGGCAGCGGCATTCCAGCCGCTGGAGGACTGGTCCGATAGACTTCCATGGGCGGTGCTGCTCTGTACGGTTGCATAGCGCCGTGGAATGACGAACGTATCCAGCAGGACATAGACGGTGAAAAGAACAAGCACGACGCCATAGAGAATCCACCAGCGGCGGTGCTTTTTTATGGTATGCATTACGGTGTCAGCTCCTTGCTTTCTGTTTGCGGAAAATAAAAAATTTTTGAAAAAACCAACTCAGTGTAAAAAAAGTAAGCTCCGTGACCAGCTTGGCGGCAAATTTGTTTGCGCCGAGTCCGTTAACCAGCCAGTTGATGAAAAACGTATTTCCACAGAGAATGCAGATCACGAGAAAAAAGTATTGAGCGCTGGTTCGGATGATATTGTCGTGATTGTGAAACACCAGGCTTCGATTGAGGGTGAAGTTGACTCCGGCACTGACGGTTCTGGCCATCACATTGGAGAAGGGAATACTGACGTTTCCCCAAGGCGCCGTTATGAGTACCAGCAGGCTGTAAAGTCCGTAGTCCAGCAAAAAACAGGCAAACGAGGAGCCGGCGAATTTCAGGATTTCTTTGTAAATTAAAAAAGAGTCACGAAATGTGTGAAAATGGGAGCATAAATTCCCGTCTTCATAGATCGTAGCGATTTCCACCTCCTGAATGGAGAGGTGCTGTTTGGGGCACGCCAGCAGCACGTTCATTTCGTATTCATACCGCTCTCCCTCAATGGATAGAAGCAGAGGAATCAAACTGACCGGAAAGGCGCGCAGGCCGGTCTGAGTATCCCGGACCGCTGTGCCGGTGGAACAACGGTAGATGACCCGAGTCACGGCGTTTCCAAACCGGCTCCGCAGGGGAACCCCATTCCCGAACGTGCGGTAGCCCAAAATCAGACGGTCTGGTGCCTGTTCAGCCGCTTGAGCACAGCGAACGGCGTCGGGTACGCTGTGCTGACCGTCCGCATCAAGAGTGACCACGACAGTGTCGACCGGAAAATGCGCTTGGATGTGGGAAAATCCCGTTTTGAGGGCGCGTCCCTTGCCGCGGTTGGTTTTATGCGTCAATACGGTGGCTGTCTGAGCTGCCTGCGCAAACAGAGAACGGTAACTTTCCCCGCTGCCGTCATCCACAACGACTAAAGTAAAATCGGCTTTTTGGAGTGCCTGCAGCAGATTCAGGAGATGCCCATCCGGTTCGAAGGCAGGAATCAGCGCAATTCTGGTCACTTGAAGCCACTTCCTCTCGCTTTTCTGAATGTATTCTATCCGGAAAAGTTTAAATCAACTTAAAAAACGGGAGGAAAAGCCAGACGCCGCGCTTTTACCCAAAGCGCGGCGTCTGGTTTAATATAAAAATTTATGGAAAAATACCCAGGTGCTCCAGCAGGATATCCAGCCCCATGCCGATCAGAATAATGCCGCCAGCCAGTTCCGCCTTGCTTTCGTAGCGTGTCCCGAAGAGGTTTCCAACTTTGACGCCAAGCGCAGATAGGGTGAAGGTAACAGTTCCAATCAGAAAGACGGCGGGGACGATGTCAATATGCAGAAAAGCCAGGGGGATACCGACCGCCAATGCGTCGATACTCGTGGCAACGCTCAAAACCAGCATGCCGGAAAAGCGCAGATCTTCCTCCAGCTTGGTTTCCATATCGGGGCCGCGAAGAGCCTCCCGGATCATATTAATGCCGAGAAAACCAAGGAGAAAGAAGGCGATCCAGTGGTCCACGGCAGTGATGTAGGCACGAAATTGCAAACCAAGAAAATAGCCGAGCAAAGGCATTCCGGCCTGAAACGCACCGAAATAGAGACCGACGGACACAGCTTTTCCCACGGTAACGCGATTCATGGAAAGTCCCTTACAGATGGAAACGGCGAATGCATCCATAGAAAGGCCGACAGCGAGGAGGAACAGCTCCAGCAAATTCATTGTGTAATAAGCACCTCCGGATGAGAGAAAGGCAGAAGCAGACTGCTTTTCAAAAAATAAAAATCCAAATCAGTATAGCTGATTTGCACAGAAAATTCCAGATAAAATAACATGAGATTTTTCCAGTAATCGTGTTTAGAGCAAACCGGAAACTTGACACCTTTTGACTGCCGTGGTACTATAATGAGGTAAGTTAATATCGTGCAGATCGGAAAGAGTAGCGTGGGAATACCGGACAGAGAAAAGCCGCCGTCGGCTGTAAGCGGCTTTACGGGACGCCAATGCGAAGTGCATCCGGGAGCGAGTGGGATGTGGATGCCCACCGGATGGCCGCGTAACGGCCCGTGAGTGAAAAATGAGAGTGGAACCGCGATACGATGTCGCCTCTTGTACCTTTGGGTGCGAGGGGCGTTTCTTTTTGCATGAGATTCCAAGGGAGGAACCATATCTATGTTTAAAAGACTGTCGGAGACGCTGGCGGCCTATCAGAAGCGTGACCCGGCGGCCCGGTCGAAGCTGGAAGTCTTCTTACTATATCCGGGTGTGCATGCCCTGATTTTTCATCGGGTGTCCCATTGGCTGTACTGCCATAAATTGTTTTTTCTGGCCCGACTCAATTCCCAGATTGCCCGGCATCTTACCGGTATTGAAATCCATCCCGGCGCGGTAATCGGGCAGCGGTTCGTCATCGACCACGGTATGGGGATTGTCATCGGTGAAACCGCCGAAATCGGGAACGATGTTTTGCTTTATCATGGTGTAACGCTGGGTGGCACCGGCAAGGATCAGGGGAAACGACATCCCACCATCGGCAATAATGTGATGATCGCCTGCGGCGCGAAGGTTTTAGGGCCGTTTAAGGTGGGGGATAATTCCCGCATTGCGTCCAACGCGGTGGTTTTACAGGAGATTCCACCCGATTCCACCGCCGTGGGCGTACCCGCGCGGGTTGTGCGTGTGGCGGGGGAGAAGGTGGACTATGCCGCGCAGGTGGATCAGATTCATGTGACCGACCCGGTCGAAAAGGAAATGCAGGCTGTGCAGTCCCGCCTGGAATGGGTGGAAAGGCTGCTTGAGGAACTGACGAAGGAGAAAATGGTATGAAAGTATTCAATTCCATGACCCGTAAAAAGGAAGAATTTGTCCCCATCAAGCCGGGCGAGGTGAAGATGTACTGCTGTGGTCCCACGGTTTACAACTATATCCATGTGGGCAATGCCCGCCCCATCATCTTGTTTGATGTGCTGCGCCGGTATTTGGAATACCGCGGCTATCAGGTGACGTTCGCTCAGAACTTTACCGATGTGGACGACAAGATCATAAAGCGTGCCAATGCGGAGGGAAAGACCGCCGCGGAAATCGCCGAAACCTATATCAAGGAGTACTTTACAGACGCCCATGGCCTGGGCGTGCGGGATGCCACCATTCACCCGAAGGCAACTGAGAATATGGATGCGATTATTGCCATGGTGCAGGTGCTGGTTGAGAAAGGCTACGCCTATGAAAAAAACGGCGATGTATACTACCGCACGAGGAAATTTCCGCGCTATGGCTGTTTGTCCGGCCAGTCCATCGAAGATCTTGAGGCCGGCGCCCGGATTGACGTAAACGACGTAAAAGAGGACCCAATGGATTTTGCCCTGTGGAAGGCGGCCAAACCCGGCGAGCCTTATTGGAATTCACCTTGGGGTAACGGCCGCCCCGGCTGGCATATCGAGTGCTCGGCTATGTCCGGCCGCTACCTGGGAAAGACTATCGACATCCACTGCGGCGGGCAGGACCTCCAATTTCCTCATCACGAAAACGAGATTGCCCAGAGCGAGGCGGCAAATGGCTGCAAGTTTGTGAATTACTGGATGCATAACGGGTTCCTCAATATCGACAATTGCAAGATGTCCAAGTCTCAGGGCAATTTCTGTACGGTTCGGGATGCGGCCGCTGTTTACGGCTATGAGCCAATCCGGTTTTTCATGCTCTCCGCCCACTACCGCAGTCCCATTAATTACTCCAGGGAGTCGCTGGAGCAGGCTCAGGCTGCGCTGGCCCGCCTGTACTCCGCCGCAGAGAATCTGGATTTTCTCATAAAAAATGGGGCGGAAGGCGGCATAACCGAGGCGGAAACCGCCGTGACCGCCACTTTTGACGGCTACCGCCAGCGGTTTGACGATGCCATGGATGATGATCTGAACACAGCCGACGCGATCGGGGTGCTGTTTGAGCTGGTCCGTGCTGTAAACACTGCCGTGGAGGGGAAACCCACCCGCGCGTTCGCTGAGATCTGCAAAAAGATGATGCTGGAACTGACTGATGTACTGGGACTGCTGTATCGGAAGCAGGACTGCGATCTGGACTGCCGGGTGGAGGCCCTGATTCAGGAGCGGCAAACGGCCCGTAAGGCAAAGAAGTTTGCCGAGGCCGACCGTATCCGCGAGGAGCTCAAAGGTATGGGAATTGAGCTGATGGATACGCCCATGGGCGTAAAGTGGAAAAAGATATAGGCGGTGCCGGAGATCCGGCGCATTCGGCCAATTAAAAGCCCCGGCTCCGCAGCGTGTGATGGTTGCGGAGCCGGGGCTTCTTTTTTCTTTTTGCGCCGGGCCCAACAGGATCTATTCCGGGTAAACCAAACGTGCCGGCGTCCAGTCGGCCAGAACGCTGGTCATCTTTTCCGCGATGGCTTTCGCGCCGGTCAGGTCATGCTCCCGGTAGTTGCCGCATTCCCGACGGCTGGCACCTGGAATCTCTCCGTTAAAGCTGCCGACAAAGTCCATCGTTTCCCGCACCAGCCGGATGGCGTCCTCCGGTTTCATATCCCGCACCAAAAAGTAAAACCCGGTGCGGCAGCCCATAGGTCCACAGTAGATAACCTGACTGGCTAGATCGGAATTCCGGGCGTAAGTGGCAAACAGATGCTCGAAGGTGTGCAGGGTGGCGTTTTCCAGATAATTACCGCAGTTTGGAACAACCATGCGGATATCATAAGTGGTGATATCCCCGTCAACCCGTGAGGTATACATACCAGGAACCAGAACATCGTGATTTACCGTGAAGCTGGCAATACGTTTCATAGAGAATCGGTCCTTTATGTTTAGAATCGCGGCGCAGGGCGCGCGGTGGGGTCACATGGAGAGCAGGGTGAGGGTGTCGTCTTCAACTGCGACCTTAATCTGACTGATGGGGTGCTGGTAGCTTTCAATAATTTTCGTGGCGATAGGGTCCTCCAGATCCTTTTGAATTTGACGGCGCAGGTTCCGGGCACCGTAGGCGGCGGAATAAGACTTTTTGACCAGATAATCCAACAGATCGTCATCCCATATGAAGTGGAGGCCACGGTCGGACAGATTCTGGGTCAACTCGGCCAGCATGATGCGGGCAATATCCCGGAAGTTTTCTTCGGTAAGCTGGTTGAAATAGACGATTTCGTCCACACGGTTGAGAAATTCCGGACGAAGAAAGTCGCTGAGTGCTTTCAGGGCACGGTCTCGTCCAAGCTGATTCTCCGTGCGTCCAAAACCGACGGAGGTAGCCTTGGATGCACTGCCGGCGTTGGAGGTCATAACAATCACGGTGTTTTCAAAATTTACGATGCGGCCCTGTGCATCGGTGATATGACCGTCGTCCAGAATTTGCAAAAGAATATTCAGCACGTCGGGATGGGCTTTTTCAATTTCGTCGAACAGGACCACGGAATAGGGCTTACGGCGAATCTTTTCGGTAAGCTGTCCGGCTTCGTCATAACCCACGTAGCCCGGTGGAGAACCGATAATTCGGGAAACAGCAAACTTTTCCATGAACTCCGACATATCCAGCCGGATCAGAGACTCCGGCGAGTTAAACATATCTTGAGCCAGTTGCTTGACCAGCTCGGTCTTACCTACGCCGGTGGAACCGACGAAGATAAAGGACACAGGTTTCCGCTTGGAGGCGATACCCACCCGGCCGCGCCGAATGGCGGCGGCAACGGCGGAAATGGCCTCATCCTGGCCGATAATATGTGTTTTAAGCCGCTCTTCCAGATGGGCCAGGCGCTCGTATTCCTGCTCCTGAATCTGGCTGGCGGGAATTTTGGTCCACAACTCAATGACGCGCGCCAGGTTCTCCGCCGTCAAGGCGGGGTCGCCATGGGCGGCCAGACCGTCGCGTTCGCCGGTCAGCTGAAGCTCCTGACTCTTCAGAACGGCCAGCCGCTGATAGGCGGCCTCATTGGTGCCGGGGGCAGCGCCATCCTCGGTATCCTTCTGATTGGTGGCGTTGGTGGCGGCCAGCATGACCTCGCGCTCTTTGGCGATATCGGCCAGTTCCTTGTTAATTTCCATGATGCGGTTAAGCGCTTCGTTATGGAGATTGACGTCGGAACAGGCCTCATCAATAAGATCAATGGCCTTGTCGGGAAGAAAGCGGTCGGTGATATAGCGCTCACTCATGGTGACGGCAAGGCGGCAGATCTCCGGAGAAATCACAACATGGTGGAATTTGGCGTAATAGGGGGAAATTCCGCGGAGAATGGCCACAGAGTCTTCAATCGAAGGCTCGTCTATGATCACGGGCTGAAAGCGCCGCTCCAGAGCAGAGTCCTTTTCAATGTATTTACGATACTCCGTGAGCGTGGTGGCACCGATGACCTGAATTTCACCACGGGACAGGGCGGGTTTGAGAATGTTGGCGGCATTCATGGAGCCCTCCGCATCGCCGGCGCCCACCAGATTGTGGACTTCATCAATCACAAGAATGATATTGCCCAGCTTCTTGATCTCCTCAATAAGACCTTTCATGCGACTTTCAAACTGCCCACGAAACTGTGTTCCCGCCACCAGGGCGGTTAGGTCCAGCAGATAGACCTCCTTGTCCCGCAGCTTATAGGGGACATCACGCTGAGCAATACGGATGGCAAGCCCCTCGGCAATGGCGGTTTTGCCCACGCCGGGTTCGCCGATCAGACACGGATTGTTTTTTTGGCGGCGGTTCAGGATCTGAACCACGCGCTCCAGTTCCTTATCACGGCCCACGACGCGGTCCAGATTGCCGTTTCTGGCTTTGCGGGTCAGAGAGATACAATAGTTTTCCAAAAATTTGCGCTTGGGTGGGCGTGGTTCCCCCTTACCCACCTTTTCCTCGCGGCTCGAACGGGAAGGCTGCTCGCCCTGTGGTGTATTTTCTCCGCCGAACAGTTTGTTGAGAAAAGGGAACGTGGCGGTGCGGCCCTCGTCGTCATCCTCGTCTCCGGTGGCAGCATTGGAATTGACAAGGCCTTCCATGCCCTCGGCACCGCCAAAAGCCGACATCATTTCATTGGTGATACCGTCCAGATCCTCATCGCTGATTCCCATCTTTTGCATCATATCTTCTACAGGCTTAATGCCCAGTTCCTTAGCACATTTCAGGCAGAGACCTTCGTTTTTGGTCTCGCCGTTTTCAATTCGGGTGACAAAAACCACGGCCACATTTTTGTGACAGCGGGAGCAAAGTGTAGGCTGCATGATTGGCTCACTCCTTTATTTAAAAACCAAATGGGAGTATTATCTTCAGGAATTACGAATTTACCACATGAATATGAACTGGTTATGAATTTTAGGATGAAATAAGTGGTCAAACTGGGCGGAAAGCTCAGGCGTTCAGAATTAGGCTCACCGGATTAGTTGTCAGGAAGAAGCGGAGCAGAGTAGTCTGCTGCACGGTCTTTTCAGGAATGATATTACCGAAATACCGCATCAGCCAAGCGGCCAGGAACAAAAAGATGCAGGCTCGGACAAGGCCCAGAAGGGCGCCTCCAAATCGGTTGAGCGCATGCAGGCCGGGCAGCCGGGCAACCAGATCCAGTGCGCGGCTAATTCCGCCCCATAGAACGAGAATCAAAATAAAGCTCACCGCAAACGTCAGCATATAGGAGATCTTTTGAGCCACCGAAGCAGCCACAGCGGCGGCGGTGTTAGCCGCTACGTCCGTCATACCGCTCTGCACGGCGGAGCGAATGGTATCCACGGCGCTCTGATACAGCCCAAGACTGTGAAGCGCATTCAATACCCGGTCCAAGGAATCAGGATGGTCCGAATCACTGGCGTCTGGCGCGGATGCGGCGTCAGAAGAATAAATTTCCGTGTCCAGCCGGGCCTCAATGGCGGAGGCAAAGCGCGGCTCCAACAGGTCGGCCACCTTGGGAGAAAGCGTGTCGGCGGCGAAGCTGGCTCCCACAAAAGCCACGATAATGGCCAGCAGACCACACAGCATCAACACGAAACCACGATATGCACCGTGAATGGCAAAGACAACTAATATGGCCAGAATAATCAGATCATAAAGCAGGTAGGAATCCAAAAAAGACGCTCCTTTCCGAGCAAGGGTTTATTGGGGTACAAAAAGCTGGGCGCTTTCGCTGCCAATCAGATAGGCGGTTCCGTCATCGCGAAGAACCACGTTCCGGGACCCTCCAGAATTATCCAGCGAACCATAGAGCTTCAGATTACGAGTGTAGATCTGAAGCTGGTTGGCGGTGAGAACCGCCACGTAGCGCCCGGCGGAGGAAAGGTCGAGGACCTGTTCACTCAGGTCCAGACTGGCCAATTCCTTGCCAGAACTGTCAACGGTAACCAAGCTGGCGCTGGTTCCCGCGCGATATTTACCCAGCAACAGTGAGGCAAAATCACTGCCGCCCAAAGAGTAGGATTTCAGGTAGCGTCCGGAATAGTCATATGTACCGGCCAATGTTCCGTCTCCGCAGTGGATCAGCGCAAGACTGTTTTCCCCCACAGCCCAGAGATCAGAACCGGAGCAGTGCAGATCCAGAAAAACATCGTTTCCCAGCGAAAGCTGGGCGTAGGGTGAGTCCTCATCCAGATGATAAAAGGATAAACTGCTGGTGAATACGTTATTTTCCTGCCCCACGGTGAGAACGGCAGCGGACTGATTGTCGTCAGTTACCACACCGTCCATGACGAAATTACTGGAAATCTGGAATCCAACCTTGGCGCTGCCGGAACTGTCATAGACGGTGACCGCACCCTTGTAGCCGGCAGCCCGACTGGTGACAGCCAGCCAACCATTTTTATTCAGCCGGGCGGAGAGCAATTCGCTTCCTGTATCCGTATGAAGAGACCAGGAACTTTCCCGCTTGGTGAGTACCTGCAGGTCATAACCGCCCGAGGTATATGAGACTGCGCTTTCTCCGCAGGTATCCACGGCTGGAGTGTTGAGGCTAAGCGGCAGGTCCAGATAAGCGGTGCCGCTGGGAGAATAAAGCCGTATACCGCTGGAAGAGGTAACCAGTAGATCACCGTCCGCGTTGGTAAAACAATTTTTTCCTCCTGCATCAAAGGTAAAGGCCTTGGCCTGCCCGGAGTCGCTGCGTTCCAGAGAACGATAGGTAAAATAGCGCTTTACCGCGTCAAAATTCAACTGGTTGCGGTTGGCGACGATCAGTATCGCGCCAAGCAGCAGAACCAGCGTCAGCAGAAAAGTAAGCGTACGCCGGAGCAGACTTCTTTTTTTTATTTCAGCGTTTTCTTCCATCATACGCTCCTCACGGAAAAACATGTCAAGGGTCACATGCTTCTTACAGCACGTTCTCCCGATACCACAGGTTGGTCATATACAAGCCCCCAGGCGGCGCGGTCGGACCCGCCGCGGTGCGGCACCGTCCCTCTAGAATGTCGGAGACGGCTTCCGGAGAAAATTTGCCTTCCGCAGCATAAAGGACCGTTCCCACCATGGCACGCACCATATTATAAAGAAATCCGTCGGCGCAGACCCGGCATTCGATTAAGTCGCCGCTGCGCGTGACGTTGAAATAATAAACCGTACGGACAGTAGTCTTAGTTTCCGTGCCCACGGAGCGGACGGCGATGAAGTCGTGGGTCCCTACAAACCGGTCGGCCGCCGCCTGCATGATATGCTCATCCAGATGCTTGGGGTAAAACCAGGCCCGGTTAACATAAAAAGCATTTCGGATGCGGGAATTGAAGATACGATAGGTATACTCTTTCCGCAGGCAGGAGCCGATGGCGTTGAAGGAATCAGGTACTTCCGTGGCCTTCACCACCACGATGTCGTCCGGAAGGCGGGTGTTCGCCGCAAGGGGAAGGCGGTCGCACGGAATAGAGGAGGTGGTGCGAAAGTTGGCAACATAGACCTCGGCATGGACACCGGCGTCGGTGCGCCCGGCGCCGACAACCCTGACCGGATGTCCCACTACATAGGCCAGACATTTTTCCAGCGTTTCGGCCACGGATACGGCGTTCTTCTGCACCTGCCAGCCGTGATAGGCGGTCCCCACGTACATTAGCTTTAAAGCGATATTTCGCATATCAGAACCTGCCTTACCATCCAAAATGGCGCAAAACGCCGATGAGGACACACAGAGCAAGACCGGCCGCCAACACCCAATAATCCGCTGTCGTGTAACGCAGTTGGCGCAGGCGGGTACGGCCCTCGCCGCCATGATAGCAACGGCATTCCATGGCGATGGCCAGTTCGTCGGCCCGCCGGAACGCAGAGATAAAAAGCGGGACCAGCAGCGGCACCAGTGCGCGGGCCTTTTGAAAAAGATTCCCGGTTTCGAAATCCGCGCCTCTGGCCTTCTGTGCAGACATGATCTTATCGGTTTCCTCAATCAAAGTGGGAATAAAGCGCAGGGCGATGCTCATCATCATGGACAGCTCGTGGATGGGGGCATGCAGCTTCTTGAGAGGGCTGAGCAGCAGCTCCAGCCCGTCCGTCAGCAAGATGGGAGAGGTGGTGTAAGTCAGCAGGAAAGTGCAGGTGATGAGAAGCATGATGCGCAGAATCATATAAAACGCGGTGAGAAAGCCCTCCGGGTAGATGCGAAAGATCCAGAGCTGGAAAAGCGGCGTTCCCTCTCCCGTCGTATAGAGAATATTCAGCATAGCGGTAATTACAATGATGAGCATGACCGGCTTCATACCGCGTAGAATGGTGGCCGGCTTAATTCTGGACAGCAGAATGGATATCGCCAGCACCGCTGCCACAATGGCGTAGCTTACGATTGTTTTGCAGAGAAACAAAGCGACGATAAACAGAATCGTGAACAGTAGCTTTGTGCGGGGGTCAAGCCGATGCACAATGGTATGGCCGGGAAAGTACTGCCCCAGTGTGATGTCACGCAGAGCCATTAGACCGCCCCCTTTCCAAGTTTGGCCAGAATGGCGGCCCGGGCCTGCGCAATAGTGTACACGGATGGGTCGATATCCACGCCCAGCGCGCGCAGGCGGTGAAACACCCGCGTCATCTGGGGTAGGCCCAGCCCCAAATTTTCCAGTTCAGCCCCGTGGGAAAAGACCTCGCGGGGAGTGCCTGTAAATGGAATATGCCCGTCGCTTACCACGACCAGACGGTCCACCGTCCGCGCGACTTCCTCCATGGAGTGAGAAACCAGAATGATGGTGGCATTTTTTGCCTGATGGTAGTCCCGGATATTACTCAGAATGCTCTCCACGCCTACCGGGTCGAGACCGGCGGTCGGCTCGTCCAAAACCAGAACGGACGGCCCCATGGCGATGACACCGGCGATGGCCACCCGCCGTTTCTGTCCGCCGGAAAGCTCAAACGGAGATTTTTGCAGAACAGCGTCCGGCAGCCCCACAAAGGCGGCGGCATCCCGGGTGCGGCGATCAACTTCGGTATCGTCCAGTCCCATGTTTCGGGGGCCAAACGAGATGTCCCGGTAGACCGTTTCCTCAAACAACTGGTACTCCGGATATTGAAACACCAGCCCGACCCGAAAGCGAGTGGCGCGGGTACGCTCTTTCGTCTCCCAAATATCCTTTCCCTCAAAAAGCACCCGGCCGGAGGTGGGTTTTAAAAGGCCGTTGAAGTGTTGAATGAGCGTGGATTTTCCGGAGCCGGTCCGGCCGATAATCCCCAGATATTCACCGCGATAGATGCTGAAATCCACGTCAACCAGTGCGCTGTGCTCAAAGGGTGTACCGGCCGAATAAATATGGCTGAGGTGCTCCAACTGAAGAATGGTTTCCAAAAGGGATCAGTCCTAACATTCCTGGAATCGCATGCGGCTGTATGAAACCGCACGCCGTGTCTGGTCAGGCCAGCAACTTATAAAGCGCGTTTGCGCACTCGTCATCGGTGAGCGCATCCAGCGGAAGGTCCAGACCGTCCTGACGCAGCTCATACAAAAGTTCCACGGTATCCGGTACGGTAAGGCCCACGTTCCTCAGCCCTTCCACATCGGAGAATACGGTTTTGGGTGTGCCGTCGGCGACCACATGTCCGCCGGCCATGACGATCAGACGGTCAGCCTGCGCGGCCTCGTCCATGTGGTGTGTAATGAGCACCACGGTGACGCCGGATTTCCGGTTAAGGGTTTTAATGGTGCGCATGACCTCCGCCCGGCCAACCGGGTCCAGCATAGCAGTGGGTTCGTCCAGCACAATACAGCGGGGACGCATGGCGATGACGCCGGCAATAGCCACCCGCTGCTTCTGGCCACCGGAGAGGAGATGGGGGGCGTGGGTGGCAAATTCGCTCATGCCCACGGCCGCCAGCGCTTCATCCACGCGCTGACGGATTTCCGCCGATGGGATCCCCAGATTTTCAGGGGCAAAGGCCACGTCCTCCTCCACTACGTTTGCCACGATCTGGTTGTCGGGATTCTGGAACACCATGCCCACGGTACGGCGCACGTCCAACAGCAGGTCCTCGTTGGACGTATCCAGTCCGTCCACGTAGACTTTGCCGCCGGTAGGCAGCAGAATGGCGTTCATGTGCTTAGCCAGCGTGGATTTCCCGGAGCCATTGTGGCCCAGGACAGCCACAAAGGAGCCGTCCGCGATTTCCAGTGAAACGTCAGTCAGTACCGGCGGAGTGGCTTCCCCGTCGGTGTGATAGGAAAAAGTGAGATGGTCCGTTTTGATAATCGGACGTTCCATAAGGCATTGCTCCTCTTAGTCGGCGGTCCAGCGGCCGGATGCACCGGCAGGGAGGACCAGCCCGGTTTCGGTGACGGGAAGACCCAGCTCTTCGCTGTGCGTATGACCGCCAAACCGGGGTGTGACAACGGATTCCAAAATATAGGTGAGCACCGATGGGGCGAGCCCCGTGGTATAGGAATTGATCAGGAAAAACACGGGTTTCTCTGACAGAACGCCGGAGACCAGCTTTACAAAGGGCCAGAGGTTTTCCTCCAGTTTCCAGATCTCGCCGGAAGGACCACGGCCGTAAGAAGGGGGATCCATGATGACGGCGTCGTACCGGCGTCCCCGGCGGATCTCGCGCTCCACGAATTTGACGCAGTCGTCCACGATCCAACGGATAGGCGCCTTTTCCAGCCCTGAAATGTGGGCGTTTTCTCTTGCCCAGGCCACCATACCTCGGGCGGCGTCCACGTGGCATACGGAAGCGCCTGCTGCCGCACAGGCCACCGAGGCTCCTCCCGTGTAGGCAAACAGGTTCAGTACGGACACAGGCCGCCCGGCTTTCCGGATACGATCCATAGCAAACTCCCAGTTGGCGGCCTGCTCGGGGAAAAGGCCGGTATGCTTGAAGTTCATGGGCTTTACGGCAAAGGTAAGTTCTCTATAGCGGACCTGCCACTGGACGGGAAGGCTGGACTTTTCCCAGCACCCGCCTCCACTGGCGGAACGGGCATACCGGGCGTTCGGATGTTTCCACAGACGATTTTTGCGGGGCGTGTCCCAGATGGCCTGAGGGTCAGGGCGCACCAGAATGAAGTCGCCCCAGCGCTCCAGCTTTTCGCCGCAGCCGCAGTCGATCAATTCATAATCCTTCCAGTTGTCGGAGACCCACATAGGGCAAACCTCCATGTCATTTCAATAAGGTAAAGTACAACTGATACATTATATCATTGACACCCAGGCACGTCAAACTGAAAAAGCGGGACGGGCCGTGAATTCATATTTTAAGGCTATTGATCGGTACAAAAAGGGTCTCCTTTTGAACCGCGGTTCAAAAGGAGACCCTTTTATCAGTTATGTAGAAAAAACGGCAGGTTCAGTCTCCCAGCGCGGCCAACAATCCGGTCACATCGCGTTCCTCCGTGGCAAAACAGGTAACCAGCCGGATCACGGTATGCTCCGGTACCCGCGCTTTGCTCCATACCTCGTAGGTGCAGAGCCTGTCCAGCTTGGGGAGAAGAGCATCCGGAACAATCGGGAAAATCTGATTGGTGGTGGATTCCGACATCATGGGATAACCGAGTGAGCGGAGGCCCGCCTGGAGGCGTTCCGCCATGGTATTGGCATGGCGGGCCAGCGTAAAATATAGTCCGTCGTTCAGCAGAGCTTCAAACTGGACGCCCAACAGCCAGCCTTTGGCCAACACTCCACCTAATTGCTTCTTAATGCGGAAAAAGTCAGGCTGCAGTTCCGGATTTGAAATGACCAGTGCTTCTCCCATAAGCGCGCCATTTTTCGTTCCGCCGATATAAAACGCATCGGTAAGTGCGGCCAGGTCCGGAAGAGTCAGGTCGTTGGCGGAGGAGGAAAGCGCATAGCCCAGACGGGCGCCGTCCACAAACAGCAACAGACCGTTTTGCCGGCAGCAATCAGACAGAGCAATCAGTTCCGCCTTGGTGTAGACCGTACCGCTCTCCGTGGCGTCGGAAAGGTAGACCATACGGGGCTTTACCAGGTGCGGGTCGGCGTGTCGTTTCAGAATCGGCAGGAGATGCGCGGGTGTTAGCTTTCCATCCGTCCCCACGGGGACCGCGAGAATTTTATGGCCGGTGGCTTCCACCGCGCCAGCCTCGTGGCCGTTGATATGACCGCTTTCGGCGGAAATCACACCCTCCCATGGACGGAGGAAGGCGGCGATTGCGGTTAGGTTGGTCTGTGTACCGCCAACAAGAAACTGTACATCCGCTTGCGGACATCGGCACAAGTCGCGGATCAGGCCGGCGGCCCGCTGGCAATAGGGGTCCGCGCCATAGCCCGCGTTGCCCTCCATACTGGTTTCGGCCAAAGCCGCCAGCACGGCCGGGTGGGCACCGAACGAATAGTCATTCTGGAACCGATACATAATGGTCTGCTTCCTTTCCTGGAGGCGCTGCCGGAGCTTGCCGCAGCGGTGTGCCGCGTTTATTTTTGTTTTGACTTAACTTTAAAACCGTCTTTCAGACTAACAGAACGGTTAAACACCAGGTGGCCGGGGGCGGAGTCTTTGCTGTCCGGGCAGAAGTAACCCTGACGCAAGAACTGATAGGAGATGGGGGCCTGCGCGTTTGCCAGACTGGCCTCCACCTTACAATGAGTGAGAACCTCCAGAGAGGAGGAATTAAGGCAGTCCAGAAAATTCTTGTCGCCGCCGTCTGGATCGGAGTCGGAGAAGAGATTGTCATACAACCGAGCCTCGGCATCCACGGCGGTGGATGCATCCACCCAGTGGATTGTGGCACCCTTAACCTTGCGGCCGTCGGCGGGGTTGCCGCCGCGGGAATCGGGATCATATTCGCACAGCACTTCGGCGATACTGCCATCGGCATTTTTGTTGACTCCGGTGCAGGTGACCAGATACGCGCCCTTCAGCCGCACCTCGTTGCCGGGATACATCCGTTTGTATTTTGGAATAGGAGCTTCCAGAAAATCATCGGACTCAATAAAGAGATGGCGGGAGAAGGTAATCTCACGGGTACCGTCCTCCGACCGGTTGGGGTTATTTTCCACCGCGAAAATCTCCCGCTTGTCCTCGGGATAATTGGTCACAGTGAGCTTTATGGGGCGCAGTACGGCCATAACGCGGTGGGAGTTCAGGTTCAGGTCCTCGCGGAGACAGTGTTCCAGAAAACTGAATTCCACGGTGGAAGCGGCTTTGGAAACGCCGTTTCGCTCAGAGAAATTGCGGATCGACGCCGGTGTATAGCCACGGCGGCGCAGGCCGCACAGGGTGGGCATACGGGGGTCGTCCCAGCCGGAGACCTTACCTTCCTCCACCAACTGCCGCAGCTTCCGCTTGGACATGACCGTATAGTTGATGCCCAGCCGGGCGAATTCGATCTGGCGGGGCTTAGCCGGCGCCGAAATGTTCCGGATGACCCAGTCATAGAGCGGGCGATGCGCTTCGAATTCCAACGAACACAGGGAGTGCGTGACGCCCTCCAGCGCGTCCTCGATGGGGTGGGCAAAATCGTACATGGGGTAGATGCACCACTTGTCGCCCTGGCGGTGGTGCCGGGCGTGCCGGATCCGGTAAAGAACCGGGTCACGCAGATTAAAGTTGCCGGAGGCCAGATCAATCTTTGCGCGAAGGGTCATGGCGTTGTCGGGGAACTCGCCGGTCCGCATGCGCGTAAAAAGGTCCAGATTTTCCTCAATCGGCCGGTCCCGGTAAGGGGAGACGGCGGGCGTACCAATGTCTCCGCGCATTTCCTTGAACTGATCGGGAGTTAGCTGGCAGATATAAGCCAGCCCTTTTTTAATCAGTTCCACAGCGAAACCGTACATTTGTTCAAAATAGTCAGAGGCGAAGAAGAAACGGTCGCCCCAGTCGTAGCCCAGCCAGTGAATGTCCTCCTGAATGGCCTCCACATACTCCTCGTCTTCTTTGGTGGGGTTGGTGTCATCCATACGAAGATTACACAGGCCATGATATTTATCGGCGGTTCCAAAATCGATAAAGATGGCTTTGGCGTGACCGATGTGGAGGTAACCGTTTGGCTCAGGCGGAAAACGGGTATGGACCGTCATGCCCTGAAACTGACCGCCCTGCGCGAGGTCCTCATCAATAAAATCATGGATAAAATTCTGAGCCATGGCGGCCGGTTCCTCCAAGGCGGGGCTGCGTTTTTCGGACATTTATCGTTCACTCCTCTTTTTTATGTACAAGATGATATTTTACACCATAGATATCCTAAAATGCAAGTACCATCTGACCGGGTGTAATACTATTTTATCCAGTTAAAGGGCGTGAATCCTCTTTTTTGATAAAGATGGCGTATAAACGCCGTATCTCCTCCAACATTGATTTCCTGCCCGCTGAAAGAACAGGATGTGTTGTAATTATTAAGGTAATATCCTCCATATTACAACAGTATTACAACAGTTTACAAATTTCATAGCCTGTGATAGGATAAAGAAAACTTGGACATGTTTTCGTTTTACTTTTGGAGGCATACATATGAGGCACTTTCGTTCCCGCTTTCTGGCTGCCGGACTGGCGCTATCCATGGCCCTTTCCACTGCGGCGAGTGCATCTGTCGCGCTGGGTGACGACATCCATGCAAGCTCCGTTACACTGGGCGAAGGCACAACGCTGACCCGGCAGGTATTTTGGAGTAATACCTATTCCGACCTCCGCCAGGAGCGGTATTTTACTTATACGCCCAACGCCGGTGTTCACCCGAAGATAGCTTACGGCGACAGCGTGCTGTCAAAAAATACGCTGAGTAAGATGGCTGCCTCTCTCCAGAATGAGGGGTATCGGGTTCTTGGCGGCGTGAACGGCGACTTTTATGTAGTGGCCACGGGACAGCCGCTCGGCGTGATTGTGGATGAAGGGCGGCTGGTCTCCTCGGCGTCTTACCTGGACGCGGTCGGATTTTACGCCGACGGTACCGCCTTTATCGGAAAACCACAGCTTTCCGTGACTGCCACATTCCGTGATCATGCGCTTCTTGTTGCGGATGTAAACAAAATCCGTACTTCCACCGGAGGTTATGATCTTTTAACGGATGATTTTTCCTCTACCACGGAAAATACCAAACCCGGCATAGATGTGGTTCTCTCCCCCGTATCCGAGGTGGACGGCAATCCCGCCCAGACGGAACTGACCATCGGCGGCAGTGTGACCTGCACGGTGGATCAGGTTCTTCAGTCCACGGATTCCATTTCCATTCCGGAAGGGAAAATGGTACTCACAATTAATAATGACGGGGATGCCTGGCTGGTGTCGGAACTGGCCGCTTTGCAGCCGGGCGATACGGTGAAATTTGACGTGAGCAGTCAGGATAGCCGCTGGAACGACTCGGTCACCGCTCTTGGCGGAATGTATCGGCTTATCACAGATGGAGTTGTATCCAGTGATTTGGACAATACGGCCAATCCCCGCACTGCCATTGGGGTTAAAGCCAACGGAGATGTGGTCGTTTATGCCATTGACGGGCGGCAGCCGGGCTGGAGCATCGGCGCCACGCTGACGCAGGTTGCCAATCGCATGGCCGAGCTGGGGTGTGTGGATGCCATAGGTATGGACGGCGGCGGTTCTACCATGCTGGGGGCTACGTTGCCCGGCAGTGATTTCAATTTGTTCAACAGCCCATCCGATGGCAGTCAGCGGGCGGTTACCAACGGTTTGTTTCTGGTTTCAAAAGAGAAGGCCACCGATACGCTGGGCAGCTTTTCCGTGACGCCATATGATAATCTGGTGCTGGCGGGTACACAGCTTCAGATGTACGCCACGGCTTTGGATACCGCCTATTATCCCATGGCGTACACGGGTAACGTAACATGGGCTGTCACCAATGGGGACGGCAGCATCACTCCGGACGGTGTGCTTACCACCGGCAGTGCGGCCGGTGTTACACATGCCACCGCCTCGGCAGGAAATGTCTCAGGGACCGCGGATATTACCGTGGTCAAGAAACCGGATTCTGTTTCTATTCGCAGCCAGGGCGGGGAAACGGCCCTGTCTACCTTATCACTGTCGCCAAATGAGGCGTATGACCTGACTGCTTCCGCCGTCTATAAGGGGCTTGTACTTACGTCACAGGATGATTGTTTTACCTGGAGCGCGGATCCTTCTGTAGGTACCATTACGGAAGACGGAGTGCTGACGGCAGCTTCCAAGAGCGGGATGGGAACCGTGACGGTCTCCGCCGGCGGACGCTCTGCCAGCATTACCGTGGCGGTGACCGGTCATATTAAGCAGATAGATGGGTTTGAAAACGGTGTTTCGTCGCTGGTGGGCTCCGACTCTATGGATGTTCAGGCGGAAACCAGCGCGGATCTGGTGCGGTTCGGCAGTCAGAGCGCCCGGCTGGATTATGAGGTATCCAGCGGAAGCGCTTCGGCCACAGCCGACCTTCCCATCGCTTCCGGTGAGCGCTGGCTGAGTTTGTGGGTCTATGGGGATGAATCCGGCAATGCGCTTACCGCCACGGTACAGAATAGCTCCGGCGAAAGTTCGGCGCTTGCCCTCACCGGGATTAACTTTACCGGGTGGAAGCAGATACAGGTAGAGCTTCCGTCCGACGCCTCCGCCCTGACCGCTCTGAGCGTGATATACGCCGGCGGTGATGCGCCTACCGCCGGGACGCTCTGGCTGGACCAGATTACCACGGCCAACGAGGACATTTCCGACCATACAGCACCCGATATATCGCTCAGCCGTTCTGGGACCGCACTGACCGCGACGGTGACCGATAATGTGGACCAGAGCTTCGACAGCAGCTCCGTCCTTCTGACGGTGGATGGCAAGTCGGAGAACTTTACCTGGAGTGATTCCGGGAAGTTAAGCGCCACGCTGCCTGTTTCCGACGGAAAGATGCACCGCATCACCGTGACGGCGGTTGATCAGAGCGGCAATCTGGGCAGAGCCTCCGACACTGTGGTTTCTGCGGAGAGCAGCGCTGTGTTTGACGATATGAAAGCACACTGGGCCAGTCCATACACCGCTTATCTATATGAACAGGGTGTCGTGAGCGGCATGGTAACCGAATCGAGCAGGAATTTTCTGCCCGATCAGGAGATCACCCGCGGCGACTTTGCCCTTATGGTGACTCGCTGGATGGGGTTAAACACTTCGGATTATTCCGAGGTGCAGCTCCCGTTTGCGGATATCGACAGCATTCCGTCCTGGGATTTAAATGCCGTTAAGGCTATGTATCAGCTGGGAGTTATGAAAGGCAGCAACAATAGCGGTACGCTGCTATGCCGCGCCAAAGCCACGATTACCCGCGCGGAGGCCATGACACTTCTTGGACGGATTCAAAAGAAGGGATACAGCGGAGCTTCGCTCAACTTTACCGATGCCGACTCCGTACCAGATTGGGCGCTACCCTATGTTGAAACCCTGACCCATCAGGGTGTGGTCGGCGGCTATAATGGTTACCTGCGTCCCAGTGACGGCGTGCTGCGCTGTGAAGTGGCAAAGATGCTGGTTGTTATGTGGTAAGAGTATAAAGTGTAACCAAGGATTAAAAGCCGCACGGCTTTCCCGCAGGGGAGTGCTGTGCGGCTTTTACTGCTGAACTGATTTCTTATAGGGGAGGGGAGATAAACCTGAAAATTTGCCGTTTTTTCAGCATTCCCCGACGAATAATGCAAACAATGTGTGAAATATCACCAAAAAACTTTACACCAACTGCAAAAAAGATTAAGATAAGTGCATATAAAACAGGAGGTGCCTTATGAAGCTTACTTTCTTTGGCGCGGCAAAAGCGGTTACCGGAAGCTGCCACTGTCTTGAGGTCTGTGGTAAAAAGATTCTCATTGACTGCGGACTTCAACAGGGCCGTGATGAACGGGACAATCGAGTGCTTGATTTTTCTCCCGGATATATTGATTATGTGATTGTGACACATGCCCACATTGATCACACAGGGCGTATTCCTCTGCTGGTAAAGCAGGGCTTCCATGGCCAAATTATCACGACCCGCCTGACAGGCCAGCTTATGTCCATTATGTTACGTGACTCCGCGCATATTCAGGAGAGCGACGCTCAATGGAAAAACCAAAAGGGTAAGCGCGCGGGCCGGGCACCGGTGGAGCCGCTTTATACCATTGCAGACGCAGAGGCCGCCATGCAGAACGTGGTTACCTATGAGTACGGCCAGACGGTGGACCTGTGCGACGGCGTTCGCCTCCGCTTTTTCGATGCCGGGCATCTGCTGGGGTCCGCCTGCGTGAAGCTGTGGATCATGGAGAACGGGGTCGAACGGGAAATCATTTTCTCCGGCGACCTGGGCAATACGGATCAGCCGATTATCCGTGACCCTCAGCCCATTGAGGGCGCGGACTATGTGGTAATGGAGAGTACATACGGTGACCGGAATCATGAGCCGCCGGAATCCTATACCGAGGCGTTGGCCGAGATTATCGACGAGACGTTTTCAAAGGGGGGAAATGTGATTATTCCTTCCTTTGCGGTGGGCCGCACGCAGGAGCTGCTTTATTTCATGCGCGAGATGAAAGAGAAAAACATGGTGCCCCACCACCCGGATTTTCAGGTGTATGTGGATTCTCCGCTGGCCAACGAGGCCACGCAGATTTTTTCCGGGGACCTCCGCGGCTATTTGGATGAAGACGCCATCGCGGCACTGAAAGAAGGCGCTCTGTTTACCTTTCCGGGGCTTACTCTGACGGAGTCCAGCGAAGAATCTAAAGCACTCAACCTGGATAAAACGCCTAAAGTAATCCTGTCCGCATCAGGAATGTGTGATGCCGGGCGAATCCGCCACCATCTCAAACACAACTTATGGCGTCCGGAATGCACGGTTGTATTTGTAGGTTATCAGGCTGAGGGCAGCTTGGGCCGTGCTCTGCTGGAAGGGGTGAGCCCGGTGCGGTTATTTGGTGAGGAGATTGCGGTAAAGGCTCGAATCGTAAACTTCAAGGGCCTGTCCTCCCATGCCGATTGCAACCACCTGCTGGCCTGGGCGCAGAATCTTCTACCGAAGCCCAGACAAATTTTTGTCGTCCACGGGGATGCGCCGGTCACTGAAATTTATGCACAAAAGCTTCGAGACAAGGGATTTTCCGCCCATGCCGCCGAGTATGAGGAGGTCTACGACTTAACTGCCGACCGGATGCTGGCCGCCGGCGTGCCGCTGCCGCCCAAGCACACCTTTTCAGCGTCCGCAACTGCGCCTAATTATCGGAAGCTGGAAGATGCGGGACAGGCGCTGCTGGAGGTTATCCGCCACAATAAAGGCGGAACCAACCGGGATCTGGCGGCCTTTGAGGCACAGCTGCGCAGCCTCATCAAAACTTGGGATCGTTAAAATAACGAAAAGTGAGCGGACCATAGGTCCGCTCACTTTTTATCTTCAGGAATACGGTTCCAGGATTGCACTTTTCCAATAATCAAAGAGGAAAGTGTGACCGTAATCAGGGAAAAAGCAATCCTTGAAAGCCCGATATAGCTCAGGGACAGTCCCAACACGGTCAGATCGGTCAGCAGATAGCAGCGGGTGATGGACCAGTGCGCCACGTGAGAGATCACAAGGGCCAGTGCGTCATCCCCGCTGCTGGCCCCGCCGAAGCGTACCACCAGCCCCACGCCGAAACCAACAAACAGCGCGCCCGTTACCGCAGCCAGAATGGGATATCCTGAGAGGTCGGGCAGCAGGGGAGGGAACGACTCCCAGAGTGTGTGGAAACCAGCAAAAGCCAGACTTGCCGTGAGCGCGCCTTTCGCAAAAGCACGTCCCAGATAGCGAAAGGCCAGCAGGTAGCAGGCACCATCCATGATCGGACTGGAGACAGCCGGAGAAACGCCAAACCAGTGCTGAAGCAGCAAGGTCAGCCCCAATACGCCGCCTTCCGTAACATTTGTGCGCTCATGAACATTATAAAGGCCAAAAGACAGAATAGCGGAACCAAGCAGAATGACGGCATATCTGAAAATACTTTTGCTATGTATATGGTCGCATGGCATGATAAAACTTCCTTACCCCCAATAGCTTAATTTCATTAGTATAACAGAAAAGAGTCCACTCTTGCAACATCACGGAAATTTGAGCGATAAAATTCGACAAAAATATGTTCCAAACCTTAAATCCTGAAATAAAACCGGGGAATCCATCCGAACCAAACATAAGAATGTTACCATTCTGAAATGGACAACCGCCGGATAAGGTGATACAATGACTAACAACTGAATGGCTGATGTCCCCCTCTATTGGGGCAAAAAGGAGAACTTTTTTATGAATTGTAAACGTCCCATCCGCATCCTGTCCTTGATTCTGGGATTGACGCTCCTGACCGCGCCGGCAGCGAGCGCCGTTTCCATTGATCAGGCACGGGATCTTCTGAAAACCAATTATATCGATGAGCTGCCCGATGATATTATGAACCTTCCATCTGTTAAAGATATTACGGATGCCATAGGGGACCCCTATACATATTATATGACCGCAGAGCAGTACGCCGCATTCCAAAATGAAATGGAAGGTCAGTCTACGGTGGGCATCGGCGTGATGGTGCAGTCTCTGGCCGACGGACTGGAGGTCAACTATGTCGCGCCGGATTCTCCGGCGGAGAAGGCCGGCCTGCTCAGTGGCGATGTGATTACGGCTGCGGATGGGACAACCGCAGAGTCACTGGGTTCCGGTAACGCACTGGCCCCCTATATCGCTGGCGATGCCGGCACGCAGCTTACCATTACCGTGCGGCGGGATGGAGAAAGCTTTGATGTAACCATGACCCGGGCCGAGGTCACATTCCCGACGACCACAGGCCAGTTGGACGATGGCCATATCGCATGGATTGACTGTAACAGCTTTGGTAAAGACACGGGTACGGATATTTCGCAGGCCATTACTGATCTCAACGACCGCGCGGACCGCTGGGTTATTGACCTGCGCGGCAACAGCGGGGGCTATGCCAGCGCCGTCATTCAGGCGGCGGGCTCCGTCCTTGGCAACTATGATGTCGCCTATGCAGTGGACAGGCAGCGCAATGTATCCGCCTGGCGTCCCAATCCACTTTCCCCCAATTATTCAGGGCTGATTCAGGAGCCGCTGATTGTCCTTGTGGATTCCAATTCTGCCAGTGCGTCCGAACTTTTTACCGCCGCCATACGGGATTATAAATATGGCCTTATCATTGGCGCACGGACGTTTGGAAAAGGCATTGCCCAGAATGTATTTGAACTGGATGACGGGTCCGCCATGCGTATCACTACTCAGCGCTATTATTCCCCCGACTGGGTGACGCCCGATCATACCGGTGTGCTGCCCAATCTTGTGGTGGATGTAAATTGGGCGGATGAAGTGGCTCAGCTACTTTCCGGAACCAAGACCGCTGCAAGTGAAGATACGCTGGTAATCACACTGCTGGATAAACAGTGGTATGTTCACAAGGATGCGGCGCTCTCCAGCCAGTATAGCGAGGGGTTTGCGGAACTTCTTGCCGCACTGGATCCGCAGACGCCCATGACGCTGAACGGACAAGACGTGACGCCGCAGGAGGTTTCGACGCGTTGGGGAATCAGCTATGATACCCGTACCTTTACCGACGTGGACAACTGCACGGAGGCCGAAAGAGACAAAATTGACAGTCTGGCTGTTCTCGGCGTGGTTTATGGCTCCGGCGATGGAACCTTCCAGCCCGATGGACAGCTGACGCGCGCGGAGCTGTGTGCCATGCTGGTGCAGTCAATGGGATACTGGTGCTGGTCCAGCCAGGATGCCGCGCCTTTCTCCGACGTGACGGCGAACGATTGGTATTCCGATGTGGCAAAGATCCTTTACAATCTCGGCCTGGTGAAGGGTAACGGAGACGGTTGCTTTATGCCGGATACTTTGATTGACTACGAACAGTTTGTAACGCTGCTTATGCGGGCAGGCACGCAAACCGATCTGACGATTGCCGCCGCCATGGATGACGCCGCGGCGGGAAATCTGGAGAATCCGGCGAATGTATCCGCGTTTAGCAGTTGGGCGCAGGATGCGGTGCAGGTTGCGCAGTCCCTGGGAATTACGGAGATTGATTCGGCATCCGCCGATCCGTATGCCATAATCACCCGGGCGGAAGCTGCGGACCTGGTTTACAACCTGATGAATTATATCGGCATTATCACGCCTGTCACCGAGGCGGGGTGAACACGGTTATTACAATCTCAGGGTCCCGGAACATTTTTTGTTCCGGGACCCTTTTGAACTCCCGGCTGTGCCCGCGGGATTTTTACCAGAAAAGATTTTTATTCATACGGGATTGATAGTTTGAAAAAAATGTAGTATAATACAACCCATCGGATTTATAATGAGCTTTGTCGGGCCATTTCGGCGCGGCGCAAAGCAAGACCGCACTAGTTGGGGAGTCAGCGGTGCCCTGTACCTGCAACCCGCTATAGCAGGGATGAATCCCGGCCCCAGGACCTGTGCTGTGTTGTTTGCCCCAGGTAAGCAGTGATGAGAAATCGGTCTCGCGCAACGGGGACCCGTGAACCATGTCAGGCGGGGAACCGAGCAGCATTAAGCGGATATCTCCGTGTGCCGCGAGGAAGCCGTT
The DNA here is from genome assembly GCA_022653075.1 of Intestinimonas sp. Classification (GTDB taxonomy): domain Bacteria; phylum Bacillota; class Clostridia; order Oscillospirales; family Oscillospiraceae; genus Intestinimonas. The sequence goes on from JALCSB010000006.1 coordinate 116,224, forward strand.
TTTGAGCCGGCTGCTTGGGTTACAGACATAGTGCAGATTTCAAAGGCCGGTGTGCGGTCTTGCTTTGCGTCGGGCTGGCTGAAAGAATGAGAGGGCACGGTTTGCGGCCGCGCCCGCTTTTTTTGTGGGGTGATCCGGAATGTATCAGGCGCTATACCGTAAATGGCGTCCCAGAACTTTTGACGATGTGGTTGGACAGAATCATATCACCGAAACACTAAAACGTCAGGTGGCCACTGGCCGGCTGTCCCATGCCTATCTGTTTACCGGGACCCGCGGTACCGGTAAAACCACTTGTGCCAAAATCTTAGCGCGGGCGGTCAACTGTCTTCAGCCGGAAAACGGGAATCCCTGTAACCGTTGCTCCGCGTGCACCGGGATAGAAAGCGGCTCGATTCTGGATGTTCTGGAGTTGGACGCGGCATCCAATAACGGCGTGGATCAGGTCCGCGCCCTTCGGGACGAGGCGGTCTATACCCCTGCGGCGGTTCGGAAAAGGGTCTATATTGTAGATGAGGTCCATATGCTCTCTACAGCGGCATTCAATGCGCTGCTGAAAATTCTGGAGGAGCCGCCGGAGCATTTGATGTTCATTCTGGCCACTACGGAACTGCACAAGGTTCCTGCCACCATACGCTCTCGCTGCCAGCAGTTTTCCTTTAAGCGGATTCTGCCCAGCGAGATTGCGGGCAGATTAAATGCTGTGGCGGGCCGAGAAGGAATTGAACTGACAAAAGAGGGGGGCGCGCTGATCGCGCGTCTGGCGGACGGCGGTCTTCGGGACGCACTGTCCATGCTGGACCAATGTGCGGTTTCCGGCGGGCCTGTCGACGAACAGCAGGTACTGGACGCACTGGGTCTGGCCGGGAATCTGGAGACGGCCCGACTGATGGGCTATGTGGCGGACCGGGACCCGGCCTCTGCGCTGGCGGACTTTGCCCGCCTGTACCAAGGTGGACGAGATGTGAGTGCAATTCTGGGCGAATTGAGCGCGCTGGACCGCGACCTTCTGGTCCGCAAGACGGCGCCAGACTCCGGAAGCGCTCTTTTAACCGGCGGCTTCGACGAACTGACCATGCGGGAACTGAGCACAAAGCTGACGGCGCAGCGGCTGGCGTGGATGCTGTCGCTGCTGCAGGAGACCCTGTCGAATCTGGCCCGCAGCAATAACCGGCGCACCGACGCGGAGCTGTGTCTCATCCGGCTGTGCGACGAGACGCTGGATGACAGCCTGGAGGGTATGAGCGCCCGCTTGGCCCGCGTGGAAGCACAGCTGGACGGAGGTGCAAGAGAGGTACGGGTTCCCATACGGCATAACGCCGCCGAATCTGAAAAATTTCTCCAGCCATCCTGTCCGCCCACGTCAGAAAAGACAGTATGTCCCGCGCCGGACGAAAAAGAGGAACTCCCACCGTGGGATATGGAGCCGCCGCCTTCAGAAAAAACTGAAATACAGGAACAGCCGCCCACGCCGAAACCGCCTGTGGCACCGACGGTCAAAACGGAAAAGCAGGGGCCAGCATCGGGAACAGGCCGGGGGGGAGAACTCTGGCCCGCCCTGGCGGCTGCGCTGCACGGAAAAGTAGAGCGCAGTGCTTACAGTTTCCTGAAAAATCCCAATATGGTGTCCGGCACTTATGCCGATGGACTTCTCACGCTTTGGACTGAGGATACGCTGGTGGCCGGGGCGGTCGGAAAGCGCAGTGTAAAGGAGACCATCGAGTCGATGGCCACAGCCCGGTGCGGCCAACCTGTCCGGGTGATGGTAAAAGTGGGGAAACCAGTAGTTGACCCGGCGGTGGAAGCTACACCCGTTAAGCAGGATAAATTAGATGAACTGGCCGCCTTTGGCAGTCAGTTTGAGAATATCACGGTTCGATAAACCTGAAACAGAAAGGGAGTAAGCAAGATGGCAAAGGGATTCGGCGGCCGTTCCGGTATGGGCGGTATCAACATGAACATGATCAAACAGGCGCAGAAAATGCAGCAGGATATGACAAAAATGCAACAGGAACTGGAGGAAAAGGAGTACACTGCCCAAGCTGGCGGAGGTGTGGTGTCCGCCACGGTAACCGGCAAGCGGGAGCTGGTGTCACTAACCATTGCTCCGGAGGCTGTAGACCCCGAAGATGTGGAGATGCTTCAGGATCTCATCGTGGCGGCGGTGAATGAGGCCATTCGTTCCGCAGCTGACGACGCGGCCACGACGATGCAAAAACTAACGGGCGGCTTGAATCTGCCGTTTTGACGCGGCTGCGGGAAGCGGGCCGGCGCAGCCTACAGCTGCGCCGGCCC
>JALCSB010000007.1 GCA_022653075.1 Intestinimonas sp.
TCCCACCGACGAGGCTTTACTGAAAATGCTTTATCTTGTTACCCAGGATGTCATGCTCAAGTGGACCGGGCGAATTCATAACTGGGGGCAAATCCTCCTCCAGCTCAGCGTTTTCTTCCCTGACAGGATCAATTCCTTCCTCAGATAGGGAAAAGCACAAAACTATTTACAGACCCCAAGTCAAACGCCCGGTTTGAAAGTCGGGTTCTGTTTCTGGTCAGGAACATTGATGGAAATGATCTGCAATCCCTGAGACTTGAGGTCATCATCTAGGGTCTCCGCGATCCAGACCTCACCGTTCCCCATCATGATCCCATCTGCGTTGCAGAACATATCCTCGCAGGATTCGGCACTGATGGCATCCAGAAACGATTTGGAAAACAGCTTATCAAAAGGTGCATTGATAAAGGTGCCGCTGTCTGGATAGACAACACCGTCAATCGTAATGGGATAGGCAATGTTCTCAGAAAGGCCGGACCAATCCGAGGAGAGAATCTGCTGCTTGACCTGCGATGCAAACGCCTCGACTTCCGCCTTAGAATAATTTGTGCAGACGTCATAATAATTCGTATCCAGTTTCGACGCGCTGCCGGAAACATCAGAATCAGCGGAGGCATTGCCGCCCTGTGCGCCGCATCCTGCCAGTAGTGTAAGTATCAGAATCGCAGCCAAAATAAAAACATTTCTTTTCTTCATGGCAGTCTCCTTAAAAATACCGAATATTCTGAGCGCTGTTGTCAGCTGTAGGTATTCTAATTCTGATCTTCAACGATTGCAAGACATGAAAAATTACAGTTTGGAATTGAATAAAACTGGTAGCCAGACTCCGCCCTTCGATAATTCTGAAGCATGCCTAAGTTGCATAAGGCAAACAAGTTGGGATTTATCAGATTTTATCGTAATGTTGTCACAGAGAATATGTTGGAGTCCCTAAATTGCGAACTTCCCTTGGCACGGCCTCCGTCCCGCCTTGCAGGACTTACCTGTCTTGGTTTAACACTTCTGAACATAGAATAGAGCAAGGCTAGCGGTGCGATTTCCGCTAACCTTGTTCTATAGGCTGAGAATAAAATGAAAAAACTTCTACGATATTGGCCTCAATGTTTTCATAACTCTGAAACAAACTATTTATTTTTTGATCGTTTCTTCAGCAAAACTGTTGTTTACCAGCTTATTAAAGTCTACGCGCTGATCCAGCTCACCGGCCGTTTCCATGACGTCTTCCAAGCGCTCCAAAGATTCCTGCTTCATAACAGGGGTTTCGTTCCAGGCATCGATATCCTTATAGCGCTGAGCTACCAGGGTTAATACCTTGATGTCGGTGTCAGGAAACTGGTCCGCTAAAGCTTCGGCAATCTCCTGTGCGGTATGTTCCTGAACCCATTTCTGACCTTTGGCAACAGCATTTGTAAAGCTTTGCACAACGGCAGGGTTATCCTTTATATAGCTTTGAGAAGCAAAGAAGGCTGTGTACGGAATTTCTCCGCTTTCCTGACCAATGGAGGTAAGTACATAACCTTTGCCCTCCAGCTCAACTTCGGTGGCAGTCGGTTCAAACAGGGTAACATAGTCCCCGTTGCCTCCTGTAAACGCACCGGCCATCATGTTGAATTGTACGGAAGTATCCACCATGGCATCCTCATTTGGAATAACTCCGTTCTGGCGCATAACGTACTCCAGCGTCATTTCGGGAACGCCGCCTTTGCGGCCGCCAATGATGGTTTTGCCCTTAAGATTTTCCCACGCAAAGTCTTCGTCAACGCGGCCAACCAGGAAGGAGCCGTCACGCTTGGTTAGCTGAGCAAATACTACTGGGTAGTCCTCACGGCCTTCATTATATACATAGATACAAGCCTCGGGACCGGCCAGCCCAATGTCGGACTGCCCTGCCAAAACTGCGGTCATTACCTTATCGGCACCGCCGCCGTTGGTCAGCTCAACGTTCAGGCCTTCCTCGGTAAAAAATCCAAGAGTCAGTGCTGCATACATAGGGGCATAGAACACGGAATGGGTTACTTCATTCAGACGTACCTTAGTTGTTTCTTCTTTCTTCCCGCAACCCGAAAACAGGGCTGCCAGTAGCACGATACTTAAAACCAACGAGATTAATTTCTTCATACTGTCACTCCCATATGCTTTTTCATTACTTTTTCAAGCCACAGGATGCACTGGTACATAAGTGCAGCCGCTATGGCCAAAATCATAACCGTTGTCATAACCAGGTCCATCTTAAAGACCTGAGAACCATAGACGATAAGGTAACCAAGTCCTGCCTTGGAGACTAAAAATTCGCCCATGATCACACCAACCCACGATAAACCAACGTTTACCTTTAAGGCGTTAATCATAGTAGTAAAGTTTGCCGGCAGTACCAGCTTTATTAAAATCTGCTTTCGGGTGGCGCCTAACGTACGCATTAAACGGATTTTCTCCGGGTCGGTATCCAAAAAGCCGTTATGCATATCCAGAATCGTAACAATCAATGAAATGGCCAGCGTCATGGCAATAATAGAGGAGGGTCCGGCGCCAATCCAAACAATGAAGATGGGGCCCAGTGCCGTTTTGGGCAGGGCATTTAGTACAACAAGATAGGGGTCCAGTACTCGGGATAAAAAATCACTCAACCAAAGCAAAATGGCAATGGCAGTACCAGTGAGTGTCCCAAGCAAAAAGCCGATCACTGTTTCCATAACAGAAGTGCTCACATGAAGCCACAGATCACCGGATTGGTATAGGTTTATAAAGGTATTCCACATTCTCGATGGGCTGCTGACAATAAAAGCATCAATGATGCCCAGTCGTGCGGCAATTTCCCAGCCAGCAAACAGAACTACTAATATGCCGATACGCAGTACGGTAATGATAGATTTAGTCTGCTTTCTCCTTCTTAAGTATGCTTTTCGCTGTAGGGAGATGGCTGGCTCAGGCATTGACACCCAACTCCTTCCAGATGGTATTAAAATACGTTCGGAATGCTGGATGATCTCGCCGCTGCATCGGGGAAATTTCCGTTAGATCCTTAAGGTTGTGTATGGCTTTTACTGCGCCTGGTCTTTTGCATAAAACAATAATTCGGTCAGAAAGACTGATGCTTTCAGAGATATCGTGGGTGACTAACAAAGCTGTTTTATGTTCTTGGCGAATAATTGCATAGATATCGGCGGACACCGACAGTCTTGTTTGGTAGTCCAAGGCTGAAAACGGTTCATCCAGTAATAGTATTTTGGGGTCTGTTGCTAATGTCCTGATTAGTGCACACCGCTGACGCATACCACCAGACAATTGAGAAGGTATTTTTTGAACGAATTCGCTTAGTCCATAACGCGCCAAGAGCTCACGTACATGCTCCTGGCGTTCCGCTGTATTTTGGTGCTGTAACTCCAGCCCTAGGGTAACATTGGCCCAAATGGTTCTCCATGGAAACAGCTGGTCTTTTTGAGGCATATAGCCAATTTTAGGTGAGGGTGCCGTGACTGCATCACCATCTACGTATACCGAACCTGCCGAGGCTGGCTCAATCCCGGCAATTACTGATAGCAAGCTGGATTTGCCGCATCCTGATGGTCCCACAATGCTGACAAATTCCCCATCAGAAATTTCGAAATTGATTCCGCGCAGTGCATCTACTTCTCCATCCGGCGCTTGGTATGTAAGGTCGACATTATCTAATTGTACAATCATAGCTCCGGTGACTCCTTCCGTGCATGAAGGTGGTGGAACACAATCGCCTTCCTAGGTTATCATATGGTATCGGCCCCAAAATGTGCGGAATTTAAGTTATGCCCTATGAGCTTGCCTAAAAAGGGAGACAGGCTGACCTCTACATGGAAAACAGTTCTAATTATCTATAGAGAAAAATTGGTGATATGAAGACAAAGGAATCATGAAAATGCCCTGTAAAACATTTTAGCTTCGCGGTTTGTTTATACAGGACCAATCTCTAGAAGCAGCTATCTATAAATAAGAAAAGGAGCCCTTGTAATGTTTAGATATGTTCATACGAATATCATTGCAAAGAACGCAAGCAGGCTGATAAATTTTTATAAGACGGTATTTCATTGCAAAAGTATCGGCGAAACACGTGATCTTCGGGGCGAGTGGTTGGATCGGCTTACCGACCTAAAGGAAGCACATATTACAGGAGAGCATCTTCTTTTACCCGGTTATGGTAAAGAACATCCGACACTGGAAATATTCTCTTATGATTCATTAAAAGAAGCTATATCCGCAGAGATTAATCGTCCCGGCATAGCACATATAGCCTTTGAAGTGGACGATGTGGAGGCAACACTAAAGGAAATTATCAGTGCTGGAGGAAGTAGTGTAGGGGAGCTGGTTACCGCGCCCTATCCTGATGGTCTTGAAGCTGTTTTTGTATATGCTAAAGACCCGGAAGGAAATATTATTGAATTGCAGAGCTGGAGAAAAGCAAGGGATTGAACCCCCAATGCGACAGGTAGTCTGAATAGCTTGTAATAATCATACTGAAAAAATCTTTTCAGAGAGGTGCCATGGATGACGCATGAAGAATTTAAAGAAGCTGCTGAGTACTGGCAAAAGAAAGATGCAACAGGAAAAAAATTGAGCCGCGAAGCGTTGCTCGCGGCCATGGAAGCGTATATCCAGACCAACAATACTTGTGCGCTGGCCACTGGAGCCGGGACATTCATGCGCTGCACGCCCCTTGAGTATTCCTATCATGGCGGTGCATTCTGGATGTTTTCTGAGGGTGGATTAAAATTTTTTGCATTGGAAAAAAACAAGAATGTCTGTTTGGCAATTTATGATCCTTATGACGGCTTTGTAAAATTAAACGGTATGCAGGTGACCGGTATGGCGGAGATTGTAGAGCCGTTTTGTAATGAATATCTCAAGGCTGCGACTTTTAAAAAGATACCGTTGGAGGCACTCAAAAAACTGCCTTCCCCCATGCATCTCATCAAAATCACGCCGAAGCATATCGACTTTTTACACTCTGCCTTTCGGGAGCAGGGATTTAACGCTCGGCAGGCGCTGGACTTTTAGAATCTAGAAAAGACATTGCGGAAAACAACGGGTTTTTGCCCGTTGGCGCGGCTGCTGTGGTTACAGAGCATTCCGTAATTCGCACGATAGCGGCGGGACGCCCAGACGCAAATGACATCGCATTTATTGGGGACTTTTGTTCAGGACTAAAGAAGAAAATCCTCACAAAACAGATAAAGAAAAGTGCATCGGCTGTACGCGCTGCGTGAGGCTATGTCCCCAGAAAGCAAGAAAACTTCCAAAATTGAAGATGTTTGCGGGGCAATTATTTTTATCCGGCGCAGCGCGAATTCGCAAGGAGCCGGAAATGTTTCTTTAAAGGATATCGCTTGAGCAAACGGGAAATAACGAAAGCAGTAACACTAATTGCCTGTATTGTATACCCGTCTTAATTGCTCGAGATGAGCAAACTGGGCAGCTGGAAGGACTGAACAAGATTCCCGGTATGTTTAAACCCAGAACAGCAAAAGCGCAGGCCCGCCGAAACGGACCTGCGCTTTTATTTCGTGTTGAATAAAGAGAGAGAGAAGGAAAAGAGGTGTATGGAATCAGCTCTTGCTGATGAGTTTATGATACCTCTCTCTCGTGCCGTTTTGATGAACAGGCTTTGAACGTAAACTAAACATTCTCTTAACTAAATTTGATTACGCTCTTACTCTCACATACACCTGACCAATTTGATTGCCATCCGCGTCGCTGGCAGCGATGACGGTAAGCCCCGTGCCCACGGCCGTAACGTGACCCTTCTCTGAAACCGTGGCCACCGACGGGTCCACGGATGCCCAGGTCACCGCTTCCGTATTGGTATTATCATCTGCCGTCAGCCGGCAGGTCTTTCCGGACGTTAAATCCACGGCCAGCCGGTACTCGTCCGCATCCTCAACCACCAGAATATGAATGGATTCCGTATAGGACCCGCCGTCTGAAACGGTAATGACGGCATTGCCGGGCGCCGCGGCGGTTACAACGCCGCTTGCATCCACCGAAGCCACCGCGCTGTCCGAGGAGGTCCAGGTTACCTCCCCGTTTTCGCTTAAATCATCACTAATACTCAATTGCAGGTTTTCCCCGACCCCAAGAACTACTTTAAGCTGCTTGGCCGTACTCGCCGGGGTCACTGTGTAGGCTTCCACGGAATCAGTATTTATTCCTCCGATGGCATAAATAATCCCATCTACTACCTCTGCTTGAAAAAAGCTTCTTGGTATTGACATAGGGGCCAATGTAGTCCATGTATTTGTGGATGGATCATAGACTTCTGTCGAGGATAAAGGTGTTGACCCATTAGATCCGCCCATCGCATAAATTTTCCCGTCAATGACTTGGGTTGGAAGTGCATATCTTGCCGTTGACATAGGTGCCAGGGTAGTCCAGGTATTCGTGGATGGATCATAGACCTCTATGGATGATGAATATGTCCCAGCAGCACTCCCACCAATCGCGTAAATTTTCTCGTTAATCACTTCTGTTTGAAAAACACTTCTTGCCGTTGACATAGGTGCCAGCGTCGTCCAGGCATTGGTAGCCGGATCATAGACTTCTACGGATGATAAATATGTTCCAGAATTCCCACCAATCGCGTAAATTTTTCCGTCAATCACTTGGGTTTGAAAATTTGCTTTTGCTGTTGACATAGGTGCCAGCATCGTCCAGGTATTCGTGGATGGATCATAGACTTCTGTTGAGGATAAAAATGTTGAACCAGTATATCCACCAATTGCGTAAATTTTCCCGTCAATGACTTCTGTTTGAAAAACATCTCTTGCTGTTGACATTGGCGCCAGCGTCGTCCAGGTATTCGTAGATGGATCATACACCTCTGTTGAGGATAAATATGTTGAACCAAAAGTTCCGCCAATGGCATAGATTTTCCCGTCAATGATCTCTGCTTGAAAAAAACTTCTTGCTGTCGACATAGGTGCCAGGGTAGTCCATGCATTCGTAGATGGATCATACACTTCTACTGATGAAAAATATGTTTCAGACTTGTACTCATATCCACCAATCGCATAAATTTCCCCATCAATGACTTCTGTTTGAAAACTCTTTCTTGACATTGACATAGAAGCTACCGGGCTCCAGCCTGCCTCTTCATCGGCGGCCAGCGCGCCGGTACCTGGAATGAGCAGCGCAACGAAGAGCAGCGCCAGCACACCGATTTTTGCAATTCTTTTTTTCATTTTGATTATCCTCCCTAATTCTATCTTTTTTATTGGGGTATCCGGGGAAACCATAAATATTTTAGCACAATAGGAATACTCTGGCAAAAAGCCGCGTTCCGGTGTATTTGCTTTGCCCAAAAGAACAAAAGCGCAGGCCCGTTTATATCCCTACCCGGGCCTCACGCAGCCCTTTGATTTTCATAGCTTGCCTCCCCTCAAATTGGCTTGTCACTATTTTCAAATTGTGCTAAAGTTACCATAAGTTATATCTTTCCTATTCTGATACGTAAACCTCGACATGGTTTTCAGAAACGCATTTGCAGCCCACATACCCTTTCGCCCCGGTTGCCTTCGCCAGCGTATCAACAAACCGCTCGATGCGCCGCGCCCGCTCCTCTGGGGTGAGTTCCGGGACAACTTCAGTGACGGTCAGTTCTAATGGCTTTCTTCTCGGCACAAAATCACTCCCCCAGTTGATGGTATGCAGGGCTGGTTGTACCTGTTTACGGTTTATATCCCGTCATAAGCATTTTGATTAGGCTTGTCATACAGCCTCCATTATCACAAATCCATAATTGCGTATTTTTCAATTCTCTGTAACTGATGGTGCCTACAACTGTACACCTCAAAAAGTGATAGATGAGATAAATACAGCGGCGGACATCTCCAATAAAAAGGAAAAAGATCTCGATATCTACGAGATACCGGATTATCAGGAGTCGGGAGACGAAATCCAGATTCACGGTACGTCATTAACGTTGAAACTTTACGCGGATGATAGCGGCAATTTAAACGAGGTTACAATGTACTGGTATAACGACAAAAATAACACCAATGTAATTACAAGCGCGGGGTTTTATTTTGCCCTCCTGACGGGCATGTTTGGCGGGGATAACTCTGACAATATTAACGATCAGATTTCAAAAGCTAGATCTTCCGGTGAGAAAATTGATGTGGCTGGAAACGGAAGTACATTCCACTATGAATATTCTTGTGGCGGAAACCAATTTACGATGGAACCAGCAAAGTGACCAGGCTGGATCGGTTGTAAGAAAGTAAAAGAGAGGGGCTGTCCTTTTGATTGCAATATATGCGCGCCAGTCAATTGAGCGGCCGGACAGCGTATCCATCGAGACCCAGGTAGACCAGTGCCGCAGCTTCGCCGCCGGCGAGTCCCGGGTTTACGCCGACGCCGGGTATTCAGGGAAAAATATCAACCGCCCGGAGTTTGAGCGCATGATCAGGGAGATTAAAGACGGGAAAATCACGGCGGTCATATCCTACCGGCTGGACCGTGTCAGCCGGAATATCATTGACTTTGCCAACCTGCTCAGCATGTTTGAACAGTACGGGGTGAAGTATATCTCGGCCACGGAGCAGTTTGATACCTCCACGCCGATGGGGCGGGCCATGATCTATATTGTCATGGTCTTCGCCCAGCTGGAGCGCGAAACAATCGCCACGCGAATTTCGGACAACTACCGGTTCCGGGCCGCGCGCGGCTTATTTATGGGCGGCAATGCGCCGTTCGGGTATGACAGCCGCCGCGTTACGGAGGCCGGGAAAAAAATATCCGTCCTGGAGCCGAATGACCAGGCCGGAATTTTAAAAAGAATCTTTGATATGTGCTCATCCAGGGAGAGCCTCGTAAGCATCTGCCACGAGCTGAACCAGGAAGGAATCAAAACCGCAAAGGGCAACTTGTGGTCGAGCGGCTCCGTAAAGCGCGTTTTGCGGAATATCAGCCCCTGCCGCGCGGATGAAACCATTTATGAGTATCTGGTTACCTGCGGGTATCATGTTTCAAACGGGCTGGATGAGTTTGACGGCCAGCATGGGATGTGCTTGTTTTTCAAGAATAAAAACCGCAATCAGCCCGCTGAAATTTCAAGTCAAGTCGCTGTGATCGGCTTACACAAGCCGCTGATATCGTCGGCCCAATATATTCATGTTCAGAACATATTGAACGCGAATACGCCGGTGCGTGGAAAGCGGTCCGACAGGACGTTTCTCGCCGGCCTTGTAAAATGCAAGGAATGCGGGCACAGTTTCGGCGTAAAGTACACCGCGAAGGGCGGGCGTGAATATGCCTATTATCGCTGCCGCGGCCGGGAGAGCCGCGGTGTCTGCGGCAACAACATATATATTCCGGCGGACGAGATAGAAACCCTTATCGTGCAGAGATGCCGCTCCCATTTAGCCCAAATTGGCAGCAGCGAAAAAAAGGTAAGCGTCAGGGACCCCTTTCCGGCCGCCTCGGAAGTTGAGCAGCTAAACGAGCAGATACAGAACCTGATTGACAATATCGGCAAGGGCAACTCCGTGGTCAACGATCTGCTTACCAAAAAGATCACGTCCTTGCAAAAGCAGATTGACACCATTTCATCCAGTGCGCGGACGCCTGAAGTCTCTTCCGAAATTGACGCTAAAACGGTCAAATGGCTGGCCGGTCAGCTCGACCGCTTTCCGGAGCTGACCATACCACAAAAAACAGATGTCATGCGAAACATAGTGAAAACGATAGCAATCGGGCGAAATGGTGAGATTGAGATAGATTATTTGTTTTAGTCTATTTAGACTGGTGGCTTTACGCCGGTTTGTACCACCGAATTTGTCGCCTTTGCAAAGGCCGAGCCTCAGTTTACCGCGAAAAACACCCAGCTTTTAGGCTTGAGCATCGACAGCAATCCCTCTCATCTGGCGTGGATTTACGCCATTTATATGACCACTGGAATTCAGATTCCCTTCCCCGTCATTGCGGACCGCACCGGTGAAATCGCCCGTCTCTACGGTATGATTGCCCCCGATGCCAGCAACCGGGAAACCGTACGCAACGTCTTCTTCATTGATCCACAGCAGATCATCCGGGCCATTCTGGTCTATCCGCTGACCAATGGGCGGAGTATTCCGGAAATTCTGCGCCTGCTGACCGCCCTGCAGACCACGGACAAAGACCATGTGGTCACGCCGGCAAACTGGCAGCCTGGCCAGCCCGCGCTGGTTCCGCCCCCGCAGACCTATGATGAACTGCTCGCCCGTCAGAATGACCCCAAGGCTCAGAACCTTTCCTGTGAGGACTGGTTCTGGTGCTACCGGCAGTTGCCCAGCGAAAGCAAATAGCCCGCCCCGCCCCGGCCCGCCAAGGGAAAGGCCGAGGTGGACGTTTCCGCCTCGGCCTTGTATTTCCGGAACCCGCATGGACGCGGGAAGGCATTTACCCCACCATACATCCGGCAATCGCCAGCCTTTTGCGCCAGCGATTGCCGTTTTTTATCTGCTTAAGGGCTTTTGGTCGGCCTGTTCCTCCGTTTCTTGCCTTTTCCATTCTTGTTTTATTACTTTGCTATTTCGCCGCGTGCCCGGGTTTTGGACGCGTGACGAAGCCGTCTTATGCAGCAGGGATTCACTGCGTATTCTGCGCTGAAATGCAATAGACACAAAAATATGGTTGCCTGTAGGGCTTTTCAGCAGTAAAATATTAGTAAACGCAGTTTATTTCCGGTACGATATAATCTCTGAGAGGAGATGCTTGATAGATGCCTGGTTCCACATTCCCTAAAAGCCCACACCTTATTAGGAATTATATAAGGCTTATGGAAAAAATGGGGAATAACCTACTGCTCTCCTCTATTCGGCGTGGGTTTACCCTGATGATACCCGTCATGTTGATCGGTTCCTTTGCGCTGCTGTTTTATAGCTTTCCCATACCGCAATATCAAAATTTGATGGAGACGTGCTTGGGTCCGGAATGGAAAAGCTTCTTCGTCTATGTCCATGACGGTACGATCAGCATTTTATCCCTTAATACAGCCGTCTGCATCAGCTACTCCCTCATTGTAGAACTCACAAAAGGACGCAATACCGGCGTCAGCCCGATCATTACCGCCTGCGTAGCCCTGTGCTCCTTTGTGGCCCTTTTGGGGACGAGTAAAGCTGAGTTTAAGCTTGCCGACTTGGGCATCATGGGTATATTTGCCGCTATGCTGACGGCAGTTGCGGCCAGCGCGTTATTTTACAGGCTCAGCACAATCGGGCGGTTTCGGATCAAGCCGTTCTCGGACGGGGATTCCGTAACTTTCGGCAACGCCGTGTCGGCTGTAATTCCGGCAGCGATTACGATCGCCGTATTTGCCGCCGTCAATCAGATCCTGTACGTGGTTTTTCACTTCACGGATATCAATGCTTTTCTTTACCATATACTGTCAAAGTTATTTTCCAGCATGGGAAATAACTTTCTGTCCGCACTGACGTTTACTTTCCTGAGCCACTTTTTCTGGTTTTTCGGGATCCATGGCGGCAATGTTTTGGAGCACATTGCCCAGAGTATTTATGTGCCTGCGCTGGCAGTTAATCAAAATCTGGTGCATGCCGGATTCGCCCCCACACAGATTTTCACTAAAACGTTCTTTGATACTTTTGTCCTGATGGGCGGCTGTGGAAGTTCGATTTGTCTTATTCTTGCAGTTTTTATCCTGAAAGGAAACAAAAACCAGCGCAGAATCGCAAAGCTCTCCCTGGTCCCTCTTCTGTTCAATATTAATGAACTGGTTGTATTTGGATTTCCGATTGTGCTGAATCCGATATATGTAATTCCTTTTCTATTGGTTCCGATTTTGCTTATGATCACCTCATTTGCGGCTATGGGCCTGGGGCTGGTCCCCTTCACCTGCCACACGGTGGAATGGACTACCCCCGTCTTTATCAGCGGCTACTACGCCACGGGCTCTTTGAGGGGGAGCCTGCTGCAACTTTTTAACCTGTTTCTGGGAATTGCGTGCTATCTTCCCTTTGTCAGACTTTCTCAGATCGTCTCATTCTCCCGCCAGAAAAAAAATTACTACAGGTTGTGCCAGGAGTTTAAAAACACGGAGGGACGTAATCTGAGGCCACGGCTCCTGGAGCGGCAAGATATCATAGGAAGTCTGTCAAAGGCGCTGGCAGAGGACCTGCGCGACAGTCTGCGGGACGGATACATTACGCTTTTCTACCAACCCCAGGTGGATTATGACGGCAGAGTCTTCTGCGCCGAGGGTTTACTCCGGTGGAAGCACGCTATTTATGGCTATATATATCCCCCGTTGGCCATTGCGCTGGCTGAGGAATACCACATTATGGATCAGCTTGGATTTTACGTAATCGAGCAGGCCTGCCGCGCCATTGCGAATCTGAACGCTCGTGGGTATCGGACCATTGCCATATCCGTGAATATTACAGCCACCCAGCTTAAAAATGAAGCATTCTGCAGGGAACTGTTTCGAATCGTGGAACGCCACAAGGTGGACCCTCATTTTTTGAAGCTGGAGATCACGGAGCAGGTGGCCTTGGAACATGACATCAAAATAAAGCAGACGCTCAGCGCAATCCATGACGGGGGCATCAGGCTGGAGATGGATGATTTCGGAATGGGTCACAGCTCCCTCCTGTATCTGAAAGAATACCACTTCCATACGATCAAGCTGGACGGCTCCCTGGTACGAGAGATCTGCTCCAATGCCAGTTGCCGGGAAATTATAGCGTCCATTGTATATCTAAGTAAATCTCTGAATTACAACGTGCTGGCGGAATTTGTAGAGACGGAGGAACAGCGCCGGATTCTTCATACTCTGGGCTGTAACCAGTATCAGGGCCAGCTTTTCAGCAAAGCGATTTCCTTTGAAAAGCTGGTGGACTACATTATAGGTGCGGAGCAGGGCCAGAAAGTAGGCGTTTCAGAGCAGGCCGGGAGCACACACTGAAAGGGTCCCGGAGATAACCCCCTCTGCGCCTATTCAGCGTGGTACGGCAAAACCGTTAAAATATCGGCCACAATTTCTTGTTAATATTCGCGGTTTCTGATACAATTATAAATTATTAAAGATATGGCCGCCGGTAGTTTAAGACAAAAACTGCACAGAGCGGTCAATCTGTGAAAAAAATATCGGAGGAACTATTGTGCTGGAGAACAAGTGTTATCGAATCCTGGTGGTTGAAGACAGCCTGCTCAATCAGCAAATCATCCGTGAAATACTTCAAGATACTTATCGGGTTGAAAAAGCAATTACAGCCGAGGAAGCGCTGGAGAAGGTGCGGAGTTTTCAGCCGCATCTTATCCTGTTGGACATCCTTCTGCCGGATGCCAATGGGTTTGATGTTCTGACAACTTTAAAGAAGGATGAGAAAAGCCGCAACATCCCGGTTATTATCATCACGGGCCTGGACAGCGAAGAGGACGAGGAGAAGGGCTTTCTGCTGGGTGCGGTGGATTACATCAAAAAGCCCTATAAAAATGCGATTGTCAGGGCCCGGGTAAACACGCAGATCCATATTATCCGGCAGATGCATACCATTGAACGGCTGGGTCTGATTGACGTCCTGACCGGGGCCTTCAACCGGCGCGCCTTTGACAATCAAATTCACTATGAATGGGTGCGCTCCATTAGAGAGCGTCGGGAAATCAGCATGATTATGCTGGACATCGACTACTTTAAAAGATATAACGACACTTACGGACATTCTCAGGGCGATGTCATGCTGCGCTCCGGCGTAAAGGCATTAGTAAGCGCAATGGGGTCCACAGACTTTGTCTTCCGCTATGGCGGCGATGAGTTCGCCGTACTGCTTCCGGGAGACGGATTGAGGGCGGCGCTGGCCACGGCCGAGAGCTTACGGGCTAGTGTGGAGAAAACGGAGGTGCCGTGCCACCGCACTCATTCTGTTACTAAAATAACCGTCAGTCTTGGAATTTCAACCGTACGCCCTAAAGCGCCTGAACAGCTGCCCGATTTCATTGAGCAGGCAGATCGGATGCTGTATCGGGCCAAAAGGGGCGGGCGCAATCAGGTTCAGTTTTAACGGTCATTTCCTTCCACTCCGCCTGCTTCGGTGGCGCCTTAACCTGGGCATGCCCAGATTAAGGCGCCATTCTTATCCCGCCGATTGCAATGCCCATCCCAATGCCCAGAACCAATGTGACCCGCTCATTCTAAAGTGGAAACGATATTTTTTGCGGTTTTTTTACAAATATTTTGCTTTATATATGATTTTGAGGTAAAATATATCTGCTTTGCAAGTTGTAGACAGGACATGAATGGGGCGGGTACGCATAAAGCTGCGCTGTAATGTCGCAGCTGTTTTATCAGAATAGGCCGATGTTGTGATAGAGATAAGATTATTCAAGAGATAAAGAGGATAAGCCATGAGATTTGTACCAACAAGTTGTTTGCGGGAAGGCATGCAGCTGGCCAAGCCATTATATCGGGGTAATAATGAACTGATGCTTGCATGCGGAGTATCACTCAGCAGACGTTACATTGACAGCATACGGAGACTCAGATATCCGGGGATCTATATTGATGACGATATCTCAAAAGATATCGAAATCGTTAATTCAATCAGCGATGAGCTTCGCAGAGAAACGATGACCGGATTAAGTAAAATCTACATAACCGCACAGCAAGGTGGGAAAGCAAACAACAGGCTTGATATCAATAGACAGGTTGAGGATATCGTGGATGAGTTGCTCTGCAATCAAAGCATGATGCTTAATATGATTGATTTAAGGAGCTTTGACAGCTATACGTATTCTCATTCCGTAAATGTGGCCGTACTCTCCATTATCATAGGAATCGTGTTTAATCATAAAAAAGACGACCTTATTAAGTTAGGTCTCGGCGCGCTATTGCACGACATTGGGAAAGTGTTTATCAGCAAGGACATCCTGAATAAAGAGGGTCCACTGACCGAAAATGAATTTGACATCATAAAGACGCACCCCCAAAAGGGATATGACTACGTGGTAGATCGGTATAACATGCCGATCTTAAGCCGTGTAACCATCGCCGACCATCATGAAAAGTACGATGGCAGCGGGTATCCAAAGGGAAAAAAGAAATCTGAAATCTCTTTATTTGGAAGAATAACGTCTGTATCCGACGTATATGATGCGTTAACTTCGGAGCGCCCTTATCGAAAAGCGCTGAGTCCATCGGAGGCGGTGGAATACATTATGGGTGGTTCCGGGACACTGTTTGATCCGGATGTGGTCCGTGTATTTACGAAGAAGGTAGCTCCTTATCCCGTCGGGTCATCCGTAAAACTGAGCAATGGATGGGTTGGGCTGGTCATTGAAAATTACGAGTCCTTCTGCCTCAGGCCATTGATCAGAATTTTTCAGGAAGATGGAAAACAGGTAACCCCATTTGAAATTTCATTAAAGGATGATATGGAATACTTAAATGTAACCATAGAAGGCCTGGCGGATGGCATATAGGAGGCGGGCGCGCATCCGCAAAGCCGCCTCTGTACAGTAGGACTTCGTTCGCATTAGGAAAGGGACCGGCGGGTTAACCTCCCGCCGGTCCCTTTTAAATCGATTTGTTTTGCTTTTACACGTGAGTTGCCGTATATTTTACAGGCTTGCTATGATTTTCAGCCAGGCAGCCGGGGCCTTAAGAAAATCCAAATAATGAGTTTCCACTTCTCTTTCATACTTTTCAAGCTCTTTTTTAATATTCATGAAAGATCTGGATCCAAAGTATTTACAGATGGAAGGAAGCGTGTGATCCAATTCCTGTTTCATAGCTTCTATTTCTTCTTTATACCGTTCCCTGTCCGTGATATACAGGTATAACGGCTTGTAGCGAATCCATCCGACACAGGCATTGTAGAAACGTTTTTTAAGCCTTTCGGAATTGGCCCTTATCGGTTTCAGTTTAATGGGAAGCACTCCGGCCAGTAAATGTCTGTAGGCGGAAAAGCCGTCGTGGAATGTATAGCAGGGTATGCTCAGCACCTTCCTGTCATGCAGGCAAGTGCTTAAAAAAGTATCCTCACCCCGCGCGCCCGGAGGATTAAAAAAAGGATAGACTCTTTCGGGACGGGTAAGATTTATGCAGAGATTTGAGCCGGAAATAAATTTGGCATTGTTGATCTCCGGTACTTCAGTTACCCTTTTTTCTATCAGAATACTGGTATCGGCATAGGTAATCCCACCATTTGACATTACCTTTTTCATGGTTTCCCAATTTATAATGTCGTTGCTGATGGCTTGTATGAATTTCCGGAAAACATCTTCCGCCATAACATGAGAAAACTCAATATTGGGGATGGGCGAAATATAGCCGCAGTGATATCCGTACGTAATATCGGCATTTTTAATATTCAGCAGATGGGTTTTTATCACCTGCTGCCCGCCCCATAGCGCAGTTTCTCCATTTTTAGTAACAGCGACCGGATACTCATCGTCATCAATAAAAATCAGGCAGTCCATCTTTGCTTTAATTGCCTCGTATAAAATAATATTTCGGGAGGAGGCGTACCCCTTCTCGAAAATAATGGCAGCCTCTGTTTCATTAATGATGCCTTTCCCCACGAAAGATCTGGCTGCTTCCTTAATTTTTTCCGTTCCGATAAAGTGCGCGCTGTCCAGGTATTTCGCGACATCGGGATTGATCGCCGTATAATCGGTGTACTTTGTGCCCATATAATCAAGATCATATACGACAAACAGATTCAGGCTGATGTTTTCGTTGTCCATCAGTCCCGCCTCTTTACAATTGAAAATATAGCTTCTCAAAACACTTTGGAAATGCTTTCTTCCCGTTGCAAACCCTATTCCTACCTTGATGATATGATCCACACGATTCGCCTCCTTAACCAATGAATCATTTGTATTAACAAAATATTATACCATAAAATTGAAAAATCGACAAGGAAGCCTCGTATGCCGGATGTATCCCCCAAAGGGGTTCTGGCCCCGGAATCGGCGCAAAGGTTTCGGTCCGGCAACTCGAAATCAGCAAGTAGGCTATACGCCCTATCAGGGATACGGGTTTGCGTCCGGGCCGACACCGCGCCGCTGAGCGGCAATCCTGTAATGGAGGCCGGCTCGGAGTATGGGCGCCTCGGCGATCGATACACCCGCCGATTTTAACGGCTGAATTCTCCGTTTCTTTCCAGATAAAAGGGACCAAAAGCTGTTTTTTTTCTTTACAATTGTGGTAAACTATGATAGACTGCTAAAGCATGAAAATCATGCTTTAACCCCGTTCGCTTCGTTTCGGGATACCGGCCCGCTCTCATGCGGGGCTTTCACCCGCCCGTTACGCAGCGCCCTGGGAATCTGAATTGGAAAGGTGGATTTTCCATGATCCGCAAGGACGAAAAGACGGCCGTTATCGAGGCCAACCGTACCCACCCCAAGGATACCGGCTCTCCCGAGGTGCAGATTGCTATTCTTACGGCCCGTATCACTGAGCTCACCGAGCATCTAAAGGTTCACAAGCAGGACAACCACAGCCGCCGAGGCCTCTTTAAAATGGTCGGTAAACGGCGCAAGCTGTTGGACTATCTGGCGAAAAAGGATGTAGAGCGTTACCGCGCTATTATCGCCAAGCTGGGTATCCGCAGATAACAAAAAGCACAGAGAAGCCAGCAGGTACAGGCTGTATAAAATCTTAATACTCAGGTTCTGCAAGGGGCGGTGTGGGAAACTGCACCGTCCTTTTTCAACCGGCCAAAAATCTGCATGGCAGAAAGTATTTCTATTTTTGTTTTGATCGCACCACCAGAGCCTATCCGTTTTTTAGCAGTTGAACATGAACCCGCGTTATCCGGATGCGTGTTCAAATGCTAAAAGCCCTGCGGCTCTGATGTGTGCAGACACAAAGGAGGACGCATATGTCTACCATTATTAAGCACAAGCAGTTCCCGAACCATAAGATTTATAAGACCGAGGTGGCCGGCAAGCCCCTCACCATCGATGTGGGCAAGGTCGCCGAGCTGGCCAACGCCTCCGCCATGGTCACTTACGGCGAAACCACTGTTCTTGTGGCCATCACCGCCGCGCCCCGCCCCCGGGACGGGGTGGACTTCTTTCCTTTGTCCGTGGACTTCGAGGAAAAGCTGTACGCGGTGGGCCGCATTCCCGGTTCCTTTATGCGCCGGGAGGGCCAGCCCTCTCTGCCCGCCGTCCTGGCCTCCCGTGTGATCGACCGCTCCATTCGCCCCCTGTTTCCCCATGATTTCCGCAACGACGTAGTGGTAACCTGCACGGTCATGAGTGTAGATTATGATTGCTCTCCCGAATTTACCGCCATGGTGGGTGTCTCCGCCTGCCTGAGCTTCTCTGACATCCCCTGGGCCGGCCCCATCGGTTGCCTGGAGGTGGGCTATGTAAACGGTCAGATTGTTATGAACCCCACTCAGGCGCAGCGCCACGCCTCCCAAATGGACGTAACCGTGGCCGCCACCATGGAAAAGGTGGTCATGATCGAGGCCGGCGCCAAGGAAATCCCCGACGACATCATGTATGAGGGGATCGTGCAGGCTCACGAGGAAATTAAAAAGCAAGTCGAATTTATTAACGGGATTGTCTCCGAGATCGGCAAGGAAAAGATGAGCTACGACCATGCCGACTTCAATCAGGAGCTGTTCGACAAAATTGTCTCCGCCACCACGGATGAGGCCAAGGCCGCCATGGATACCGACGACAAGAATGTCCGGGAGGAGCGCTGGAACGCCCTCATCGAGCATTGGCACGAGCTGTTTCTGGAGGACTATCCGGAGATGGACAAGTACCTGGACGAGATCACCTATAAATTCCAGAAGAAGATCGTCAAGGCCTGGCTGCTGGAGGGCCATCGCGTGGACGGCCGCGCCAGGAATGAAATCCGCCCTCTCTCCGCCGAGGTGGGCGTGCTGCCCCGGGTCCACGGCTCCGGGCTTTTTACCCGCGGTCAGACTCAGGTGCTGTCGGTATGCACCCTGAACACGCTCTCCGCCTGCCAGAAAATGGACACCATCTGGGAGGAAACCGAAAAGCGCTATATCCACCACTACAATTTCCCCTCCTACTCCACCGGCGAAGCCCGTTCCGCGCGCTCCACCAACCGGCGTGAGAAGGGGCACGGTGCTCTTGCGGAGCGCGCACTGCTGCCGGTTCTTCCCTCGGTGGAGGATTTCCCCTATGCCATCCGTGTGGTATCCGAGGTGCTCTCTTCCAACGGCTCCACCTCTCAGGGCTCTATCTGTGGCTCCACTCTGGCTCTGATGGACGCGGGCGTACCCATTTCCGCGCCGGTAGCCGGCATCTCCTGCGGCCTGATTCAGGACGATAACGGCGGCTTTACCACCTTTATCGACATCCAGGGCGTGGAGGATTTCCACGGTGAAATGGACTTTAAGGTGGCCGGTACTAAGAAGGGGATCACCGCCATTCAGATGGATATTAAAAATGACGGCCTGTCTCACGCCATCATCAAGGAGGCTCTGGATATTACCCGGGATGCCCGCTTCGCCATTCTGGACGAGGTTATGTTGCCCTGTATCTCCAAGCCCCGGCCTGAAGTGGCCGCCACCGCGCCCAAGATGGTAAAGATGAAGATTGATGTGGACAAGATTCGTGACGTCATCGGCTCCGGCGGCAAGGTTATTCAGAAAATCTGTGCCGAATCCGGTGCCAAGGTGGACGTGGAAGAGGACGGTACCATCTACATTTCCGGTGAAGATGCGGCCTCCTGCGACTCCGCTAAGAAGATGATCGAAACCATCGTATTCGTCCCCGAGGTGGGCAAGCTTTATTATGGCAAGGTGGTCCGTATTCTGAATTTCGGCGCCTTTGTGGAATTAGCCCCCGGCAAGGACGGTATGGTTCACATCTCCAAGCTGGCCGACCACCGCGTGGAAAAGGTGGAGGATGTGGTCAATATCGGCGACATGATCTGGGTCAAGGTCACCGAAATTGACGAAAAGGGACGCGTAAACCTGTCCTATCGCGACGCGCTCAAAGAGCTGGCCAAGCAGGGCGCGAAAAAGTAATTTCCTTATGTTTAATTAAAGCGGCCGCGGCAAAGTTTGCCGCGGCCGCTTTTTTATATTTTCATTTCTCAGACAATGGAGCGCTGAATCGAAATATTCAGGCGCTTCATTTTTTTGTACAGCAAGCTCCGCTCCACACCCAGCTCGGCGGCCGTGGCGCGCACATTCTGCCCATTGCGGCGCAGGGCCTCCCGGATAACAGCGGCCTCATAGGCATCCATGGTGTCCGCCAGCCTGCTGGCCACGCTGTGCAGGCGCGGATCATACCGGTGCAGATCCGTAATCTTTGCAGGTAAGTCGGCCACATCCACCAGCAGTTCATCACAGGAGGCATAGGCACTGGAGACCACGTTTTGCAGTTCCCGCACATTACCCGGCCAGCTATACCGCTGCAGGCAGCGCCTGACCTGGTCGGAAAAAATAATTTTGGTCTTATATTTTTTATTGAGTTCCGTCAAAAAATAGTTGGCGTGCAGCAGAATATCCCCCGGCCGCTCCCGCAGGGGAATCGTCTCCAGATTGATCACCGCAAGCCGGTAATAGAGGTCCTCCCGGAAGGTGCCCTCCGCCATCATCTGCTGAAGGTCCTGCCGGGTGGCGGCAATCACGCGCACATCCACCGGCGTGGGGACACCGCCGCCCACCTTCTCGATCTCCCGCTCCTGAAGGGCGCGCAAAATTTTAACCTGAAGTGGGAAAGGCATATCACCAATCTCGTCCAAAAACAGTGTTCCGTGGTTAGCAAGCTGAAATTTTCCCGGTTTTCCACCTTTTTTCGCCCCGGTAAACGCGCCCTCCTCATATCCGAAAAGCTCTGATTCCAGTAGGTTTTCCGGAATCGCTCCACAGTTAATGCAAATGAACGGGCCGCCCTTTCGCGGGCTCTCCCCGTGAATCGCCCGGGCCAGCACCTCTTTCCCGGTGCCGGTTTCACCGGTAATAAGCACGGAAAAATCGGTTCTCGCAATACGTGAGGCCGTCCGCTTCAGCTCCAGCAGCTTCGGATCAGAACCAAGGAATCCGTCAAAACCGCCGCCCACCGACGTACTGTTCTGGTATTCCTCTCTATAATACTTCAGCTCCATATCCAAAATCTCTTTTGCCGTGTCCATAGCCCGCTGCCGGAATTTCATATGGGCGGCCGCACCCAACAGCGTACCGTGTTCGTCAAAGAAGCAAAAGCGATTGGCCACTGCGTAATTTTCCGACTGGTCCCGGGTTTCGCCCACGCAGTAGGGCTGAATATACACGCCGTTCCCGCCGTCGCCCCGATGCCTGCGCTGGAGCACATCGTACATGGAGGTGGTGGTAATAATCTGACGAATGGGTTTTCCAATTACATCCTCTCGTTTCTTTGCCAGAAAATCACAGTAATTTTGGTTGATATCGGTAATAACCCCATTAGCATCTACCACAATAAATCCATCTTCGGTTTTGTCCAGAAATTCTTCAAAAATCAGCCGATATCTGTGATCTTCCGTCATGAACATTCCCCTCTTTTCGTTTATCTCTGTTTAATCTGTTAGTTTAATTATAAACAGACGCCGCATATATTTCAAGCGCACACTTGAGCCGTTCTCCCAGTGCCCCGCTCAAGTGTGTATTTTTTAACACGTTTTATCCTGTTTGACACACATTATAAGCCGTTTAAACTGAAAAAAATGAATTATAAAATAATTTTCTAAAAAAATTCCCCCTTACAAGCACAGGCATTTGCGGAATTTTTCACCGGTTAAAATTTTATGATGAAAAGAATCTGGCATGAATTTAGCTTAAATCAATAGAGTTGTAAATGTGTTGGCCAATCCATATGCTCATTTTCTCTGGTGCATACGCCTCCGAAACCGGCCAGGACGCTCTTTACATCACGGAACATGCCGTGTTCAAAAAGACCGTAAGGGCATGTGCTCCTTGAGGCTGCCCCCGGTGCGGATCTGGAAAGGGACATCCTATCAGAAATGGCGTTTCAGCCTCCGGATCAGGAAGATGGACACCCGCATTCCGCCACGAGAAGATGGGCCTGAAGCTCTGAGGGCTTCAACCATGAATTAATAGGGAGGTATTGGATTATGGAATTCAAGCTGACGGAAGAACAAGAAATGCTGCAGGAAATGGCTCACGACTTCGCGGAGAAGTCCGTGGCCCCCAGAGCGGCGGATATCGACAAAAACGGGGAATTTCCTCAGGATCTGTTCGACACCATGACGGAAATGGGCTTCACCGGCCTGTGCATTCCGGAAGAGTACGGTGGTTCAGGCGGCGACGACATTGGCAAGGCCATCGTTGTGGAGGAAATCGCCAAGAAGTGCGCTTCCACCGCAGGCACCCTGTCCGTCCATATGGTGTGTCCCTCCATCCTGCTGAAGTTCGGCAGTGAGGAGCAAAAAAAGAAATATCTGCCCAAGCTGGCCAACGGCTGCCTGGGCGCCTTCGCCCTGACTGAGCCGGGCGCGGGCTCCGACGCAGGCTCCGCCCGCACCACCGCCATTTTGGACGAGGCCACCGGCGAGTATGTCATTAACGGTACCAAGTGCTTTATCACCGGCGGCGCCCGGGCCCAGTATATCGCCCTGATCGCCCTGACCCAACCGGAGAAAAAGATCAAGGGTATGTCCTGCATCATTGTGGAAAAGGGCACTCCAGGTTTCACCATCGGAAAAGTGGAGGATAAAATGGGCCTGCACGGCTCCGAGACCGCCGAGTTGGTCTTTGACAACTGCCGCGTGCCCAAGGAAAATCTGATCGGCGAAGAGGGCAAGGGCTTTAATTATGCCATGATCGCACTGGACGGCGCCCGGATCGGTATCGCCGCGCAGGCTGTTGGTATTGCCGAAGGCGCGCTGGAGGCCTCCATTGAATACGCGCATCAGCGCATCCAGTTCGGTAAGCCCATTGCGGCCCTGCAGGGCATTCAGTGGTATCTGGCCGATATGGCCACCAAGACGGAAGCCGCCAAGTGGCTGACTTATTATGCCGCTTATCGGAAGTCCGCCGGTCTGCCGCACACCAAGGAGGCGGCCATGGCCAAGCTGAACGCCTCGGAGAACGCCCGGTACGTCACCAATCTGGCCCTTCAGATTCACGGCGGCTACGGCTACATGCGGGATTATCCCATTGAGCGCATGTACCGCGATGCTAAAATCACCGAAATCTATGAGGGCACCTCGGAAATTCACAAGGTGGTCATCTCCCGGGCACTGCTCAAATAAAGCGGCCTGTTTCGGCATCTGTCACACAGCCAACTATCCCCACGATCATGGTGTTTGTCGCCGCCATTCTTTGTGCATAATGGATCCGTAGCCAAAAGTCCAATCCGATCATCAATTTATTTTGAAAGAAAGGATGTATTATCATGGAAAAAATCAATTTAGCAGACGTCCTGGTCGGCAAGAAAATGGAGCCGCGTTATTTAGAGTATAATTGGCGTGATATCGCCCTTTACGCGCTGGCAGTGGGTGCCAAGCGTGAGGACCTGCAGTACACCTACGAAAAGTACCTCAAGGCCATCCCCACCTACGGCACCGTCCCCTACTGGGGTACCGTCAATGTCCGTCCTTATCAGTGGATGCCTCTGCCCGCCTCCATGTTAGCCGATGAAATTATTAAGCCCACTACTTCTTTTCTGAATATGGATCACGAGATCATCATGCACCGGCCCATTGATCCCATCAAAGGTACTTTCCAGTGGCAGGACGAGATCACCGACGTTTTTGACCGCGGTGATGGTAAAGGCGCCGTCGTGAAAACCAAAGTCAAGGTTCGCGACGAGGCCGGCAACGACGTATGCACCAACTATTCCACGACCTTCTTCCATGAGGCCGGCGGCTTCGGCGGTCAGCCCATGCCCAAAAGCTCGGTTGTGATTCCCGACCGGGACCCGGATATTGAAATCGACGACTATATCAGCCCGGTGCAGAACCTGCTGTACCGCCTGACCGGCGATACCAACCTCATTCATGTAGACCCCGAATACGCCAAAAAGATGGGGTTGGAAACCAGCATCATGCAGGGCCTGTGCTCCTTTGGCTTCTCCTGCCGCAACGCCATCGCCGCGCTGATTCCCGGTGAACCGGAGCGCATGACCCGTATGGCCGCTCAGATGAGCTCCATGCTGCTGCCCGACACGCCAGTCAAGCTGCAGTTGTGGAAGATCGGCGACGGTGTTGCCTATTTCCGCTTTATGAACTGCAATACCGGCAAGGCGGTCCTGAACCGCGGCGTATTCGAGTGGAAAAAATAATCTGATTCTACCTATTGTTCCACTTGCTCTATTTCTCTCCCTGCCTGAGGAGACCTCCGGTTCGACCGGAGGTCTCCTTCTTTATCAGGCATTCCATGGGGCACAGCCCCGCCCGCTTTACAAATACCATCTCCGGTGTTACAATGAAAAAAAGAACGTTACAAAAAGCGGTCTCCTCCGGCCGCCGCGTTCGCCGGTATGGCCTGACCGTAAGGTATTTTTCCAAACGGGAAGCGCGCATTGGTCGCAGTTTTTATCTGCCACGCTCTCTCCCTATCTTTTTCGTGGGAGAGGGCGTTTTTGTTTTTCAGACGATAGCCCAGCCGGTTTTACAGGAAAAGGAAGGATGCTCATGAGAACGGAACATGACCTCATTGGCCAGTTGCCGGTGGATGAAGCTGCCTACTATGGAATTCATACGGCCCGGGCCGTACAGAATTTTTCCATCACCGGAACCCCCATCCATTCTGAGCTGGTACGGGCGCTGGCTACGGTCAAAAAGGCGGCGGCCCTCACCAACCGTCAGATCCACGCCCTGGACGCGGCGCGCGCGGACGCCATCGCCCGAGCCTGTGACGAAATCATCGCCGGCGGGCTGCGGGATCAGTTCGTGGTGGACTGCATGCAGGGAGGCGCCGGCACCTCGGCCAACATGAATGCCAACGAGGTGATCGCCAACCGTGCTATCGAGCTGCTGGGCGGGCAGAAAGGTGACTACTCCGTCGTCCATCCGCTGGATCATGTGAACCTGCATCAGTCCACGAACGACGTATTCCCCACCGCCGTTCGTATCGCGGCTATCCGCCTGCTGAAGCCCGTCTCCGAACAGTTTGCAGCTCTTCAGACCGCGCTGCAGAAAAAAGAGAAGGAATTTTCCGACGTGGTCAAAGTGGGCCGCACCCAGCTTCAGGACGCCGTGCCGGTAACCTTGGGGCAGGAATTCGGCGCATGGGCCCAGGCGGTGTCCCGGGACCGCTGGCGTCTCTATAAGGCGGAGGAGCGGCTGCGCCAGGTGAATATCGGCGGCACCGCCGTGGGGACGGGTATCAACGCCCCAAAAGCGTATATCTTCACCATGATTGAGCGGCTGCGGGACCTGACCGGCATAGGGCTGGCCCGAGTGGAATACATGATGGACCCCACACAAAACTGTGATGTCTTTGTGGAGGTCTCCGGCCTGCTGAAATCCTCGGCCGTCAACCTGTCCAAAATCGCCAACGACCTGCGGTTGCTCGCTTCCGGTCCCCGGGCGGGGATCGGAGAGATCCGCCTGCCCGCCGTACAGGCCGGCTCCTCCATCATGCCGGGCAAGGTAAACCCTGTGATGTGCGAGGCCGTTAACCAGGTGGCGTTTCAGATGATGGCCGACGACCTGGCCATCACCCTGGCGGCTCAGTCGGGCCAACTGGAGCTGAACGCATTTTTGCCGCTGATTGCCAAAAACCTGCTGGAGATGCTGGACCTGCTGCAAAATACACTCCCGCTGTTTATCAGCCGCTGTATCGACGGAATACAGGCCGACCGGACGGTCTGCTCCCGGACGCTCCATGACAGCTTCGTTTTGGCCACCGCGCTGACCGGCTATCTCGGCTATGACAAGGCTTCGGAGGTGGCGGCACAATGCCGGGCCACCGGTAAAACCGTCCGGCAGGTCGTATTGGAAAGCGGCCTGTTGGATCAAAGCACGCTGGATGAGATTCTGCGGCCGGAACGTCTAACCGCTCCGGGATTTTTTACAGGAAAGGGATAACCCATATGGAAACGATGAACACCACGCCCATGGCCAGCCGGTTTACCATCGGCCTGTTCGGCCGGCGCAACGCCGGCAAGTCCTCCTTAATTAACGCCCTTACCGGCCAGAACATCGCTCTGACCTCACCCCAGGCCGGTACTACCACGGACCCGGTTTACAAGGCCATGGAGCTTCTGCCCATCGGACCTGTGGCTTTTGTCGATACCGCAGGGCTGGACGACGAAGGGGATCTGGGCGCTAAGCGGGTGGAAAAATCCTATGAGGTCCTGCGCAAGTGCAATCTTGCAGTTGTCGTCGTGGACGCCGCGGCCGGCATCACCCGGTTTGAATCCGATTTTATTGAGGAACTGCAGCGGCGAAAGATTCCGGCCATATGCGTGGTCAATAAGTGTGACCGGGGTGCGCCCGGGGAAGAAGCTCTGGCAAAACTCATACGGCTGGCCGGAATTCCTCTGGTCTGTGCCAGTACCGTTACCGGCTACGGTATCGGCGAAGTCAAAAACCAGATCGTGGCAAACTCCCACTTCGAGGATGCGGAACCCGCGCTGGTGGGGGATCTTATCCATCCGGGCGACACAGCGGTGCTGGTCACGCCCATTGACAAAGCCGCGCCTAAAGGCCGGCTTATTCTTCCTCAGCAGCAGACCATCCGGGATATCATTGAGAGCGACGCCATCGCTGTTATCACCAAGGAGCATGAGCTGAAACTGACCCTGGAACGGCTCAGTCAGCCGCCGGCTATTGTCATTACCGACTCACAGGCTTTTCTCAAGGTCTCGGCCGACACACCTCCGGAAATCCCCATGACCTCTTTCTCCATCCTGTTTGCCCGGCAGAAGGGGGATCTGGCGGAAATGGTGCGGGGCGTCCGGCGTATTGAGCGGCTTAAACCGGGTGAAAAAGTCCTAATTGTGGAGGGCTGCACCCATCATCGTCAGTCGGACGATATCGGAACCGTTAAAATTCCGCGTTGGATTCGCCAGATTGCCGGCGGTGAAATCGAATTTGTATGGTCGTCGGGCGCCTGCTTCCCAAAGGACACCTCCGGATATGCTGTGGTCGTGCACTGCGGCGGCTGTATGCTCAACCGCCGGGAAATGCAGTACCGAATGGATCTGGTCCGGGAACAGGGCACCTATATCACCAACTATGGCGTTCTTATCGCTTATGTCATGGGCATTTTGCCCCGCGCTCTGGCGCCGTTCCCCGCAGCCAGTCTGGCTCTGGAGGAATCGGCACCATAATCTCTGTAGGAGTCTTTTCCTGCGCCCCGCGGCAAATGCCGGCGGGGTGTTTTTTTACGGGAATAAGTTATAAATTCACTGCATGGTTTCTGAATATGTGGGAAAAGGAGGTTACCATACGGCGCCATATATGGTATAATATCAAAAAAGTGGTTTCTATTTTCTCCTTTCTTTGTGAGAATTCTCTGGTTCTTTCTCTTCATACCGCCAACTGGCAGTCTTCAGCTCTCTGGCACGGCCTGCCACAATTGGGGGTCACTTTTTCCTGTTCCATCTTATCCGGGCCGGCTCAGCCGGCCCGCTGCCGAACACTCCATGCTGAAAGGTGAGCTGACACGATGAATGACAGGCCAGACAAACCAACCATTCTGATTGTAGATGACGCTCCCGTTGACAGGGCTCTTCTCGCCCGGATCTTCGCCGGGGAATACCAGGTGGAAACTGCGGGGGATGGTGCTCAGGCTTTGGAAATGCTAACCCGTCTGCCTGAAGTATCGGCCGTTCTTCTTGACATCATGATGCCCGCTTTAGACGGCTACAGCGTACTGGAGGCGATGCATAAAAACAGCGTATGGGCCCAGATTCCCGTCATGGTCATCACCGCTGCCGATGATCTGTCCAGTCAAATTAGGTCCCTGGACTGCGGCGCGGTGGATGTGATCGTTAAACCGGTCCATCCGCAGGTTGTGCTTCACCGTCTGCGCAATATCATCAGCCGCATGGAGCTGATCCGCGTCTCCGAACAGAACCGGCTGTACGAGCTGAAGCTTCGCCAGCGGAAGGAACTGCTTCGCCTGTCCGAAATCGATGAAAAGACCGGCATTTTCAACCGTCAGGTCTTTTGCCGGAAGGCGGAAGAACTGCTGCAGAAGCGCCCGGACCTGAGCTTTGTGATTCTGCGCTGGGACATCGACCGGTTCAAGATCTTCAATGACACCTTTGGAACGGAGGCGGGGGACGCGCTTTTGGCCAGTATCGGGAGCTTGTACCGTCATACCCTCCGCGGCCGGGCGGGTCACACGCTCTATGGGCACTGGGAGGCGGACCATTTTGTCCTGTGCAGGAAGGCCGACGGCTTCAACCCCGCCGCCATGGTCCGGCAAATCAATCAGTTTCTCTCCCGGCTTTACCCCAGCTTCGGCTTTGTCGTACGGCTGGGCATTTATCCGGTGGCTAACCGTTCCCTGGAGATTTCTCTGATGTGTGACCGGGCGTTGCTGGCGCTGCACTCCATCAAGGGCAGCTTCAACCAGCGGTTCGCTTATTACGACGAATCCATGCGTTCCGCCCTGCTGAATGAGCAAATCATTGCCGGGGAGATGTGTCCGGCCCTGACGGACGGGCAGTTTCATATTTACTTTCAGCCCCAGTATGATTATGTAACGGGAAAAATCGCGGCTGCGGAGGCGCTGGTACGCTGGCATCATCCGCAGCGCGGGGTCCTGTCGCCCGCCACATTCATTCCAACCTTTGAGCGCAGCGGTTTTATCACCCACCTGGACGCCTATGTCTGGGAGCAGGTCTGTATTTTGCTGCGCAAGTGGCTCGACAGCAAAATCGCCGTTGTCCCGGTGTCCGTGAATCTCTCCCGCCGCGACATCTATTTTCCGGACCTGGTGTCCACCATTCTCGCGCTGACGGAAAAATACCGGCTGACTCCGGAGCTTCTGCGGCTGGAAATCACGGAATCCGCTTACATGGATAATCCGGCGCAGCTTATCGAGGTGGTGGAGCAGTTGCGCGCGCATGGTTTTCTGGTGGAAATGGATGATTTCGGCTCCGGCTACTCCTCCCTGAACACGCTCAAGGACGTTCCGGTGGATGTCCTCAAGTTGGATATGAAATTCGTCAGCCAGAGCGGAAACAAGTCACGGGGCGGCAGCATTCTCAGCTCTGTCGTACGCATGGCGCACTGGCTTAAGCTGTGGGTCATCGCAGAGGGCGTGGAAACGCAGCAACAGGCCGACTATCTCAAGAGCATCGGCTGCTTTTTGATGCAGGGCTTTTACTTTTTTAAGCCCATGCCGGTCGAAGAATATGAACAGCTTCTAACTGTGGACCCACAGCTACTGCCGGCGGCGGAGGAGGCAGAGCCGGAACCTGGAACGGATATCCGGGGTGCGGCGGACTTTCTGGACGCCTCCACGCAGGCCACACTTCTGTTCAACAGTTTCGTGGGAGGCGCCGCCATTCTGGAATATGAGGGCGATCATGTGGAGGCCCTGCGCCTGAACGATAAATACTTTGACGTGCTGGGAACAACCCGGGAAGAATACCTCGACTGCCAGCTCCATATTCTGGATCGGCTTTATGGCAGCTACCGTGAAATTTTTATTCAGGCGCTCGAAAGCGCGATCGAACTGGGTAAGGAAACGCAGTGTGAACTTCGGAGTAAACCGCTGCGTCCAAATGGACGAGATATCTGGACCATGGTCCGGGTGCGGTATCTTGCGCACAATGTAAACCGTTATACTTTTTATATCTCGGTGGAAAATATCACGGAGCGCAGGCAGCTGATGACAAAAAATATCCGCCTCTCTCGGGAATTATCCACCGTTATAAGCAATGTGCCGGGCGGCATTATAAATTTTGAAATTTCCGACCACATCCATATGATCTATTTTAATGATACTGCCGCCGCCATGTTCGGGTACAGCCGTGCAGAATATGCGGAGCAGTTTTCCACCCACCCTCTGCGCACCGTCCATCCTGATGATATTCGGCAATATAAAATGGAACTTAAATGTACCATAAAGGGGCGCAAATCCCTTCTCAACTATAAGTACCGGCACATTTGTAAGGGCGGTGGCTGGCGCTGGGTGCAGCTCACGGGCCGCGTGATGTATCGCGGGGCCCACTCCATTTTGACCAGCGCTATCCTGATCGACATCAACAAGCAAGTGCAGGCCGAGCTGTTGAGCCAGACGCAGGCGGCCGAGCTGGAAAAGCAGCGCCTGTTTCTACACTCCCTGTATAACACGGTACCGTGCGGTATTATCCGGTACACCGTGAAGAACCGGGTGCTCACACTTCTCAGTTGCAACCGTGCGGCGTGGCGTATTTTTGGCTATGAAAATAAGGCGCAGTGCCTGGACAGCATTGGAAGCACCGGCAGGCTCAGAATTCTTTATCCCAACGACGTGCCGCTGGCCGATGCCTGTGTGCAAAGGGCTTTGGAGGGGAAACCCGTAGATTTTGAACATCGCATCATCCGTTGGGACGGAAAAGTGCGCTGGCTGCGCATGCTGATCCAGAAAATCCACTTCAGCGACAGCTCCGAGGCGCTCCAATGCGTCTTTACCGACATCACTAAACAGCGGCAGGATGAACTGCAGCGATACAGCGGCGCATTGTTCGGCATTTACCATGAGATCTACGAACTGGACCTGGAACGCGGCACCGTCATTTTACTGGCATACGATTGCGCCGGTATCCTCCCCTCCCGGTCGCCGGTTCCGCTGGAAAAGTGGATGACGGATCAGTGCAAAAAAGCCCTTTCCCGAGATGACGCACAGCGCGTACGGGATGCCTTTGCCTTTTTCAGGCGCGGGCAAACGCCAAGTTCGTGCATCACGGAATATCGGACCGGTCCCGAGGATCATCCGCGTTGGACCTGCATGCTGCTGCTGTGTATGGGCGGCTCCACATATTTGGCCTGCTTTCGCGACACCACCGATGAAAAGCAGGCGGTAAAGCTCATTCCGCTGCCGGCCGCCGGGCGGGAACGCCGCGTGGACGGTGACCGCAGCCGTATTTTTGCCGAGCACCTTTAGGAAATCGTTTTGAACTGCATCAAGGAATCCGCCCGCCGGAGCATGAGGTCTCCCGCGGGCGGATTCTGCTCATAGACCCATGGAATTAACCGCATTTCATGGATTAAGCATTTTATTTCGTATTAATTTATGATATGATTTTAGAGAAGTTTTATCTGCATTTCGGAGCACATATCACAGATCCTTTTTCCGGTCGCCCGATGCCATCAGGAGTGAGCAATATGGACAAAAACAGTTTTTCCCCCTATAAAGTCTGTTTTGACCGCAGTCCCGTTGCCTTCGGAATCCTGCACATACAAGCGGAGGCATATACCCTGGATTATGGCAATCAAGCACTGTCGGAACTGATCGGTCATCCAGCCGGCTCCCTGTCCGGAGCGGTTCTTTCCGGTTCTGAAAACGCATTTTTAAACCGGCTGGTCCTGCTGTGCCAGCGGGTAGATTCCAGCGGAGTACCCGGCTCCGATATTGGGTACAGCCATTGCGCCAACCGGCGCCTGAGTATTCAGTGCTACCCCATTCAGGCGGGATACTGCGCGGTACAGCTTGCCGACGCCGGTTCGAATGATCTGGTCAGCGAAACAACCGATTTCACTCGGGAAATACCGAGAACCCATGAAGTGGGGCTGGGCGCCGTTATCCCCGGAGGGATTTCCATCCACCGGCTCACTTCAGCGGAATTCGTCAATATCTTCAGCAGCGAAGGCGTTTACCGCCTCATGGGTTATACGTCGGAAGATGTTCCGGCGCTTCCGGAAAACAAATTCCCCGACATGGTTCATCCAGATGACCGTGAGTCCTTTCGCCGCGCCGTGGCGGAGGTATGCACCCGCCGCGGGGAACTCCATTGTGAATACCGCCTCCGCCACCGGGACGGCTCATGGCATTGGGTCAGCCTAATCGCCAACCCCTACATAGATCAAAACGGGTCCGTCTATTACTACGGTGTTTACTCCGACATGGACCACCGGAAAAAGGCTGCGTTTCAAGAAAAAAAGGCGCACGGGGCGCTCTCCCCTCGTTATGAGGAAGAGGTCCGGGACATTCAGGCGCTCTCCGACGAGTGCCTGTGCATCCTCTGTCTTAATCTTTCCAGTGATCTACTGGAGTATTTTACGGGAAAAACGCTCTCCGGCCAGCTATATGTGGGCATGACTTTGAAGGAACTGCGGCGGCGTACCGCCTTTGCTTTTCCGGATGAAACATCCCGGCAGCGGTTCGCGGACCTTCTCTCCCCGGAACATCTGGAACGGGAGCTGGCATGCGGCAACCATCATCTAAACATGGTCCTGCCTCTTTCCGACTCCAGAGGCCGTTTTTTATGGGTGGAATTCCGAATTACGCTGCGCAGGCATCCAGATACCCATGATCTGATCGCGTTTCTTGCAGAAAAAGATATCTCCAGGAAGATTTTGATGGAGGACATGCTCCATCAGGTCGTAGCACAGGATTACGATTTCCTTCTCTGTATTGAAGCGGGTAGCGATTCCTTTTTCCGTTTTGCGTCAAAGGGCAGCGTTTTCCGGGAAGATGTCCCATACAGCAAGTCCATCAAACGGTACGTTTGTCATTTCTTCCCTCCAAAAAAGCAGCAGGAGGCGCTGCGGTCGCTGTGCCTGGAAACCGTACTTCAGCAACTTAATTCTAACCCCACCTATCAGCGTCTGTACCAGCTTCCCTCACCGGAAGGCCGCATCTGCTATAAGCTGTTCCGGTTCGCCTACCTTAACCAGACCCGGCAGACCGTTTTGCTTACCGTACGTGACATTTCGGATATTATCTCCAGAGAGGAACGTTCCAAACAGCGCATAACGGAGGCGCTTCAGGCGGCCAAGCGGGCCAATGCGGCCAAGTCGGAATTTCTGTCCCGCATGAGTCACGATATTCGTACTCCCATGAACGCTATTATTGGCATGACCGCACTGGCCAGGGATGAAACGGACAACCCGGCGGTTATCGCGGACTACCTGTCCAAAATAGAGGAATCCAGCCAATTTCTGCTGGGTCTCATCAATGACATTCTGGATATGTCCAAAATTGAGAGCAAAGTGCTGATTCTCTACCCGGAACCCTATAACCTGCGGGATTTTGTCCGGCAGGTAAAAACCTTATTCCGCCCGCTGTGCGCACAGAAGCAGATCACATTTTCCATCACCGCCCGGGATATTGGATGGGTGCTTCTGGACAAGCTGCGGTTTAATCAGATTTTCTTTAATCTTCTCTCCAACGCGGTTAAATTTACGCCGGACGGCGGGCAGATCACATTTTCCATTCTTCCCATGCCGGCTCACGGGGAACGGTTGCGGAAACGTTTTTTCATTCGGGACACCGGCATTGGTATGAGTCCGGAATTTCAGTCGCATATGTTTGAACCGTTCACACAGGAAAATGCCAGCGGCGTCACGGGGACCTCCGGCACCGGTCTCGGCCTTGCAATCGTCAAAAATCTGGTTGAACTGATGGAGGGTACTATCCAGGTAGACAGTGTGCCGGGACGGGGTACCGGATTCACGGTCGAGCTGGATTTGCCCCCCTGTCCGCCCCCTTCTAGACAGCCGGAAACGGAGCGCGCCAACTGCAGCCGCTATGACGGCATCCTGTCCGGGAAGCGTGTCCTGTTGTGTGAGGACCATCCCCTCAACATTCAAGTTGCCACCCGTCTCTTGGAAAAAAAAGGAGTTCTGGTCACCTGCGCACGGGATGGTCAGGAGGGTGTACGGCAGTTTTACGCCGCACCGCCGCACTGGTTCAACGTCATTCTCATGGATATCCGCATGCCGGTCATGGACGGCATTGAGGCGACCAGATTTATCCGAAGCATGGACCGCCCGGACGCCCATACCATCCCTATTATTGCCATGACCGCGAATGCCTTTCGGCAGGACCGGGATCAGACCCGTGCAGCCGGCATGAACACCCATCTGGCCAAGCCCATAAAACCTGCGCTGCTGTATCAAACTCTGGCCGAATTTCTCTGATACGGACCCGTCCGCCGTTTCTTCCCCCCGGTATGATGGCTGTAGCGGGACGGGGTACCGGATTTATTATTAAAAGGGGGTAACATCATATGGCTCAAAGCAATTTTATTCGGCGGCTTGCCGACTGGGGCTGTGATACACGGGGCGCTCTGGAACGGATGCTGGAAGATGAGGGGTTCTATCGGGACTGCCTGGCGGCCTTTTATCAGGACAAGGGCTTTGAAATGCTGGCAGCCCAGCTAAAACATTGCGATGTCCGCGGCGCCTTTGAAACCTCGCACATGCTCAAAGGCGTGGCGGCCAATCTGGGTCTGACACCGCTGTACAAAATCATCTGCAGCATGGTCGAGCCCCTGCGTGCCGGCCGCCTGGACGGCGTGCCGGAACTGTATCAAGCCATGATGCAGCAGAGGAAAACGCTCAGGCAGTGTATTTTGACGTGAATTCCCTTCTTACGGGCATTTAGTATCGCCGTGGGGGCGAAAAATGCACGCCGCACTTTACCTGCCGATCATCCGCTCTCTAGGAATCCCCTGTCTTTTCCGTCCTCATTCGTGTAAAGTCCGTGTATATCCCAACCAGAATGGCGCTGCCGGAATTATCGCCAATGTAGTTCAGCTCCAGCCACAGCCATCTCTGGTCCCCGTTATCATCCCGCCACAGACAGTTGCATTCCGCCGCGCCCGTCTGGCCGGCCGCCCGCCGAAATGCCGTCAAAAGTTTCTTCTGGTCTTTGGCGTCAAGCTGGCTGAACAACGGCCGGTTTCCTCTACCGCGTCGGTTAAACCATCTGGTATAGGTCTCATTAAAATACAGCGGATTTATGATGTCATTCTGGAATTCATAGACTACCACGGGATGCCGGATACTGCGAAGGAGCAACTCCACCTGAGGATTTTCCGCCCAGATCATATCCGCGACCAAGCAAACACTGTCAGACGGGGCGGGCCGCGGTATGGGGCGGCACGTCTTTTTGTGTATCAGTTCCTCATAGTCGGCGGTCGGCATGGCTTGGGCAAAATAATAACCCTGAGCGTATTCGCACCCCACATTCCGCAGAAACTCCGCCTGCTGCCGGGTTTCCACACCCTCCATAATCACGGGTAGGTTCAGCCAACCAGCCATGTGGATAACTGAAGCCAAAATGCGCTCGCTCCGGTCATTTTGGCTTTTGTTGCCGGACAAAAATTTCATATCGACCTTTAGCATATCCACAGCAATATCCTTGAGCATGTTTAGGGAAGAATAGCCGCTTCCAAAGTCATCCATCATCACAAGAAATCCGGATTTCTGAAGGTTCTGCACTGTTTTCTCCATCATGTCCGGATCATCCATATAGGCGCTTTCCGTCAGTTCCAGATTGAGCAGCGCCGGCGGGACATCATATTTTTTCACCAGATCGTTCAGCTGTTCCGCCAGTTTGGGATTATACATATCGGCGCGGGAAATATTGACGGAAACCGGGGCAGGCGCGCACCCCTCATCCAGCCACTTTCTGAGCAGGCGGCACACCGTATCCCACATATAATAATCCAGCTTTCCGATGAGGCCGTTCCGCTCGAAAATCGGGATGAAGCGTCCCGGCGTAATCAGCCCACGCTGGGGATGCTCCCAGCGCACCAACGCCTCCGCGCCACAGGGCAGGTTGGACTTCAGGTCAAACTTGGGCTGAAAATATACCACAAACTGTCCGGCATCCAGTGCCGGCTGCATTTCCTCCAGGATAAACTGCTCCCAGCACATCCGCTCATCCATGTTCCGGTCATAGCGGGCTACGCAGTCCAGATAGCGCCGCTTGCACTCGCCTGCCGCCATGGTCGCCCGTCCAAGCATGGCCTCTACCGGCAGCTTGGGATCATCCACCACAAAAAAGCCAAAAGATGGTTCCAGAAACAAATTTGCGTCATATTGTTGCAGTTTTTGGTGGAACGCGCCAATCTGTTCCTGTAGCCCCGCTTCGTCGTATGGCTCGCAGAAGCAGAAAATATCCGCCTCCACCCTACCATATGTACAGTGGCG
The DNA here is from genome assembly GCA_022653075.1 of Intestinimonas sp. GTDB lineage: Bacteria > Bacillota > Clostridia > Oscillospirales > Oscillospiraceae > Intestinimonas. Next base: position 35,990 of record JALCSB010000007.1, read on the forward strand.
TTTATGATCCAGCACCTCCCGCAGAACACCCGCAAGATATTGCAGCATCTGATTGCTTTCCGTCTCTCCTCCAAAGGAACGGAGCAACCGGAAATGGTTAATATCAAACCGCACAAAAACAAACTTTTCATCCGAATGCTTGTCCAGCATGCGCCGGGTCTCCTCAAAGAACCATGAACGGTTATACAGGCCGGTCAGGGTATCATACTCCGTCATATATTTCAGTTTGTCCAGCAGATACATCTGGCTGCGTGCAATGGCGTTGCGCAGTCGGCTGAGCAGCACGCTGGGCCGATACGGCTTGGATACGAAATCCCACGCTCCGCAGTCCAGCGCCTTCTGCTCACACTCCGTGTCGTGCTCACCGGTCAGCACAATCACCGGGAGGCATGAATATTCCGTGTCTTTGAGCCACTTTAAAAACTCATAACCATTCATGATGGGCATAACCAGATCAAGCAGAATGGCCGTGATGTTTTTCCCCTTCTTTTTTAGAATTTTCTGTGCCGCTTTTCCGTTTTCCGCCTGTAAGACATCATATTCCTGGAACAGCATTTTCGCCAGAACCTGGCGGTTGACCATCTGATCCTCCACCACTAAAACGGCTGCTTTTCCTTCCTTCATGGAAACACCTCGTGCCGATTTCAAGTTTCTTTAATAGCATATAATACTATTTTAGAAATTTCAATAGCATTTGTACATGGATATGAAGCCGGATTTATCCGTTCTATGTGCGTGCTTATATATTCAAATAAATAATAACTCACGCATAACCGGACTTCTGATTCAGTCCGGTTTATTGTTAAAACAGGTACCGGTTCATAATGCGCGGCTTGGCCCTTTCCAAAGGAGGGCAGCACCTATGCACAGGCAAACGGCCGTAGACCGTAACAGCCCCGCCCTTTTTCGAATATCATGATAGTGAAGCGCTGGGATTCGCCAGAATCTCGTTTTTTCGGGATAGTGATAATATGGAAAATGACTATGGTAATACGCATTACAAGAGTGGTTGGCGACCTTTGGTTAAGGAAAATGAGGTGGCCATGGAAAATGAGGTGGTAAAAGAACTCCTCGCGGAAGCGCCGAGACAAAAGAAACTGAACCATAAAAACGTCATCAATGTGACTTACTACCGCATTCCGGCGGAGGCCTCGGCACCCAAGCAGAGCGGTCATGAAGACGGCGGAACTGCGGCCAACTCCCGCGCTCCCACGGAGGCCCCGGCACCCAAGCAGAGCGGTCATGAAAACGGCGGAACTGCGGCCAGCTGCCGCGCTCCGGCGCAGGGCCCGGTACCCAAGCAGAGCAGTCATGAAGACGGCGAAACTGCGGCCAGCTGCCGCGCTCCGGCGCAGGCCCCGGTACTCAAGCAGAGCGGTCATGAAAACGGCGGAACTGCGGCCAGCTGCCGCGCTCCGGCGGAGGCCCCGGTACCCAAGCAGAGCGGGCATGAAGACGACAGAACTGCGGCCAGCTCCCGCGCTCCCACGGAGGCCCCGGTACTCAAGCAGAGCGGTCATGAAGACGGCGGAACTGCGGCCAGCTGCCACGCTCCGGCGGAGGCCCCGGTACCCAAGCAGAGCGGTCATGAAGACGGCGAAAACGCAACTAGCTGCCGCGCTCCGGCGGAGGCCCCGACACCCAAGCAGAGCGGTCATGAAGACGGCGAAAACGCAACTAGCTGCCGCGCTCCGGCGGAGGCCCCGACACCCAAGCAGAGCGGTTATGAAGACGACGGAACTGCGGCCAGCTGCCGCGCTCCGGCGGAGGCCCCGGTACCCAAGCAGAGCGGTTATGAAGACGACGGAACTGCGGCCAGCTGCCACGCTCCGGCGGAGGCCCCGACACCCAAGCAGAGCGATTATGAAAACGGCAGGGCGCCCGCCAAGACCAACAAGCCAAACTCAAATGATCTGTTGGCAGCACTGTCTGTCATCAGTACAGAGCTTAGTGCGTTAAATCAGAATATTTTGAATCAGAGCTGGAAAATAGACCATATCCTCAGTATTTTGTCTAAGGGAAAAGCGTCGGGCAGTGGATTATCTTCTGGCGGACGCAGGGAGGATTTTCAGTCCCCGCCCGGATTTCTAGGAGTTTTTCACAAATCCGGACTATAGTACCGCGTGAACGTTCCTGGGTGGATGTACATAAGATGGGGTGGCAAAAGATACGCCTAATTCCTTACAACTTATCATTAGGAGTGAAGATATTCATGGCTAACGACGTTACCCAGGAAACGCTGGATATATTTGCGAAGAGAGTCTTAGCAAAGGCCGAATTACTTCAGACACAAGAAACCTATCAAGAAAACTATACCGGCACAACCCCGCTGGGAACAAAAGCTCCGTTAAGACTTTATATCATTAATCACGGTGCAACGGAATCTCAGACGCCAAACACCAACTACGGATCTCCAGTAAAGTGCGTAAAGCTCTGTAAACGCGTTCTTGACGACGATCCGGAAAACACCATTATCTGCACGCAAAAGTCCAGAGTAACCATTAATTATGAGTTGGTCCTCATCGTGGAATATGAAGACAAAACCTTCGATGTGCTGACCCTCCCCAAGAATCTCTCTCAGAGATTACACTACAGTGCCGCTTCCACCAAAGCATTTGTGGACTCCACGGTCATCGACTCCGCCGGCACGCCGGTGGTCCAGCATCAGAATACCGTTCAGCCCTATGAAATGCTCGTCATCAAATTTACCGGTATCAACGCCTACACTAATTTCCAATACACGGTCAACATTCCGATCTCCAGTTTCAGTGCGATCCTGAAGAAATGCGAGCTGGAAGACCCCACGCTCCAATCCTATATCGTGCTGAGAAATCTGGATTACGAAGTTGATGTACTTGACCAGTTCCAGGTTTACACGGCAGCCGATCAAAGCACCAGTATCTGGACCACAATCGTTGATTTCTCGTTGTACGAAGATATTATCGACAAGCTCGGTATCGACCAGGATATCCAGATTGTCGGTACGCCCGAATATGTATGTGAAGATACGAACCTCTCCACCTGCAGCAATTGCTGAAAACCCGGCAAGACGGGAACCAAGATGATTTGTCTCCCGTTTTTATCGAAAACCCGTCTCCTAGTAGGAGACGGGTTTTCGCTGTATCAGGCAGCATCAGGGAAACCTCCCAAACAGAGACTCTTATTTTTCCAATCAGAAGTCCCAGCCCCGCTCGGACGCCAGAGCGTCCAGAATCTCACTGATCTGAGTTTCCGACCGTGCGGTATTGCAGGAGCCGATTAATGCCTTGACCTTGTTCTTTCCCAAAGGCAGCGGCGAAAAGCCCACGGAGACGATAAATTGAAACTGCTTCTCCGGCAGCCTGCTGCAAAGGAGCCTGGTCCATGCGTTTTCTCTGGCGAAAGCCAGCCTGTAGTACAGTTCCGCCGTGTTCTTATCCGGTATATATTGGTCCAGTACGCAAATCGCTTCCGCAGGCTGCCGAAAGGCGGATTTCTGACCGATAATCAGGGATGAAGTCAAACGAACCAGCTCGTCTCTGATCTCCCACCCAGGAAACGTCTGATCCCTGCTCCGGAACAGGGAAAAAAGGTCCCGGTCCTTTGGGTCCAGATATAAACATGCTAGGCTGGAAAACCGCTTCTTGATTTGCTCCAGCCGAAAAGGGTCCATGCGATACGCAATCAAATCTGCGGATGAAAATTGAACCAGTCTCTTCAGAAGCGCCTGCGCATCCTGAGCGGGACCGCATTCGTCCATCGCCTGAAAAAGCTCCCGGTAGGACAGTCCCGCCGCAGGTGCGCTGCTCCGGTGCATCAGTGCCGTACGAACCGCAGCGCCGCCCTGGGCAAGTTCATACAGAACTTCAATATTGTTAAAAAGGCAGGTATCCAGCAGAAGGGCGTCGATTGGCCTTCCCGTCGTTTTATAGATGGATTCCAAAACAAGAGACAATTCCGGAATACCCATGAGATACGGCTTCGGCTGGCTGTAGTCATTCAGCATTCCAATATACTCACAGGAATGGCCGCTTAGGATTAGCATGTAATGGGACGCCTTAAATTTTTTCATACCCCACAGAATAAAATGAAACAAGTTCCATGGATCGGCCATATTCAAATTTCCAAGCTCTTTTTCCAAGACAGTACCGGCCTTGCCGATTCTGTAGCGCCGGACTCCGCTCCATCTGTCTTTCTCCGGATGGCCCGAGCGGATTTCCGGTCTCAAAATCTTCACTGCGTTTTGTGAAAGCCGTCCAATTTGTACCAGCAAAATGGTATTATGCCCCCACGGCAGATATCTCATTTCTCTCAGCGCCGCGGTAGTCTCCGGCTCCAGTTCATTGTTTCCATCCAAATAGGCGAGAATGACCCACTCGGGAAAATCCGGCATAATATGCTTCACATCCTTGTTTTGGTGTGTATCGAATTTAAACCGCATCGCATTGAGCGGAACAGTTGTTCCTTCCATTTGATTATACCGATGACCCTAACTGTTATTTTATTAGGAGTATATGCGATGACTGTATTTTTTCTTCCTGCGGTATTTCCCCGCAGTACCCGTCTGCTTTGACGACAATGACCATACGGATCCAGCGCTGTGACAACGAGTTTTTGGGGGTGAACCCTTTTTGAAGATAAAAAGGGCTTCAAATTACAAAAAGGCGGCATACATGGGCCCTTCATGTATGCCGCCTTCTTTATTTTTCCGTATATTACTCCGCAGCGGACAGCAGTTCCCGGGTGTATGCCGTCTGCGGGTGGTCGAACAGGCCGTCCGCCGTGTTCTCTTCCAAAATCGCGCCGTCTTTCATGACAATAACACGGCTGCAAAGCTGATAAACCACATTCAAATCGTGAGAAATAAAGAGATAACTCAGGTTAAACTGCCGGCGCAGGTCGCTTAAAAGCTGCAATATCTGGGCCTGCACGGTCACGTCCAGCGCAGACACCGGCTCATCTGCGATAATCAGCCGTGGCCGGACGATTAGGGCTGCTGCAATACTGATCCGCTGGCGCTGACCGCCGGAGAGTTCGAAGGGCCGCCGCTTTCCGTATTCCTCATCCAGCCCTACTTTCTCAAGAAGATCTGACACCCGGCGCTTTCGCTCTCCAGCGGTGAGTTTTTCACAGATACGCAGCGGCTCTTCCAAAATCCAGCCCACCGTGTGCGCCGGGTTCAGAGAAGAAAAAGGGTCCTGAAACACCATCTGCGGCCGTTTGGTGTGGTGAATAATCTGCCCCTCATAATCCTTAACCATGCCTAAAATGGTACGGGCCAGTGTGGATTTTCCGCATCCGCTCTCCCCCACCAGCCCCAAGGCCTCTCCTTCCCCGATGGTAAAGGTGACATCCCTGAGCACCTGCCGGCGTTCTTTCCGGGAATGCAGCGAAGAGGCACGGTAATAGCTGTTCAGATGTCGAACCTCCAGCACGGGCTCGCTTGTCATGACGCGCGTCTCCTTTATCAAAGCTTTTTCCGCCTGGGTATGGCGGCAATCAGATTGCGTGTGTACTCCGCCTTCGGGTGAAGAAAAACCTCCTCCGTGGCCCCCACCTCCACCACTTTACCCCGGCACATCACCACCACGCGGGAGCACAGTTTGCGCACCACGTTCAGATTGTGGGAGATAAAGAGGATGGCGGTGCCCCGTTGGCGGTTAATTTTCCGGAGCAGCTCCAAAACATGCGCCTGGGTGGTCACGTCCAGCGCGGTGGTCGGCTCGTCGGCCAGCAGGAGCTTCGGCTCCGACACCACGGCGGCCGCGATACACACCCGCTGGAGCATGCCGCCGGACAGTTCGTGGGCGTACTTCCCATAGAGTTCCCCCGGGTTGGGCAGCTCCGCGTCGGCCATGGCGGCCAACGCCATGGATTTTCTCTGGCCGGCAGAAAGCTCCGGACGGTGGATAAGCAGGCTCTCCTCGACCTGGGGTCCAATGCGCATGAGCGGGTCCAGCGCGGTCATCGGTTCCTGGAACACCACGGAGATATCCGCGCCCTGAAGCGTGCGCAACTCCTCCCGGGAGCATTGCAGCAGTTCACGCCCATCCAGTGTGATGGACCCGGAGCACTCTGCGGTCCGGCGTGAGAGCAGTCCACTAATTGTCATGGCGGTAACCGTTTTACCAGAGCCGCTCTCACCCACCAGCCCCAGAATTTCTCCGTCGGCGATCGTAAAGCTTACTCCGCTCACGGCCTCCCGGTCCGGTGGTGCGGAACGGAACCGCACATGCAGATCTTTCACTTCCAGCATGTTCCATCCCCCTCTAAACACGGCGGCGGCGCTGTTGGAGTCCCTCGCCCAGAAGACTAAAGCCCAGAATCAGCAGAACGACGGCCAGACCCACAAATCCCACATACCAGGGCATGGTACCAAGATAATTTTGCGATTCCGACAGCATGCGGCCCAAGCTGGCCGCGGGAGGCTGGACACCCAGACCCAGATAACTCATACTGGACTCCGCCAGCACAGCGTTATTAAATCCGATCGAGATCGTGGGAAACAGCACCGGCAGCGTATTGGGCAGGATGTGGCGGAACATGATGCGCACCGGTCCGGCGCCCATAAGCCGTGCGCTTTGCACATAGTTCAGGCGGCGGCAGCGCGCAAACTCACTCCGGGCGATACGGGCAAAGCTGGGAATGAACAAAATGCCCAGCGCAAGAATAATGTTGTGAGTACTTCTGCCCAGCAGCGCAATGATGACCAAGGCCAGCAGAAAACTTGGAAAGGCTGTGATGGAGTCGCACACACGCATGAGTACCGCGTCGGCCCAGCCACCAAAATAACCGGTCAGCGCGCCGATGACGGTACCGCATACACAGCCGATAGCCACCACACACACCGCAATATAAAAGGTCGTGCCGGAGCCCTGAAGCACCCTGGAGAAAATGTCCCGGCCGAAATTGTCCGTACCCATAAGGTGGGCCAGGGACGGAGCGGCCTGCCTGCACGCGGCGTCCATGGCGCCGGGGTCATACGGCGTCCAGAAAAAGCCGACCAGAATCAGCCCCACCATGCATGCGGTGATGGCACCTCCAAAGAGCAAAAAATCGTTCCTGTGCGCCCGCAAAGCACGGTCACGATTGGATGTTCGACGCAAACGGAACCCTCCTTTCCAGTCGCGGGAGTACCTGTCAGTCCAGACGGAGACGGGGGTCCATGTACTGGTTAATGAGATCGGCCAAAGCATTCACCGCCACCACCCAAGCCGCCAGAATGACCACGATAGCCTGTACCACGGGGTAATCCCGGGAGGAAATGGAGGCCAGGAGCAGCCGACCGATGCCGGGTACGGTGAATACCTGTTCGATAATGATGCTACCCGCTAGAATCTCCGCCATAGAGACCCCGATAAAGGTGATCACGGGCAGTATAGCGTTGCGCAGTACGTGACGGTGCAGCGCGGCCCTCCGGGTGCTGCCCCGGCTGTAGGCCGTACGGACGTAATCGCGCCCCATCTGGTCCAGTATGGAAGCACGGAGCATCTTCACCGTCATGGCGACGCGGGGTAGCGCAATGGAGAGCGCGGGGAAAAAAAGATAAAGAAAAAAACGACCGGGACTGTCTGAAAAGGCAATAAAATCACCGGGCACAAACAGCCGCAGCAGGATTCCAAAACTATACATCAGCAGAATGCCCAGAAAAAAAGCCGGCACAGACATGACCACCTGATCCACCACGGTCACACATCGGTCAAAAAAGCCGCCCTCCTTCCGGGCGGCATAAATGCCAAGCGGGAGCGAGAAAGCCACCATGAGCAGAAAAGCCATTCCGGTCAGTGCAGCCGTAACAGGCAGCTTCTGCGCAATCATCCCGGAGACCGGAAGGTTGTAGCTGTAGGATGTACCCATATCACCATGGACGAAACCGGACAGCCACAGGCCATATCGCACCAGCACGGGGCGGTCCAGCCCCAGCCGGGTCCGGAGGGCCGCCGCCGCCTCGGGGGTGACGTTGGTGCCCAACAGCTGGGTAGTCGGATCACCGGAGATAATCTGGAAGGCAAGGAAGGCGAGGAGTGAAACGATGAACAAAGTAATAATGAGAGTCAGGAGTTTTCTGAGAAAAGGTCTCATCTCCCCGCCTTCTTTCCGTTCTGATTTTTTCCGGCTGAACCGAGTTTTTACTTTACATAGTGAATGGCGGACAAGTCAATGACATACAGAGGGTAGAATTTGAAGCCGTCCAAATCCGTCTTGAGAACTACAAAGTCCGCCAGATCCTGAATATAGACGTTGGCCGCCGTCTCGGTGAGGATGCGCTCGCACTTCTTGTACAACTCCGTCTGCTGGCTGTCGTCCGTGGAGGCCCGCGCTGCGGCAAACGTCTGGTCATACTCCGAATTGCTGTAATTAATCATGTTCTTGGAACTGGTAGAGGTCCAGCGCTCCAGCATGGCGCTGGCGGTCAGTGTGGAGGCATCAAAACCGATCACAGTGGCCTCAAAGTCACGGTTCTGATACACATCCGACAGCCAGGTGTTCCAGTCCACCTCCTGGATGTTCGCGGTGACCCCCACGGCCTTCAGCTGCTCCACCAGAACCTGTGCGGCGTCCACATGCGGTGTATAGTTGGAGGGAACTTTGATGGTGAACGTAAACCCATCGGGGTAGCCCGCCTCGGTCAGAAGCTGCTTGGCCTTGGTTGTGTCGCAGGTATAGTAGGTGCTCAGCGACGGATCAAAATACTTCGTGAAGGCCGGATACATGGAGGAACCCACCCGGGTACCATGGCCGTCCGCCGTCAGCGACATCAGTCCATCCACATCCACGGCATAGCACAGGGCCTGACGTACTTTCTCGTTGTTAAAGGGATCCGCCGCATTGTTGAGATACAGCGCCTGCACCAGATTCATAGTTCCCTCCAACACGTTGTACTCCTTGGGAAGCCCCTGCTCCTGGCTGAGTGTCAAATGTGCGTACAGATCCACGGATCCTGCATTCAGTGCGGTCATCACGGCGGTGGCGTCCTCATAGATCTTGTAAGTCACCTTGTCCAGATAAGCAGGCGTACCATAGTAATCGGCGAATTTCTCCAGCACTACGTTCTCCTGTACACTGCGTGAGATGAACTGGAAGGGACCGGTGCCGACAGGCTGAGTGGCGTTGTCCGTATAATCCGCGGGAACAATATAGACGTAGGCCACATAGCTGATGAAGTCGGGATTTGGCGCGCTGAGCGTCACCTTGACGGTATGCGCATCCGGTGCAGAAACATCCGTGACAGCAGAAAGCGCCGCCACCAGTGCGGAATCCACTGATGTTGCGGCGCAGGTATTAAAAGAGTAAATCACATCGTCTGTGGTCACCGTCTCACCATTATGGAACTTCACGCCGTCGCGCAGCACAAAGGTATAGGTGAGTCCATCATCGGAGACGGAGTAGTCCGAGGCAACTGCGGATACGAAGTCACCTTCGGAGTTGGGCTTGACAAGCCCCTCGTAGACGTTGAATAAGACCTCTCTGGTTCCTGCCGCCGTGATCTGATAGGGGTCAAGACTTTCATCCAGGTCCTGGGAAATTCCGACGGTAATCTCTCCGCCGGTTACGATCTCCCCGGAAGAGCTGTTTTCGTCGCTGCCCGCAGGCGTCACGGCAGGGCTGCCGGACGTTTTTCCGGCCCCGGAGCTGGTGCCTCCGCATGCGCAGAGTGCGCCGCCCAGAACCGTCGCGGACAGGAAAAGAGCAAGAATCTGCTTTTTCATTTTGCTTCTCCTTCCGCCGTTTCATGGAAACGGTGTTACAACAAAAATAACTTCTCCCATTATTAATTTGTCGTGCCTTATTGTATGACAACCGCCGGGTAATTACAAGCTTATTTTTAAAAAATATCCGGATATTTTTTAAAAAGCACAGCGAAAATCCGTCATTTTCACTTAATTTTGCCCTCATCAGCGTACAGAATAAAAACGCGCCGCACAGCAAAATTTGCTGTACGGCACGCAATCATTGGAATTCAGATTTCCTTTTTCCACAGGCCGTGGAGATTGCAGTAGGCATAGGCCGCCACCGGGCGGTCCGCATCCAGAGCAAACACCGCTCTGGGCTCGGCGCCGGGCTTCAGGCATTTGCGCTGACCTCCCTGCTCCGTTTCAAGATAAATCCACTGAATGAAGTGCTTCTCCTCCATAGGATGAGGTGTGCTGCCCACCGTCACCGTGACCAAATTTCCGCTGACCGAAACAACTGGGACATGTTTTTCCGCGCTTGCATCCACACTGCCCGGAACCAGCTCGGTCATCGGCTCGCCGCAACAGACTACGGGTACCCCGGAAGCGTGGATCATTCCAATGAGATTACCGCAGTGCTTACAGATAAAAAAACGTTTTCCATCCATGATAAACCCTCCATTCTTTTAAACGGCCCGAAAGCGAAGGGCAGACCGATTTGCGCTTTCGGGCCGAGCCGCTATTTTTCGTCTAATTGTCCCTTTTTACCTTTTCAGTTTATCATATATTTGTAATATGTCAACAATTTTCCTGTGGATGTAACCGCTTTTTTGTGCTACGCTTTCTTCCCTTGAAAAGCCCGGGAAAGACTGCAATCTGCCGCCAGAATTGACGCTTATCTCATCCCGTAAATGCATTTTTCTCAGCTTCCCACGACAAAAGATAGGAGACACGGAACCCCGCATCTCCTATCCCTATCCTATAAAACCGATAGACCTTGTTCCATCATACAGTATAGAAAATCAGGAATCAGTCAATCGTGATAGTTTCCGCTTCTTTCATTGCTTTTTCTGTTAGTTCATTGCCAATGCCGGGCAGATCCGGCACTTCATAAAAGCCATTTTCAGGCATGTGATCATATTTGCAAAGAGCGCGAATTTCTTCTTTAAGGGCGCCCTCGTGCAGCTCATGAATCAAAAAGTTTGGAATTACAGCCTCCAACTGGAGCGTCGCCGCCGTGGCAATAGGACCGCCGCATACATGAATCTGTACGCCTGCGTCGTAGACATTCGCCATATCACAGATTTTCTTAACTTCAGTCAGGCCACCGGCCACACAGAGGTCAGGCTGAATGACCTGCAGAGCACGCTGCTCCAAAAACTCCCGGAATCCCCAGCGGGTCGTAATACGCTCGCCGGACGCAATCGGAATGTTAACTTTTTCTCTAATTTCACGCATACAGCCGGCATTCGTGGGATCGGTTGCCTCTTCCATGTAATAAATGCCCAAAGGCTCCAATTTTGTGCCGAGCTGAATGGCCGTGTTGGTATCCGAAAAAGCGTGCAGTTCAATGATGATATCCAGATCACTGCCGCCAACATCACGCATGGCTTTTACGCGCTCATATGCAGTATTGAGTACATTGGGGGACAGGGAACCGCGGGTACGCCAGTCCGGGTCCGGTTTAGGCTCTCTGGCATAGACGTAATCCGGCTTAACGCACATAGGATCCACCTTAATTGCGGTATATCCTTGCTTCATCGCCTTCTCCGTTGCAGCGGCATACTCCTCAGGTTTGGCAATATTGCGGTGAACGTCATCCCAGTCAAATTGCAGTTGGCTGGCATAAGCGCGAAGTTTAGCATTGGTTTTCCCGCCTAACAGCTGATAGCAGGGGACGCCCAGGGCCTTGCCCTTAATGTCCCAGATGGCGATATCCAGCGCGCTCACAGCTCCCTGGAACACAATGCCGCCGCAGTCACGTCCCTGGCCCCAGAACGTATTGCGCTTGAACATCTCCCATAACGCTTCACTCTCCATGGGGTCCCAGCCTATCATCAGTTTGGCCAGATCACGAGTCTGACCGATTCCGCCATACTTGCTTTTGCCGTATGCAAAGCCGACTTCGCCAAAGCCGGAGATTCCTTCATCGGTATTCACTCTTACAAAAATAGGATCCAGCAATGGATTTCCTGTGGTGCATTGAAAAATGTTAACGCTTGTAATTTTCATTTTATGTTTAACTCCTTTGCGTTTTGACGAAATCAAGCTACTTAAACAGATTCAGCAAACCCATACTGACGCCGGGAACATAGCCCACTACAAACATGGCTATAAGCATAGCGATAAGGAAAGGAATTGCTCTTTTTACGATGACAAGCATATCCAGCCCCGTCATAGAGGTTGCCACAAACAGGTTTACCGCTACCGGCGGCGTGACGAACGCGATGGAAAGGGACAGATCCATAACCAGGCCAAATTGTACCGGGTCCATACCCAAAGCGGTGACGACCGGCAGCAGGATGGGAGAAAAAATAACAATAGCCGGGGTAGTCTGCACAAACATCCCCACAATAAGCAGCAAAATGAAGATGATGATCATGACAATGTAGATGTTGCTGGAGACACTCAGAATCGTGGCCTGAATTGCCTTCGTAACCCCCATCATGGAAAAGACGGCGCCCAGGCTCGCGGCGGGAGCAAATACAAACATCATACCGCCCAGGAAGGGGATATTGCTTTTGTACATCTCCCAAAGGGCCTTAAAGTCCAGCTCCTTGTATATAAATTTGCCTACGATGATACCATATACCACTGCCACGACCGCGGCTTCCGTGGCGGTAAAAATACCGGAATAAATTCCGCCCAGAATGATAACGGGCATCAGGAAGGCGAGCTTCGCGTTCCAAAGTTCTTTCAGAAAGTTCTTCATGGAGAACTTAACTCCGGTGCCTTCATAGCCGTGCTTTTTGGCATATATATAGTTGACTACCATAAGCAGGCCGCCCACCAGAACTGCCGGTCCCCAGCCTGCCAGAAATAAATCACTGATGGAAACGTTATTGGTGCATCCGTAAACCACCAGCGGATAGCTGGGAGGAACAATGATGCCAAGGCCGCCTGCCACGGCGCACAGGCCGGCGGCATAATACTTGTCATAGCCGGCCCGGACCATCTGCGGAATCATAATGCCGCCGATCGCCGCCACGGTGGCGGGCGCGGAACCGGAAATGGCGCCGAAGAACATACAAGCCAGTATCGTGGCCATGCCGAGGCCGCCTGTTGTGTTACCCAATACGGCGTTTGCAACCCGGATCAGCCGTTTGGAGATGCCGCCGGTGTCCATAATACTGCCTGCGATAATAAAGAAGGGGAGGGCCAGTAGGGTAAAGGAACCGACTCCTGTATACATCGCCTGAGAAATAAAGGTCATTGAAGTAACGGGGGTATGGAAAATAAGTAGAACCATGGAGCCTGCCAGCGCAATACCGATGGGGACACCAATCAGCAGCATCAGGAACATGGAACCGAAAAAGATCGCATATGCCATTATGCCTGCCCTCCCTTTTTCGTTTCATTTAATAACTCTTTCTGCTTCCTGTGTTCAGCCGCTTCTGCCTCCAGCTCATCCATGTCAATGGTCGGTTTCGATGCACCGAGCTGCTCCTCTTTCTCTTTGGTCAAACGAATAATATCCTGAATCAGACGGACCGCAGTAAGCAGGAAACAAAGGGGGATCATCACGTATGAGAGCGCTTTGGGAATACGCAGGATGGACGAGCACGCGCTTCTGGCGGCAAAATTATTCACCAAAGTCATCATCGGGAAGATGATATAAAGACTGAATGCAAAAAAGATGATGTCATCGATGATCAGCAGAATCCTGCGGGCCTTAAATGGCACCGTTACGACAAATGCATCAATTTTAAGATGCTTTCTGTAAGTAACGGCGGCAGCCACACCCAGATAAATCATCCAGACAAAAAGGATATCGGAAATTTCTTCCGTCCAAGTAAAGGAGTAATGAAACACATAGCGGGAAACTACTTGAACGAACAATAACACAGTCATGCCCGCAAAAATCACGGCAGCAAAGTATATCTCAAAATTGTTTAAAAATTCTTTCCAGAACGGTGTCTTTTTGTTCATACCATACCTCTAATTATCAGTGCCTATGCGGCAGAAAATTATAATTTTCTGCCGCATAGAGCCGGCTTAGTTGTTAGTATCTTAGTCTTTGGCGGCCTCAGCAGCACTTACAATTTGGTTGTAGCGGCTCTGGCCCATAGCATCTTTAATTTTGTCATACACCGGGGCAGCAGCATCTTTAAAGGTCTGTAGTTCTTCATCCGTGGGCTGGTATACGTCCATTTTGCTCTTTAATGTGTCCAAATCGGTTTGGACCGAGGTCTCCAGGCCTTTACGGCACAGAGTCGTGGCATCGGCGGCAACTTCTTTAAATAGGTTTTGCGTATCGGTATTCCAGGAGTTCCACATATCCTCAGAGCAGGCCATGGTGGTCAACGTATACGTGTGGTTGGTCAGCGTCAAATATTTTTGAACTTCATAGTACTTCTGCAGGACGATATTGCTCAGAGGGTTTTCCTGGGCATCCACCAGACCCTGCTGAAGGGCGCTGTACAGTTCGGAATAGGAAACCGTTGTTACGTTGGTACCCAGCGCTTCAAAGGTGGCAATCTGGTAAGGGTCGGACTGCGTACGCATCTTAAGTCCCTTCATATCGGATGCGGTCTTGATCTCGCCCCGGTTATTGGTGAGGTCACGGAATCCCATATCAAAATAGCACAGGACATGGACGCCGGTATCCTGGGCGATGTTGTCGGTAATGGTATCGGCCATGCCGTTGTCCATGAATTTATAGGCCTGATTAAAATCGCTAAACAGGAAAGGCAGGTTAAATGGCATAAAGGCATCGGTATAGTCACCCCAGGAGCCCTGGTTCAAGGTGATAAATTCAAACGCACCCGTAGTCACGCCACTGATCATCTCGTCAGCGCTTCCACCCAGCTGAGCGTCAGTATAAATTTCCATGTTAATCTTACCGCCGCTGCGCTCTTTGACCTGGTCACAGAAATACTGGATTGCCTCGCCGTAGCCGGGGGTCTGCAAAGTAGCGGCCTTTGCAGAGGTATTAACCTTATAGGTTGCCTCAGACAGATTGTCCACGTTATAGGAGCCGGAACTGCTTCCAGCCGAGGACTCGGTAGGAGCTGCGGAGCCGGAAGGGCTGACCGTAGCTGCGGAATTGTCACTTCCGGAAGAATCTCCGCCACAGCCGGACAGCAAAGTAAAGGCCATAGCCGTAGCCAGAGCGAGAGCAGTCATCTTTTTGATTTTCATTGTTTTTCCTCCTAATTTTTTTATTTTATATATTTAAAGCATCTCAAAAAATGCTTGAATCCTTGTCTCGGCCTGTGCCAGGCTCCCAACTTGCAGGTCAATTTCCTGGAATAGCGTTGGAATACCAGCTTCTTTCATGGCCGCTTTGATCAGCGGCAGGTCATACTCCTCAGGGTCGCAAAACTTCATCATACAGGCGATGACGCCGTCTGTACCCGTTCGCTTGGCAAGCGCTACCATTTGGGAAACTCGTTCTTTTTCCTCGCTGTGAGCCAGTGAACAGACCGTGTTTTTCCACTGGGCAGCCAAACGTTGAAGGCCGTCTGTTCCGTCCGGGATTGGATTGCGGTACTGCCGGGTTTCCTGGCCGAGGTCATCAGCCACCACAGCCATATGATTATCCTCCATGATCTGATACAATTCCAGTGGTTCTGCAAGAATTCCGGTAAGCAGAACCCGTTTTTCATGGCCCGAATAGACGGGAAGTTTCTTCAATTCGGCGATCAGCACCCGCATCAAAGTGGTATGAATCTGCTTGTCCATGAACCAGGCGCTTTTCATGATGAGATGGCGTACCCGGGGACGGATAATATCCACATGATCATTAGCCACCTGCGTAAATTCCATCATAACGCGGCTGTGTTCATTATAAATTTGAATTGCCTCTGATAGAGCCGTTTCGGTGACTTTTTGCCCTGAAATTTTTTCCAACTCACCGCGAATATGCGCTAGTTCACTGGAAAAAAACTCTACTCCCGCGTCGGTCTTATTCTGAGGATATGTGACAGCTAGCATAGGAATATTTTCCACTCCGACTTTCCAGTTCTGTGTAATACAGCGAAAGGTATCACACAGTGTTGGAATCATAACGGCAGACATTCCTTTATAGCTGTCTTGCAGACCATATTCCAGATTGGCCTGCATGATAGGACAGCAAAAGGCGGGAACATAACGCTTTGCACGGAACGGTTCAACCTGGCCGCCCCACATTCCCATTGGCAAAAACCCGGCGGCATACGCAAGCGGCTCCGGTGTATATACCGGGAAACAGCCCACCACTTTCTTTCCAGAGGCCAGCGCAGACTGAAACTGCCGCTGCGGGTACATCGCTGTATGTTCCAACTGCTGCAGAATGGTTTCAAGATTTGTCATTTCGCGGCCTCCTTCTCTCTGGCAAGGCGCTGCTTGCGCTCCTCCATCAGTTCCACAAGGCCCTGAACACGTGTCTCATATTGCGCTTCGCTATAGGCGCGAAAGTCGGCCTGATCCCCATCGAAGGAAGTGAATGGAACACCCGTCGCCTCCTGTACCCGGCGCTGCAGTTCGTATTGTTGGCAGTCCATTACTTTGCAACTGCGGTTAACGTGATAGATGACTCCGTCACAGGAAAACTGCTTGACAGCCTCCACCCGGCGCTGTACCACGGTATCAAGGTTATTATTGTTATTGGGCAAATCAATGTAGGCGCGTGCCAGGCCGTCCAAATCATTTAGTTCATAGTCCAAGCCCCAGGCGTTAACATAGCCGGTGGCAACCAAATTAACGCCGTATTTGCGCAGGGTTTTGAGAGTGTGCCCCAAATATGGCCAGCAGGCGATTCCTTCCCAAAAGATGCGGTATTTCTCTTCAACGGGGAATGTGCTCTTGCCCGCCTTAATGTTGGCGTCGATTTCACGAATTAACTGTTCAAGGATGGCGGTCGTACTTTCTTTACCCCGGCAGCAAACCATGCAGGACATGTAGTTAAACAACTCAAAGCCCGAAATAGGCGCCGGCTTATGCGCCAACAGTTCATTGGCTTCTCTCCACAAATCCTTGTTGCGCAGTGAAATCTTCATGACATGTTCCAGCTTTTTGGGGTCCAGTTTCCGCCCGCAGATTTTCTCCAAACCGGTAATAAGATCATCAATCTGACGGCGGACATACTTCACTTTCTCTTGGGAAGCGGTTGGCGTGTAGTTATATACCGTATCAATAAGGAACATGGGAACATTGAACTTTTTAGCCAGATTTTCATACCATTTAGTGAGCTGGTTGCAGATGTTGTTGCAGCACAGCACAAAATCAGGCTTGGGCATATTATTTCCAGGCGCGGTCAGGCTGTCCATATATGCCAAATTGATCCTGGCATAAGAACAGATGTCCATGTTATAGCCTCCGGCCTCGGCATCGTTCAGGAAAGGTTCGGCCTGATGCCGGGCCGCCAGTCCGGCCGCATGATTTTCAGGGTAAACGATATACAATCCAAGCGCTTCCGCAATCTCCTGCGGGAAAATAGACGCCGACCAGCCAATCTTTTCGCCTCTCCCTTTTGCCGCCAGGGTATCCTGATAGAGTTGGCTGAGCTGTTCGCTTGCCATAATACGGGATTTAGGCAATATTTTTCGTGGTTTTGTCTTTGGGGCCTCCTGCCCCTGGTTCCGAATCTCTTCACTCATACGCCTGAGCACTTCCTTTATTGTAGGGTCAAGCCTCCGGCTCATCCAGAATATAGCCATCCGGCCCAAAACAAATATCATAGGGTTTGCTTAAAATTTCAACATCATCCCGATTTTCCAACTCATGTGCCAGATTTTCCGAGACAGCAATTTCATTCATATGCATCGTGTCTTTGATACGGATGACCCGTGCGTTGGAATAGTCAATTCCGGTACAGGTTCGGATGGCCCAGCGCAGTGCCTGTTTGTCATTTTCGGCAAAACAGGGAATCCGGCAGCCCGGCAGAAAGTTGGCCGTCATCATGTTGGTCCAAGTGATGGCCCAGTCGATATCCCGCACGCAGCGAAGCGTGGTTACCTCAATCGTACCAATTCCGCTCGCGTTATGGTGAGTCTCGGGAGTCAGGCCACGGACGAAAATATTCTGACTGACCAGAGTTCCCGGGTAAATCCGGTCACGGCGCGCCACAACGTTTGGATCGAAACCGGAGCCTCCGATGTTTTTACCAATCTGATCGATAATCAATACGTCCGTAGTCGGGAACTTGAACCGGGCCAGTTTATCCTTGGCAATTTCCAACAGGCGGGCGTCTCTTTCCACGATATCCGCCTGTTCCATGACCTCCAGCTCGCTGATCTCATCATAGGCATTTTGCACAATACCAACGCCAAACACAACCGGCTCTTTTTCGAGACACAACTTGCCCGCTTCCGGAATCAGCCAGTCAAAATTCTCATAGCCTTTCATATGCATGGTGGCCGCGCCCATGTGCTTGCCCAATCCGATACAGAGCATCTTAAGCAGTCCGCTTTCATGGGGACCTTTGAAACTGGTGTGCGGCTTAATTTTATTGAGCACCACAATTCCGTCCGAATGGTATGCGTTTTTATCACAGTAGACCGGTGTTCCATCCTTCAGCGTTCCAATTTCTTCGGTTTCCATCGTGGCCCGGATAGGAACTTTCATCGTCTCCTCGGTAATGCCGTAGGTAGCCAACATTTCAACTTGGCCCTGTACCGTAGCCCCTGCATGGCTTCCCATAGCGGGTACGATAAATGGATGGGCACCCTTAGATTTTAGCCATGTAATCAACGTCCGCATAATATTTGCATACTCTGGGATTCCCCTGCTCCCTGCGGTAATGCAGATATTTTTTCCGTCAAAACGGGTATCTGCTTCCGTGAGCTTTGTGTTCAGCTCTTTTTCCAGCCAGCCGGGAATATCCGTAATGTGAGCGGCGTCATAAAGTTGCCGGATTTTGACCATCCGCGGGAGGACTACCTGATCCAAACCTTCCATTTTGGCATCTACCGCATGAAAATCAATATACATATCAGCTTTCCTTTACTTTACCGTAATGGTAGTGCCGGCTATACTTCCATTATCCATCATCCGCTTAATCTCTTCGCTGCTGTACCCAAGATCCGTCATTACGCTTTCGGTATCTGTTCCTGTAAGCTTGGCCGGCTGAAATTCGGGCCACTCTTCTTCTCCGATCCGGGCTGGAGCATGCGCAAAAGGAGCCTTTTCCCCTGTTTCATAGGTGTGATAGAACAGATATTCGTTTGCAAGAGCCTGGGGGTCCTGAACAACCTCGGTGAAGTGTTGGGCCTTCTCGAATGCAACGTCGTTATCAGTCATGATCTTGGCCCATTCTTCGTAGGTCTTAGTTGCAAAGATCTCATCCATGATTTTGACTTGCTCTTCCATTGCGTTGTGCTCAGCCACAGCCTTACGGGTAACGAACCGCGGATCAGTTGCCAGATCGGGCCGCCCCAATACGTTTGTGGCAACCTTTGCCCACAGCACGTCGTACGCAGTGGCCGCCAGGTAAAACCACTCCCCATCCTTACATTTATAAGTATTGGACGTAGAGTTATTTGGCTCCAGACGGGTGCGGGGCCAAGGCTTTCCATAATAAGCGGACAGATATCCGGAACTTAGGGCGAAGCAGCCCGCTTGGAAAAGGCTTGCCTGTACCAAGTCTCCCACGCCGGTTGTAGCCCGCTGTACCAGCGCGGCATTGATTCCGGCCACCAAAGCGGTTGCGGTAAAATGATCGCCCAAGCCCGCGACTGTGTTAACCAGATCTCCGCCGCGGGGCGCCGCATCAGCCATCAGGCCGCTGCGTGCATAAAAAGTTGTATAATCGAATCCCGGTTTATCTTTAAGCGGTCCCTTGGGGCCATAGCCCAGGATGGCTCCGAATATCAGGCAGGGATACTGTTCCTTCAGATCATCATAGCTGATGCCCAGTTTTTTTAAGGCGGTTTCCCTGTAATTAGTGATCAGAACATCGGTAGTTTCCAACAGCTTGTAAAAAACCTGCATTCCTTCCTTGCTTTTAAGATTGATGGCAACCCATCGCTTATTTCCATTCTCATTATCAAAGCTTGGGTTTCCCTCAACGCCGCGTTCATAAATGGGAATGCCCATATAGGGGCCGTTGTTTCGGTAAGTATCACCGGCGGGCGGCTCAATTTTAATTACATCGGCGCCCCACTCAGCCATAATACGGCCAGCCGTGGAAGCAGCCAAGAAATTAGACAGATCTAAAACTCGAATACCTTTGAGTGGTGCCATGGTTTCCTGCCATCCTTTCTTTTAATGCTTAAACAGATGTCCGCTGATAACAACCCGTTGAATCTGGTTCGTTCCCTCGAAGATTTGGAACAGTTTTGCATCTCGCATAAACTTCTCCATTGGGTAGTCTTTCATATAGCCATAGCCGCCAAAAAGCTGAACACCATCCGTGGTGACCCTCATCGCGGTATCAGAACAGAATGCTTTTACGCAGCTTCCCAGTTCTCCATCATAGATGCCCTGATCAATTAACGTGGAGGCGTACATTGCCAGCTGACGGGCCGCCTGAGTCTGAATTTCCATGTCCGCCACCATAAACTTGATGGCCTGCTTGGCAGCCAGCGGTTTCTTAAACACAATCCTCTGATTTGCATATTCAATGCAGTGGTCAATCACCGCCTGACACATGCCGACAGCAGTGGCGCTGCCCAACGGACGTGAACGTTCCAACGTTTTCATGGCAACCTGGTAGCCCTCGCCCTCATTACCCAGCATATTTTTGGCGGGTACACGGACATCATCAAAGACAACATCACAAGTGCTGTTCGTACGCAGCCCCATTTTGTTCTCATGCTTGCCAACACTGATCCCGGGCAGGCTGCGCTCCACCTGGAAGCAGGACATGCCGTGGTTGGGGCCTTTTTCTTTGTCTGTATAGGCAAACACCGTGTAGATGTCACCCCGGTCCCCATTTGTGATAAAGCACTTGCGTCCATTTAGAATGAAGGAGTTGCCGTCTTTTACCGCTGTGGTACGAATTGCCGTAGCATCGGAACCTGCCTCCGGTTCGGTGAGACAGAACGGGCAGAAGCCGCCCGGCACTACAATTTCGGCAAGATGGCGCTTCTGCTCTTCTGTGCCAAAAATCATGGTTGGAGAAGAGCCCAGGCAGTTATTTCCCATCGTTACACTGAAACCGGCATCCACCTTGCCCATTTCCTCACGGATAACGCTCATCTGACGGGCTGTAAGGCCCATCCCACCATACTCTTCTGGAATATTCATGCAATGCAGTCCCATTGCAATTGCCTTATCAATTATTTCCTTGGGCATTTCACCTTTTTCGTCGCACTCGCCGATAATGGGCGCGATTTCATTTTGCATAAAGTCCCGCACCATCATCTGAAGATCTTTTTCTTCCTCACTTAAAAGGTAATAGTTGTGCATCTTTTCTTTAAGCCTCCTGCTCTGCATTATTTATCCGGTGCAACAGGTACTCTTCCCACCGGATTTCACTAATTATTAGAGCATACTCTGTGCCATAATTTGTTTTATTTACCTTCAAGCACTATATTGCGCGTAAAATTGTCATAATTGCTATTTTAGTCGG
Source organism: Intestinimonas sp. (assembly GCA_022653075.1). GTDB lineage: Bacteria > Bacillota > Clostridia > Oscillospirales > Oscillospiraceae > Intestinimonas. The sequence continues at coordinate 57,356 of JALCSB010000007.1, forward strand.
CTCATATCTGTGCACTATTCCAAATATCATTGCGTTTAACAGGTAATTATACTTATAAGTAATCCGCAATTACATTTCACTGCCGTTGTGCAAACATGCACAAAGCTTTTTAATCCTGTGCAAACTGCATTAGCCGTAATGCACAGGCACAGCGATAAATGCAGTTACTTTTTCCCGGTTTGTAATTCCATTTGATTTTTTTTTGTAAATTGTTATAATTATAGTGAATAGCATTAGGAGCATTTTCCCCATAGGGAAAAAGCAAATTAAACAGCGGCTGGGACAGCACGGATACGAAGCGCGGTAAAAGTCCTATAGCCGAAAATTAGCATAGAGTAGGTGGGTATGCAAGTATCACATTGTGTTTACGCCAAAGTATCGGAAGAAAATAAATTATTTGGGGATGCGTAAGGATATCGCCCGTATCAGGTTTCAGCCACCCCCGCCCCTCTTTCATGGGTGGTTTCGTCTAAGTGATCCCCTTTTTTATACCAGCTGGAAAACATACACGTAGAGCGATTCAGACGGGACTAAAGGAGCGATAACATGGCAATAAACACATACAATATTCCTGATATCGAAGGGGATGACACCGGTGATGTGGGCATCTGTGTCTTTGACGAAAAGGGAAGATTTTTATATACGAACGAGGCCTTTCTACAAATTCGCGGAACGACTCTGGATCACTATCATTCCATCACACCGGAAGATATGTATAAGAAGAATCTGACCGATAAGTGTATTCTGAATTCCGTCTTTACTTCCAAAACTCCAATCACCGACGTACAGACTGTTTTGCGTGAGGACGGAAAAATATTGCGTAAACAGCTGGTTACCATTTATCCAATCTTTGATGAAAACGGTAACATTAAAAATGCAATCGCCTATTATCGAGATTTAGCCTCCGTTTCCAAAAACAGTCGGCAGGAGTTGGGGCAAAAACCTGTCCAGCGCGCAGCACCGCAAAAATCAACGGTAATTGTCAGCCCAAGTATGAAGGCACTCTATGATTCTGCCCAGAAGGTGGCGGCCATTGATTCTACGATTTTGATTACAGGCGAAACAGGTACCGGTAAGGAAGTACTCGCGCGATATATCCATAACGCCAGTCCCCGCCAAGAGAAAGAGATGGTGGTGGTGGACTGTACTGCTCTGCCGGATTCCCTGATTGAATCGGAACTGTTTGGGTATGAAAAGGGCAGCTTTACAGGCGCCGCCACCGCTAAAGTCGGCCTGATTGAAAGTGCAAACGGAAGCACCTTGTTTCTTGATGAAATTAATTCCCTGCCACTTTCTTTGCAGGGCAAATTATTGCGTACCCTTGAGACAAAAACCATTAAGCATTTGGGTGCGCTGAAGGCCAAGCCAGTGGACTTCCGGCTGATTGCCGCCACCAATGTGGACCTGCTTCAGTGCGTAGCTGACAAAACCTTTCGCTCAGACCTTTATTATCGACTCAATGTAATTCCTTTTCATATCCCGCCCCTACGGAAACATCGGGAAGATATTGTCCCTCTTGTACGATATTTCAAAGAGTACTTTACGAAAAAATATGGCGTCAATCGTTGCTTTTCACCTAAAGTGTATGAAGAACTCGAGCAAAACAACTGGGTCGGAAATGTGCGTGAGCTCAAAAACATGGTGGAACGCCTGGTTGTTATGGGTACCAGCAGCACTATGACAGAGTCTGATTTTCTTCCCCAGCAACCCGCTGAAAATGAAGAGATTACGGATGAGCGCGAGCGAATTCGGAAAGCACTCGAGCTGAATCGCGGACATCGGGAAAAAACCGCTCAATATCTTCATATTTCCAGAAGGACGCTTCAATATAAGCTGAAAAAATATGGCATTTATTGAAAATAAAACGAGAGAACGCTGCCGCAGAATTTTGCGGCAGCGTTCTCTCGTTTTGGGAGAAAAAGAGGAAAAGAAAAACGCGTTATTGTTAGCCTGTGACGGTAAATCAAACTTTGGAGCCGTACAGCTCAGGTTATATATGTTTCTCGTATGCCAGGATCGCAGCTCCGTAAGCACCGGCTAGTTGAGCGTCCTCTACGGTGTATACCGGCCGGTTCAATTCCTTTTGGATGGCTCTCACCACCCCGCGGTTCAGCGCTACGCCGCCGCTCATCGCAATATCATCCTGAATGTTGAGACGGAGCGCCAAACTGGAAACCCGCTTGGCTACGGAGCGATGGATCCCAGCCACAATATCCCCAGCTGAGTGTCCTGCCGCCAGTTGAGAAATGACTTCCGACTCAGCAAAAACCGTACACACGCTGCTGATGCTTACCTCGTGCTCCGCACGCTCTGAAAGGGTGCTTAAGTCCTTTACCTCAACGTTAAGCACACGCGCCATTACGTCCAGGAAACGTCCCGTTCCGGCCGCGCACTTATCATTCATTACAAAGTCGATAAGCCCACCCGTCTCATTGATGCTCAACACTTTGGCATCCTGTCCCCCAATATCAATAATTGTACGTGAGGACGGCATCAAAAAGTGCATGCCTCGGCCGTGGCAACTTACTTCGCTGATTTGGGCATCCGCCTCCGGAAAGGTGAGCCGGCCGTAGCCGGTAGCCACCAGAAAATCCACCTGGCTTCGGGAAAGTCCGGCCTTTGCCAGTATTTCTTTATAGACCCGTGCAGGCCCTTCTGTTCCGGTTCCAAGCGGGATCAGCAGTTTAGATAGTGTCTTATTGCCGTCCTGCAGAATCACTGCTTTGGAAGTAGTGGATCCAACGTCCACGCCCATTGTAATCATATCACTGTCTCCCTGTATAAATTGGATTCACGCCCGAATCTGTTTTCTGCCCGCTGCTCCCGGAGGGCGCGTATGGTCAAAAGGAAAAGATCTGAAAAATCCAGTTCCTCATGCGTTTGGAGTTTCGCGGCTTTTACCGCTGCCTTTAAGTTAAGCAAAAAAAATGCCAACCTCTAAAAAATAAGAGATTGACCGAAATTTAAATATTTTTATATCACTCTTAGGGCAAATACGTTTCTTTGAAAACGTTTTTAACCCCTGTAACTAGATTTCAATGTGCAATACCTGCACGTTTTGCACATTTCCATACGTTCGTGCACACTCAATTGATCCCCGCTTGCACAAAGAAAACCGGTTTGCATAGAAAATTCCCTTTTGCCCTATTAAACCATACAACAAAGTCTCGTACTTTTCCCGTAAAATTTTTTAAAGTGTAGAAGAAACCGTGTTATTCAAATTCTGGTATGCAATTTGCTGAAAATATCAATTGGATATACGTAACAGGAATTTTACAATGATCCACAATGAAAAAGCACGATATCAGAAAGAAGATGCTGAATGGAATACGTTAAAAGTCTGCTCTTTTTGGAAAGTAAAATGTTACTGATGATTTTGGCTGGTATCCTTGCCACAAAAGTTAAAATTATTACACAGGAAGGGCAAAAATGCCTTACCGACCTTGTGATTGATATTATTTTCCCCTGTTATATCATCGCCTGCTTTCTCAAAAACACAGAAATGAATTTTACCGGAGAATTTTTACAGATCACTTTACTATCTATCGCCATGCAGCTGCTTACCATCTTATTGAGCCGTGTACTATACCGCCGTATCGCAAAAGCGCAGCGTACGATACTGCAGTATGCAACCATTGTTTCGAATTCTGGATTTCTTGGATTTCCTTTGGTGGGCAGCGTTTTTGGCGCTACCGGTATGCTCTATGCTTCGATTTTTCTTATTTTCCAACGGATCAATAACTTTTCAGTTGGAATTTCCTATTTTACTTACAGTGATAAAAAAAGCATTGTCAAAAAGGTCCTGCTGCATCCGTGTATTCTCTCTACCATCATTGGCGTTATTATTATGCTGCTGCATATTCAAATTCCAGAACTTCTTGGTGAAACAATCAACACAATCGGCGCCTGTTCCACACCCTTATCCATGATCTTAATCGGTGTGGTGCTGTCGGACGTACGTATTCGCTCCCTGTATGATAAACTGATTGGCTATTATTCGCTGATTCGGCTTGTGGCAATACCCGGCGTGGTATTTGTGCTGTGCTTGATCTTTAAGATTTCGCCCCTGGTTTCCGGCGTGGCTGTGCTGCTTTCCGGTATGCCGGCTGGTACACTTTCCGCCATGTTGGGTTCTAAATACGGTGCGGATGCGGTGTTTGCGGGGCGGCTTATTGTTTTCACTACTGCGGTTTCTCTTGCAACGATTCCTTTATGGTGTATCCTGACTGCACTTATTTAAATGGAGTTTAACAGAAAAGGAGCTAACATCTCATGGACGAATTCTCTTTGCTGCGCAGCTTTTTCTTTACAAGAATGAAACGTCACCCCAATGCCGAGGCGGTATACGATTATCAGACCGGGATGCGCTATTCTTACGTCCAGCTACAACAGCGTGCTTGGCGTCTATCGCGTTTTTTAAAACGCAAGGGTCTTGCTAAAGGCGACCGAATGGGCATTTTTTCGCGTAACGATATGGTCTATATTGATGCTTATTATGCTTTTCCATACACAGGCATCATCATTACAAGTTATAACGTACATATTAGCAGCAGCGAATTGGCATTTCTTTTAACGCGAGAAAAGCCCCGTATTCTCTTTTATGACCCGGACTTTGAAGATCGAACGGTTGAGATTCAAAAAATACTCCCGGATTGCATTTTGGTAAAGCTTAGTTCGCAGGATACCAGCGGACGGGATTCCTACGGGGACGTTATGAGTGCCCCACTCCCCGATGAACCCACGCTGTTAAAAATCGGGATGGAAGATACGCTGCAGCTGCTTCACACCGGCGGTACCACCGGACTGCCGAAAGCGGCCAAAATTCCATGCCGGCAAATTTACTTTAATGCCGTTGGCCAACAGAATGCTTGGGATCTGCGAAGTACCGACAGCACGATTGCCTATTTGCCGATGTTCCATACTGGTACTTGGAATACGCTGGTAACTCCTATGCTCTATTCGGGTGGCCGGGTCATCCTGCTGCGGCGTTTTGATCCGGATACCGTGCTGGATATGATTCAAACAGAACATGTTTCTATTCTCTGGGGCGTACCCACTGTTTATCGGCGTCTGATGGAGCACTCCCGTTTTGAAACGGCTGACTTTAAGAGTATCCGCTGCTGCCGCTGTGGGGCGGCGCCTCCGGCCCTGGATATGATGGAGAAATACTGGGAAAAGGGAATTTATTTTTGCAATGGCTACGGCATGACGGAGACCAGTCCCGGCAATCTCTCCATGCCGGCGGCTACTTTATCGATCACGCAGCTCACGCAAAAGCGTACATCCTGTGGCATGCTGATGCCCTACAACGAAGCCCGCATTGTGGATGACCAGGATCGTTCGTTACCGCCCGGCAAAAAGGGCGAGTTGCTGTTTCGTGGAAATCTGCTTTTTAGCGGATATTGGGAGGATCCCGAGGAAACAGAAAAGGCTATCAGAAACGGCTGGTTTCACACTGGAGATATGGCCATGAAAGACGAAGATGGTTTTTATTACATTGTGGGCCGAAAAAAGAATATGTACATTACCTCTGGTGAAAATATCTTCCCCCAGGATGTAGAGGAGGCCTTGTTCCGTAACCCTAACGTGATGGATGTTGCCGTTTTGGGTATGCCAGACAAAATCTGCGGTGAAGTTGGAAAAGCCGTGGTTGTAATCCGTCCGGGAGAAGTTCTCACCGAGGAAGAACTGCGTCTTTTTGCTCAAAAAGAGCTTCCCGCTATCCAGCGTCCAGTTTACTACACTTTTGTTAAAGCTCTGCCCCGTACTGCGGTCGGAAAACTGGACATGAAAGAACTGAAACGCTTGTATGGCAGTATTTCCGGCTTTCAGGACGGCTGGAATTCCTGATGCTGACTTAGCGGTGTATCATCCCTTTCCCTGCACAATATTTCCCGCTGCTGCCATGGCAGAAGTTACCGTGATGGTGCCGCCGTAACAGCGGTAATATTTTTTACTCCGCCACAGCAGGGTCCTCCCGTTCCCGGTCCAGCTTGATATTTCGAAAATAGAGCGCAATGTCAATCGTAATTTCAACAAGATTCATGACATAGAAGAACCAGCCGACATAGAACAAAGTATCCAATCCGCTCCCGGAGGAAAACTGGAGAACCTTCCGAACGATTCCAAAGACATAGCCAATCCATACAAACACCTCAAAAAACAAACTCTTTCCCTTGGCTGTTCGCGATGTATAAGACCGGTAAATCGAGATCGGCCAGGATATGCCGAAACATAATATCATTAGAGCTTCTAATAAATTTGTCATTGATTCCTCCACTCCTTTTGGTCCATCTATAAGGGAATCATATACTTAAATAATCGGTACGTAAAGTAAAATCATGGTACAAATCGTAGAAAAATGATCTTTTTTCTTAAACGAGCGCCCGACTGCGGCCAGAATCTATTTGATATATGAAAAACAGCACAGCCCTTCTCCGCTTCATCTACGGGGAAGGGCTGTGCTCCTCTTATTTTACTTAAATTTAAAGCCAACAAGTGCCTGCCTACCGCAGCCTATTCTTCCGCAAACGTCAGCATGGCGTCAAATCGGCGCGTCCCATCCGCGCCCAGGCCTCGAAAGCGGAATACGTCCTTCTGCTCACCGGCACTTCTCAAAAGAGTAAGCTGATCACCCGTCTGACTTTCGCCGCGGTAGTCGATCTGCAACGCGGTGGGAAACCGCGCCCCATCCCAGAGCTCCATCGGCACATAGTCACAGATCAAATCGGCATACCGTGCGTTGTTAAAGTGTCCGTTGCGGTCGGTCTGGCTATACGGAACGGAAAAATTGCCGGCCATCGTCATTTCTTCCGGCGCAGGGAGGGGACGAAGAGGCGCGGAACGGCACAAGCTACCGCCGGTATGTGCGCTCAGTTCCGGCACCTCTCCCAGATTAATGAGGTGCCGGGTACTCAAATCCGCCAGGCCCCACAGGGCCATTGCCTCCCCAATCTTCGTTCCGCTGCGCAGAATATCGAAATCGCGGCAGAGCACCATGCCCTTGGGCGGGCGGTGCCAGGTACGCAGGGTAATCTCCTCCCTCCAATGGATGGGCAGGGTCAGCAGATACCGCACCCGCGCCAGCATCCAGAAGGCGCCATACCGTTTGGAAAGCACGTCCGGTGTCAGGCCCAGCTTTTCCGGCGCCTCCAACGCACACTCCTGGAAAAATTCCAGCAGCGCGGAAGGCCGGCAGCAGCCGTGGGAGTTTGCATCTCTCCATCGAATAGGCCAAGTCGACTCATAGAAACAGGGATTGGGCATGGGGAACCATCCTTTCGCTACTCAAAGGGTCATGGGAATCAGACGGCTCATCATGCCAATGAGGTCATATCCATCCCACGTTAGGGAAAAATCAGAGGCATGGCCAAAAGCCACAACACGGTCGATACCCGCCGGGCGGTACCGGGTAAGAAAATCCATCCAGCGCTCAGGTACCACACCAAAGGACGTGACCGTCTGGCAGCCGGATCCCAACGCCGGAAGCAAATCATCCAGACTGCCCGTCTTTTCCAGGAAAAAACCGCCGCCGGGACATCTGCGCAGCAATTCCGGCGTCAGCGTTTCCACTTCACAGCGCACCGCCCGGTTATCCATACCACACAGCCGCAGTCCGCCGGGCTGCTCTGCCGCCAGCAGCAGGGCACGCTCCCACTTTCGCACGGCGGTGACCGCCGCCATGGGATAACGCGCCCCTGCCAGTGCAGAAACCCGGGGCCAGAAATCGGCCTGGGCCTCCTCCACCGCATCGCCCAGCCACAGTACGGCACGGGGAGCGGTACAGGCCAGTTGGTCGCTCCAGTAAGCGTCCCCGAAAAACTGTTCCGCCAGTTCCGCCTGTCGGTCCGAAGCCAGCCAGGCGCCAGAATCTATCACCGACAGGGAATACCGATCTGCAAAAGTCAGCTCCACCGCCCTAGGCGGGATAGGCAGACGGCGGAGGAGGCGGATCGTCTCGTCGCCCCCCCAGATCACCCGCACGGCACAGCAGGATGACAGCTCCGCCACAAGCGGACTGTCATGATCGCACCGAAAACAGACGGCATAAGGGCGCAGGTTCAAAAATTCCCCCCGCAAAAGGGTATCCAGTGTCCGGCAGAACAACTGACACTGCGGCGTATCCGCAGAGGGCAGGCGCACGGCGCAAGGGTTCCCTGCCAGCAGACCCGCCGCCAAGGAAAACGCAAAATTAAGCGCCACGTTTCCGGGTGTAATTTGAAAGGTAAAGCCCCGTCCCAGCCGCACGCCCTCCGTCTGCCGCTCCGCCTTCAGCCGTTCCAGCCGCCCACGGCGGCACCAAAACGCAAAGGTCATCAGATCAGGATAGCGTTCCTCCTCCGCGAGGGTCCGGATAGCATGGGACAGGGCATCCAGCAGATCCAGCACCGGTTCAGAAAAGGCGGGCAGACCCGGCGCATGGCAGGTATCGGAAAGAATTCCGCCATCTCCCGTCAAAAAAGTCACATTATTCAAACTGAGCGCCGTACACATCGCTGCACCCCCTCAACTCCGCCTGGGGCAGCCGACCGGTCACGGTAAAATAGCGTCCCTTTCGGCCGCAAGGACAGTCGTCCTCACCCAGTAAAATTCCCCCGTCCTCCGTGAGCAGGCTGTGCCCCGGATAGGAGTGAGGAAGGACGGAGAGCACCTGTAAAATTCCCTCCTCACCCACTTTACACAGGGAAAAGTCCTGCGGGCGGCGGACCAGTACCTCGGAAAACAGGCTGGCGTGCAGATGCCCGCATTCGCATTCCGGAAAAATGGAACCTGCCTGCTCGGCCATGCCGTAATAGTCATGCACCCGGACCAGACCGCAGGTTTCCGCCAGCGCGGCGTGAAATCTATCCCGTGAAACCGCCTCACGCTGCATGGATTTCCAGCCGCCGCCGTGGATAAGCGTGCCACAAGAAAAATCCATCCGGAGGCCCGCCTGCCGCAGCGCGCTGTAAAAATGCTTCCAGACCAGGAACGTAAATCCGAACAGGAAGAAAGGCTGGTCTCCCCAGCGCTCCAAAAACCGCTCCAGAGCGGGTACGTCCAGAGACATATCCGTCCGAAGGGCAAATACCCGCCGCGACGCACAGACGGAAAAGCCCAGTACACCCGCTCCCCGCGCGGAAAAGCGCAGAGGCGGCTTTAACACATCCGGCGTATCCAGAATGAGCATAGGAAGCCGGGCAGGACCCAGCAAGTTTCCCGCGATGGCGGCCAGAGCCTGCCGCTGCAGAGAGGCAGTCTCGCTATCCAGAGCAATTTGCGCGGTGTGCTGCCCCGTGGTACCGGAAGAGTGGAGCATACGCGTGCCATCCTGGCCGCTGCGGAGCGTCATCTGCTTAAAAAGGCCCACCGGCAAAAAAGGTATGGATGCAAGCCCATCCACACCGTTATCCGGCGGCAGCGCATCCAGCATGGCGGCATAAGCCGGACAGTTCCTCCGGTGAAATCTGGTCAAGTCCTGGAAAATCGGCTCCAGCAGTTCCCTCTTCCGGGGCTGTTCTATGCCGAAGGGCGGTAACTCAAACAAGGCGTCCCGTTCCGTCATGGCAGTTCCTCCAGCTTTGGGTAAAGTATCTTTCCGGCGCTGTTTCTGGGAATCTGTGGGATCTCATGCACCGTCAGGGAGGTAAGTCTGACCCCAAGTTTCCCGCACAGTAGGCTCCGCAGCTTTTCCCCGTCGGCGCCGTTTGTCACAAATACCCGCAAATGGTCGTCCGTTCCGCAGCAGGCACAGTCGCAATCCGGATAGGCGGCCTTCACCATTTGTTCGCACTCGTCCAGATTAACCCGACTGCCCGCCAGCTTCAGAAACCGCTTCATGCGCCCGGTGATATAATAGCAGCCGTCCGCGTCCCGCCGGGCCAGATCCCCGGTGTGGAGTATGCCGTTTCGGTCGTCTCCCCGTGTCAGGTCTTCCGGCGTCTGGGCGTAACCAAGGGTAACGTTTTCCCCCCGATAGACCAACTCGCCGCTGACCTCCGGCTGCGTAATTTCACCGCCTTGGGCATCCACAAGGGTGAAACTGCCGCCGGGTATGGGAACGCCGATGCTTCCGCATTTCTCCAGCGCCAGCCGCCACGGGAGATAGGACATCCGGGCCGTGGCTTCGGTCTGCCCGTACATGGCGTAAAAACGCCGGCCTGTCTCCTGCGCAAATTGTGCGCACCGGCGATGCATCTCCACGGAGAGCCGCCCGCCCGCCTGCGTAAAATAACGAAAGGAGGGCAGGTCCCGTTCAAACAGGCCCGCCCGCTTTAAAAGATCATACGTGGCAGGAACACCGGACAGGCTGGTAGCGCCTCCGGCGCGGAAAAAATCCCAGAATTCCTGCTGGACCACGCTTTTCTCGGTCAAAAGAACAGCGGCGCCCGCAAGAAAGTGGCTGTGCAGAATGGACAGTCCGTAGGTATAGTGCATAGGCAGGGTGGTGATGGGCCGCTCGCTCTCGTTCAGTTCCAAGTACTCGGCGATGGCGGCGGCATTGGAAAGGATGTTTTTCCGACTCTGACGTACCAGTTTTGGGCTTCCGGTGGAGCCGGAGGTGGTTAGCAGCAGAGCCAGTTCCGGATGCAGCGGACAGGGCTGGCAGCCGGTGTCCAGCAGCACATAATCTTCCTCTTCCGCCAGTACAGCGGCATCCGGGAACAGTCCTCTACGCCCGACGGGCAGCCACAGCCGTCCCGGCCGGTAGAGGTCGGTCAAATTCCGGAGCATCCCTTCCTCCAGCATTCCGTTAAGCAGAAAGGGCACCGCTCCAGCCTCCGAACAGGCCAGATAGCCCAGCACTGAACCGGGTGTATTACTGCACAGACAAAAAACCAAGCCGCGTCCGCCTATCCGTCCGCCCAGGCGCCGCGCGGCCTTGGCCAGAGCGCCATAGGTGTAAATCCGCCCATCCTCCGTTATAAGTGCGGGAGATCGGGCTGGCTGATCGGAAACGATACGGAACATGGCGCGTCTCTCCTTTCCGTCGGATTACTCGATGGTAATTCCGTAGTTGTCCTTCATAAGTTTCTTACCCATGGCATAGGTGTTAAAGCGCACCACATCCGAGGAGCTGAAGGAAATATCAAACGCCTCTTCCAGGGCAGAGATCATATCGTAGTGCGCCAGAGAGTCCCACGCTTTATTGCGCAGATAGGCCAGATTATCGTTCAGGTCGCTGGCCTTGATATTCATGGAGGATAAAAACGCACCATTGAATTTTTCCAAGTTGGTCATAGAAGCCACACCTCTTTCTTTGAGCGAAGTAAAAAGCACAGACTCCGCGTGGCGGGCGGCGGACAGGAGGTCGTCCACCGCCCACAGAGATTGCTTACGCACGCGGAAAATATAGTGAGAGACTTACAGTGCAGTATGGAACCGGCGCTCGAATTCCTCAGCCAGGCTGGCGCGGAAATTCGGGTGCGCAATGGCGATGAGTGCGCGGGCGCGGTCACGCAAAGTTTTGCCACGCAGTTGGGCAATGCCGTATTCCGTCACCACATAGCCCACATCGTGGCGGGAGGTGGTAACCGAGGCACCTTCATCAATCAGCGCGGTAATCTTGGATACCTTACCCTTGGCCGCCGTGGAAGGCATCGCCATAATGGACTTGCCGCCGCGGCTCATGTTGGCTCCGCGGACAAAATCCATCTGTCCGCCTACGCCGGAGATTTCACGTTTGCCAATGCTGGTGGAAACCACCTGGCCCTGCAGATCCACCTGTACGCAAGAGTTGATGGAAATGAGGTTATCATTCTGGCGAATGACGTAAGGGTCGTTCACATAGTCCACCGGCATCATGCACACGCTGGGGTTTTTGTCCACGAAGTCATACAGACGCCTGGTACCCATTAGGAAGGTGACCACGCTCTTGCCCGGATTCAGGGTCTTGCGTTTGTTGGTAACAACGCCGGCCTCCACCAGTTCCACCACACCGTCGGAGAACATCTCGGAGTGGATGCCCAGGTCCTTTTTGTCCTTTAAGAACAGCAGTACCGCGTCTGGAATGGCGCCGATGCCCAGTTGAAGCGTGTCGCCGTCCTTAATGAGAGAGGCACAGTTTTCACCGATGGCCTTCTCCACATCTCCAATGACGGGGGGCTTGAGTTCGATCAGCGGATCGTCCGCCTCCACGATGAAATCCAGGTCGGACACATGAACAAAGCAGTCACCCATGATGTAGGGCATCTGAGTGTTGACCTCGGCGATAACGAGGTCGGCGCATTCCACCGCACTCTTGGTATAGTCCACGGAAACACCCAGGCTGCAGTAGCCGTGTGCATCCGGAGGGGAGACTTGGACCAGCGCCACATTGGGATGCATACTGGTCCGGAACAGACCGGGAATTTCACAAAAATAGACGGGGGTAAAATCTCCACGGCCTTCCTCGATGGCCTTACGGGTGCTGCCGCCCAGAAATAGACTGTTGTGGCGGAAATTTTCCGCGTACTCCGGCTTGCAGTATTCCCCTTTGCCCATGGCCACCATGTGGACAATCTCCACATCGCGGTACTGAGCGGCATTTTTTACCATGGCATCTATGACCAGGCTGGGCTCTCCGCAGGCGTGGCCAACCACAACCCGGTTGCCGGACTTAATATGGGTAACAGCTTCCTCGGCCGTTGTTAATTTGGATTTATATAGGGTCTTCCAATCCATTTTACTGGCTCCCTTTCTACGACACCCGCGCCGGTGGTGGGATACCGGCACGGGTGTCGTTCACTTTTATTTCGCGTGGGAATTCAGGAATGCTTTGGCCTCTGCCAGCAGTTCATCGCTGACTCCGGTCACAAGGAAAACCTGTTGGATTTCCGGGAACGCCGCCTTCAGCTCTCCGGCCACCAGTTCCTCTGTGGTGGAGGATGCTGAGGGACAGTTACTGCACTGCCCCAACAGGCGGACCTTCAAGACACCGTCTTCAAAGGACTCCACCCGCACATCTCCGCCGTGGGCATACAGCAGAGGGCGTACACGCGCATCCAGTACCTTTTCGATTTCCGGCAATTCGGCCATGGTAAGCACTCCTTATTTTATAATGTAGAATTACTCTTCGATGTGGGCGATAGCCTTAGCCAGCTTCTTCTTGGCGCCCAGGTTGCCCTGACGGGCGATCATGATACGCTGAGCCTGCGGAGAACCAGCACCATGCATGGACTCGGTGCGGTAACCGACTGCAGCGGTACCCAGAGACAGGTTCTCGATCAGGCGCAGAATCTTCAGCCGGTTCTCCGTGGTAACGGCGGGGTTGCCCCTCAGATACTTCTCTACATAAGCGCCCAGCTTAGGATCGCGGAGATCCTTCTCGGAAGGTGCGGTGACCATGAGGCCGCCGGCAATGTCCTCGGCCAGACGGACGATCTCATAGGGGAAGCGGGTCACGTTCTGCTTGCAGACATTGGCCAGCAGCAGGTTAATCAGGTAGTTGCCGGACTCAGTGGGCTGGCCCTCGGCGGAACATGCGATGCCGCAGGCGTACAGAGTCTCGTTCAGGTGGGTCATCTCGATGAGCTTATCCTTGATGTGGCTGGCCTTGGCGGCACCGTTGTATTCGGCAGCCACAGCAGCAGCACCGATGAGCACATCGCCCACGCCAACCTTGCAGCCGCCGTAGCTCTGGCGGTGATAGCCAGCGAAGCGCTCCACCAGCATACCGGCAAACTCGGACTCGCCGTTGAGGAAAATACGGTCGTTGGGCACAAACACGTTGTCAAAAATGGTAAGCGCTTCCACGCCGCCGAACTCGGGGTTGCCCACGTCCATCTTGCTGCCTTCCAGCTTCCGGGTATCGCAGGACTGACGGCCCACAATCATGAACAGGTTGGGGCTATCCAGGGGCACGGCGAAGGAGATTGCATAGTCCTTGTCGTCGGGACCCATGGCGATGGTGGGCATGACAAGAACTTCATGGGAATTCAGAATGCCGGTCTGATGTGCCTTGGCGCCGCGGACCACCACGCCGTCAGGACGGCGCTCGACTACACGCAGATACAGATCGGGATCTTCCTGAGCATGAGGCGCCTTGGAGCGGTCACCCTTGGGGTCGGTCATGGCACCGTCCACAGTCAGATCTTTTTCCTGCACGTAATGCAGAAACTTTACGAAGTTCTCATGATAGTGAGTTCCATGCACCTTATCCACTTCATAGGTAGTGGACCACTCCGCGTTGAATGCGTCCATGCCCACGCAGCGCTGGAAGCAAGCCGCAGTCTTCTGGCCGCACAGACGCTGCATCTTGACCTTGTTCATCAGGTCCTGGGTGGAGCGGTGAATATGGCAGAAGCGGTTAATAGTCTTGCCGGTATCAGGGTCCACGGCGGTCATCAGATCTTTATACTCGGGGATCTGAGCCAGATCGTACGTCATGCGGACGGAATTCAGGGAAGGACGGAGAATGGGGTCGTCCACAGGATTTTCGATCTTCTTGCCGAACATGTACACCTGCATTTTAATTTTACGGATACTCTCGATGTACTCTTCACCAGTCATGAGCGCCATAATAAATTCTTCCTTTCCATAATTGCAAAATTACTTAATCTGCTTCTTTTTCAAGTCTTTAAGGGGGGGATATAAATGCTTTCAAGTCTTTTGGAAAACGGATGCTTTTTTAATTTGTTTATTCGGCCGTCTTGGCTTCCAATGCGGCAGCTTTTTTTGCGCTGTAGAAATACAGCAGGAAGTGGAGCAGCAAACCGACAGCCAGGCCCCAAGCGGCGCCTCGGGTCGCCAGGACGGCGCCCATTACGCCGGAGATGCCGCGGTCCAGATCCGTCTTGCACATGCTCATGGCCAGACGGGTACAGATATAGCCTTGCACCAGAAGGGTCAGGGACAATGCCACGGGTAGCACGGGAGTCAGCAGAGAGGAAATTGGGATCGTGGCAACGGCAATCCATGTCGAAATACGGAATGTGCCAAGGCCGGAGTACAGGGAATCCATGGCCTCGGGGCCTTCCTTGTACCGCTGGGCAACAGCGGCGGTAACGGCAGCCCACAGGGGGCCGCACAGCTGGGTGTAGGGGCAGATAAGAGACTGACCAATGTTACGGATACCGCTGATGATATTGGAGCGGTTGGCATTAAAGTCGATCTTCTCATCCTGGCGGACCTCATCGGCCTCGCCGATCAGCGATTCGGAGGTAACAAAATCGCCGAACGCGATGATGTAAACCACGATGGCTGTGGGAATCGAGGTAATCCATTTTGTCATCGAAGGCCATCCAATCCCGAAGGGAGAGAGTGTCCGAAACAGGCCGGCAAAATCCGGAATCATAATGACGGAACCAATCTCGATTTGGGGCCAGGGCAGCTCACCCACAATGGGCCCGAGAATAACAGCCACCAAAATGGCGGGGAGCATACCGTACTTGCCAATGGCGTTCCAGAATTTGCTGTGGCTGCGCACAAAGGAAAACTGCGGGGAAAACAGGCAGAAAAAGGCGATTGCGGTACCTACTGCGACGGAGATGGGATACGTTGCAAATCTTCCGCCCGCCTTCATCTCGCCCAGGACAGCGGCGATACCGCCGCCCAGCAGAATGCCGGCTTTCACAGAGTTGGGCACAATATGCACAATTTTGGAACCGAGTCCGGTAATACCGAAGAACAGGAAAATGAGGCCTACTTCAAATTGCAGCGCGATCATCGTCTGTGTTCGATCCGGTCCGATCTGATAATTCGTCAGGAATGCGATAACAAGCGGAACCGCTGGCGTAATCCAGCCAGGAACCACCGGGTCGCCCAGCAACACATGAAGCGTGTAGCCAAAACCGTTGATGATAACCATGGAGAGTGCCAGCTCATAGGAAACACCCAGCACCTCGGTCAGAACGGGAATTGCACCCAAGCAGGTGGCGCACATGAGCAGCGCCTGCCCCATTTCCGGGAATGACCACTTGTAGTGGATGCCCGGAAGCCGGATTTTAAAAATACCGGCAGGAATATAGGGTTGCTCTGCGCCGTAGGGACGCTTTGCCATAAACTTCCTTCCTTCCTTCCAAACACGAAATTTGTCTGCCTCTGTCCGATCCCCCGGTCGGAGCAGAAGTAATCGAAATGCCCGACGGCCGGCCGGGGGACCAGCCGCTCGGTTTCATTTCACGCCTCTATATTATGCAAACCCCGTGCCAATTTTATATATTTTCCTCAAACCCTTGCAATAACAGGCTTTTCCTTTTGTGCGATTTTATATCTAAATTCTCCACTTGTTTCAAAAATAAAACGAAGCATACGGCAAACCCTTGAAAAATCACGGGTTTGCCGTATGCTTCGTTTCTGAAACGTCGTTTTATAAATGAAACGCTCTATTCCTGCACAGAAAAACTCATTTCGTACTTTTTCTTCTTTCTCAGGTAGGTGGCTGGGTCCATACCCAGGCTTCGCGCGGCACTGCGAACCGTACTGTGCGTCTCGAATGCTTTTTTGATATAGCTGTACTCCATCTGCTCCATATGGGCCTTCAAATCAAAGCCCTGGTCGGTGTTTTCCGGCTGCACTCTGGTGTTAAAGACGGATAGCCCCTCCGGACTGATCAGGTCACCTTCGCTCATAATGAAGGCGCGCTCCATAACGTTTTTCAATTCCCGCACGTTGCCGGGCCAGTCATAGTCCTGCAGCGTGTCCTGGGCCGCCTGTGTAAGGGATTTGGCCTTGTCGTACTTTTTGTTGAGCGCCGCCAGCATGCTCCCCGCCAAGTTGGGGATGTCCATTTTCCGCTCCCGCAGCGGCGGAATGGTGATGGGAAAAACGCTTAGCCGGTAGTAGAGGTCAGCGCGGAATTTTCCGGTATGCACCAGCTGCTGAAGGTCCCGGTTGGTAGCGGCCAGGATGCGCACGTCCACCTTAATGGGCTCGCTCCCACCCACACGGACCAGCTCCTGCTCCTGCAAAACTCGTAGCAGCTTGGTCTGGATCGGGAGGGGCAGATCGCCCACCTCGTCCAGAAAAATAGTGCCCTTGTCCGCCACTTCAAACAGGCCGGGCTTTCCCTCCTTTTTCGCGCCGGTGAAGGCCCCCCGTTCGTAACCAAACAGTTCACTCTCCGCTAAATTCTCCGCGATGGCGCCGCAGTTGATCTTGATAAAGCTCCGGCTCTGCCGAGGACTGCTATTGTGGATATAGTTGGCAATCCGCTCCTTACCCACGCCGGTTTCCCCCAGCAGCAAAACAACGGTATCCATCTGAGCGACCCTCTGGGCCACACGCAGAATATCCAGCATCCGGCGGTCCACCGCCACCAGCCCCGTGTTGTTCATCAGTTGACGCCGGATCAACTCCACCTCCGCCTGATAGCGCTCCGCCATTTTCTGATTCCGGGCCAGTTCACTCTTTAAGCTGTTGACCTCCGACATATCCCGCACGTTGGTGACCACCATAATAATCTGGTCGTTATCCCCATAAATAGGCGTACTGGTGATGACGGTCTGCCGACCGGTTTTGAATTTCTGGTCCAGAGTGATTGCATCTCGCTTGGCCAGAGTCAGCAGCGTACCGGATTTGGAGATAATGCCGTCCTTCACCAGATCGCGCATATTGTGCCCAATCACCTCATCCCGGTTCAGGCCGGAGATCACTTCGTAGGAACGGTTGCACCAGATGGTGTTTGCATCGCCATCGGTGAGGTAAATCCCGTCAAAAGAGCTCTCCAGAATGGCCAGCAGCGGGGCCACCGGGTCGTCATAACCGGACAGAAAATTCAGGTCCTGGGGAGAAGAAAGATGAACTGCGCTCCGTTTTCTTGGACATTCACTGTTCTTTGTCAACATGGTACCCTTCCTTTCTGGCGAAATGCTGACGTACTATTTTTTCCATTATAGGAAGATTGATGCACAAAGTCAAATTTCCAATTGACAGCGGCGGTAAAAACATGGTATGGTCCAGAAAAGCGCCGGTCGTTCCAGCGGCCGGATAGGGAAGGAAGATTCGTTATGTATTTATCCCGGAACGATATCATGTCCATTCTGCCTCAGCGTCCTCCCATCCTGCTGCTTGATGAAGTGACTCATCTGACGAAGGACACTGTGGAAGCGGGGTATACAGTTCCGCCGGACCTGCCCGTTCTGGCGGGCCATTTTCCCGGTACGCCGGTATTTCCAGGTGTCTACGCCGTCGAGTCCATGGCTCAGACGGCGGACATTCTGCTGCTTTATCCCCAGGCCAATCGGGGAAAGCAGCCCCTTTTTGTTGGGATGGACCACGTGCGGTTCCGCCGCAGAATTGAGCCTGGAAACCATCTCCGTCTGACGGCAGAGCGTACTCGGCACGCGGAGCCTGCGGGTATCGACACATTCCGCACCTGCTGCTATGACAGGGAAAGCGGTGCGCTCTGCGCCTCCGCCGTCCTGCTGCTGAGCCCACGCTGACAGCTTCAAATTTCTTCGCGTAACGCTTACCTTTTCTACCCCTTCGGCAAAATTGTTTGTCTGCTTCGGGTCCGCCTTATCTATTTAATTTTCATCATAACATTAAACCGTTTCTTCCGCAACTTGAAGTTTCTCTCTTCCCCGCGCGGGAATACCCTGTACCGCTTTCCGCGGCTGGCTTTTCATATCTGCTTCCACTTTCATAACCAGCCATATTTTCGCATAGGATAAACCACCACGAGGCGGGGAGTGTTGCACTTGAAAGGTAACATCGAGGAACGGGCCACACAATTGGCTCTTTATATCATCGAAAATAAGGCAACGGTGCGGCGCGCCGCTCAAAAATTCGGAATTAGCAAATCTACCGTACATACGGCAGTCATAAAACAGAACGGTTTGGAGTGAGTGGAGAACCCGGTACTACCGAAATATCGTGTGGAGGGGGCGGCAGCTATTTGTCTGCCCCCTCTTTTTCCATTCATAACCTGCTCCGCTTTGTGTGATAAAAGCCGTCTTCCATCAATTATTTTTATAAAAATCTGCCAGATAGTCACGGAGCTGAGCAGAGGCGTGAGACAAGGACGCACCTGCTTTCCAGAAAACAGTCTGTATTCTGGGATTCGGAGGATATTTTACCCGAATCATCTTAATTCCGGATTTTTTTATCGCACGTGCGCCCAGGACACTGCTGAAGGCAATGCCGTATCTGTTTTCAACCAATTGAGCTCTAAGTGCGTAATCCGCTTCCGCCACTATTTTGGGGATAAACCCAGCCTGCTTACAGGAATTTTCAAAAAATTCCCGGGAGGAATACCCCTTTGACAGCGCAATAAAAGGCTCGTCCCGCGCCTCCGCCAGGGAAATTGACCGTTTTGAGGCAAAGGGATGATCCTCATATACTAGCAGCGTGGGGGGATCTTCAATGATAAATTCATGTTCCCATATTTTATCTTTGATGTCACCTATATCCGTAATAATCAAATCATAGACATTCAAAGATTCCGGATTCTGCAATTGCTGTACGCGCAAAATCGAGTGCTTTACGGTGATATGAGGATGAACCTTAATAAAAGAACCAATCACTTCATTCCAGAGGGAGGGCGCCGAAACAGCAATGTTGACGATATCCTGCTGCTCCGATGTAGTTTTAGAAAGCTCGCGCTTAATTTCATCCAATTCAGAGAAGATATTACACACATGGGTATAAAGTATTTTTCCGTTTTCATTCAGCCGAATATTGCGTCCCACGCGATCAAACAAATTGACCTGCAATTCGCCTTCCAGCTTAGATATTGTGGTGCTTAATGCGGGAGGTGAGATGTGAATCATTTTTGCTGTATTCAACAAATGCTCATTTTCAGCTAATACCTTAAAATAATACAAATGTAATAGCCTCATGTGAAACCCCTCCATTCTATTAAACTTATTATATCACAAATGCAAATGCAAAGCATCTCATGGTATGGCATCTTACCGTGCAAGCAGCAGATCCCAAAAATACAGCAAAAGACGGCTTCCAACTGCGGTTGGCTGCCGTCCTTTGTTATATTGGAGTCTCTGTTTTTTCGTTTAAGTACTTTTTTAATCGTCTCCGGCATGTCCAACCGTGGTCGCCGTGACCGGCTTTGATTCCATAAAAGAATCAGACAGAAGCATGTAATCTATGCCCGTTGATGGGAAATTGGGTGTGACATTGAATTATTTCATGCTTTAAAACGCACATCAGTTCATGTAGGCTTTACGAACGCTGATCTTCTTCCTATCACATTTTGCAATCGTTTCTTCGGTGGGTTCCTGGCCAATGCCGGGCAGATTGGGAACCTCGTATCTGCCGTTTTTCGGCTGCCAGTCATACTTGCAGGTCGCACGGCTCTCCGGATTGAGCGCACGCTGATGATGTTCATGAATGATAAAGTTGGGGATAGCCGCCTCTATTTGAAGGGCAGCTGCCTTGGAAATTGGACTGCCGCACACATGAATCTGTACTTTCGCATCATAAGTCCATGCCATATCGCAGATTTTTTTTGCCTCAGTCAGGCCGCCGCACAGGCAGATGTCGGGCTGAATTACATGAAGAAGCCGATTTTCCAGGAAAGGACGATAGCCCTGACGGGTGTAAATCCGTTCTCCAGAGGCAAGGGGAATATTAACCTTATTTTTAATCTCTATAAAATTTCCTACATTCAGGGGGTGCGCGGGTTCCTCATAATAGAAAATGCGCAGATCCTCCAGAGCTTGTCCGATTTCAATGGCAGCCGTAGTGTCGGTGTTGGAGTGCATTTCGATGATAAGATCCAAATCATCACCGCCCGCCTCACGCATCGCGGCAACGCGGTCATAGACCGTCTTGATTACCTTATGCTCCAGCGGTCCGGTAATCCTCCAGGGGCCTTTTCCGTCCGGCTGGTTGCTGAAAATAACCGGATCAACCTTAATCGCATCATACCCGTCGGCCATAGCTCTCCGAGTCACTTCGGCATATTCTTCCGGTTTAATCAGGACTTGCTTGGTAATATGTTCCCCCCAATTAAACTGGAGCTGGCTGGCATAGGTGCGCAGATTATCATTGGTTTTACCGCCCAGAAGCTGGTAAACCGGAACGCCCAGTGCTTTCCCCTTGATGTCCCACAGGGCAATATCTATCCCGCTCATGCCCGCATAGATTACGGTGCCGCCGCCCATGCCCCAGAATGTCTTACGGAAAATGTACTCCCAAATTGCCTCAATATTCATAGGGTCCATACCGATAATTGACTCGCCAAAATCCTCTAGCATGCCAAGTCCGGCACGCCAGCCTTTCCCATACGCAAGGCCGGCTTCCCCCCATCCGCTGATGCCCTCATCGGTGTTGATACGAATCAGAATCGGACACCAAGTGCCTCTGGAAGCCCCTGCGTTTCCGCTGGGAAGCTGCATCACATCAATACTCGTAATTTTCATATTTTAATTCTCTGCAAATGCCTGGATCTTGGTGCGCGCCTGACCACTGTCCGTGGTGCTCTGGTCAATATCGACGCTAAAGGCAAGAAGCCCGGCCTCCTGAAGCATTTTGATCACATAGGGCTGATCATATTCTTCGATATCGCAGAAACGCATCATGCACAGTACCACGCCGTCCGCGCCGGTGCGCTCAGCCAGTTCAACCAGCATTTTACCTCTTGTGGTGTTGTTATCGTCATGAGCCAGAGAACAGCCCCTGATCTCCAGCCACTGCAGCGCAAGGCTTTCCAGGGCGGAGTTGGCAGACGGATAATCCGTCCGATACTGGCGGGACTCCTGTGCCAGATCATCACCGACCACGGCAACTTTGTTCTCCGTGAAGGACACCAGCAGGTCGTCGGGTTCCGCGGTAATCCCGGTGAGGATGACCTTCTTCCCCGTCCACTTGCAGACAGGTTGGTCCTTTAGAGCCTTGTTCAGTTCGCCAACCATTTCCACAGCCTTTTCCGGCTTCAGGAAGGTGACGGCTTTCATCACATGGTGGCGGGCCACAGGCGTAATAAGATCCAGGTGCTCGTTAGCCAGCGCGCAGAATTCGCGCATAGCGGCGTTTCTTTTATTATAGAGCGTGAGAGCATTCGCCAAAGCCCGGTTGGTAATTTCCTTGCCGGCGATCTTTTCCAAAGCGGTCTTTACGGACTTATACTCTTCAATCATATAGTCCAGCGCACCCGGGTCCTTGCGGTTTTGTGGATGGATAAACACAATCAGGGGGATATCCTTTACACCGGCTCTCCATGCAGCGCTGGTTCCGCGGAACGTATCGCACAGGATGGGCATCAGGGCGGCGCTTAGGCCCTGATACGCGCCGGACATGCCATATTCCAGGCAGGAATGCAGGATGGAGCAGGTGAAAATCGGGCTGTACTTTCCGGAAACCTGAGGGTTGACCTGTCCGCCCCACAGCCCAATGGGGACCAGGCCGGCCGCAGTCACCAAAGGTTGCGGCGTATATACGGGGAAACAGCCGATCACTTTTTCGCCGTTTGCAAGATATTCACCCAGCATTTTTCGGGGGTTTCCGCTGATTTCATCAAACTGAGCCAGTAAGGCTTTTATATCAGACATTACCGCTTCGCCTCCTTGTTCTGCTTCATAATGTCGACCAAACTCTGGACTCTGGTTTCAAACTGCGCTTCATTGAAAATCGTTGGGTCCGCCTGATCACCGTCGAAACTGGCCACGGGGATTTTTGCTTTTTCTTCAACGATCTCACGGCCGACAAACATATGGTAAGTCATGAATTTACAGCTTCTGTTAACGTGGCAGAGCATGCCGTCGCACTGGAAGTGAGAGGCACAGTCCGCGCGCCTGCCCATGGTGGTGAGCGTGCTGTTCACATTCGTGGAGGACTGCATATACTGAGAACCCATTTCATCCAGGTTGCCCGGCGTATATTTCAGGCTCCATGCGCCGACATAGCCGTTGGTCACACAGTTAATGCCGTACTTCTTCATTGTCTTGAGGTTATAACCCAAGTTCGGCCAGCAGGCAATCCCCTCCCAGTCGACACGGTAATCCTGCGGCGTGCTGCCAAACGTGGATACGCCTTTTGCTATGTTCTCCTCGATCTCCTTCTTCAACTGCAGAAGGATGGCCGTAGTCTCTTTTTTGCCGCGGGCGACCACCATGGGCGCCATGTAGTTAAATAGGTCGAACCCATTCATAGGAGCCGGATC
Source organism: Intestinimonas sp. (assembly GCA_022653075.1). Taxonomy (GTDB): domain Bacteria; phylum Bacillota; class Clostridia; order Oscillospirales; family Oscillospiraceae; genus Intestinimonas. Next base: position 80,376 of record JALCSB010000007.1, read on the forward strand.
CCTGTCATTCATGAGAACGATTTCATCGTACAGGCGTGAGTTCTCATTGGAGATCTTTTGAATCTCCAGGAACTTGTCCCAGTCAAACTTCTTTCCGAAGAACTCCTCCATCCGCTTAATATTGTGCTCAAGCTGACTGCGGGCATATTTGACCTTGTGGGAAGCGGGTTCCTCTTCGTAGTAATTGTACAGGCAGTCCTGCAGGAAGATCGGAATATTCAACTCGCGGGACAGACACTCGTACCATTTGAGCAGCTCAAAGCAGCTGTTGGTAGCACACAGCAAAAACGTAGGCCGTGGCATGGCCAGGGCGGGGCGCTCATAATTGGGATCGGTGGCAATCATGTGCGCCATACCGATGCTCAGGCGCGCATAAGAACAAATATCGTTGGAATAGCCAAGTTCTCCCTCGCTCTGGGCGATAAATCGGGGAGAATCATGCCGCGCCGCAACACCGGCGGCATTATTTTCAGGATACAGGATAGGAACTCCAAACGTTTCGCATAGTTCCTGGGGGAAAATAGAGGTGGACCAGCCGACAGGCTCGCCCTTTGCTTCCGCATCAAATGCCGCGGCGTATACACTGTCCATCAGCTCATTGGTCATCACTCTGGATTTGGGAAGAGGCCGTTTCGGCTTCTTCATTGGAGTCGTTTCGCTCATGGTGATTCCTTCCTTTCGCTATAGTTTTAATACGCAGACTGCTCACGCAGGCTGCAGGTGGTCCCACGCATACAGTGCGGCCCCCAGTGCCCCAGCCAGTTGACAGTCCTCATGGACATAAATCCGGCTGTGAATTTCTTCTTCGAGGGAGTGGACCAGTCCCTTGTTCAGGGCAACCCCACCGCTCATGGCAACCTGCTGCTCAATACCGCACCGCTGAACCAAAGAGGCGACCCGCTTGGCCACCGACTTGTGGATACCGGCCACGATGTTCTCCAGCTTCACGTTGCCCGCCAGCTTTGAAATCACCTCGGACTCAGCAAAGACGGTGCAGGTGCTGCTGATCTCGGCAGGCTCCTCCGCGCGCTGGGAAAGGCCGCTCAGATCCATGACACTGACATCCAGGACCTTGGCCATGGTGTCCAGAAACCGGCCGGTACCGGCCGCGCACTTATCGTTCATCACGAAGTTGACCAGCGTGCCCTTTTCATTGATGCGCATAACCTTGATGTCCTGGCCACCGATATCAATGATCGTCCTGACCTGAGGAAGCAGATGAGAAATCCCCTTGGCATGACAACTGAGCTCACTTTTCTGGTCATTGATCCCCTCAAAGGAAAACCGCCCGTACCCTGTGGCGGTAATCCATTTGACATCAGACCGCGCGATTCCCGCCCGGTCCAGCGCCTCCGCAAATACACGCGCCGGTCCCACGGTTCCCGTCCCAATGGGGACAATCGCCTTGGATGCGATCACCCCGTCCTCGGTGATAACGGCCGCCTTGGACGCAGTAGAACCAATGTCGATACCCACCGCAAACATCAGATAACTCCCTCGCTCTTCATCTGCTCAATCTCCTCCTGCGACTTATGTAGCACCTTGGAGTAGATCTCATCGTTAAAGTAGCCCAGCGGCTTGCCGGCCCACTTGACTTCACCGGGGGTCTCGGACATTTTGGGAACGATACCCTGCATCTTGATGGTGCCAAACTTCTCAGTCGCCACATCCAGAATCATGTTGCGGACTTTATACTGCTGCTCGTTGAGAATATCGACCACGTTATAAACTTTGGCGGCTGGAATATCGTCGCCCAAAATCCGCAGGCACTCATCGATGGTGTGCTCCAGCGCCCAGTCGGCACAGATCTGATTGATCTCGTCCCTCGCTTTCTGGCGGGCTTCCTGGTTGTTATATTTGGAATTGGTAATCATGTCGGCACGGCCGATTTTCTCCGCCCACATATTAAACAGCTTGTCACCGGTGACTGACAGCACCAGATATTTCCCATCCTTGGTCTTGAAGTGACCGGAGGGAATGGTCACAAACGTACCATTGCCGATACGGGTGCGGATAGTACCATCGTAGCTGTATTCTGCGAGGATGGACTCCTGCATGCGCAGCATGGTGTCGGTCAGACAGCAATCGATCATCTGGCCCTTGCCGGTACCCATTACATCCCGGTGGTACAGCGCCATCATCGCACCTAGAGCCGCAAACAGAGCGGTATAGAAATCCGCCACGGAAATACCGGGTTTGATCGGAGCACGATCCGGCTCTCCGGTAACTTCCAGGAAGCCGCCTTCCGCCAGGCCAATACGGTCAAATCCGGGCTTTTTCGCCTTAGGGCCGGTTTGTCCATAGCCGGAGGAGCATACATAAATCAGCCGGGGATTTAATTCCTGAATCCGCTCCCAAGTAAATCCCATGCGGTCGAAAACACCGGGGCGGAAATTCTGAAGCAGAATATCAGCTTCCTTAATCAGTTCCGCCATCATTTCCTTGCCCTTTTCCGACTTAAGGTTCAGCGTAATGCAGCGCTTATTGCGCCCCTCCACGCAAAACCACAGATCCTTGATTCGCCCCATTCCGCGCATCAGGTCACCTGTCTTGGGCGGCTCCACCTTAATAACATCGGCGCCAAAATCGCCCAGCAGCGTACCAGCCCAGGGGCCTGCCACAATATTACCTACCTCTAATACCTTAATTCCCTTTAAAGCCTGTTCCCCCATAACGATACTCCTTTCTAATTGAATATGGACATAGTTTCCCTGCCTCATAGTTTTCCGGTAATCCACTGAGCATTCAGTGGATTACCGGAGAAAAGCTAATGATTCCCGCTCGTTTATCGGGTGAGGGCACCGGAGATGATCATACGTTGAATTTGATTGGTACCCTCGAAAATTTGGTAGATTTTCGCGTCACGCATCAGTTTTTCAACCGGATACTCTCGGGTATAGCCGTTTCCGCCAAATACCTGAACCGCGTTGGTGGAAACCGCCACGGCCGTATCGCCGGCAAAGCATTTGGCGGCGGCGACCAGCTTCTTATTGACAATGCCCGCGTCTGCCGAGCGGCAGGCACCCCACACTAGCTGACGGGCGGCTTGCGTCTGGATTTCCATATCGGCCAGCATAAATCCAACGCCCTCGTGCTTCCAAATAGGTTTTCCAAACACGACGCGCTCCTTGGAATAGGCAACGGCCTCGTCCAGCGCCGCCTGTGCAATGCCCACAGCGGAGGAACCGGTGGTCGGGCGGGATTCGTCCAGAATTTTCATAGCGATGGAGTAGCCCTGGCCCTCTTCGCCCAAACGGTACTTGAGCGGCAGCCGCATCTCGTCGAAGAACAGAGAATTGGTATGAACACAGCGGATGCCCATCTTATCCTCATGAGGGCCTACGGCAAAGCCCGGGGTATCCTTGGGCAGCAGGAACGCGGTAATCCCACCCTTGGTGCCTTTTTCCTTGTCGGTGACAGCGAAGATGGTAATTACATCCGCACAGTCGCCGTTGGTAATGAACGTCTTGCCGCCATTAATGATGTATTCGTCTCCCACACGGCGGGCAGTGGAAACCATGCCGCCGGCATTGGAGCCGGACCCGCTCTCGGTAAGGCCAAAAGCCATAACGCCGCCGTTCTTCATAAGGTCCGCCACCCAATGGCGCTGTTCCTCATTGCCGGCGATTTTTACGGGGGCGAAGCCGAAGCCGAACACGCGGGAGGCAAACCCGGCGTCACCTTTGGCCAGTTCTTCACGCAAAATAGCATAGGTTAGATTATCAAGGCCAAGCCCGCCATATTCTTCCGGCACAGTAACCATATTAAGGCCCATTTCATTGGCCGTTTTGACCAGTTCTTCAGGTACTCTGGCCTCGCGTTCCGCCTCACGGCAGACAGGCTTAACCTCCTTCTGGGCAAAATCCCGGACCAAATTTCTTAACTCGGTCTGCTCATCGGTCAGCATAAAATCAAAATCGGTCATGATAATTGTCCTCCCGTAAAATAATTTTTATTTTAAATCAGGCCCGGTATCCCTGATTTTTGATGGATTTATTACAGATGGAACACCAAAGGATACGTAAGAATGGAAACCACCAGGCAGCTAATTAAAAGAATACTGCCGATCTTGGTATAGTCCAGGAAGCGATAACCACCCTGCAGCGTCATCGTAACCGGAGGAGTGGCGATCGGGGTCAGGAATGCCAGGTTTAGGCTCCAGATAATCACCATCATAAGCGGTTTGGTGGAAAAGTTCAGGGTTTGACACATCGAGATGCCGATTGGGCCGAGAATGGCAACCGCTGCGGACGATGACATGAAATTGCCCATCAACGTTGCCAGCAGCGTAAACATAATCATAAGGATGTACAAACTGACTGAGCCACCAAACCAGCCGATAATTGTATCGGCAATCAGCTGGCCGGCCCCGCTCTTTGCGATGCCGGAGGCAAAACCGAGAGAACCTGCGAGAACCCATACGGTGGTCCAGTCAATGCGGGCAAACAACTCTTTAATGCTGATGCAGCGGGTAATTATACACAGCAAACCTGCAATCATCGCCACAATACCGACCGTCCAAATACCCGAAATAAATCCGATGATGGTGAGAATCAAAATTCCCGAGGCGATTGCCATTTTCACCGGATCATGCTTTTGCGCCCCTTCGGAATTTGCCTGCGCAAGCATGGTTTCATCCGTTACCTCCGGGAAATTGAACACCTTGTTTTGAAGCGCGCACCCAATCGTGGCGTAAAACAAGATAATAACGACCAGGCGGGGCAAACCGCCTAGGGTGAGGTCAAAAAAGCCCATCGTTTCAAGGCCGGCATCCGCCAGCAGCCCCTGCCCGATCACGTTCGGCGTAGAACCCACCAGGGTCAGTCCGCCGCCAACATTAGCCGCGAACCCAATGGCCATAAAACTGTTCTTTTTCGTTATGGCCCCTTTGGAACTGGCGGCCGTGGCTGCAGCGACAGGCAACATCATGGCGACAACTGCCGTATTGCTGAGAAACGCGGACAGAACTGCGGAAATAACCACGCAGGCAATGATAAACACCTTTTCATTGGTCCCCACCATTTTGATGATGGCGTGGCCGATCTCGGCCGCAACGCCGGTACTAAACAGAGCTTCACCAATAATCATGGAACCAATGACCATCAGCGTAACGTCGCTGGAAAATCCCGCGAAAGAGCTGGAAAAAGGAATGACCCCAAAAACGCTCATCGCAATGGCCGCGCCTACGGCCGTGACTGGAAGCGGCAGAAGTTCTGTTACAAATAAAACAATGGTAACTCCTAAAATAATCAGGGCTATCGTGCATGTACTCACTTTCCCTTTTCCTCCCCGTTTATGCATACAAGGACCGGTGAAACGGTTTACCTGTAATTCTAATTTAGCGCACATGTACTGCTTTGTCTATTTCAAAAACATTCTGCTATTATTAAGCGCATTGTTAACCATTTGGGGCGATTTTAATGTATCCGCTCCTTTTTTTATCCCGAGAAAGCCACTTTTCGGGACAAGTGCTTGTACAAAAAGAAATCAGGTCAATCGCCGCTTTTGATGTTTCCAGGTACTTCATCCGCCGCTGCAGGCTTTTATGGATCGCATTTGACTTTTCCGGGGGCCAGGTAAAATGGAAACAATATTCTAAAAATTATAAAGATTCCTTATTTTTCTAAAATATCTTAATAATAACCATATTGTTAATTTAAAAGTTCAGAAAACTCATATTTTGTTCTTTTTTAATTTTATAATGATCAATTGTTATGATAATTTGTTATATGCTTAGATAATTATTAGCTTTTTGGAAAATAGAACCCGTGTTTTCCCGTGTTAGTGCACAACTGCCGCTTTTTTGTTTTGTATAAAACGTACACTTTCGGCGCTAAATCTTCTGAAATTTGTGATATCTGAAAATTTGACATTATTTAAGACTCATGTTACATGTTTTCTATGCCGGCACAATCTCTTTGGAGTGGGGGGACTCACTTCATGCTTCGCACACCAGAAAATCTGTATGACTTGGCTCAAGATAGAAGGGAGAGAGCAGCATGGATTCCAGTATTATAGCTATTGCTATCACTGTTCTGGCAATTATTTCCTTTGTTCTGGAAAAGATTCCGCTGGCAATGACCGCTATGATCGCATCCCTGGCCATGGGAATTATTTTGCCTGAAATGAAACTTGCGGATGTTTACTCCGGTTTTGCAAGCACAACGGTAATGATGGTCGCAGGTATGTGTATTGTAGGCAACGCTCTTTTTGAGACCGGGATGGCTAATAAAATCGGAAAGGCCATCGGCAACAGTCGTCTGGCTAAAAACGAGCGGATGTTTATGATTGTTGTTGTGATTTGTTGCACCATCATGTCCTCGTTTTTGTCCAACTCCGGCACTATCGCTATGTGGATGCCCCTGATTGCCGCCGTCGCGGCAAAATCCGGCGGTATCATCCGCTCTAAAATTGTTATTATGGCCGCCGGTATTGCGTGCGCCGTAGGCGGAGCAGGCACACTGGTCGGTTCCACTTCCCAGCAGACGGCAAACTCGGTCTTGATGGGTTACGATGAATTCAAAGACGGTTTGGGGCTTTTTGACCAGACCAAAGTCATGATTCCCCTATGCCTGATCATGATTATCTATTTCGCTACGGTCGGTTATTCTCTGATCAAAAAAGTCCTGAAGCCGGAAAATCCCGACTTCGACAAGGGCAACTATTACGCTGAGATTTCCGCCGGTGATTCCGACAACACCGACAGTGCGGCTAAAGATATCCCCGCCTGGAAAGGACGGATGTCTCTGATCGTCCTCTGCCTTTGTATTTTGGGTTTTATTCTCTCCGGGCAGGCCGCTTTCAAGCCTTACCTGAACGTTGGCATCATTGGCCTTTTAGGCGCCACAGTCTTGATTACCACCGGCTGTATGCCTCTGAAAAAAACGCTGGCTGAAATGGATTGGAATACGCTGATCATTCTGGGCGCCGCCCAGGGCTTTGCCAAGGGTCTTGACGTTTCAGGCGGCGGTAAGGTCATCGCAAACTTTGTTTTGAACCTATTTGGCGGACAGACCGCCTCCACCATGGTTTTGATGGCCGCCGGTGTCATCATTACCACCATTCTGACCAACTTTATGTCCAACACCGCTTTGGCTGCCATGATGACCCCAATTTATATTGAAATCGCCAAGAGTCTGGGCGTCAGTCCGATTCCTTTCATCATCGCCATCGGCTGTGTGGCAACCAACCTGGCATGCGCCACTCCCGTCGGTACGCCCGCCTGCACTCAGACCCTGCCCGCTGGCTACAAGTACATGGACTATGTAAAGATTGGCGGCCCGCTGTGTATTATTCTGATGATTGCCGCCGCGATCCTCTGTCCCATTATGTATCCGTTTTAAATTTTTCGGATCAAATCAAAAAAGTCTCGGAATTTTACCATTCCGAGACTTTTTAAATTGCCATTATCATTATTTTAATGTATATAGAGGAGATCAGCCGGAGTTTTGTCTTGTTGCAAAAAATCCTGCCCTATGGCGAAAAGGCAGCAGAGCCGCCTTCCCCGCCGGAACTGAAGTCCATTTTGCGTGCAAATCTTTCATTTTCTGTGCCGCAAGCCAAAAAACAGATGACAATCTGCCGGAATCGTGGTATATAATTATCTTAGTTATTAGTAAATGTCGGCAGAAAGGACTTTGGATCTATGAAAATTTCAAGTGTCAAAGCGGTATTTTTTAGTCCCACAGGTAATACGGAAAAGGTGGTTTCCTGCATTGCCGGCCAAATTGCAAAGCAGCTTGGCGTTCCCATGGAGACATTCGATTACACACTACCGAAGAACCGACAGGGGAAAAAATCCTACGGGCAGATGGATCTGGTTGTTTTCGGAACGCCGGTATACGCAGGACGCATTCCCAACAAAATGCTCCCTTACGTCCAAAACAATTTTGAGGGAAACGGTGCTCTTGCCCTCCCCATTGCGGCGTTTGGAAACCGCAGTTTCGACAACGCGCTGATCGAGCTGCGCAATGAGTTGGAACAGAACGGTTTTCATACCATCGCCGGAGCAGGTGTCGTCACCAGCCATGTATTCTCCGACAAGATCGCGCCGAACCGGCCGGATGAAAAGGATCTGACGGAGTTGCGCGGATTTGCCGACGCGGTTGCCGCCAAGGTGCGTGGGCTGGAATCGATCCCCGCACCTATCGACGTGCGCGGAGACGATCCAATAGGACCCTATTACACTCCCCTTGGCATGGATGGAAAGCCGGCCAAGTTTTTAAAGGCTAAGCCGAAAACCGATATGGACAAGTGCAAAGGGTGCAAACTTTGTGCCCAGGTATGCCCTATGGGTTCCATTTCCGAAGCAGCGCCGCAGGTGGTGACGGGGATCTGCATCAAATGTCAGGCCTGCATTAAGAAATGTCCCACCTCTGCCAAGTATTTTGATGACGCGGCACTTCTGTCCCATGTGGCTATGCTGGAGAAAAATTACATCCGGCGGACGGAGTCGGAATTTTTTGTCTGATTCCGTGTCCGCTCCCTTGATACAGGCGCCAAATAAACCCTGCCGTCGTCACGACGGCAGGGTTTGCTCTTTCTATCCACAGCTGGTTTTTTGATCCATCAGATCTTTGTCATAGCATGTCCATCTCCCCGCATAGGATGAACACGGAGAAGGGTTTTGCGGAAAGGTGGTGCCTTGTTTGAGCGGGAAAAAGCTGAACTTCCGATTTCACAATCCAAACCCGCCGGAGCTCTCCTGTGAGTACATAATAAGGATTCTGGTGGAAGCCAATCAAAAGAAACTGGACCAGGCACTCTGTGCCGCTTCGGAGGCTCCTTCCGTTCTTTCCGGTCCGTTTACCGACTTTCCATAGAAGTTGTCTGAGCAGGAAGGGCATACAGCATGGCATGCTGTATGCCCTTCCTGCCTTTTTCGATAAGGTTGTGGTGCTGCAAGGAATCCATGTGCTATAATTGGAAGAGCGTACAGGAAGAAACTGCACGAAACAAAGAAAAAGGCCGGCCTGAATTATCGGCCTACATAAAGTTGCGGAGGTAGGACATGCCGTACAGCGATCAATCCTTTTCCAATTTATATGACTTAGTCGTATGCATGACAAGGGCGGTGGATTTAATCAGCCCCCAAGTCTCCAACCACCATCAGCAGGTCGCTTATTTAGCATACAGCATAGCAGATGCGATCCGGCTTCCCATGGAACAGAAACGGACTCTGGTTCTTGCCGCGCTTCTGCACGATATCGGGGCTATCGCCCTGCACGATAGATTGGACTTTATTGAAGATGAAACATCAACGGTAAACGATCACGCCTTTATTGGAGCAAGGCTGTTTTCCGGCTTTCCCATTCTTAAAGATGTTGCGGCCGTGATCCGGTTCCACCATGTTTCTTGGGATGGGGGAAAAGGCAGATTTTATAAGGGGGAAGAGGTTCCCCTGCTGTCACATATTCTTCATCTTTCGGATCGGATCGCGGTTCAGGTGAATCGCGACGAAAATATTATCAGCCAGATGCGTCCCATTACGGAGAATATAAAAAGCCGGCGGAATACGTCCTTTGTTCCCGAAGCCGTGGATGCGTTTCTGCGGATATGCGATAAGGAAGCCCTATGGCTGGACTTTATTTATCAGCCCATGGTTTCCGATGTCCCTAATGACTTGTCACTGGAAGCCATTAAGCTCACTTTGGATGAAGTGGTGGACCTGACCCAGATTTTCTCCCGGATTATCGACTTCCGCAGCCCGTTTACGGCCATGCATTCCGCCGGGGTAGCCGCCGCCGCGTTAAAGCTGGCCGAGCTTTCGGGCCTGTCGGAAGACGAGTGCAAGATGATGAGCATCGCGGGAAATCTCCACGACATCGGAAAACTGGCGATCCCGAGAGAAATTTTAGAAAAGCAGGACAAGCTGGAACCTTTGGAATATGATATCATTCGGTCGCACAGCTTTTACACCTACCGTCTGCTGAAACCCATCAGCGGATTTGAGACGATTACCCAGTGGGCATCCTATCACCACGAGAAATTAAACGGACGGGGCTACCCGTTTCACCTAAAGGCAAACCGCCTTTCGCTGGGTTCCCGCATCATGGCTGTGGCTGATATCTTCACCGCAATTACCGAGGACCGTCCGTATCGGAGGGGTATGCCCAAAGAGCAGGCAGTGGCTGTCCTTGGCCGGATGGTGGAAAACGGGGGAATCTCCCCCGCCATATTTTCTCTGTTGGTCGAGCACTATGCATCTGTTTCCAAGATACGCAGAGCGTCCGCTGAAAAAGCAATCAGCCAGTATGGCAAAATTCTATCCCTTTAATCCGGCTTTTACAGCGCCGGATTCCGGCGTGACTTTCTCGTCAGGAAACGGAACGATCACCGGAATTCCCATATATTTTATAATATGGACGTGGATCCGGTATACTTCTTCTATTGTCTCGGGGGTCATGACCTCCAGCCCACCGTAGGAAAAGACTTTTGAATCTTTAAGGAATAGGAAGCGGTCACAGTAACGAATGGCCAGGTTAAGGTCGTGAATGATAATTGCTACACAGATGTCGTGCTCCCTTGCAATTTTTTTTACCATACGGAGTACTTCGTGCTGATTATGCGGGTCAAGATTACTGGTCGGCTCATCCAGCAGCAAAAGCTTTGGCTCTTGGGCCAGCGCTCTTGCCAACATCACCTTCTGCGCTTCCCCGCCTGAAAGTTCCGATACCTTGCGCAGCGCGAACGGCTGCAGGCACATTTTTTGTATGATACCGCAGACGATCTCCCGGTCTTCCGCCGTGGCATCCCATTTGATATATGGTTTTCGCCCCAGAAGGATTGCGTCGAACACGGTCATGTTTACGGATATACTGCTCTGTGGCACATAAGCGATATTCTGCGCCATAACGCCTTTTGTCATACGAAACGCGTTTTCATTGTCAACCAGCACAACGCCCTTCTTGGCCGGATAAATGCGGTCGATGCATTTAAGCAAGGTGCTTTTTCCCGCTCCATTGTTTCCCAAGATGGCGATACATTGATTTTTTTCTATGTCGAAACTGATATTCTCCAGAGTATTTTCTGTTGCCTGATGATAGGCAAACGTAATCATATTTACGTTAACCATGGCTCTCGAACCCCCTAAACAGAAGGTAAAGGAACAGGGGCGCACCCAAAAACGAGGTGATCGCCCCGATGGGCAGAATCACCGGTGCGATAATCAGCCTGCCAAATGTGTCGGCCAGAATAAGCAGCAGCGAACCGGCAACTGCGGAACAGGGTACCAGATATCGGTAGTCGTTGCCGACGAACCTGCGCATGATATGCGGAGCCACAAGGCCCACAAAACTGATAATACCCACAAAAGACACCGCCACCGCCGAGGTCAGCGAACAGATGGCCATGCTGACCAGCATGACCGACCGGGTGTTTACGCCGAGACTTTTTGCCGTATCCGCCCCGCTCTCCATGGCATTGTAATTCCAGCGGTTCAGTAAAAAATACACCATTGCAAAGAGAAAGATCCCCATAAGGATGAGCAGTTCCGGCCTGCCCGCCGCCCCCAGATTTCCAAAGGTCCAGAATACAACGGCGCTAATCTTTGTGTCATCTGCAAAATACTGGAGCATCGTGCTGCCCCCGGAAAACAGAGAGCTGAGTGCAACTCCAGCCAGTATGAGCCCCGCGGGGCCCAGATCCTTCTTAAACTGAGACAGTGCGAGAATGACAATCGTGGACAGTGAACCGCATACAAACGCACACAGGGTTACAATATAAGGGTTGTTGATTGCAATCGCCGTGGCGGCGGAGTCGGAATTTACGACTCCGCCGCCAAACACGATAATGCCAAGCGCCGCGCCGAAAGCGGCGCCCTGAGATACGCCGAGCGTGGACGCCGACGCCAAGGGATTTTGCAGCACGCACTGCATAACGGCGCCGGAAATCGCCAGAGCAGCACCCACCACAATGGCCGCCGCCACACGCGGCAGCCTTATGTTCATAATGACGGTCCGGGACTGTGCGTCTCCCTTCCCGACCAGCGTTCTTATGACCTGAGACACAGGGATACTGAGCGAACCGGCGCTGACGGCAAAAAGCGCAATTCCAACTGTTGCAAAGATGGCAATGACGAATACCAGCTTTTTTCGCCCGACAAAAGCACGGTACCGCTGAAGTTGCGTGATACGGTCATCCGTCATCCACGGTCACCGAGATCTACTTTTCCGTAGCCCGCACCCGCTGATTTGAGCGTGCTGAGATAATCGTCGGTTCCCAGGAAGAACTTAAAAATCTCATTGGCCTTATTTTCAAAGTCGATATCCTGAAACTGCTCCGGATAGAGCAAACCTGCCACATAGTAACCGTTAACAATCGGAATCTCCACATTCGAATAGTAGCAGGTTGAACTGGGGTACTGGTAAATATTATCGTTCTGAACCGCTGTGATCTGGGCATAGAAATCCGGATTTTTTTCATAGTCTGTCTTCACAAGATTGACTCCGCCGCTGTCCAGGAAAATAAACTGCGGATTCCAGCCAAGAATTTTTTCCCTGTCAACCATTACGCCGCCCGCATTATCGGAAATACCCCTGGTCACATCATTTGCTGCGATGGCTGTAAACACCGCGTATTTGGAATAGACGCCTTCTATGCCGTGCGTCCCCTTGAACGTGGCGGCAGCAGCCAAAACCGTGGGTTTATCCGCCTCCGGAATATTTTCCGTTCTCGCCGCCAGGTCGTTAAGGCAATTATTAATGTAGGTAATCACTTCTTCCGCCCTGTCCTTTACGCCACAGATATCCCCCAGGAGACGAAGCGCCTGCTCGTAATCTTCCCCGAATAAAGTGCCCATGGGTACCGCCACCACCGGAATGCCGGTTTTATCTTGAATTTCATCCGCCAGTTCCGCGGTGTAAGTACATAGAATCACGTCGGGATGGACGCTGATAATCTGTTCCGGATAATAGTCGGTGGCCCCGTACGCATCCGTGCCAACCACGGGAAGTTTGGACCACATGTCTTTATAAGCATAAGCATAGGCCTGAACGGGGGTGACTGAATCCGCCTTGAGTCCGCTGATCCCCACCACCTGATCAGCCAGCCCCAGATACGCGATCATACGGGGAGTGTTCCCCAACGGCACAATCCGCTCCACCGTTGAAGGGATCTCAACCTTTCGCCCAAGGCAGTCCGTAATCGTCCTTGTTTCGGAATTCGCACTTTCCGAAGGGGCGGAAGCCGGGGGGCTTGCTGCTCCGCTGCTTCCGCAGCCGGTGAGCATACAGGCGGTAAGAACAGTAGCCAGAATAAGCGCCATCGTTTTTTTCATTTTCTTGATTTCTCCTCTTTTCTTTGTGCTTTTACCAGCCCCTGCTGTAGCGTTTAAAGCAGTCGGCACACACCTTTTTGCCGTCCTGCAAATGTATTTTTTGCTCGGGAGCACCTTCCCCGCAGAGTTCGCATACAACAGTGTTAAACAGCCTTGCCCGCTCCGGCAGATCAAATTTAGGCTCGGAAAACGAGAAAATTTCTTCCACGGGGGCGTTTAAAAGATATCGCTTCCACTGCGTCCGGTCCATGTCTTTGTTTTTTCCCGGTTTTAAGCAGACTCTCAGTTTTTTCCCGCTTGTACGGTCAAAAAAAGAAAACGCCTGTTTCCCCGTGTCCCGGTAAAGCAGATTGCCTTTCCCAATGGTACAGCTTAAAAGCGCCTGAATGGCATCCACGCCGCAGGCATCGTTTTCCGTTACACAGACAATTTTTTCATCGTCGGAGACCCCGACTCCCATTTTTTCAGCAGCGGCCTGGCACGCTTTGAATCCAATGGCAAGGCCCGGGCATTCGTGCCCATGAAAGGCCACCGCCTTCTCCCACAATTCCCTGTTCATTTTTTCTCCTCCTTTATTTAATCGGATATTCCGGAATACCCTAATAAAATAAAAAAAGAAGGCTCATTTAGAGCCTTCTTAGCACTTTAAGATTCCTTCATGGTATCATTACAAGCCAATATCCGTTTCCATGCAGACTACAGTCCGCTTGCATGTATTTCCTATACACGCATCTCACGTTTTATTTATTATAAATTTGGCGGTCCTTTTTGTCAAGCGACCGTACGCTTAATTCGAGCCGTGTTTCTTGCTCTTTTCATTTTCCTTAGCTATACTCAGTCGTAACAGACAGGACGCCAACGCACTGAGAGGTTTTTCTATGAACATCGCCGCCTACTGCCGTGTCTCCACGGACAAAGAGGACCAACTCAATAGTTTGGAAGCACAGAAGCGCTTTTTTGTCGAATATGCTCAGCGCACCGGCGGTACACTGGTGCGGCTGTACGCCGATGAGGGTATTTCCGGCACCAAGATCAAAAACCGCAGGGAATTTCTTCGTTTGATGCAGGACGCTGAGACCGGCATCTTCGATATGGTTGTGGTAAAGGATATCTCACGGTTTGCCCGAAACACCGTGGACCTGCTGCAGAGCATCCGCAGACTGAAGGCCCTCGGCATTGAAACTCTGTTTCTCACCGCCAATATGACTTCTATGGGCAACAGTGAATTTGTCCTCACCATTTTTGGCGCTCTGGCTCAGGAGGAGAGCGCCAACACCTCCAAACGCGTAAAGTTTGGCAAACGGCTGAATGCGGAGAAGGGCCGAGTTCCCAACTTGGTCTACGGCTACGACAAGATCATCGGCGACTACTTTAACCTTGCCATCAACGAGGCGGAGGCCGAGGTCATTCGGCAAATCTACCGCTGGTACGCGGAAGAGGGGTATGGTACCGCCAAAATCTCGAACATGCTGAATGGCCGCCGCCTGCGGACCAAGCGCAACTGCACCTGGAGTCAGAACGCCGTCTGCCGCATTCTGACCAATGAGTTATACACTGGAAGAATTATCAATGGCAAGCAGGAAGTAACCGATTTTCTCACCAGTACCCGTACCGATAAGGATAAGACCGAGTGGCTGATCACTGACCGTCCCGACCTGCGCATTATCCAGCCCGCTCAGTTTCAGCGGGTTCAGCAGACCATGAAAAGCCGTGGCCGGGCCTTTCGGGTGGACAGGAAACGCCAGAGCAATCAATATCTGTTCTCCACTTTGATCCGATGCAGTGAGTGCGGCTGGTCCTTCCGGCGCACCGTACGCACCTATAAAAATACCTATGTCCGCTGGGTTTGCTCCGGCCACAACGGCAGAGGGGCGGATTCCTGTCCCAACTCGGTGACGGTGGACGAGGATGAGCTGATCGCCGTACTGGAAACTTATTTCGCCCATATTTTAAACGCCCGGAAAAATATCATCCATTCGATTACGTGCGAATTCAACCGGCTCTACCGGACAAAAAGCGACAATGCCAAATATGAAAGAGAGCTTCGCCGGAAGCTGGCCAAACTCCAGAATACCCGGCGAAAATATATCGACCTGTACACGGACGATTTCATCTCCCTGGAAGAACTGAACGGAAAAATCGGCGGAATGCGGGACGAGGCTGAACGCCTGGAACGTGATCTTAAAGTAGCGGAGCTGAATCGGGACAGAGGTAAGCATCTGACACATATTATCCAAAAAACCTTTGATACCATCGAAAGCATCACCGACATCCGCCAGATGACCAACACCCAGCTTAAGCAGCTCATTGAGAAGATTGAAGTCGACAAGGATGGAAACGTGGATATTTACCTGCGTCTGCTGGCGGATTTGGGTCTGGATAAAACCGTTCTTTTTCATGACAACCGTACATAAGGACCTGTCTGAGCGTCTTCCCACGTTCAATCGCCCACTCTATCTGCAGGCAAAGTGCGTTTTGGACGAGAATAAGGCTCAGCGGCATATCCGTGGTGGCATCGCCACGCGGAAAAAATATCGGGGAATCTGAACACGGACTTGAAGGAGGCCCGCACAGGTATCAACCTGTGCGGGCCTCCTTCTTTTTTTATTGGGCGGCGTTATAAATTTTTCTTGACAGCACCGTTTTAACTGTGTATATTATATATATACAATAAACGCGATAGATATAGGAGGTGTCTGTTTGAATCTCATCATCAGCAACTCCAGCGGACAACCCATCTATGAACAGATTTGTAGCCAGATCAAGGCACTTATTCTCTCCGGGGAGCTTAATGAAGGCGACGCGCTGCCTTCCATGCGGCTGCTCGCCCGTGAACTGCGCATCAGTGTGATTACCACCAAGCGCGCCTATGAAGAGCTGGAACGGGAAGGTTTTATCACCTCCGTGCCTGGCAAGGGCAGCTATGTAGCACGAAAAAATATTGATTTTATCCGGGAGGAGTATTTGCGGAAAATCGAGGCCATGATGCAGGAGATGGCAGAGATGGCCGCGGGCTGTGGGTTGAGTCTGGAAGATTTGCAGCAAATGCTCGCCCTCATTTACGAGGAGGAATAAACGATGGAATACGCACTGGAGGTCAAAGACCTCACCAAGCGCTATCAGGGATTTACATTGGACCATGTAAACTTCACGCTGCCATCCGGTTGTATCATGGGTTTTATCGGTGAAAATGGAGCTGGCAAGAGCACTGCCATTAAGCTAATTCTGGACCTGATCCATCCGGATGACGGGGAGATTTCCGTGCTGGGCACCAGTATGTGCGCCGGCGGAAAACAGCTACGGGAACAAATCGGCGTAGTCATGGACGAGAGCAGTTTTCCGGATAATCTGACGCTGGAAGACATCGGAAAGATCCTGAACGGCTGCTATCAGACCTGGTCATCCGGCCGATTCCAGCAGTACCAGGACAAATTTAGTCTTCCGGGACGTAAACCGGTCAAACAGTTCTCCCGCGGCATGAAAATGAAGCTGGCCATTGCGGCGGCCCTGTCCCACAACAGCCGCCTGCTTATTCTGGACGAGGCCACCAGCGGCCTGGATCCCATCATCCGGGATGAGATTCTGGACGAGTTTTTGTCCTTTCTTCAGGACGAAGATCACAGCATCCTCATCTCCTCCCATATCCTCAGCGATTTGGAGAAGGTCTGTGACTATATCACCTTTCTTCATCAGGGCAAAGTATTGTTCAGCAAGCCTAAAGATGAGCTGATGGAGAGTTATGTGGTGGTCAAGTGCTCAGAACGGGAGTTGGAGGCGCTGGACCCAGCCGCAGTTCTGGGCGTGCGTCGAAATCGCTTCGGCGTAGAAGCTCTGGCCCAACGGCATGCCGTCCCCACCGGCCTGATCACCGACCCGGCTACCATTGAGGATATTATGCTCTACTCGGTAAGGGGGGAAAAACAATGAGAGGACTTTTGTGGAAGGACCTGAAAAATCTGAAGCATCAGGTGGTGATTTACGCCTTTATGGCCACCATTTGGTTTATTGTGAGTTTGGTTAACTGGGATGCATCCTTTTTGGGCGGCGTTTTGATGATGCTGTCCGTCATAATGCCCATTACCGCCATGGGCTACGATGAGCGGGCTAAGTGGGACCGGTACGCCCTCACCATGCCAGTGTCCCGGGCCGACCTGGTGGTATCCAAATACCTGCTGGGGGGGCTGTTTACCCTGTTTGGAGCTATATTTACCACCGTGATCAGCCTGCTTCTGACCGGAGATGCCGTAAAAAGCCTGCTTACCGTGTTGTTTCTCTTTTCCCTGGGGCTGTTCTTTCTGTCCGTAATTCTGCCTTTTATGTTCAAATTCGGCGTGGAAAAGGGTAGATTCATGCTGATGGCCATCGCCCTCCTTCCCACAGCACTGATCCTTTTCCTATCCGAGAATGCCATCCCGTCCCCCAGCGACACCACGCTGATGGGCTTGAGCTTTCTCGCCCCCGTGTTGGCGGTGGCTGCACTGGCGGTCTCGCTGGCGGTTTCGCTGGCCATCTACCGTCGGAAAGAGTTCTAGGGCACAGCCCCACCAGCCGCACCCCATCAAAAATGCCCTGCGAATTTCCGTCATAGATAGAAATTCGCAGGGCATTTTTGATCTCTACGTAGCATAGACCGGCGTTACAGCCGGAGCAGTTCAGGCTCCCATTCACCGTTTTTCACACACACCACGGCATAAGAAGGCCTGGTACTATCCCCAATGCTCCCCGGATTGAGCAGAATTACCCCCTGCCGGGTCTCGCAGAAGGGCCGATGGGTATGTCCAAACAGGAACAAGTCCGCCCCCTGTTCCCGGGCAGCGTACAGCCCATTGAGCAAGGTCCGCTTGACTCCATAAGTGTGGCCGTGGCACAGCAGCAGCCGCTTACCCGCCACGTCTATCACCTTTTCTATAGGACCCACCGGCCGGAGGTCGCAGTTTCCGGCAACCTGGTCCAGCGGGATATCGGGAAACCGGGCGTGGAGAGCCTGCGCATCCCGCCAGCCGTCGCCCAGATGGAAAATGCGGTCCGGCTTAGTCCGGGCGGCAGCCTCCACCATATGGGACAGATTCCCGTGGGAATCGGAAAACACAAGAATCCTCACGCTTCGTTTTCCCCCTTCGGAGCTTTCGGCGCCGGCTCCTGGCTGGCAGCCTCCGCTCGGAGGGCAGCCTCCGCTACTTTTCGCAATGCGGCCCGATCCGCCGTGATACCTGTAAAGTGTTCCAGGGCAAAGATGGCCTGATGGATCAGCATGCCCAGACCGTTCAGCCCGGGGTGACCCAGCCGCCCCGCCTGATAGAGCAGTTCGGTCTCCTTTGGAAAATAGATAAGGTCACACACCGGCACCCCCGCCGGAAGGGCATGCAGAAAAGAAAAGTCGGAGAACTGTCCACCCGCCCCTCCCATGCCCAGCGACGTGCCGTTCACCAGAAGGTCGGCCGTTCCGGCCGCCGACCGGAGGGACGCCGAATCAAAACCCGCCGGGCGGAGGATATCCGGTGCGGCGGCACACAGGGCGGCGGCCTTCTCTTCCGTCCGATTGCATACGGTAACGGCGGCAGCCCCCTGCTGGGCCAGTTTCAGTGCCACCGCGCGGGCCGCGCCTCCCGCGCCCAGCACCACAACGCGCATGCCCCGCACGGAGAGCCCTGCATCCGACAGCATCTGCAAAAATCCCCGTCCATCCGTGTTATATCCGTATAAACCGTCGTTTTTAATACAGACAGTATTCACAGCTTGGTACATTCCGGCATCTTCGTCCAGTCTGTCCATCCAGGGAACCAGCGCGGTCTTATGGGGCATCGTGGCATTGAAGCCGACATATCCCGCCGTTTTGGCGGCCTCCAGCCAAGCGTGAGTACCGTCCCTGGGAATGGGCTGAGCAAGGTAGACATAATCCAAGTTCAGCGCAGAGAGCATGGCATTTTGAATAACGGGAGACTTGGAGTGGAGCACCGGGTCCCCAATAACACACAGCTTTTTTGTGGTATTTTTCAGATGGACGAGCATAGAAAATACCCCATAGCGGCCTCATAGCCATACAGGCCCAGGCCACAGATCTGGCCCACGCAAGCGGCGGCGGTGACCGATTTGTGCCGGAACTCTTCCCGTTGATGGATGTTGGAGATATGAACCTCGATGCAGGGTACGTCCACCGCTTTTAATGCATCTAGAATAGCGTAGCTGTAGTGGGTGAAGGCGCCTGGATTTAATATAATGGCGTCATGCTTTCCCCGGGCGGCGTGGATAGCGTCGATAAGCGCCCCCTCATGATTGGACTGCACGCACTCCACCGTGCTGCCGTGGGTGGCAGCCCAGGTGCGCAGACGGTCGCACAGGGCATCATAGCTCACCGTGCCATAGGTGCCCGGCTCCCGAACGCCCAGCAGGTTCAGATTTGGCCCATTGAGAACCAGAAAATTCATGATGTTTCCCCCAATCTGTGAAGTCCGTCCAAAATGGAGGCCACAGTGGCCTCCGGCGAAGAAAAGTCCGTGATGGTCAGGTCGGCGGTCCCACGGTAGAGCGGCTCCCGTACCCGGAAGCGGGCGAGGAAATCCGCTTTCCCGCCCTGGGCCAGGGGCCGGCCCTCTAAGGACTCCCCGTCGAAAATCTGTTCGGCGGGCCGGTCCAAAAAAATTACCACACCGTTTTGCTTCAGCGCATCCATAGCTTCCCGCTGAAGCACCATGCCGCCCCCGGTGGCCACAATACAGCCGGAGCACATACCCAGCGTCCGGGCCGCTTCCAACTCCTTCTGCCGGAAATGCGGCTCCCCCTCTGCGGCGAAAATCTCCGCCACGGAGCGCCCCTCCAGCCGGCAGATAAAGTCGTCGGTGTCCTCCATGGGGCGGCCCAACCGCTGAGACAGGAGATGAGCACAGGTGGACTTCCCGCTGCCCATCATACCAGTCAATATAATGTTTTTCACGTCATTCACTCGCCTTGTAATTTCCCAAAATACGAAACCCGTCCGCCGTCTGTGTAAGCTCCCGCAGGACCCCGTCCATACCAGGCCCGGTTAAATCACCGGTGAAATCCAGGAAAAATAAATATTCCCAGTTCCGCCCTCGGATGGGCCGGGACTCCAGCTTCAGCAAATTCAGGCCGTTCACCGCGAAGATGGTCATGATCTCATGGAGGGAACCAGCCCGGTGAGGTAGCCGAAACAGGGCGCTGACCTTGTTCCGGCCCGCACGGTCCTCTATTTGAGGAGAAACCACCACAAAACGAGTATAGTTTTCCTCGCTGATACTGATATGGTCGGCAAGTATGGTAAGCCCATAGAGTCCGGCGGCCCGACGGCTTCCAATAGCCGCCTTGTTCACACTGCTGCAGCCGGCCACATATTGGGCACTCTCCGCAGTATTGAGCCGGGGATGTCCGGTCCAGGCCGGGTGGGCCTTCAAATAGTCGGCACACTGAATAAGTCCCTGCTCATGAGAGTAAACGTCCCGCACGGAATCCAGTGTGGCCCCGGGCGGAGCCATGAGGCAGTGCTCCACCGGCACGATCTGTTCCCCTACGATGTACGCCCCGTACTTGGCCAGCAGGTCATAGACCTGGCTGATGGCACCGGTAGAACTGTTTTCGATGGGTACCAAACCGTAATCTGCCGTTTTGTCATTCAGGGCAAGGAAAATGTCCTCCCAAGTCTCTGTCCGGTTCCGCGGAGCCGTTTCACCAAAAAACCGGACCGCCGCCTCCTCGGCGTAGGCCCCCGGCTGCCCCTGATACAGCACCCGCGGGTTGTCAATGACGGGTTGGCGCATGGTGCTCAGAGCGGTATAAATACGGGTGCAGCCGTCGTCCGCCTCTCGCATCAGCCGGCGCTGCTGCCGGCGGCTGATGGCCATGATGGATTCGAACAGCGCGGCCAAATCCGCCCGGCGAGCCGGGTCGCCGGTCAGGGCGGTCTTCCGGGCCAGCACATCCTTCTCTCGGACAGAGTCCAGGACCGGCATCCCATGGTTCCGTTTCCAGGTCCCCACCTGGCCGGTCACTTCCATTCGGCGCAGAAACAACTCCGCCAGTTGCCGGTCAATGCCGTCAATTTCCCGGCGCAGTTCATCCAGTTTGTCCATTCCATCCCCCTCCGCTCAGCGGTGCTTTTCTTTCAGGGCGGCATACTCCCGGGCGGAGTCGTCCAGGCCCTGGATCTCCTCCTCGCTCAGGGCCCGCACTACCCGGCCCGGATTGCCCACTATCATATGTCCATCAGGTACCACGGTCTTTCCCGTCACCAGCGCTCCCGCGCCCACCAGGCAGCGGTCCCCCACAGTGCAGCCGTCCAGCAGAATGGCGCCCATACCGATGAGGGTATGGCTGCCCACGGTGCAGCCGTGGACGATGGCACGGTGGCCGATGGTCACATCGCTGCCAATCCGTAAAAGAGGCCCGTTCACGGTGGAGTGGAGCACCGCCCCGTCCTGGACGTTGGTCCGGTCCCCGATAACGATGGGCCCCTCGTCTCCACGGATAACCGCGTTATACCAGACAGCGCAGTCCTCACCCAGCGTCACGTCCCCCGCCACCACGGCCCCGTCCATAATCACCACGGATCCGTGCGTTTGCTGCTTTTTCAGTGCCATAGTTCTTTCTCCTTTCAGATACCCAAAAGCTGACAGACGGCCAGGGCCGCCGCTGCTTCCACCACAGGCAGCGCCCGCTGGACAATGCAGGGATCATGCCGCCCTTTGATTACAAGTTTTGCGTCCGCATGGGTGCGCAGGTCCACCGTGTCCTGCTCCCGCGAGATGGACGGGGTGGGCCGGAACGCCACCTGGCAAACCAGCGGCATGCCGTTGGTAATGCCGCCGTTTACACCGCCGGCATGGTTGGTGCGGGTATGCACCGCGCCCCCATCCAGATAAAAGGGGTCATTGGCTTGGCTGCCCCGCAGGTCGGCAAAGCCGAACCCCGCGCCAAAGGACACCGCCTTCACAGCCGGGATGGCAAACATCTGCTGGGCAAAGATTCCCTCTGTGTTCTCCCCGTAATCGGGAGCACCCAGCCCCGCGGGCAGACCGGTAACGGTGCAGCGTACGGCACCGCCCACCGAATCCCCTTCCGCCTTTGCCGCCAGAATGACGGCCTCCTGCTGTTCCGGCGTGGGATCGTCCACTCCGGCCATACGGCAGACCTCAGCGGATATTGTCACATTCCGCATGCGCAGGATGAGCTTGGCCAATGCCCCGGCAAAAACCAACGGCGCAGTGATCCGGCCGGAAAAGTGACCACCGCCCCGATAGTCGTTATATCCTCCATATCGCACGATACCTGTGTAGTCGGCATGGCCGGGCCGGGGTAATTCCCTGAGTTTGGCGTAGTCCCCACTCCGGGTGTCCGTGTTCTCGATAATCGCGCACAGGGGTGTGCCGGTGGTTTTTCCTTCAAACACTCCCGAGAGAATACGTACCTCGTCTTTCTCTCTCCGGGTGGTGGCCAGCGGAGAGCGGCCCGGCGCCCGACGGGCCATCTCTCCGCGGATGAATTCCATGTCCAAAGGGATTCCCGCAGGCACACCCTCCAGTGTCACGCCGATGGCGGGCCCGTGGGACTCGCCGAAGATTATATGCCGCACGTAATATTCCCCCCCAATCTCTCATAATCGGACCAAAACGCGGGGTAGGACTTGGCCACGCTCTCCGCACCACGAACGGTGAGCGGTCCCGAGCATCGGGTGGCGGCCACCGCCAGCATCATGGCGATACGGTGGTCATTGTGACTGTCCGCCGTGCCGCCAGTCAGACCCGCTACACCCGTGACGGTCAGAAAGTCCGGTCCCTGCTCCACCTGCGCACCCAAACGGTTGAGTTCGGTGGTCACGGTATCCAGCCGGTCACTCTCCTTGATGCGCAGGCGGGCGGCGCTGGTGATCCGGGTGGTCTCGCCGTTGCGCAGAGCGGCCCGGAGCGCCAGCGCGGGTACCAGATCCGGACACTGGGATACATCCAATGTCACCGTTCCGGGCTGGTCCAGCCGCGCCAGATAGGAGAAAATCACCCGGTCTCCCTGGGCGGAATCCTGATTCATTCCGGTAACGGTAACTTCGCTACCCAGGGCCCGGGCAGTCAAAAAGAAGGCCGCCTGAGAGTAATCCCGCTCCACCACCATGCGGTAAGGTTGAAACCTCTGTCCGCCGCGCACCGTGAAGCACTCATACTCCCGGTTCTCCACCCGGATGCCGAACCGCGCCAGAGTATCCAGAGTCAAATCCACGTAGCCCCGGGATTCCAGGGGGGACGTCAGGCGGATAACCGACTCCCCGGTCAGCAGAGGCAGGGCATACAAAAGGCCGGTGACAAACTGGGAGGACACGTCGCCGGGCAGCCGGTACTCACCCGACGTCAGCGCACCCCGAACGGTGAGGACTCCATTCTCCTGCGAATACGAGATACCCTTCTCCTCAAAAATGGCGAAATACGGCTCCTGAGGCCGTTCCATGAGACGGCCCCGGCCGGTAAACCTGCCGCCTCCCCGCAACGCAAGCGCCACGGGAATAAGAAACCGGAGGGTGGAACCGGATTCGCCGCAGTCCAGAAGGGGCAAGTCTTCTCCCTTGTCATGGACTGTCAGAGCACCCATGCATCGCCGAGTGGCCTGAATATCCTGGGAACTTGTCAGGCCCTCCACCCTGCTGTCCCCACCCGCCAGGCAGGCAGCGATCACCGCCCGATGTGCCTGGCTCTTGGATGGGGGCGGGGCGATGGCCCCGGACAGAGGCCCGGGAAAAATTGTAACGGTCATATGCGCGCCTCCAGTAACGAGAGCAATTCAGATTTCTTCATGGGATGGATTACCGCGCAGCCAGGCCCGGCCAGCAGAATGAGAGAAATGTCCCCACCCACACCTTTTTTATCCAGCCCGATGGCGGCGGCGTAGTCGGGCATGGAACAGGAAATCTCCGCCGGGAGACCGAACGCCGTGACCAGCGCCCGCAGCTTTTTCTCCGTTCCGGCGGGGGTAACACCCAGCCGCTGGCCCAGCCCGGCGGCCAGGCACATCCCTGCCGCCACCGCCTGACCATGGGTCCAGGTCTCATAATGGCCCGCCCGCTCGTAGGCGTGCCCCAGCGTGTGGCCGAAGTTCAGCAGCATCCGCGCGCCGGTATCCCGCTCGTCTTGTTCGACAACTTTCCGTTTTAAATCACAGCAAGTATACAGAACGGACTGAATCTGACCCATGACGCCCGCCCGGCTGGGGGCGGCGGCCAGCCGAGACAGAAAGTCCCGGTCGAAGATACAGCCGTACTTAATAACCTCTGCCATACCGTCGGCAAAAGTGTCGTCTGTAAGGGTATTCAGGCAGGCGGGGTCCATAACCACCAGACGTGGTTGCCAGAAAGCCCCCGCCAGATTCTTGCCCGCCGGCAGGTCAATGGCCACCTTACCGCCCACTGAGGAGTCCACCTGTGCCAGCAGGGTGGTGGGAATCTGGATAAAATCCACCCCCCGCAGAATGGTGGCGGCGGCAAACCCTGAAAGATCTCCCACCACACCGCCGCCCAAAGCCACCACGGCGTCGGTGCGGGTGAGACCCATGTTGGTAAAGGCGTCGTACAGTTCCCCCAGCCGGGCAAGGCATTTGGAACTCTCCCCGGCGGGCACGGTAATGAGGCCGGGCGTAAAGCCGGCGGCGGTCAGGCTCTCCAGTACCCGGGTGCCGTAGAGCGGGCCTACGTTGGAATCGGTCACCACCGCCACCCTGCCGGCCCGTGGCAGCGCCCGCCGGCACAGCGCTCCCGCCTGATCCAGCAGGTCCGTACCGATGTGGATATCATAGGAGCGGTCCCCCAGAGAGACTTGTAAAATTTTTGTGTCCATGGTTCTATTCCTCGCAAACTTCCGCCCACGGCGGAAAGAAGTAAACGTGGCCCGCAAAAAGAGGCGGTAAAGGCTCTCCGATACCAGCCGTCTCAGCGGCAGAGGGTCTTGCCGGCCATATGCACCATACCGGCCACCTTGCCCATAAGTCCCGTGAACTGATTCGGCGTCAGGGACTGCTGGCCGTCGCACTTGGCGTGGGGCGGATCGTTATGGACCTCGATGATCAGGCCGTCCGCTCCCACCGCGATGGCGGCCATCGCCAGCGGTTCCACCATCCAGCTCATACCTGCCGCGTGGGAGGGGTCCACAATAACGGGCAGATGGCTCATCCGTTTGACAGCGGGAATAGCCGACACATCCAGCGTGTTGCGGGTATAGGTCTCGAAGGTACGAATCCCCCGCTCACAGAGAATTACATTCTCGTTGCCCTCGGACATGATATACTCCGCGGACATAATCCACTCCTCATAACTACTGGAAAGGCCCCGCTTCAGCAGGATGGGCTTGGACATCCGTCCCACCTCCTTCAGGAGGTCAAAATTCTGCATGTTTCGGGCGCCGATCTGGACTACATCAACTTTTTCCTCAAATAAATCCACATATTTGGGGGACATGAGTTCCGTAACGATGGGCAGGCCGGTGGCCGCCTTGGCCTTTAACAGCAGGTTCAGTCCGTCCTCCCCCATGCCCTGGAAGGAATAGGGGGATGTGCGGGGCTTGAAGGCGCCGCCCCGCAGCAGGCTGGCTCCGGCGGCCTTGACATCTTTGGCCACCTCCACGATCTGCGCTTCGCTCTCCACTGAGCAGGGTCCGGCGATCATGGAGAAGTTCCCGCCGCCGATGACCGCGTTGCCAATCCGGATCACAGTGTCCTCCGGGTGAAACTTGCGGTTGGCTTTTTTGTACGGCTCCTGCACCCGCACAACTCGCTCCACATGGGGATTAATCGATATTTTGTCGATATCCAGAGAGGTCGTGTCTCCCACCAGGCCCAGGATAGAGCAGCCCACACCGTTGGTAATACCAACGCTGAAGCCTTTTGCCTCAAATTCCTCCGCCAGCGCCTGGATATCTTTCTGAGCAGTACCGGGTTTCATGACAATAACCATATTTTGTTTCTCCCTTTCTGTTCGTCACGGGCGTAGAACGGATAGAAAAAATGCGCCCATTGACGGTAAATCAATGAGCGCATCCGAAGTGATCGTAAGCCAAAAGAAAGCCCCCCGCAGGAGCGTTTCACTCATTTCCTTACCCCGATATTTTACCCATGACAAAATAGCCGGTGCTCATAAATCGAGCCCAGCCAAAGGGAAAATAACGGGATTCGGTTGTGAGGGAACAATCTTTCATTCAGGATACCTCACAGTTGACGCGGTTTGCTGATTTGTGGGTATTATACGCTATTTTCCCCCACAATGCAAGCATTTGTTTTTTTATCATGGAAGGTTCCGGCGCTGTCCGGCACATCAGGCCCGCCGGAGCAGCGTGAAGAAAAGCGGGGCGGCCGTACCACAGCCACCCCGGATATTCCATATTATTCGGCGGAAATCATATAGTAGTAGACCGGTTGTCCACCAGCAACCAGCGTGACCTCCGCATTTGGGCAGGCGGCGGCAAAAAGGGTTCGGGCCGCTTCGCCCTGCTTATCCGTCACATCGGCGCCATAAAAGATCGTGATAAACTCAGCCTGCTGCTGCGGCTCCGCCTTGGCCAGCTTTTCCAGCAGAGCGTTAAGGTCGGAATCCGTACCGAACAGCTGGCTCTCCGCCAGGGCCAGATAGTCGCCCTGCCTAATGGCAAAGCCATCGAAATCGGAGTCCCGGGCCGCGTAGGTAATTTGAGCCGTATGGGTCCGCGAAAACGCCTCGGTCATAGCGGTGGTGTTGCCCGCCTCATCGCTCTCAGGGTCCACCGCCAGCATTGCGGAAATGCCCTGAGGCACGGTGGCGGTGGGCAAAACCACGGCCTTCTTTCCCTCCACCATGGGCACGCATTGCTGAGCAGCCATAATGATGTTCTTATTATTGGGCAGCACATAGACAATCTCGGCCGGGGTACGTTCGATCTCGGCTAGAATATCTTCCGTAGAAGGGTTCATGGTCTGTCCGCCGCTGATAATGCCGTCCACACCAAGATCCCGGAATATACCGGCTAACCCATCCCCGGCACAGACCGCCACAAAGCCGAATTTTTTCTCCGGCGCCGCCGGTGCAGGCCCCTGTGGCCGGGTCTCCGCTTCACTCAGGATTTCAGTATGCTGGTTGCGCATGTTTTCCACCTTTACGGTCTGGAGCGCGCCATAGGTAATGGCCTCCTCCAGTACGCGGCCGGGGTGGTTGGTATGAACGTGGACCTTAATGATTTCGTCGTCATCCACCAGCACCAGCGAGTCGCCCAGGGCATTCAGAAAAGCCCGCAGAGCTTCCGGGTCCTTGCTGGTGTCCCGGGAGCAAATGAACTCAGTGCAGTAGCCAAACTTGATATCAGCGGTTTCAAAGCTGCTGAAATCAGCTTTCTCCTTTGGGGCGGCCAGATCTTCCACTCCCTCGGGCATGGGCAGCCCCCGCAGCTCATCCAGCATACCCTGAAGAATAATGAGGAAACCCTTTCCGCCGGCGTCAACCACACCGGCCTTTTTCAGCACGGGATTCTGATTAATGGTATTATCCAGCGCCACATGGCCTTCCTGAATAGCCTCCTGCAAAACGAATTCCACCGCGCGGTTTTCCCGCGCGGCCTCCGCAGCACGGCCAGCCGCCAGACGGGATACCGTAAGGATGGTACCCTCGGCGGGTTTCATAACCGCCTTATAGGCCGTGGCCACACCTTCATCCAGCGCCACGGCGATGTCAGCCCCGTCGGCAGTCTGCTTGTCCTTCAGAGATTTGGCAAACCCCCGGAACAGCAGAGAGAGAATCACGCCGGAATTTCCCCGAGCACCCCGGAGCAGCGCGCCGGCGTTCACCGCAGCGGCCCGGCCCACCTCGGAGATGGGGCTTTTCGCCAGCTCGGAGGCCGCCATACCAATGGTGAGACTCATATTGGTTCCGGTGTCCCCGTCCGGCACGGGGAACACATTAAGTTCGTTGATCTGCTGCTTCTGGCTGTTGATGGAGGCTGCGCCGTGGATAACCATCTTTGCCAGCAGTGCTCCGTCAATGGTGTCTCTCATGTCGAAGTTCCTTCCTTTCGGTGCGCGCGGTGCGTCAGTCCAGGACCATGGAGTCGATGCAGACATCCACGCTCCGCACTTCCACACCGGTTATACGGCCTACCACATAGCGCACCTCGTTCATGATGGAGCGGCTGACCGCAGTAAGGTTCACACCGTTGTCCACCATAATGTGCAATTCGATGGACACTGTGGAATCATCGTTTATCGTGACCCTGACGCCTTTGCTCATGGACTCGCGGCGAAGCAGATGGACCAACCCGTCGGTCTTGGATCGGACCGCCATGCCTTTCACACCAAAGCAATTGGTAGCGGCGGCGCCCGCAATATTCGTAAACACCGCATTGCGGATGTTGATGGCGCCCTTTTCGGTTTGCAGTTTCATGGGAACCCTCCTTACTGGTTCGGCCGCAAAAACGGCCGAACGGCGTCATTGGCTCATATATTGTATTCCATTTTCGTACAAATTACAAGGGAAAAACTACAACGTCATATTGTAATTTACCCGCATATCGTGTAAACTATCATTATCTCTCTTTATCATAGGAGGCGTTTGGGATGAAAACAGCCCGTTTTGTACTGAAGATTATTGCCCTGTCCCTGGCATTCGCCGCGGCGGTCTGCGGCATCATCGCATACTGGGACAAACTGGCGGATACCCTGAGCGGCCTGAAAGAAAAGGGCCGGGATCACGGCATATGCTACCGCCCCTCGGAGTATGACGATTACGCCGATCTGGATGAATAATTTACCGCCTGGATGAAGACCGGCGCTCCTCACGCAAAAGCGTGGGAAGCGCCGGTTTCTTCTTTAGTCAATGTGCTGCGACTGGCTCCACAGAGTCTTCGCCCGCGCCCGGATCTGTCCTTCCGCGGGTTGGAGCAGGAAAAAAGTAAAGTCGCCACCCGCCACTTCCTCACCGCTGTCATTGGTCAGGCTAACGGCGTATACGCACAGGTTGCGTCCCATCTTCCGGGGCGTAGCCTGACAGTGGATTTTCTTTCCCGTGCCCATGGCAGGGCGGAGAAAATTCATACTGTAACTCGCCGTGACGCAAACATGTCCGGTGGTAGTAATTACCGCCCCGCCGGCCACTGTATCAGCCAGCGCAGCAAGACAGCCACCGTGAACCATACCCATGGGGTTCAGATTACCGGGGGTGATGGAAAGTTCCCCGTACCCAACGCCATCCTTCACGTTGGTAACCGTAATGCCGTTCATTTTGGAAAACGGGTCGATGCTGTCATTTATCTCGTACTCCGAGCCGCGAATATTCGCGGCATTACTGCAAAAAGCCATTCAAAATTCTCTCCTCTGCCTCCTGTTCCGTCAGGCCCAGGGTCATTAATTTTAAGATCTGTTCACCCGCGATGCGCCCAATGGCCGCCTCATGGATCAACTGGGCATCAGGACAGTTGGCAATAATGGCGGGGATGGACTTGATGCGGGCATCGTCCATGATAATAGAGTCGCACTGAACATGGCCAAAGCACTTGGCCTCACCGGTCATGCGGGGATAAAACACCTGCCGGGACTTATCCCGGGCCACTGAGCGGGAGATGACCCGGCCGCTGGCGTCTTCTCCCGCCAGAATGATATCCATTTCACTCTCAGCGGTCTGTTCCCCATGGGTAAGCAGCTTCTCGGTAATGCTTCCCTCGCCGCCGGCTCCCACCACGATCTTGGTATACCGCTTGGTGGAATCGATACCCCTGATCTGAGTGGTCTCCATGTGGATAACAGCTCCCGCCTCCAGATAGGCGATGGTCTGTGGATTCATAATGCGCCCGCCGGTACCGTCGCCCTCGCCATAGTGCTTCTCGAAATAGCGCACACGGGAATTCTTCCCGATGTGGAACGTATGCACGCCGTCGTGCTGGGACGTGTCACAGCCGGAATTGTGGATACCGCAGCCAGCTATTATGTCTACATCGCAGTCTTCCCCGATATAGAAGTCGTTGTACACCATTTCCGTTAAGCCGGTTTCTGTTATGATAACCGGGATATGAACCGACTCATGCCTAGTATGGGGAGCAATGTGGATATCGATACCGGACTTGTCGGTCTTGGTGTCTATGACAATATGGGCGGTGTTTACACGGCCGTCCAGTTTCCCGTTTTTGCGGATGTTGTAGGCCCCCTGAGGAGTGCTCTCCATGTCCGCGATCTCCCGGAGCAGATGGGCGTCGATCTTATTCATTGTTCCCCACCTCCATTGTTCATATAACTGCATCCCGACACGGTATTGGCCAGAATGAGGGGGAACACATCCTCCTTGGGTCCATGCTGAACGATAGATCCGCCTGAAATCATAATGATTTCATCCGCCAGATCAATGATGCGCTCCTGATGGGAGATAACCAGCAAAGTGGCGCGCTTCTCCTCATGGAGTTGCTGGAAGGTCTCGGTAAGCCGGGCAAAGGACCACAGGTCTATGCCCGCCTCCGGTTCATCAAAAATCATCAGACCTGCCTGCCGGGCCAGAATGGTGGCAATCTCGATGCGCTTGACCTCGCCACCGGAAAGCGAGGCGTCCACCTCCCGGTCAATATAATCGTTGGCGCACAGGCCCACCCGGATAAGGTACTGGCACTCCTCTTCGTGGGTCAGGTCCTCCCGTCCGGAGGCCATCTCCAGCAGGTCCCGCACCCGCAGGCCTTTAAACCGCGGGGGCTGTTGAAAACCATAGCTGATACCTCGGCGGGCCCGCTCGGTGACGCTCAGGTCCGTCATGTCCGTTCCATTCCACAGGACCTGCCCGGAAGTAGGGGTCACCAGGCCCATAATTGCCTTGGCCAGCGTGGTCTTACCTCCGCCGTTAGGCCCAGTGATAACCACAAATTTATTGTCTCCCACGGTAAGTGAGACATCACTGAGGATACCCAGTTCCTTGCCGGATTCGTCCGGCACCTGATAGGACAGGTTTTTAATCTCCAGCATGCACAGCCGCTCCTTTGTTTTGCGGCGCCCGCCAGCGGGCGCTTTTCTGTCGTGCGGCACCGGGCGCGCCGCCATAATTCCGATATATGTCAAGGGCAGGAAACCCGCAACTTATCATAACCGGTTTGCCGGCCTGCTATATCCCGGCGATTCCATAGACTTTTCAGATTATTTTATCATAACAGACTGGGGAATACAAGTCTCGCCCTGTGGAAATTGATACGGAGTGTCGGCGGAACATCGCAGTGCATAACATGAAGTGAACATCGGGGCGCAGGCAGGCCGACCGGACCTTCACCGCCCCAAGGGAGGCTTTGTGTTCATGGAATTCGATCCAATCTGCCCGCCGGCGCTCGGCCCCGGCCAGTACGGCAGCGATCGGGAGCTGTTTGCCAGGGTCTGGCGCCGGGTGATGCCGGAGGACCTGCCCGGCTGCCCCATTATCCCCGATGAGGTGGAAAATCCGGACAACATTGTCCCGTCCGTGTCGGAACCCGCTGTCTCCTGCTCCGCACCCGCCGTGCCGGAGCCGGTTCCCACGCCGGAAATCAAGGAGCCGTCCGGTTCAGCCCAATTCTTTTCAGATTCGGCGGTATTGTTCCAGCGCTTCATTCGGGATGAACTGAGCGACCACCAGCGTTATACGGACATGGCCCGGCAGGCCGACCGGACCGCATCCCGGCTTCTGCTTCAGGCGGCGGCTGACGAGCTACGCCACGCCCGGCGGCTGAGCACCGCCTTCTTTCTAACCTCTGGCGTGCGCTACTGGCCTGTGGAAACCGTACATCCCCGGTCCGACGCCCCTCTGCCAGCCGCGCTCCGGGACCGCTTTCTGGCAGAGCAGGAGGGAGAAGGGGCCTATCGGGCCGCCGCCGCCGCCGTTCCAGATACCCGGCTGCGCGTAATGTTCTTGGAACTGGCTGACAAGGAACACGCCCATATCGGGTTGATTTTGGATTTGCTGGAGCAGCAGTAACCGCAAAACGGAGCCTGAACCGGGGGATGGTGAGGCTCCGTTTTTTCTGTACAAACAATCCACTGCGGGGGGTAGGTCTTGGACCGTCGTTCCACTTTAAATTTCCTATTGACGAGACACAAACAGATTCATCGCGTTCCGCCCTTTTTCGCCCGTTGAATACATGCAAGGAATTATACTTGACAGCATTGATTTTATCTTATTATATCTTCTTTATATGAAATCCCCCGATCGAAGTTTATCGCCTTAACGATCGGGGGATTTATTCCATAAATAAAAGAGTGGTCCAGTCTTGTTTGATATGCTCTTTTTTAGTTTCACTTTTTGATTTATAATATTAGTGGTGGGCATAACCGGTTCTTTCCCTTGTCCTGATATAGTGTCATGGTCAAGAATTTTTGTAACACCACAGTCTAATTTAGTCTAACAAATTTCGTGCCTCCAGCGGTGTCAAATAGTTGTTATAAGAGTGCGGACGAATCTGGTTGTACCAGAGATACGCATACT
>JALCSB010000008.1 GCA_022653075.1 Intestinimonas sp.
TCAAGCACTTTTTTCTTCCGGTCATCCGGTTTCTCACCGGCCTCTCCCCTCCGAGGTGCCCCGCTCGTTGAGCGCTTGACTAATATACCAAACTCCCGCCCACTTGTCAACTCTTTTTTCCGATTTTTTTGATTTCCCGTCATTTCTTTGGGTTGTCCGCATTCAGTGAACACGCGCCTATGGAATCCGCGGTTGCACGTACACACCAAATGTGTTAGTCTAAGATACAATATTATTAATGTCGATATTGTTTGAACCCGGCATATAGGCGTGCCAGAACGGAGGGAACCAACGCTATGCCAATCAAAGTTGCAGATTCGCTGCCCGCAAGGGCTGTTCTCGAGAGTGAGAATATTTTCGTTATGACTGAATACCGGGCCATGCATCAGGATATCCGCCCGCTGAATGTTGTAATTTTAAATTTGATGCCTACGAAAATTGTAACGGAAACTCAGATTCTTCGAAAGTTGTCCAATACGCCATTACAGATTCAGGTGGAACTGCTCCGCACATCCAGCCATCACGCTGTTAACACCGCCGACGACCATCTCGCCTCCTTCTATACCACATTCGATCAAATCAAAGAGAAAAAGTACGACGGTATGATCATCACCGGTGCACCGGTAGAGAATCTGGACTTTACGGAGGTTGACTATTGGGACGAGCTGTGTCAGATCATGAATTGGTCCACCACTCATGTACATTCTACGCTCCATATTTGTTGGGGCGCTCAGGCCGGGCTGTTTTTCCATTATGGGATCGAGAAGCGCACTTTACCTCACAAGCTATTCGGTGTGTTTGAGCATCGGATGCTAAAGCCCAATTCTCCTCTGTTTCGCGGTTTTGACGATGTATTTCAAATTCCGCATTCCCGGTATACGGAAGTATGGGAACAGGACATTCTCGCCGTACCGGAGCTGGAATTGCTGGCCATATCTGAAGAAGCGGGTGTTTTCGCAGTTAAAAGTCAAGATAACCACCGCTTTTTTATCATGGGCCATCCGGAGTACGATCCGGATACTTTAGCGCGTGAATATTTTCGGGATGTAGACCGGGGCATCGCCATCCAGGTACCCGCGCATTACTTTCCCGGTGATAACCCCACACAGACGCCTATCGTCCGTTGGCGCTCCGCCGGCCAGTTGCTGTACACCAACTGGCTGAATTATTATGTGTATCAAACCACACCCTATGATCTGAAACAACTGTAACGGGCTGATCGAAACGGGAGTGAAAAAATGGAACCGACAAAATGCTGTTATATTGTAGGTGCGGGTGTATTTTGCGCTGCAGGGCTGCACCCCGCCCCAGGCGACTTGGTCATCGCAGCGGACGGCGGTTATCGGTATTTGCAGCAGATGGGGCTGAATACGGATCTGGTCATTGGCGATTTCGACTCCATGTCCAGCCTGCCCCGGCA
Organism: Intestinimonas sp.; assembly: GCA_022653075.1. Classification (GTDB taxonomy): domain Bacteria; phylum Bacillota; class Clostridia; order Oscillospirales; family Oscillospiraceae; genus Intestinimonas. Next base: position 1,421 of record JALCSB010000008.1, read on the forward strand.
CCCCCATGTGGTGGTACTACCCAAAGAAAAAGATGACACGGACATGGCGGCCGCCATTCAGCTGGGTCTGAAGCAAGGTTGTTCCGAATTCCGGCTTTACGGCGGAACCGGTGGGCGGGAAAGTCACACTCTGGCCAATTTTCAGTGTCTGGTCTGGCTGGCGCGGCGGGGACTTCGGGGCGTATTAGTGGGCACCGGCTGGGAGGCCACAGCTGTAACCGACGGGGTACTGGCTTTTTCTGTGGACCATCGGGGCTATATCTCGGTGTTTTGTCAGGGCGACCGGGCCGAAGGAGTCACTCTGCATGGACTCAAATATCCACTGAACGAGGCCACACTCACCTGCGATATACCGCTTGGGGTTAGTAATGAATTTACCGGCGTGGAGAGTAGCGTTGCGGTACGGCATGGCACGCTTTTGGTTTTATATGACAGCCGCTTATAGCGTGTCATGTAATATTATAATGAGGAAGCCGTTTCGACCTTGCTAATGGCGAAGCGGCTTCCTCATTTTTTATATATGTGTAAGATAACTTAGTCGTTCATCAGATGCGCACGGTCCAGCAGATAGAAAATCAGGCTCAGGATGATAGCGGTGACTGCGGCCAGCGTCATGCCGGTAATGGAAATATCGCCCAGTTTAATGGCCGCGCCGGAGAGTCCGGCCACAAACACTACCGAGGTGAGGATCAGGTTCTTGTTTTTAGAATAATCCACCTGCTTGTCCACCAAGATGCGCAGGCCGGAGGCGCCGATCATGCCGTACAGCAGGAAGGTGATTCCGCCGATAACATCACCTGGAATCGTAGAGATGAAGGCGGAAAGCGGCCCGATGAACGCCATTAGAATGGAGATTACCGCCGCACCGGCAATGACTTGTACGGAGTAGACGCCGGTAATCGCCATAACGCCGATGTTTTCACCATAGGTCGTGGTTGGTACGGAGCCGATCAGGCCGGAGAGGGCGGAGGATAGATTATCCCCCAAAAGGGATCGGTGTAACCCGGGGTCCCGCAGCAGATCCCGCCCCACAATTTTGCTGGTTACAATCTGATGCCCAATATGCTCGGTACAGATGACCAGCAGCACCGGTACCATGGTAAGGACGGCACTGGTGTCAAATTTAGCCAGATGAAAATGAGGTATTGTAAACAAACTTACGTTATAAAGCGGAGAAAAGTCCACTAACCCAAAGCAGACGGCACTGAGATAGCCGCATACCATAGCCACCAGCAGCGGAATGACAGAGAGAAACCCCCGGAACAGAACAGAGGCAAAGATCGCCACCCCCAGCGTAACGGCAAACGTAACTATATCACCGACAGAGGTTGTGGAACTGAGCAGGTTCGCGCCGGTACTGCCGCCCGCCACAGTGTTAGCGGCCAGATCCAGGCCGATCAGCGCCACCACAGGTCCCATGGCCGCCGGTGGGAGAACCACATCGATCCAGTCGGTGCCGAATTTCCAAACGACCAGCGCCAGCACACAGCCCAGCAGGCCGACCACGACAAAGCCGCCCTGCGCATATTCAAAGCCCAGTCCGGCAATAACCACCTGCGCGGGGGCCAGAAAGGCAAAACTGGAACCCAGATAGGCGGGCGCTCTGCCGTGGGTAATCAAAATAAACAGCAGCGTACCGATGCCGTTCATAAACAGTACAATATCGGCGTTGATTCCAAATACCAGGGGTACCAGCACTGATGCTCCAAACATGGCAAACACATGCTGAATGCTCAAGGGAATCATCTGCGCGGCAGGGACTTTTTCATCAACCTGGATGATACGTTTCTGATTCACAACTTTCACTCCCTTTAATCTTTTTATTCCGGTGAAGTATATCACGCAGGCTGAAATGCGTCCAGAGTAAACAGCAAAAAAGCCCGAATGGGTGAAACTTTTGTCACATACCACGGAAAGCGTCTGTTCTTCGGCCCGCTTTCCTCCGTTGCATCCATTGACAAAACGCCATATTTTCCGGTATAGTAGAGATGAATTTTTTCTTAAATGAGAGGTATTTCACTATGAAAACTCCTTTTGTCACACTGGAACAGCTACAGGCCATGGTTCGCCGGTTTCCCACCCCTTTTCACCTCTATGACGAAAAGGGCATTCGTGAGAACGCCCGGCGCGTGAAGGCTGCCTTTGCCTGGAATCCCGGTTACAAGGAGTATTTTGCCGTAAAAGCCACGCCTAATCCTCAAATTCTGAAGATTCTGCGGGAGGAGGGCTGTGGCACCGACTGTTCCTCCCTGACGGAGCTGATGCTGTCCGACCGGTGCGGCTTTTCCGGCCATGAAATTATGTTCTCCTCTAACGACACGCCCCGGGAGGAGTTCGCCCTAGCCGCCAAGTTGGGAGCTACCATTAATCTGGATGATATTACACACATTGATTTTCTCAACGAGATCTGCGGGATTCCCGAGACGATCTCCTGCCGGTATAATCCGGGCGGTAAATTCGTGTTAAGCGAGTCCAAGGAAGGGTTTCAGGTCATGGACAATCCCGGGGACGCCAAATATGGCATGACCCGCGTGCAGCTCGCGGAGGCGTTCCGGAAACTTAAAACTTTGGGCGCCAAGCACTTCGGCATTCACGCTTTTCTGGCCTCCAACACCATTTCCAACGCCTACTATCCCGCACTGGCCCGTATTCTCTTCCGCACGGCGGTAGAGCTCCAAGCGGAAACCGACTGTCATATTGCTTTTATCAATCTCTCCGGCGGTGTCGGGATTCCTTATCAGCCGGAACAGCCCGGCAACGACATTGCCGTCATCGGCGAGGGTGTGCGCCGCGCCTACGAAGAGATTCTGGTCCCCGCCGGTATGGGCGATGTGGCCCTCTATACCGAGCTGGGCCGTTTTATGCTGGGGCCGTACGGTCATCTGGTCACTACCGCCATCCATGAAAAGCACACTTATAAGGAATATATCGGCGTGGACGCCTGTGCGGCCAACCTGATGCGGCCGGCTATGTATGGTGCCTATCACCATATCACGGTCATGGGCAAGGAGAATGCCCCCTGCGACCACAAGTATGACGTGACCGGCTCTCTGTGTGAAAACAACGATAAGTTCGCTATTGACCGCATGCTCCCCAAAATTGACAGGGGCGACCTGCTGGTCATCCACGATACCGGCGCCCACGGCTTCTCCATGGGCTACAACTATAATGGCCGGCTGCGCTCGGCGGAGGTTCTGCTGCAAGAGGATGGTACGGCTCGGCTCATCCGGCGGGCGGAAACGCCGGACGATTATTTTTCCACCATGATCTTTGACTGATTGGTTTTCGCGTGGGAACTATCCCACACGGGGTCTTTATGGTCAAAGCACAGGCGGGCCTTTGTCCACCAGGACAAAGGCCCGCCTGTCTGTCGCTTACCGGAGCCGCCGTTTGTCTTTCTGTTTTACCGCCGCGTATTCCAGGCTGCGCGCATAGTAAAACATATACTGCTGGATTACTCCCTCAAAGCCCCGATATCTCCGCAGGGGAAATTTCCCTCCATATTCGGCATCAATAACGCGGTTCATCCACACATCCCGTGGAAACGCCTCCAGCCGGTGAAATCCAAACAGCATCACACAATTCGCCACCTTATCCCCCACACCAGACTGCAACAGCAGGCTTCGGCGCAGCATCTCCGTATCGGCGGACCGAAGCGTCTCAAGGTCCAGCGCGCCGGAATCCACCGCCCGCGCCGCCGCCAAAACGTAGGGCGTACGGTAACCCAGGGAGCACCCGGCCAGCGTCTCCGGCGTCTGTCGGGCCAGAACGGCCGGTTGCGGAAAGGCAAATTCCCCCGTCCCGGCAATGGGTTCCCCGAACGCCGTGCATAACCGTTCCACCGCCGTCTTGATCGCGGGGATAGATTTCCGTTGGGAAATCAAAAAAGTGATCAGCATTTCCCAAGAATCTTGCCGCAGGATTGTTATGCCGCGGCCATAGCATACCGCCGCGTTTAAAAAGTGGTCCCGGCGTGGAACGGCGGCGGTGTACAAGCCATAATTCTGGTCCAGATCGAAATAGCTCCGCCAATAAGAATCAAATATCCGCGCGTCGCAGTCCAGCCGATAGCGCCCCGCGCCCCGCTCCGTAATCAGCAAAAGCCGATTCCCGGCCACAAGCCGCCAGCGCGCCTCATCCAGCCGCCTTAACCGAAAGCACTGTCCGCTCTCCGCCACTTTTCGGATGTCCATCTGATCAGATTTAAAGTCAAACATCTCTTAACCCCGTATTCATGCCCCGCCAGGGCGAAGCGTATCAAAAATCAGGCCCGTCGTCCGGCGCGCCAAAAGAGAACAGGAGAACCCATCATGGTCGCTATCTTGATTTCTATGTTGACCGACGCCGGTTTTCTCGGCGCGTTTCTCGAGACCCTCCTTATGGTCCTTCTCGGCGTCCTCTTTCGCCGGAAAAACTGGATCACAACAGAGGGAAAGCAGGCGATCACGGTCATCATTTGGAAGTTGGCTGTACCGTGCTTGGCCTTCCGGGCTTTTATGACCGATTTCGACCGTACGGGGTTTCGTGTGGGTCTCCATGTGCTGGCGTTGGCCTCTTTCCTCTACCTGCTCCTGACTGTTCTCGTCCGGCTCGCCTTTCTCCGTCTGGGGCGGGATACCGCTATGGTGTGTGCGCTGTTTGCTGCCGTCGGGCAGGTCACACTGTTCTCCATGCCCATCCTTCAGTCCATCTACGCCGCAGATGACACGGAGGTCATGCTGGCCATCAACCTCATCGCCATTGCCTTTCGGGTCATGGTGTACATTGTGGCCTTTTTCGCCCTCTCCGGTATCCACCCGGACCGGGCCCATCTGGGCACTTCCCTGCGCACGACCTTCTTAAATCCCATCATGATCGCCATGCTTGCCGGCATTCTGATCTGGGCAACGCAGGATTTTCTACCTCAGGTTACGGTAGAGAATGGAACCTGTGCCTTTTTGCGTCTGGACCGGACGCTGCCCGCCCTTTTCCAAACCGTAACCGCGCTGTCCCGGCTGGTCAGCCCGCTGGCTATGCTTCTTATCGGACTGTCTCTGGGTGAATCAAACTTCCGTCAGGAGATCAAAGACCCGCTGGCGTGGCTGGTGGCTCTTCTGCGTACGGTGGCCGCGCCTTTGATAGCACTTCTCACGGTGTGTCTGGCTCAGAAAGCAGGTCTGATTCATTTTGGAGAAGCACAGGTCATGGCCTTGGTTATCGCCTTTGCCGGACCTGCTTCCGCCACGCTGGACCTCTACTGCATGCAGTTCGGCCGAGCGGAACTGCTGGCCTCTAAAATTTTCTTCATGTCCACACTGCTGTGCGCGGTATCCATTCCTCTGTGCTATTTCCTTACCAAGTGGGCACTTACTCTGCCTATCTTCTGAGCACAGCTCACTCCGCCAGGTTGGTATAGTCCTCAGCAGGCGGCAGAACCATCGTTATGCGGGTCCCCACGCCCACCCGGGAGAGAACTTCGAACCAGCCGCTGTGCCGGTCGGCAATCATTTTTGCGATGGCAAGTCCCAGCCCGGTACCACCGGTTTGGCGGGTACGGGAGACGTCGGATCGGTAGAACCGGTCAAAAATATGAGGCAGAGGCTCTTCGTCAATGCCCGTGCCCTCATCCTCCACAGACAGGCGGGCCATACCGCCCCGCGCCTGCACGGACAGGGTAATCCGTCCACCCGCCGGGGTATATTTGATGCTGTTATCCACCAGGATACGCAGCGCCTGCTTGATGAGGCCAGGGTCGGCATGGAGAAAGACCGGCCCGTCCCAGTCGGCGGAGAGCGGGTGGGTCTGGTCGATCATCTGGGTCTCTTTCAATATCTGCGCCGCCGTCTCGGTGGCGTCAAAGGTCTCCGGCTGTACATGGAGCGAATCGTTGTCACCCCGCGCCAGGAACAGGAGCTGTTCCACCAGATCTTTCATGGAGTCGGCCTCCGTGCGGATGGCGCTGATAGCTTCCTGCCGTGTCTCCGGGTCATCCTTGCCCCACCGGTCCAGCAGGCTGGCATAACCCTGAATAACGGCAATAGGAGTGCGCAGCTCGTGGGAGGCATCGGAAACAAAGCGCATCTGGGCGCGGTACGCCTCGTTAACCCGGTCCAGCATAGCGTTGATTGCCTGTGCTAGGTCGCGCAGCTCCTGCTGCGTTCCGGCCACGGAAATGCGCCGGTCCAAATGGGTGGCGTTAATCTGCTCCAGCTTGCCCGCCAGGGCTGAAAGCTCCTCCGGACGCATGGAGGGTGCGCGCCCCAGAAGGCTGGCCGCGCTGGCCAGTTCCTGAATGGGGCGCAGGGTCCGCCGGATGGTTCCCGCATTTTTCAGCAGATTGGAGACCAAAGAGAGAAACTCACAGATCAGCAACACCCGGCCAGCCAGGACCGCCAGCGTTACCTGGCGCTCCAAATCCATGGATATGGCATAGGGCTGTCCATTCTGTTCCAGCTCCACCGTATAGGCCGCTCCCGCACCGGGGTCACCGCTCCAGGTACCCAGGAAGGCTATACCGCTCCCCCAAGATATGGTGCGTAAGCTGCCAGAAAGGTTATCGGCCAGCAGCGGCAGGTCCAATTCCGTCCCCTCCGGCGCGCGGCTCAAAGGCGTAACGGTACAGTCGCCCACCGTCATCCACTCCGCCGCCTCGGCAGAGGGCACTCCATGTTCGCTTACCAGCGTGGCGGCCTCGCCACACTGACTGTCCGCCCAAAGCAGAATGCCCCCCGCGCACAGAACCAGCAACAGCAAATCCAGGCAAAAATAAATACCCAGAAGGCGTAAAAACAGTCGGGTGTTCAGGCGCAGTACAATGGAGGAGTGCAGATTTCCCGAGGGCCGGGCCGGTCGCGCTGACATGGACTCACCTCCCCTGTGATTATCTGGCTGCGTCGGGGAGTCAGTTCTCCCGTAAAACGTAGCCCACTCCGCGTACTGTGTGGATCAGTTTCATGCCAAAATGTTCATCCAACTTCGTGCGGAGAAATCGAATGTAGACGTCCACAGCGTTGGTCTCACCCACAAAGTCGAAGCCCCAGACGTTGTCCAGCAGGGATTCCCGGGTCACTACCTTCCCCTTATTGGCCAGCATATAGTGGAGCAGGTCGAACTCCCGCCTGGTTAACTCCACCTCCTCGCCGCTGACAGTTACCTGATGGCACTCCACATCCATAGACAGCGGGCCGCAGACCAGCGGCGCCTCCGTTGCGGAGACGGCATGCTGCCGCAGTGCCGCCCGGATGCGAGCCAGCAGTTCTTCAATGGCAAAGGGCTTTGTAATGTAGTCGTTGGCACCCATGTCCAGTCCGGCTACCTTGTCCATTACGGTATCCCGGGCGGTCAGCATAATGACGGGGACCTGGCTGGTCCGCCGCAGGCGGCGCAGGACCTCAGTGCCGTTCAGCGCCGGGAGCATAATGTCCAGCAAAATAAGGTCGTACGCTCCTGAAAGGGCACGCTCCAATCCTGTGCGTCCGTCAAACGCCTTCTCTACCTCATAGCCCTCATAGCGCAGCTCCAGTTCCACCATGCGGGCCAGTTTTTCTTCATCTTCAATGAGCAGGATCTTTTCTTTCATATCGCCGCCTCCTGCTTTCGGTCTATTTTCTGTTCCCACGGAATCCATGCTTCAGATCCCGGCGGACATTCTCCCGTACATCGTTCACGGTTTCCGACACCCGGTCCATCACCCGGTTGACCTCCTCCCGGCCCAGTTCAGGTCCGCTGAATCGGTACCGGCAACCGAACAGCAGCCCGATGAGCAGCAGCGGTGCAGCGATCCAGAAAAAGAATACCACCAAGAGGATCAGGACCAGTACCGGCATCGAGGTCACTTGCTCCCCACGCCGCCAGACCTCAAACTGATTGTTCAGTACGCCATGCCACAGTCCGGATAGTACTTGATGAACGGTGCGGCGATCTCCGCCCAGCCGTCCAGCCTGGCAAAGGGCTTGATTGGAACCCTTCTGTTTATTCTTCTCCGCCTGCTCCGGCTCATCGTGCTCCGTATGACTGCCCGGCTGTGTAGTATAGAAACCGCCCTGTCCGGCGGTGGAGGACTTTCCCTGTCGCTCCAGGTTAACAACCGCATCCAACAGGTTTCCTTCACTATGCTCCAGTGCGGCCCGGGCGTCGGCAAAGGACGCGCCCGTTATCTCATGCAGCTTTTCTACCGTTTCAAAGGTAATCTCCATATAGACTGCCCTCCTTTTCTGCCCTATAGTATACACAGCACGGGCTAAAATGGACTTTAGTCTTATTTAAAATCAGGTTAAATTTTTTCGTTTCAACATAGAGTTTAACGCAATATAGTTCGATATACAACCTCTTTTTGTATAAAACTTTAACTTTTTGCCGTTCAGCATAATATACAATGATAATGATAAGGAAGTTCAGCTCCCTTCGCCTCAGTCCGCATCTAAAACTTGAGCAATTATATAAAAGAAGCTCCTTAATTTGAGTTTATTTATGAAATAAGGTGTTTGCATGACAAATAGAGATATATTAAATATTGCGATGAATCAATCTGCGGTTGATAGCAATTGTAGCGCTGACGATTTTAAATCTTTTGAAAATAAGGTTGTAATTTCAAAGGAGAATCCAAATGCCAGAAAATATCTTGAGTTACCTTTCTATTGCGATTTAACCTCATATGGAAATAACATTGTTGCATCCGTTTCAGCAAAGCTATCAAAAATTGTAGAGGACTATATTAACAAATACCCTATCGAGCATTGCTTTGAAACGCCTAATTTACACGTACTGATAGAAAAACTAAAGCCATACGACATGAGTGTCTGTTTTATGGCTGAGTACTTTTTACCAAATATGAATGTAATTAAGCGCCTTGAATGCCAATATAAAACAAGGGTTTTAGAGCCACTTGACTTTCAAAATTTCTATTTGCCACAATGGAATAATGCTTTATGTGAAAAACGTAAACATCTGGATCAATTAGCTGTTGGCGCATTTGATAAAGAAAAACTTGTTGGACTTGCGGGCTGCTCCGCCGATTGTGATTCAATGTGGCAGATAGGCGTAGATGTTTTACCGGAATACAGAAAGCAGGGAATTGCTTCTTGCTTGACAAGCAATCTCGCTATGGAGAGCTTATCAAGGGAACTTGTACCTTTTTATTGTTGTGCTTGGTCTAATATAAAATCGGCAAAGAATGCAATTAAAAGCGGATTAAGGCCTGCTTGGATTCAAGCAACCGTTAAAAGCAATGCTTTTATCTCCAATATGAATAAGTAATATTATATTATGAGCATAAAGATGAACGCATGAAGCACTAACATATTTATGTGATTTGAATTATTTCTGTATCTATTTTGTACTAATAGCCCGGGCAGGACAGGATTGTCTTTAGACTTGATTGACACATGTAGTTTACTGTGGTAGACTCAGTTTATAGGCTGGTCGACTAAAGTAGACTCAGGAAAAGGAGCGTTCATCAATGGAAGCGCCGAAAATATATGAAACGGAATACCGTTTTTGCTGCATCATATGGGCGCACGAGCCTGTGGGCAGCGGCGAACTTGTCAAACTCGCCGCCAGGGAACTCGGATGGAAGAAGTCCACAACATATACGATCATCAAACGGCTGTGCGAACGCGGCATCCTGAAAAGTGAGAACGCCGTCATCACGTCCCTCTATTCCAGAGAGCAGATCCAGCGTCGGGAGAGCCGGGAATTTCTTGACAAGACCTTTGACGGTTCCCTGCCGGCGTTTCTGGCGGCGTTTGCGGAAAGCAAATCCTTATCATCCCAAGACGTTGCCGAGATTCGGAAGATGATCGACCACTATGAGGTGAAATAATATGCGGCTGGAAGAACTATTTTTAAATCTTCTCAACATGAGCATCACGGCCAGTTATGTGGTGATTGCAGTCGTCATTTTGCGCCTGCTGCTCAGGAAAGCACCCAGATGGATTTCCTGCGCGCTCTGGGCATTGGTCGGGCTGCGGCTTATTATGCCGTTTTCCTTTGAGAGCGTCATGAGCCTTATCCCAAGCTCCGGCACTGTCACAGCCGATATTTTGTATTCGGCGGAACCGTCGATCAGCAGCGGCGTACCCGCTGTGAACCGTGTAATTAATCCGGTTCTTGCAGGGTCCCTGAGTCCGGCGGCGGCGGTCAGCGCCACCCCGATGCAGACCGTCATATATATCGCAAGTGTTGTGTGGCTGGGCGGAATGCTTACCATGGCGCTCTATAGTGCCGTTACCTATGGCAGACTGCGCCGAAAGGTCGATTCGGCCGTCCTTCTCAGGGCTAATATTTATGAGAGCGACGCGATATCGTCCCCATTTGTCCTAGGGATCGTAAAGCCTAGGATATACTTTCCATTTTCCGTCGGCGAAGCGGACATCGACTATGTCGTCTCCCACGAGCAGACGCACATCCAGAGGAAAGACCACTGGATCAAGCCCTTCGGTTTCCTGCTCCTGACGGTTTACTGGTTCAATCCGCTGATGTGGGTGGCTTACATCCTGCTGTGCCGGGACATCGAGGTAGCCTGCGATGAAGCCGTCATCAAAGATACTGGCGGCAATGAAAAGAAAGCCTATTCCCTTGCGCTGCTCAACTGCGCCGTTAAGCGCCGGAACATTGCGATGTGCCCGTTGGCATTTGGTGAAATAGGCATCAAGGGAAGAGTGAAAAATGTGCTGAATTATAAGAAACCGGCTTTCTGGATCGTTATTGTGGCCATTATCGCCTGTATCATCGCCGCGATAGGCCTGCTGTCGAATCCAAAGGGGACCGGCGATACAGCGTATGAAAATTCCTGCGCGGAGCAGCTCTTTGAATCCCGCACCGCTTATGTCGGCGACAATTCCGCCGTCGCGAATATCATCGGCCTCCTGGATTTTCCGTCTGACGTTGCATACGACCATATCGAGCTCCAGACCAATTCGGAGCCCTACGGCATCGAAGTATATTTCAGCGTTACGTCCGAAGTCAAGGCTGCCTATGACACGTCGGAGCATATCGACGTTTTCCGCAAAAATGCCTGCATCGCGTTTTCTTTGATTGAAAACGCGGACGAGATCACGTTCTGTCTGGACGACGGCACGGAGGACACCGTTGGACTGCATTTTACCCGGGAATGGGCGGAAAGTATCGTCGGGGCCGATCTGTGGGCGGAAAGCGGCTCGGCCGAAGACTTGGACAGCCTGATCACGCGAATCGGCGAACACGTGGAGAACGCCTATGCCTCCGCTGACGACGTCACGGCCGAAGGACCGCCCACGGGCACGTTTACGCCCGCCGGAATGGCGTATCTCTGCCCCAGCTTCAGCGTTACGGCAGACGGCTTTCTGGAGAGCAATACGGACCGAACTTTTGAGATCAAATTCGATTCGTTTCGCGACGGCGATAAGAAATACGACGCGCAATATATGGTTATGGATGTGGGGAATTCCATATCTACATTTGATAACGGCAACCCTGCATCCAGTGCATTCGATGTTTCGGACTATGGCGATACAGCCTGCTGGCGCGTGCTTAACGCCGACGGAAGTGACACGGGATACCGCATTTTTCGTATGGACAGTGAAATCTGGATCGGGCATTGGGACCTGTCCGACCATAGCGCAGGGTTTTGCGAATATATCTTCCGGATGGCGGCGAGGCGGAACGGCGGGGAAGAACCCGCTTCCGACGGTATCCAGGCAGACTTTCTAGCCGGGCAGTATTATTGCGACGTGACATTGCCCGACAGCTGGGAAGGACTTTATACGGTATATCAGAACGATCATGGAATTACGTTCTATGACAAGGCCAACTCCGACTGTGGCGGCTGCCTGTTCGGAATCTACTGGTTGACGGACGATGAAGCCGAAGACCCCTGGTCGCACGGTATCGCCCTTGATGGGTGCAAGCGAATACTGCAAACGGACGGCGGTGGTTTTTACGCCGTATATCCCTATACCGATGTAGAATACGATGATGCGAATGAGAGGAAAACCAACGAGTATCAGTCCATGCTTGCGGACATGGACGGGATATGTGATACGTTTGCTTACGGTACGACGCGGCAGGAAAATACTTCGGACCCTCAAGCTAATTACACCGCGCGTTCCGAGGCCATCCCTACCATCTGATTATGCGGGACAAAAAGAATTTGCTGTCTTTATTTAATCAGATTTAAAAACCAGTGCTGAGTTTAACTCTTTTTTTCCGCCTCCGGCAGCACCACCACACAGATCTCCAGTACCCGGCGGTGATCCACACGGGTAACGGTTACATCCAGATTCTCATAGACAAAGTGGTCTCCCACCTCGGGGATACGCCCGATCTCCTCCATGACCCAGCCGCTGACTGTAGCCGCGTCGCTGGCCCCGGTGATGGAAAAAAGGTCGTACAGGTCGGTGAGTCCCGCGTTGCAGGCGATCAGATAGCTGCCGTCCGGCTGCTTTTTAAATTCCTCAATTACCTCGTCGTGCTCGTCCCAAATCTCACCCACCAGTTCCTCCACGATGTCCTCTAGCGTGGCTAACCCTTCGGTCCCGCCATACTCATCCACCACGATGACCATATGGGCCTTGGACCGCTGTAATATCCGCAGCAGATCGGAGATTTTGGTACTGGCAGTGGTGTAGAGCACACGGGACATGATGGCCTTTCCGCTAGTCTGCCCGTGGTAGCGCGCGGTGTAGAAATCTTTCTCATGGATAACACCTACGATATTATCGATCGTGTCGTGATAGACCGGCAGACGTGAGTAGCCGCTCTCTGCGAAAACGGCTGCAATCTCGTCCATAGAGGCGGTGTCCTGAACTGCCGCAATGTCTACTCGCGGGGTCAGAATTTCTTCCACCTCCACATCGTTAAACTCGATAGCAGAACGGATCAGTTGGCTCTCGTGTTGGTCCAGACCGCCCTCGTTCTCCGCCTCACTGACCATCGTGATGAGTTCATCCTCGGTGATACCACCTTCGCCTCCGCTCCGCACAATTCTGCGGAGCAGCCGTTTGAGTTGGGCAAGCAGCAGGTTGACCGGCGTCAGAACAACCATTAGAAGCCGCATTATAGGTGTGGCAAACATGGCAAACCGCTCCGGGAACTCCTTAGCCATGCTCTTCGGAAAGATCTCTCCGAAAATGAGGATAACCACCGTAAGCACGGCGGTGGAGAGAATCGGGCCATAGGCGTCAAATAGTCTGGTAAACAGCACGGTGGCCACCGTAGTGGCCGTGATGTTCACCAAATTATTACCGATTAGAATGGTGGAGAGGAGGCTGTCAAAGTCCTCCGCCAACGCCAAGGTACGGGCGGCTCGGGTATCGCCGGACTCCGCTCTGCTTTTCAGGCGGATGGTATTCAGGGAGGTAAACGCGGTCTCAGTCGCAGAAAAAAAAGCCGACATAATGACCAGCACGGCCAATACCGCGATCATAATAATACTGTCATTGTCCATAGAGAAAAAAACATCAACTCGACTTTCTGTTGAATTTGGAAATTTGCGCGCAAAAAGACAGCCCTACGCCCAGCGGCTAAGGCTGCCTGTATGCAAAGCATGGTTTTGCTTGTTCCTGCGGGGCGGAGGTTGATCCACGGAGACTCACCGGCTCCTTTTAAGAAATTTTATCCAGTATAGCACATAATAGGTTAAAATGCAAGAGAGAGGCCATATCCCGCGTCGCACCTGTGGATATGGCCTCTCCACATACTAATATTTTAACGTTGTCTCTACTTACTGTTTAACCGGCGGCTTCGCCGCTGGGGATGCCTTGTTGGGTTCCACAGAGTCGAATACCGCCTTGGCAGAGGCACACAGCCCGGCTAAGCCCTGGATTTCAGAGGGAACAATAATCTTTGTGGCTTTACCGTCTGCCATGGCCTGAAACGCCTCCAGTGCCTTAAGCTTCACCACCTGATTGTTGGGGCTGGCCTCGTTCAGAAGCTTAAGCGCCTCGGCGGTGGCCTGCTGGACCTTCAAAATCGCCTCGGCCTCGCCTTCCGCCTTCATGACAGCGGCCTGCTTGGCGGCGTCAGCGCGGAGAATAACCGACTGCTTTTCGCCTTCGGCTACTAGAATCTGGCTCTGCTTCTGCCCCTCGGCCTGCAGGATGGATTCGCGGCGTTCCCGTTCAGCCTTCATCTGGCGCTCCATGGCATCCTGGATTTCCCGGGGCGGGATGATATTCTTCAGCTCCACACGGTTGACCTTAATCCCCCACGGGTCGGTGGCCTCATCCAGCAAGGCGCGCATCTTGCTGTTAATAATGTCGCGGCTGGTCAGAGTTTGGTCCAGCTCCAGATCACCGATAATGTTGCGCAGCGTGGTAGCAGTCAGGTTTTCAATGGCACTCATGGGGTGCTCCACGCCGTAGGTATACAGCTTGGGATCGGTAATCTGAAAATAGAGCACGGTATCAATCTGCATGGTAACGTTATCTTTGGTGATAACGGGCTGGGGCGCAAAGTCCACCACCTGCTCCTTGAGGGAGACCGCTTTGGCCACACGCTCCAAAAACGGGATTTTAAAGTGGATACCCACACCCCATACGGCGTGAAAAGCACCCAGGCGCTCGATGACGTAAGCTTTGGACTGCTGAACTACAAGAATATTCCGGGCCAGAACAGCCAGAATCAGAATAACCAGGACCACAGGGACCAGCATGGACCCCACATTGGCAAGAACGTTCATAAAACCTCCTCATTACTTTTGAGCGGCGTCCTGAGTATTGGGCGCCTGATCGGATGGAACCGGCTCGACAAGGACCTTCACTCCTTCGATACGCAGAATGCGGACCGTCGCGCCAGCGGGAATAACCTGTTCCGCCTTCTGTGACCGGGCGGTCCAGGATGTACCGGCCACAAAAACGCGGCCCTGTGCCTTCAGGTTGTTAATTTCCTCCGTGACCATACCTTCCGTTCCGATAATACGGTCGGCGTTGGTTGCCTGATGCGTGGGATCCAGATATTTACGGGACAGTGGGCGGACCATAAGCAGGCAGACAATACTGACGGCAAAGAAAATGGTAATCTGTGCCCACAGCGGGCCTGTCAGCGCCGAGACAATGAGGGCAGCAACGGCCCCTGCGGCGAACCAGATAGAGGCAAGACCAACCGTGATCGCCTCCACGATGCCAAACAGGATCAGCGCGGCCAGCCAGAAAATAATCATATTTGTGTTCTCCTTTCCGATGGTCTGTATGAACCCAAGCGGCATCCGGTTTTTCCCTCGTCTACATTGCATCACTTTAAAGAAGTGGCGTGCGCATACTATATTCGCTGCTTCCGCAGTTAGTATAGCATAATCCTGTCTAAAAATCCATAGGAAGTCTGCGGTACTTGCCCGGACAACAGCAGGGCTTTACCGGACCGCTCCACTGTGATACAATCTTGATGAAAAGCGATGGACAGAGGAGGCGAACTCCGTATGAAACGAGCGATGGCGGTACTGCTGTGCGCGGCGTTGGCCTTGGCGCTGTTACTGCCCGCAAACGGGCAGGCAAACGCCGCCTGGGATGACAACATTATCTTTATGGCAGCCAACTATACCCTTATGCCTCTCAATGAAGATACCATGCCTCTTATGGTGGGCGGAACCGTCTATGTTCCCTATACGCTGTTCGACTCCAGGGTCACGGGTGTGGATCTGGGCGTCTATAACGGTGGTCAGAACAAAACCTATAACACCTATACAATATACAGCGCTAAGCAAAACCTCACCTTTGAGCTGGGGAATGGACTGGTCTACGACTATTTTCCGGATGGCAATATCCAGAAGGATTTTCCCCGCGCATTCATCCGCAACGGTATGGTCTATCTGCCCGCATATAAGGTGTGCAGTTACTTTGGGCTTCAGTATTCCTATCTCTACACCACGTACGGCTATCCTCTGGTCCGGGTAAAAAATCAGAACGAGGGGCTTAGCGATGCGGCTTTCATTGATTCCGCTTCCACCGCTGTGCTCTATAATCTCAATAATTACTATCACAGCCTTACCCCTGACGCCAGTCCGGCGCCAACGGACGAGGCCGCGCCACCCGTCCAGTCGAAACCGCCGGGACCGGCGACGGAGAATCCTGAAAACAAGGCCGCGGTACGTGTCTATCTGGCATTTCGGTGTGATACGGGCGAAGCGGGTTCCATTTTACTAGGCAGCCTTAAAAAGCAGGGCACTCCAGCGCTGTTTTTATTCACGGCTGAACAGTTGGCCGCGCAGGATACGCTGGTCCGCCAAGTGATCAGTGAGGGCCATACGATTGGCCTCATCGTTCCCGGCCGTTCCGTGGAGGCGGCGGAGGACGCCCTGCGCGCAGGCAATGCGCTGCTGGCCCACATCGCCCGTGCCAGCACCCATGTCGCGCTGCCTGATGGCGCCTCGTCCGCCACCGTGGCCCAGCTGGAGCGGGATGGCTGGTTGTGCTGGCGCGGCGATCTGGACGGTGTACCGGCAGACCGTACCAGCGCGTGGACCTCTTATGAAATCCTGACCGCGCTGGACAGCAGGACCTCTGCTACCCATATCACAATGGATGACAGTAACACTTCCGCCCGCACGCTCAGCAGCGTACTGAGCACGCTGCGGCGGGACCAGTATGATTACCGCCCTACTCTCGAAACGGAGTTTTAAACATGAAAAAACGATTGTATCTTGACTGCGCAGCCACCAGCTGGCCCAAGGCCCCCGGCGTTGCCGGCGCCATGGCCTTCTACCTGACCGACGTGGGGTGTAATGTGGGGCACGGCGCCTATCAGGCCGCTTATGATGTGGGCGCCACAGTGCTGGACGTGCGCAAGCGGCTGTGCCGCATGTTCGGCGGCCCCGCGCCGCAAAACGTGGTGTTGACCTCCGGCGCTACCCACGCGCTCAATTTGGTGCTGAACGGACTGCTCCGCCCTGGAGACCGGGTGGTCACTTCGCCCATGGAACATAACTCCGTTCTCCGACCCCTGCACCGTTTGGAGGCCCGGGGCGTGCGGGTGGACTACTTGGCCTGCGGCCAAGATGGTGCGCTGCTGCCCGGACAGGCGGAGGCACTGATCGGGCGGGATGTGCGGCTGGTGGTGCTGACCCATGCATCCAATGTGTGCGGAACCCTGATGCCCATTGCGAAAATTGGCCGCCTGTGCCGGGAAAACGGTGTGTTCTTCTGTGTGGACGGGGCTCAGACGGCGGGAAGCATTCCCATCGACATGAAAGCCATGGGCATCGACGCGTTGGCACTTCCCGGCCACAAAGGGCTTCTCGGCCCGCAGGGGGTCGGTGCGCTGCTGCTAAGTGACACCATCAGTGCCGCAATGGAACCGCTACTCACCGGCGGTACAGGCAGCCGGTCGGACTCGCTGGACATGCCGGATTTTCTGCCCGACCGGTTTGAAGCCGGTACGCTGAATCTGCCCGGCATCTATGGCCTTCAGGCGGCTCTGGATTGGCTGGAGGCCCAGGACGGCATGGCGCTTCGGGACCGTGAGATTCGTCTGACCGGCCACTTGCTGGCGCGGATGCGGGAGCTGGAACCAGACGGCCTACGGGTACTGGGCACCTTCCATGCGGTGGACCGGGTGGGTATCGTCTCCGTAGATTTTCCCGGTCTGGACAACACGAAAGCCGCTTTCCGGCTGGAGCAAAACTATGGCATCCAGTGCCGGTGCGGTCTGCACAGCGCACCTTTGGCCCACCAAACGTTAGGGACATTTCCGCAGGGTACGGTTCGCTTTTCCGTGGGGCCCTTTACCCGGTTTGAAGATATAGATTATTTGCAGGCGGCGGTATGTGATATTATGGAAATCTAATCCTAAACAAAAGTGGGGTGTTCCGATTAAATCGGAACACCCCGCTTCCTTGTTTTCCGTTTGGAAAAACTTACTTCAGCTCCACCTTGGCGCCGACATCCTCTAGCTTCTTCTTCAGCTCCTCGGCCTCATCCTTGGAAACGCCTTCCTTGACAGCCTTGGGAGCGGCCTCGACCAGACCCTTTGCGTCGGCCAGACCCAGTCCGGTAATCTCACGGACCGCTTTGATGACCTTGATCTTCTGATCACCAATTTCAGCCAAGACAACATCAAACTCGGTCTTCTCCTCGGCGGCAGGAGCAGCAGCGCCGGCGGCGGGTGCGGCCATGGCGGCGGCGGAAACGCCGAATTCGTCCTCCAGAGCGTGAACCAATTCGGACAGCTCCAGAACGGTCAGGCCCTTAACTTCTTCAATCATAGCGGTAATTTTCTCGCTAGCCATAATAATTTACCTCCTAAAAACAATGAAGTTTCAAAAATAAACGGGGGATGGTGATTACTCCGCAGCGGCTTCCACAGCGGCGGGTTCGCCCTTCTCGGCGATAGCTTTCAGGACGATAGCCAGACTGGTGATGGGGGCCAGCATGGTACCCAGCACCTGCGCCTGCAGCACATCCTTGGCGGGCAGCTTGGCCAGGGCCTTGATCTCATCCAGAGAAATGACCTTACCGTCCATAAAGCCAGCTTTGATATTGAACTTGTCGTCACCCAGCTTTTCGGCATACTTGTTGAGAATACGCATCGGTGCGATAGGGTCATCATGGCTGATTGCCAGAGACGTGGTGCCGTTCAAAATGTCATCCAGCTCATTCAGACCCACATTGTTGATCGCAAAGCGGGCCAGGGTGTTTTTGACGACGGAATAATCCACGCTGCTATCGCGCAGCTCGGTGCGCAGTTCGGTATCCTGGGCCACAGTAATTCCCTTGTAGTCCACGAACACACCGCTGGCGGCACTCTTGAGCTTTTCGGTCATTGCGGCAACAATGGCCTGTTTCTCACTGAGAACCTTTGCATTAGGCATGGAATTCACCTCCAGAAAATAAAATGCTGTTTTCACGTCCTGGACATGAAAACAGCACACATCACATGTTAACTGCTTCCTCGGCAGGATTTACGGCGGGTGCCACCTGCTGTCTCCGGAACGCAAAAGTTAGTATATCAGGCCGGACAGGCTCTGTCAAGCAAAACCTGTCCGGGTCTGTGCTTTGAAACGGGCGGAGCGCACGCGCTGCCGAAATGCCGGCTGGCTGTGCCATCCCTGTTTTTCGGTTCTTCCCTGCCATCCTGCTCCCGGACGCTCCGCGTTTCTTGATTACATCAGCTTGGCAGCATTGACCTTGATGCCGGGGCCCATGGTGGTGGCGGCCACACAGCTCTTGATATACTGGCCCTTGGCTGCGGACGGCTTGGCCTTAATAATGGCACCCATGAGCGTGTTGAAGTTCTCAGTGAGCTTCTCCGCACCAAAGGAAACCTTGCCGATGGGGCAGTGGATGATGTTGGTCTTGTCCAAACGGTACTCGACCTTACCGGCTTTTACCTCGGTGACGGCTTTGGCCACGTCGGGGGACACCGTACCGGCCTTGGGGGACGGCATCAGGCCCTTGGGGCCCAGCAGCTTACCAAGGCGGCCAACCACGCCCATCATATCGGGGGACGCGATGACCACGTCATAATCGAACCAGTTCTCCTTCTGGATCTTTTCCACCATATCCATGTCGCCCACATAGTCGGCGCCAGCCGCTCTGGCGGCCTCAGCCTTATCGCCCTTGGCAAAGACCAGCACACGGGCGGTCTTGCCGGTACCATGGGGAAGGACAATCGCGCCGCGGACCTGTTGATCCGCATGGCGGGAGTCAACGCCCAGCTTTACGTGCAATTCAACCGTCTCGTCGAACTTTGCCGGGGCGGTTTTGACAAGCAGCTCCATGGCATCACCAGTGTCATACAGCATGGTCTTGTCGATCTGCTTGGCGCTGTCCTGATATTTCTTTCCTCTAAACATTGTGTGCTCCCTCCTTCCTTATTCTCCCACGGTAACGCCCATGGAACGGGCGGTGCCGGCGATCATGCTCATGGCGGCCTCAATGCTGGCGGCATTCAGGTCGCGCATTTTAGTTTCGGCAATTTTGCGGACATCTTCCTTGCTGATGGTGGCCACCTTGGTCTTGTTAGGTACGCCGGAACCAGACTCGATGTTGCACGCCTTCTTGATGAGCACAGCAGCGGGAGGGGTCTTGGTAATAAAGGTAAAGGAACGGTCGGCGTAGACGGTAATAACTACGGGGATGATAAGACCCGCGTCGTTCTTGGTCCGCTCGTTGAATTCCTTGGTAAATGCGGCGATGTTCACGCCGTGCTGGCCCAGGGCGGGGCCAACAGGGGGAGCCGGAGTCGCTTTGCCGGCCGGGATTTGCAATTTAACGTAACCTGTTACTTTCTGTGCCACAATGAGCACCTCCTACGATTGATGTGGTCGGACGGAACTGCGGTGAGTTCCTCCCACTGGGTATACGCATTACTCCTGAACCGGCTCAATCTGATCCAGTTCAAGCTCTACGGGGGTCTCGCGTCCAAACATGGAAACAACGACCCGCACCTTGCTGTGCTCCAGGTCGATCTCATCCACGATACCGAGGAAAGACTCCAGTGCTCCGTCGGTGATCTTTACATGGTCGCCGACCTGATAAGAAACCTCAACTTCATTTTTCTCCACGCCGAGGCCGGCGATCTCCTCATCGGTAAGCGGAATCGCCTTATTGCCCGAACCGACAAACCCGGTCACGCCGCGGACGTTGCGCACCAAATGCCAAGTTTCGTCAGTCATCACCATCTTAACCAGCACATAGCCGGGGAACACCTTGCGCTCCACAACCTTTGGCCCGTTGTCGGTGATTTCGGTTACGGTCTCCAGCGGAATATTGACTTCGTGGATCAGTTCCTGCATATTGCGGTTTTCCACCGCTTTTTCAATGGAGGCCTTTACGGTGTTTTCATAGCCGGAATAGGTATGAGCCACATACCACTTCGCACTGTCAGTCATAGTTCTCCTCAGCCCTTTCCGAAGAGATTGAGCAAAGCATCGACGACCGACGCAGTAACCGCGTCGAAGCACCAGATAAAGATGCCGACGATAATCACACAGAGGATGACGATGCCCGTGCTTTTAAGGGTTTGCTTCGCAGTGGGCCACTGAACCTTCTTCAGCTCGATCTTCATCTCGCGGAACCAACGGGCAATTCGCCGGCAGGCGCGTACGATGGCGTTGGGCTTGGGTTCCTTTTTCTTCGACGCACCGTCCTTCTTTTTGGCGGGCTTTTCAGACTTGGGGGCTGAAAGTTTAGCGGCGGCGGCCTGCTCGACTTTCTCGTTCTCAGACATTCAGTTCACCCTTCTTTCTTCTCACACTTCCGCAAAGTCATCACTTGGTTTCTGTGTGGAGTGTATGCTTCCTGCAGAAGGGGCAGTATTTCTTCATTTCAAGACGTTCCGGAGTGTTCTTCTTATTTTTGTTGGTGTTATAATTGCGCTGCTTGCATTCAGAGCATCTCAGGGTGATCTTCACCCGTGCGCCGGCCTTTGCCATGCTTCGGCACCTCCTTTAATCATTTGGCGTATCCAGACATAAAAAAAGCCGGATGCAGCCACCGAGCCGAATCCAGCATGACAGGCGCGGATGGACTCCGCCCCAGAGCTTCACGGTGAGGATTCGGCAGCTTTTGCCTCCCTATGTCCGACAAGGCGGGAAAGGGTTTGCCCGCATTACACCGCAAAAATGCGTACAAAAATAAGCCCTTTTCATAGGTAAATGGTATTTTACCACACATGGACGGACCCGTCAAGTAATATTTTACGGTATACCGGAGCCCCGCACCTAAAAAATACGGGACCCCGGTGATGATTTCTTCTTTTTTCACATAAGCTAGGACAAAGACGCCGAAAGGAGCGACCTGCTTTGAAGAAATGGATATCCCTGCTCTGGAGCCTGCTGATCAGTCTGGGTGTGGGCGGTCTTTCCGCTCTGTTGACCCAAAATTCCACGGAGGTCTATAAAACGCTGCGTCAGCCCTCCTGGGCGCCGCCGGCGGCGGTGTTCCCCTTTGTGTGGACGGTACTTTTTATCCTCATGGCCCTGTCGGCCTGGCTCGTCTGGCGCTCAGATTCCCCCGGACGTAGGCACGCCCTTGTGATTTACGCGGTTCAGCTGGTGGTGAACTTCGTCTGGCCTCTGCTCTTTTTCCGGGGCCAGTGGCTGTTGCTGTCGTTTCTGTGGATTATGCTGCTGTGGGTGCTCATACTGGTCATGCTGGCATCCTTTTGGAAAGTGCGGCCCGTGGCTTCCCTGCTCCAGATTCCCTATTTCCTATGGGTCACCTTTGCCGCGGTGCTCAGCTTCTCCATCTGGTCCTTGGAGACCCGGGCGGCGGGGCCGGTGTTCTTTATTTTGGAGCAGGGAATCCCCGTTCCCTGATTATCAGCCCATTGCCCGGATGAGATTCACCATTTCAATGGCACTCAGCGCACATTCATAGCCCTTGTTTCCCGCCTTGGTACCCGCCCGCTCGATGGCCTGCTCCAGATTCTCTGTGGTCAGCACACCGAACATGACGGGGATGTCCGTATTCAAAGACACGTTGGCAATCCCCTTGGAAACCTCGCTGCATACGAAATCATAGTGAGAGGTGGAACCCCGGATCACCGCGCCCAGACAGATCACCGCGTCATATCTGCCGCTTTTCGCCATTTTGGACGCGATAAGCGGGATCTCAAACGCGCCGGGGACCCAGGCCACGTCGATGTCCTCGGCGCGGACGTCATGCCTCTGCAGGCCGTCCATGGCACCGCTGAGCAGTTTAGACGTAATGAACTCATTAAACCGTGCAGCCACAATGCCGATTTTAATGTTATTGGATACCAGTTTACCCTCATAGATGCTCATTTCTGAATACTCTCCTTTATTTTGTGTCGAAATTATACGAATTGTATCTCTTTCTATGCTCCATAATGAAGAAGATGGCCCATCTTCTTCTGCTTGGTCTTCAAGTAAAATTCGTCGTACCGGGTCAGTTCCATTTCAATGGGGACTCGTTCGACAATAGAAAGGCCAAAATCCTCCAGTCCCTCGATCTTCTTGGGATTGTTGGTCAGCAGGCGCAGGCTTTTCGCGCCTAAGTCGCGGAGGATCTGAGAGCCGATATAGTACTCCCGCAGGTCCTCGTCAAAGCCCAGGGCCAAATTAGCCTCCACCGTATCCATGCCCTGGTCCTGAAGCGCATACGCGCGCAGCTTATTGATCAGTCCGATGCCGCGGCCCTCCTGCCGCAGGTACAGCAGGATGCCCCGGCCTTCCTGCTCAATGCGGGCCATGGCGGTGGCCAATTGCTGGCCGCAGTCACAGCGCAGGGAACCGAAGGTATCCCCGGTCAGGCACTCGGAGTGGACCCGGCAGAGGATATTTTCTCCGTCTCCCACCTCTCCCTTCACCAGGGCCACATGGTGTTCGCCGTTGAGCCTATTTATATAGCCGTAGGCGTTAAAGTTTCCGTATTTGGTAGGCATGCGGGTAACCACCACCTGCTCCACCAGTTTATCGTGGACTTTACGGTACTGCTGGAGGTCCCGGATCGTGATAAACTTGACGCCCAACTTCTGCGCCAGCTGCTTCAGCTCCGGCGTACGCATCATGGTTCCGTCTTCCCGCATGATCTCGCAGCACAGGCCGCACTCCTTCAGGCCAGCCAGCCGCATCAGATCCACGGTGGCCTCAGTGTGACCGCTGCGCTCCAGTACCCCGTTTTTGCGGGCCAGCAGGGGAAACATGTGTCCCGGCCGGCGAAAATCCTCCGGCCTGACGTCGTCCTCCACACACTTGAGGGCTGTGATAGACCGCTCGGCGGCGGAGATGCCGGTGGTGGTGGATACATGGTCAACGGAGACGGTAAACGCAGTCTCATGGTTGTCCGTGTTGTTGGTCACCATTTGGGGAAACCGCAGCTTCTGTACCAGCGCCTGCCCCATGGGCATACAGATGAGGCCCTTGCCGTGGACCGCCATAAAGTTCACGTTTTCCGTGGTGGCAAACTGAGCGGCACAGATAAAGTCGCCTTCGTTTTCCCGGTCCGGGTCGTCGGTACATAGAATAATCTTGCCCTGCCGCAGATCGGCAATCGCTTCCTCAATACTGCTAAATTTAAACATCATTCTCTTCCTTTCCATATGTTCAGATATCCGATCGGGTTAAAAGCCCGCTCGAGTAAGAAATTCTCTGGTAATCGGCCTGTCCCGCGTCTCCTTCCCGTTTGAAACGGCGAGAAAATGCTCCAGGTATTTACCCACCACGTCGTTCTCCAAATTGACCGTGTCCCCCACCCGGCGGGTCGAAAGGATGGTCTCCCGGGCGGTATGGGGGATGATGGATACCTGAAACCGATCCCTCTCCGCCCGGGCCACGGTCAGGCTGATGCCGTCAATGGCAATGGACCCTTTTTCGATAATATAGCGCATCAGCCGCGACGGGGTCTGTACGGTATACCAAACTGCGTTGTCATCGCTGCGGATTCCGGTGATGACGCCGGTGCCGTCGATGTGACCGGAGACGATGTGGCCGCCGAAGCGGCCGTCCGCCGCCATAGCCCGCTCCAGATTCACAGGGCTTCCCACCCGAAGATCACCCAGGGAGGATCGGTCCAGCGTCTCATGCATTACGTCGGCGGCAAACCAATCTCCGCCCCGTTCTGTGGCGGTCAGGCATACACCGTTCACCGCTACGCTGTCGCCCAGCTTCAGGTCGGAAAAAATTTTCCTCCCGCGCAGTCTGAGAACGCCGGAGCGGGCGCCCCGCCGCAGGGACAGGACCGTCCCCACCTCTTCTATAATCCCCGTAAACATGATCCGGGCACCTCCCATTCCAGTAAAACGTCTTCCTCCAGCACAGTGACTTCCGGCGGGCCGTTCAGCCCGAACGCCTCATCGGGTAAGGCCACGCCGGCGCCCCCCACCGGGCTTTTCGCATCAGTGCCCCCAAATATCTTCGGAGCCACATAGGCCTGCACCCGGTCCACCACGCCACACTGAAGGGCGCTGAAGTTGAGCGCCGCGCCCCCCTCCAGCAGAACACTGTCCAATTCCTGCCCGCCCAACCGGGCCATCAGTTCGGCCAGGTCAACATGTCCCCCCCGACGGGGTAGGACAAGCACCTGGCAGCCCCGGTTCCGATAGGGCCGGTGCCGCTCCTTCTCGCCGCAGCAGGTGGCCAAAATGGTGGGGATTTCTTCTGCCGTGGTCACCACGTTGGCCGTGAGCGGTGTGCGCAGGTTGGTATCACAGACCACACGCACCGGATTCCGGCCTCCCGGCAGGCGGCAGGTAAGTCGCGGGTCATCGGCCAGTACCGTGCCCACCCCGACCATGATGGCGGAATACCGGTTCCGGCTCATCTGGACATGCCTCCGGGCGGCTTTTCCGGTAATCCACCGGGACGCGCCGGTGCGTGTGGCGATTTTTCCGTCGGCCGTTATGGCGTATTTCATAACCACATAGGGCGTATGGGTACGGACGTAGTGGAAAAACACCCGGTTCAGTTTCCGGCACTCCGCTTCCAAAACGCCTGTGATCACAGCGAGGCCCGCCTGCCTGAGCAGCGCAATCCCCTTTCCCGCCACAAGTGGATTGGGGTCCTCCGCACCCACCACCACGGTGGTAATGCCGCTTTTGAGAATAATCTGCGTGCAGGGCGGCGTACGCCCGTAATGGCAGCAGGGCTCCAACGTCACGTAGAGGGTCGCTCCCTCCGTGGATTCGGGGCAGTTCAAAATGGCGTTGCGTTCGGCGTGGTACTCCCCGCACCGGTGGTGGTAATCCCGGCTGATAACCCGGCCGTCCTTTACAATCACCGCTCCCACCATGGGGTTTGGGTTGGTCCAGCCGCAGCCCTTTTCGGCCTGGCTGATCGCCATACGCATATAATCTTCGTGTGTCATGGACCTTCCTTCTTTCTTTGCCACGCCTAAAATAAAAAGGCGCCCCGAACGAAACTTCGTCCAGGACGCATAGGCGGCACGGCCCGCCCGATAGCAAAAAAGGCTCTGAAATGCAATTTGCATCTCAGAGCCTTACTCACATACCGCGCAGAAAAACATGGCCCTATGGGCCGTGTCACGATCTTCTTTCATCCAGACTATACTGTCGGCCCCGGAATTACACCGGGTCATGCCTTTCGGCTCGTGGGCTATACCACCGGTGGGGAATTTCACCCCGCCCTGAAGATTATCCTATTCAATTGCCCTGATGGTACCATTATGATTTCCATTTGTCAAGCCTTTTTCCCCGGTAAAATGAGAAAAAAAGTGAAAATTCATCCTGTCACCGTGGCGCAAAACTTTTTTTAAACGCTACGGACAGCTTTTTTCATTTTATCGTCCGCGACACTTTTCCGGGCAGAAGCGGTCAAACGGCCCTCTCAACAATTGCCGGAATAAACGTACCGGAGGTGCTGCCGGGCGGTTTGAATCAGCGCATTCATAGTCTTTGTCGGAGTGGGTTCACGGTCCGTCATCTGAAAGCGAGGGAAAAAGCGGCTGATATGGAGGGGAAGCTCCGGGTCAAGGGAGGCCAGCCACCCCGCCTCGGCATCCATCTCATCTTCCGAATCGTTCTCCCCGGGTACAATTAAAGTGGTCACCTCTACATGACACCGGCCCACCGAGCGCGCAATCGTCCCCTTTACGGTCTCCAGGTCACCGCCCAGTCGGCGGTAACCGTCCCGGGAAAACGCTTTTAGGTCGATATTCATGGCGTCAACCTGGGGCAGCAGCGCCTCCAGCGGCTCCAGACAGATCATGCCGTTGGTCACCAGCACGGTCTTCAGCCCCTTCTGGTGCAATAGCGCGGCGCAGTCCTTCACGTATTCATAGCCCACCAGCGGTTCGTTATAGGTAAAGGCCACGCCCAGATTGCCGGGAGGCGCCTGGGACAGCGCCAAGGCCTTGGCGGTTAATTCTTCCGGGGTGAGAAACACCGTCTCCGCCTCAGGCCCCTCCATGGAGATCTCATAATTCTGGCAGAAGGGACAGCGCAGATTGCAGCCGTAGCTGCCCGCCGACAGAATCAAGCTGCCTGGATGAAAGCGCCGCAGAGGCTTTTTTTCAATGGGATCCAGAGCGAGTGAGGTCAGCCGGCCGTAGTTTTCGCAGGTCACGGCTCCATGCACATTCCTGCGGGCTCGGCAGAGGCCCAGTTGCCCCGGCTCCAGCGCGCAGCGGTGGGGGCAGATTGGACAAACTGCCTTCATCTGTGCCTCACCACCTCAAACCGCCACAGCTTTACCGGCTCGTCCGGGCCGATCCCCGCCTTCCGGCGGGCAATGGCAATCTGAAGGTCGGGGGTATCCACACCGGCAAGATCAGGCAGCAGCAGCCCGCGGCGGGTACCCTGCTCCACAATGACGCCGTATTTTTTCGGGTCAAGCTCCGCTTCCGATGCAATCGGCTCCGGCTCCCCCAACACGTCCACGCTGTAGACAAGCGTCTCCAATTCTTCCTTCCTCACGGGTGGGAACCGGGGATCGCCCGTCCCGGCCGAGACCGCGTTATGCAGAATCTCTTCGGCCAGGCAGGCACGTGTGGGGGCAATGGTTCCGATACAGCCGCGCAGCCGGCCGTCTTTCTTCAGCGAGACGAATGCGCCTGCACGGGACCCGGTCAGCGTGTCCGGAAGGCCCTGAGGGGGGTCGGCGTACCGGCCGGTTTTCACATAGGTTTCCAGGCTCATCCGGGCCAGACGCACCAGAGGGTCCTCAGCTGCTTTCCCGGCGGCAAGCCGGTCCCGCTCCGCCTGCTGAAACTGTCCTCCAAAGTTCCGGGACTCGTCGGGGCCGGTCACTTCAAAGGCCGCCACGCCGTAGCCGACCCCAAACGGCCCCTCATAGGACAAAAGCTCGCTCGCAACCGCCTTCTGATCCAGCGCGCCGGCCATAATCCAAAAGGAACGAAGTCCACATTCCGCCGCGGCTTCACATACATCCGGGTCCATTTCAAGCAGAGCCGCAAAGTCCCCTTTTCCCAGCGCCGCAGTAGCCAGGCGATCAAACTCCGGCCCCTCCGGCGCAAATCCATAGGGTCCATCCCGGGTCAGCTTGTGGGACAGGTCGCCGCTGGCGAGAAATATGGTCCGGCGCCCAAGCGCTTCGGCGGTTTGGGCGATACACTGCCCCAGACGGTAGTGCTCCAGCGGCGAAAGGCCTGAAAGGCCGATGCGCACCAGACGGTAATCCGAAAAGAACTCGTTCAAAAACCGCAGTGGAATCATGGTCCCGTGGTCCAAGGCGGGGTTCCGCTCCCCCAGCGTACCGGCCGGAACGCCGCAGCCGCCGCAGCGTTTTTCCAGCGCTGTAACAAACTCCACATCATATTCCGTCTCCAACCGAACCTGCGGCGCACCGAACTGGCTGAAGGTTCCGTCTGCCCGCCGGCCTGGGGAGATGTGAAAATAGTCCTCGTACATTACGGAATGGGGGCTGGTCAGCACAATCGTCTCCGGCCGAAACCGCGCCGCCCGGCCCATGGCCGCGCGATAAGCTCGGGTGGTGGCTGAAATGGTTTGTTCCTCACCCCGGCCGATCTCAGGCAGGATAATCGGCGGATGGGGCACCGCAAACGCTGCGATAATCGACATATACGATTCCTCCGTTTCCAGCATGTCTATGCTGTGATTTTATTACTATTATACCACAAAATGTGCACTTTGGCGGCCAGTACGTCATGAAAAGGAGGGGCAGGCACCGCCTGTCCCTCCTTGTATTGGGGATTATAATAAACGCTTTCCCGCGATCACCTCATAGCACTCGGGGCGGCGGTCACGGAAAATGCCCCAGTTGAGGCGGTCTTCCGCCAGGGCATCCAGGTCGAGGGAGGCCGTAAGAACCGTCTCCTCCTCCCGCCCGGCCGAAGCTGCCAGTTCACCGGTCCCATCGGTGAGAAAAGAGGACCCGTAGAAAACCAGAGCAGAGGACTGTCCGCCGTTCTCCGGACAGGGTGTCACCGTCTCCCGCCCAACCCGGTTGGCGGCAGCCAGCGGCATAAGGTTTGCCGCCGCATGGCCCTGCATGACCCGCCTCCAGTGTCTCATACTGTCACCGCCGAGAATGGGCTCGCTGCCGATGGCAGTGGGAAAAAGCAGCATCTCCGCCCCGTTTAGGGCCAGCGCGCGGGCCGTCTCCGGAAACCACTGGTCCCAACAGATGCCCACACCGACACGTCCGCAGGCGGTATCCCACACCCGAAAACCGGTGTCTCCAGGCGTAAAGTAAAATTTCTCCTGATAATAGTGGTCATCCGGGATGTGGGTTTTCCGGTAGACCCCCAGAAGGCTTCCATCCGCGTCCAGCACGGCCACGGAGTTAAACAGCCGGCTGCCGTCCCTCTCAAAAAAGCTGACCGGCAGCACCACACCCAGTTCCCTTGCCACGGAGGTAAACCTCCTGACGGTGGGATTTTCCCCTGTGGGCGCGGCGTAGGCGTAAAAGTCATAGCGGCGCTCCTGACAAAAATAAGGGCGCTCAAACAGTTCCGGCAGCAGAATAACGTCTGCACCCTTCTCCGCAGCCTGGCGGACCAGTTCCTCCGCCCGGTCCAGATTATTTTCAGTATTTTCCGAGCAGCGCATCTGCACCGCCGCCAGCGTCACCTTACGCACGGCTGGCACCTCCTTTTGGGAATTTGCTGCGTAATGCAGTGAATGTTGCCGCCGCCTAACAAAATCTCCCGGGCCGGAATGGGATACACCGTGCGGCCGGGGAACAGCCGCCCCATCTGTTCCGCCGCCGCGGCGTCGTTGGGGTCTCCAAATTGGGGCAGCACCACGCCGCCGTTGGAGAGGTAGAAGTTCACATAGCTGGCGGCCAGGCGTTCCCCGGGCCGCCGGGTGTCCTCTCCCTCCTCAAAGGAATAGCCGGACACCTCTTCGGCGGTGAGGCATACCGGGCGGGTGGGCAGGAGCAGCTTGTGAACGGTAATGGTCCGGCCCCTGGCATCGGTGACACCGGACAGCGCCTCCAGGCAGGCGGCGCTGTAAGCATACTGCGGGTCGTCCTTATCCTCCGTCCATGCCAAAACCACCTCGCCTGGGCGGACAAAGGCGCACACGTTGTCCACATGCTCGTTGGTCTCGTCCTCCCAAATGCCGTGGGGCAGCCAAAGGACCTTTTCCGCCCCCAGGTACTCCCGCAGATTTTCTTCGATCTGCGCACGGGTCAGCCGGGGATTCCGGCCCGGGCTCAAGAGGCAGGTCTCAGTGACCAGTACCGTGCCCTGTCCATCGGTGTGAATGGAGCCTCCCTCCAGGACAAAGGGGCGGGCGTCGTAGCGATCAAAGTCTAACCGGTCGCAGCAGGCCGCCGCCACGGCGTCATCCCGCTCCCAGTGGGAATACAACCCATCATACCTGCCTCCCCAAGCGTTGAACTGCCAGTCCACGCCTCGCACGCCGCCCAGGCCGTCCACCACAAACGTGGGACCCACATCCCTGGCCCAGGCATCGTCGCTCTCCACCGGCAGAATGCGGACACAGTCCGGCAGCATGGCCCGGGCGCTTTCGATACAATCCGTACCCGCCAGCATATACACCGTCTCACTCCGGGCAATGGCGGAAGCCACCGCGGTAAAGGCCCTCCGGGCGGCCCGGGCACCGAAGGGCCAAGACCCGGGACGGGACGGCCAGATCATCAGACAGCCCTCATGGGGTTCAAATTCGCCGGGCATGCGAAAGCCGTCCCGGCGCGGTGTGGAAGAACGTTTCATAAGCACCTCAGGATAAGCGGGATTTAAAGTCCTCATAGCCGAATGTCTTAATGATCCGGCAGTCGCCGTTCTCGTCCATGGCGGCAATGGCGGGCAGAGGAATCCCGTTAAAGGTATTGTTTTTGACCATGGAATAGATGGCCATATCTTCAAAGCACAGCCGGTCCCCGATCTGGACAGGCCGGTCAAAGGAGTAGTCCCCGATGACGTCTCCCGCCAGGCAGGTACAGGAGGACAGCCGGTAGGTATGGGCCTTCTCGCCGGGCAGGCCGGAATTTCTCAGAGGCGGCCGGTAGGGCATCTCCAGTACATCCGGCATATGGCAGGCGGCGGAGGTATCCAGAATCAAAGTGGTGATACCGCCGTTTTCCACAACATCCAGCACTTCGGTTATAAGGTATCCGGCGTTCAGGGCCACCGCCTCGCCAGGTTCCAAGTAGACCTGCACGCCGTAGGCGTCCCGCACATGGCGGATACATTTTTTCAGCAGCGGGAGGTCATAGCCCGGTCGGGTAATGTGGTGCCCGCCGCCCAGGTTCAGCCATTTCATCCGGGGCAGAGCCGGTCCAAATTTCTCTTCCACCGCCTTCAGGGTAACCGCCAGATCATTGGCATCCTGCTCGCACAGGGTGTGAAAGTGGAGCCCTTCCACCCCGTCCAGCTCGTTAAATCGAAACTGGCCGGCGGTGACGCCCAGCCGGGATCCGGGGGCGCATGGATCGTAGATGGTATGATTCCCCTGGGTGGAGCACTGGGGGTTAATCCGGATGCCAATACTGGACGAGGGACAGCGGGAGCGGTACTTTTCCAGTTGGGCGAAGGAGTTAAATACGATGTGGCCGCAGAGGGCGGCGATCTCGTCAAACTCGCCGTCCCGGTAGGCGGGAGAAAAGATATGGGCCTCCCCCCCCATCTCGGTAGCACCCAGCCGGGCTTCAAAGAGACTGCTGGCGGTGGTCCCCGCCAGATACCGGCGGATCAGAGGGTATTCGGCATACATGGAAAAGGCCTTTTGTGCCAGCAGGATCTTGCAGCCCGTATCCCGCTGGACCGTTTGCAGCAGTTCCAGATTCCGGCGCAGCCGCCCCTCATCCACCACATAGCAGGGCGTGGGCAGCTCATAGGGCGTCATCACTCCACCGTCTCCGGATGCTCTTCCACCGTCCAAGGCAGGCCCCAACGGTTGAGAGCGTCCATGAAGGGGTCCGGGTCAAATTCCTCCACATTAAATACGCCGGGCTTTTGCCAGCGGCCATTCGCCACCAGCATGGCACCGATCATGGCGGGCACGCCGGTGGTGTAAGAGATGGCCTGACTTCCCACCTCCCGGTAGCATGCCTGGTGATCGCAGACATTGTACAGATAAATGGTCTTTTTCTCTCCATCCTTCACACCGGAAAAAATACAGCCGATGTTGGTCTTACCTACCGTGCGGGGGCCGAGGGAGGCGGGATCGGGCAAAAGGGTCTTTAAAAATTGGATGGGTACGATCTGTTGTCCCTGGTACTCCACCGGGGTGGTGGACAGCATACCCACGTTCTCCAGGCACTTCATATGAGTAAGATAGCTCTGGCCGAAGGTCATGAAAAAGCGGATGCGCCGGACACCCGGGATGTTTTTGGCCAGGGACTCAATCTCCTCGTGGTGGAGCAGGTACATGTCCTTTTTGCCCACTTGGGGAAACTCATACTCCCGTTTGATGGACATGGGAGGAATCTCCACCCACTTCCCGTTCTCCCAATAGGAGCCGGGGGCGGAAACCTCCCGGAGGTTGATCTCCGGGTTAAAATTGGTGGCGAAAGGATAGCCGTGGTCACCGCCGTTGCAGTCGAGAATATCAATGGTGTGGATCTCGTCAAAATAGTGCTTGCGTGCGTAGGCGGTAAACACGCTGGTAACACCGGGGTCGAAGCCCGAGCCCAGCAGGGCGGTGAGGCCCGCCTTTTTAAACTTCTCCTCATAGGCCCACTGCCAGGAGTAGTCGAAATAAGCGGAAAAACCCAGCTCTTTGCAGCGCTTTTTATAAACCGCGCGCCAAACGGGATCATCGGTGTCCTCCG
The DNA here is from genome assembly GCA_022653075.1 of Intestinimonas sp. GTDB lineage: Bacteria > Bacillota > Clostridia > Oscillospirales > Oscillospiraceae > Intestinimonas. Next base: position 34,011 of record JALCSB010000008.1, read on the forward strand.
CCTCGTAGTTGGCGGTGTCGATATAGTGCGCACCGGCGGACAGACACGCATCCATAATGGCCAGGTCCTGATACGGCAGGGCCACATTCAGAACGGCGTCCGGCTGATACGCCCGGATGAGGGCGGTGAGGGCGGGCACGTCCATGGCGTCCACCTGGGCGGTGGTAAGATTGGTGGTGGTCTTACCGGCCAGTTTTTCCCTAAGCGCGTCGCATTTGGAAACCGTACGGCTGGCGATGCACAGGTCGGTGAATACCTCGCTGTTTTGGCAGCATTTCTGGATGGCTACGGACGCAACGCCACCGCAGCCAATGACGAGTAGTCTGGACATAAGGGAATCCCTCCTAATCACAATTTTGATGACTTACTTGGCCTTATCGGCGGCGTTTTCCGCTTCAATAAGCAGGTCCTCCACATATTTGGGCAGCATAAAGGCGCCTAAGTGCAGATTGGTGGTGTAATACCAGGTCTTGATGCCCCGGGCATTCCAACGGGCTGGGTTAAAGTCGTTAATGGGGTGGTACTTCTTGGATGCAAATCCGAACATCCAGTAGCCGGAGGGGCAGGTTGGGATATGGGCCTGGTAGACGCGGCTGATGGGAAAGCTTCGGTACACCTTGCGGTGCATGGTGCGAAAGGCGGTCTCGTCCTCGTCGAAAAACGGACTTCCATGCTGATAGATCATAATGCCGTCATCTTTTAACGCGCGGTAGCAGCTTCCGTAAAACTCCTTGGTAAACAGTCCCTCGGTATGGCCGAACGGGTCGGTGGAGTCGTTAATGATGATATCATATTCCGCCTGACGGCCGCGCAGGAAGCGCAGGCCGTCCTGGTAGGTGATATTGACTTTGGGGTTGTTCAGGCTGTCGGCAACCTCCGGAAAGTACTCCCGGCAGACCTGAACAAACATCTCGTCCGGCTCCACCACATCGATGGTCTCGATCTCAGGGTACGCCGTAAGCTCCCGGGCCACACCGCCGTCACCGCCGCCGATAATGAGAACATTCTTTACGTTGGGGTGAACCGCCATGGGAACGTGGACCACCATCTCATTGTAAATGAATTCATCGGCAGTAGAAAAAATCACGTCTCCGTCCAAAGCGATCAGGCGACCGTAGTCCGGCGACTCAAAGACCTCTATTTTTTGATATTCGCTCTCGGCTGAGAAGAGCTCCCGGCTGACCCGCATACTGATCTGGCCGTTCGCGGTATAAATCCACATATTCATGGCATTGTCACTCCTTAATTACCTGGAGATAATCCACGCGAGGATCCGCCGCCCCCTGCAGGGAGCAGCCCTTCTCTCTGGCGAACAGGATGTGCTCGATAATTTCATCGGTGACCCGCTCGCCGGGGGCCAAAATGGGAATTCCGGGGGGATAACACATGACGAATTCGCCTGTGACCCGGCCCGCCGTCCGGCGGATGGGCAGGGACTCTTTCTCGGCATAGAAGGGCTTCTGGGGCGAGTAGACCACCTCTGGCTGAATAAAGTCTCCAAAATACAAGCTGGAGCCTTCCTTTGCATACAGGCGCTTGACATCCTCCAGCGCACCTACCAGCCGCTCGATATCCTGAATACGGTCACCGATGGAAATATAGGCCAGAATATTCCCGATGTCACCGAACTCGATCTGGATGTCATACTCATCCCGCAGCAGATCGTAGATTTCAATGCCGGTCAGGCCGATACCCTGAGTAAAAACGGACAGCTTGGTTACGTCGAAATCGCAGACGTTCACCCCGTCGATGAGCTCCCGTCCATAGGCGTAATACCCGCCGATTCCGTTGATTTCCGACCGGGCGTACTCCGCCATTCGGACCACTTTGGCAAAGGATTCCCTGCCACGGAGGGCCAGATTCCGGCGGGAGAGGTCCAAGCTGGACAGCAGCAGATAAGAGGCACTGGTAGTCTGGGTGAGATTGATGATTTTGCGGACATGCCCCATATCCATCGTTTTTCCAATGAGAAGGAGTGAGCTCTGGGTCAGGCTGCCACCGGATTTGTGCATGGATACGGCCGCCATGTCCGCCCCTACCGACATGGCGGAGACGGGCAGGCCGTCGCCGAAGTAGAGATGGGTTCCGTGGGCCTCATCCACCAGCATCTTCATGCCGTGGGCATGGGCCAGTTCGGTGATGGCCCTGAGGTCGGAACAGATACCGTAATAGGTGGGATTGTTGGCCAGCACCGCAACCGCATCCGGATTTTTCCTGACGGCCGCTTCCACAGCGGTCAGCTCCATACCCAGCGCCACGCCGATTTGGGGATGAATGGCCGGGTTGACGTAGACGGGGATACCGCCGCAGAGAATCAGGGCGTTGATGACACTTTTGTGGACATTGCGGGGCAGAATGATCTTCTCCCCTGCCTTGCATACCGAGAGCACCATGCTCTGCACCGAGCTGGTTGTACCGCCCACCATAAAGAAAGCATGGGCGGCGCCGAAGGCTTCCGCCGTCAGCTCCTCCGCCTCACGGATCACGGAGACCGGATTGCAGAGATTGTCCAGCGGCTTCATGGAGTTTACATCCAGCCCCACGCACCTCTGGCCCAGCAGCTGCGCAAGTTCCGGATTTCCCCGGCCTCTTTTATGGCCAGGCACGTCGAAGGGAACGACCCGCCGTCGTTGAAATTGCTCCAGAGCCTCGCAAATTGGGGCCGATTTTTGACGTTCCAAATCCATGGCTTGCTCCTTTCCAATGCCCGCGCAATACAAAAACCGCAGATGACAATGTCATCTGCGGTCAAAACAGTCAATCAAAACGCCCAACGCATAAGGCAACACAATAAAGCGCGGCCTGATTTCGTATGGCAAAGATTATGAGCGGTTCAGCATAAAGGATCAGCTGCTACTCTTATTGACCGTTTCACAAGATGATTTGCCCGCAGGCACGATTATAAAGTAATCAACTTATAAAATTTGAGCTTCTAACTCAATCAATAATGCGGATTTACCGCCCGGCAACCGACCCGCCTGTCCGTAAGGGCTTATCTTCCACAAAGCAGAAGATTGGTCTGTTTCTTTCTGTAACCAATTACAAAAAGATCTTGTAAGAATTCTAGCATCTCTGCCCTTTCCTGTCAAGAAAAACGTTTTCCCGATTATTTCTTATGGGATTCTGTCCCTGTCTTTTCATCGACGGTATATATCGGAGAGCTATAAAATAAGGTGTGCCTTTTTCGGTACCGTATACGTGAACTGAGACAAAATTTACGGCAGGTGCTATTTTAACAGAAAAGGTCCAAATCTACATCCTCCCGGGCTGCAGCAATCTGGCCTTGTAAATTAATGATCAGGAAACGTGCTTTCTCTGCTTTTCCGCATACAGCAAACGGTCCGCTCTCGTCAGCACCTGGTCCGCCCGATCGTCTTCCCGAACCAAAGTTATGCTGAAACTGATGCCCGTAGTCTCATTATAGGATAGCATATACTCCTGGAAGGATTGTTCAATCTCTTCCAAGCAACGCGTCAGTTCCTCTCCGTCTCCATAATAGATGACGGCGAATTCGTCCCCGCCCCAACGGCTGACAACGTTCCGACCGTGGCCAAGGGAATCCTGCAGCAAAACAGCCAGCTTTTGAAGCGCCTCATCCCCCGCCGAGTGCCCGTACGTATCGTTTACCTGTTTGAAGTTGTCCATATCGATCAGCACAAGATATGCCATATTCCGGCGATCCGCAATGGCCTCCTCAATCGCCTTGTCAAACATTCTCCGGTTATAAAGGCCCGTGAGCGCGTCCATACTGGCATATTGATCCAGTTTAGCGTTCACTCGCTCGTATTCCTTGGCAAACCATAGAATGATGAAGAACGCCACCAGAAGCAGTAAGGGGATCTGAATCATGCGGTCAACAAATTGGTTCCAGCCCGTATAGACCATAATAAACTCCGGGTGAAAATATTCCAACACATGCAGCAGCATGAATACAACAATCAATCCCGCCACCAGAAAGATCCGCCTCCAGCCGGAAAAAAGGTAGGTAATACAGATCAGGATGAGAAAGATATAGCCGATGGCATTGTTGCTGCTCCCGCCCGAATCCATAAAGGCAAGCGGGAGAAAAAAGAAGATTACGAATACAAAAAACGCAAACATCATATAGGTGCGGTATTTTTTATAGTTGGAACGCAGAAATGCCGCTACGCTTATGATAAAGAGAACAATCCATTTTATGTCGCTCCGAAATGGAAATGCGGAAAAAAAATTACCCACTATACAAGCCACGGACAGGCCTGCTCCTGTGAGCAAAATTGCCTGATACAAACGGACCTGAATACCCGACCAGTTCATTCTCATCACCATTCTTTTCTATCGGTCGGAACTATGGAGCCTGTTCCCACAGCCTCAGCCCGTCAAATCTGCGGAAAAGGTTTCGCGGGCTATCGCGCACATCAGAAGGCTGAGATTGGGCCAAAGGTAATCTACCGGTCTGGCACCGATTTTACCAAACCCATTTTAATTATTATATCTAATTCCATATAATATCACAAGTCCGGCCTTTTTTACTCCCCGCCTGTTGTAAAGGTATGTACCTTTCCCCCTTCGCTGGTTTTACTATTGTACGGAATGGAAATTTGCCGGCAAGAATGACCCAATTACGGAAAATGGGAGGCAAAAAGGAGGGGCAGGCGATTTGCCTGCCCCTCCTTTTCATATCTCAGATAAAGAAGATCCTTTTATTTTGATAGCCACGCCGCAATATCACAGGCTGCTTGCATATACTCGGGATGGTCTTTACAGCTTCCGGGTTCATTGCCATCTCCGCAGACATAGACCTTGCTTTCCGTCACGCCGATAATTCCAAAATCGCCTGCTGTGGCCTCCGCAACCTTCGTATAGGCATCAACAGGCCCTCCGCCGCAAGTACAGATAACCGCTGCCTTTTTCCCTTTCTTCGTAGCAATGGATGCACCCTCTTTTCCGAGGTTAAAGAAACAGTATGTACGGTCGATGAACGTCTTGGCCGGACCATTGATCTGATTAAAATAGATCGGGGCCACAAGGACAATCGCATCACAACGGTCCAGCTTGGGGATAAGCCCGCCCATGTCATCCTTCTGAACACATTGCGGCGTATCTTTTGTCTTACAGATGTCGCAGGCCTGGCAGGGATTTACGGTTTTTTCCCGGAGCTTGAACACCTCCACTTCCGCGCCTTTGATTTCCGCCGACAATTTTTCTGTCATAACGTCCGAGTTTCCACCCTTTCTGGGGCTGGCGTCCACAATAATAATTTTTTTCATGGTTGGCCTCCTGTTTTAAAAATTTGTTGCTTTTAGGGTATAATACGATATCATTATAGAATGCAATTTACTTTTATCAAGTACGATATTTTAAGATACCGGTATATTTTTATATACCTAAATAGGTGGTTACTATGACGAAAAAGACGCTGTTTGGAAAATGTCCCTATGTTACCTCACAGAAAGTTTTGACAGGAAAATGGTCCATTTATATTCTGTATTTACTGAGCGATGGTCCGATACGCTTTAATGAACTGCAGCGGAGGCTACCGGAAAATATGACCCACGCCACCCTCTCCAAGCAATTGAAGGTGCTGGAACGGGAGGGGCTCGTCCTGCGCAGGGACTATGGTGAAATTCCACCTAAAGTAGAATACGGATTAAGTGAAATAGGAAAAAAGTTCGGCTCTGTGTTGGATGCTCTGGAGGCATGGGGAAACGAATACATCACCTATTTGAGCCGTAAGGAAAACGAAAAGAAATAAAAGGGGTGCGATCATATACGGCCTCTGTATAATAAACAGCACACTAATAAATAAGATACACCCTCCCCTTTTAGGGAAAGGTGTATCTTGAAAACTCCCTCTCTATGTCTGGCTTTATTCGTTAAATACCGCATGATTCCACACCAAGTGGCGGCAGCAATCGCTTTACTGGCTAGTATAACAGGCCCGACGATGGCGTAAATTTCACCCCCAAAGTTATTTCAGTATCCAATACTGTCTAACCTTGGGGGTGTGGAATTAATCAAGTTCGATCCCGAGTTTTTCAGCAATATCTTTCGCAGACATACCAGCTTCTTTGGCTTTTGCAAGAACTGAACGCATGGAGACTGGATGCAATAAGTTTTCTTTCTGCGTTTCCAGCTTGGTAAGTTCCGCTTTCTTTTTCTCAATTTTCTGGTCAATAATAGCGATACGTTCTTTGACAGGGCGAATGGTTTTTGCCATAAAATCACACCTTTCTAAAGATATTTTATATCATATATCAGGCATTTAAACATGTCAACTAATAATTAATTATGGCGGTAACGATAAATAAAAATAAAGCAAAAAGCAAGACGAAACATGCAGAAAATATCCGAATTTCTGATCCGTTAAGAGCAAAGACCGTAAAATACAACTATGAAAAGAGAGCTCTTTCCTAATATTGTGCAGTTGACTTTTACTGAACGCTGTAATACACTTATCCCGTCATCTATCAATTACAGTATTCTGCTAAAGGGGTAGCAAATTATGAGCGAACTATATAATAGGATTGAAGAATTAGGGAAAACGGCAGGATATAAAAATATAACCATGCTCTGTAAAGCTGCGGGGGTAAGCAGATCTGTTATGTCCGAATTAAATTCCGGGAGAAGCAAGGACTTATCCAATCAGAATGCGCAAAAATTTGCGGATACGCTTGGTACCTCGCTCGATTCCATCTACGGTACCGAAAGAAAAGAAATCGTGCCCGCCTTTACCGCGAAGGACAGGCTCGACGTGGCGCGCGCTGTTGAGCGCATCATGGGGAACCTTGAGTGCAGCGACGATCTGATGTTTGATGGAGTGCCCATGTCCTCAGCGGCGAAAGAATCCCTCACGGCGGCGATGAAGCTGGGCCTGGAAGCCGCCAGGCTGAAAAATAATGAAACCAATACCCCAAAAAGGCATTGAAAATTGGATGAAACATTTTGCCCCGCCGGCGTGCGGTAAAATAGAAAGGAGCATTAAAATGAAAGAGCGTACAAAAGGGTTTGTTGCAGGAATTTTGACGACAGCGCTGATTGTTTCACTGGGTACAGCAGCCTATGCGGCTTATCAGAAAACGGTTGCGCTGGATTATACCGGGATTAAAATTACCATGGATGGCAATGTGGTTACACCGAAGGATGCTAATGGAAACATGGTAGAGCCTTTCGCGATTGACGGTACCACTTATCTTCCGGTCCGCGCTATCGCGGGTGCCACAGGACTTATTGTAGGGTGGAATCAGTCAACGCAAACAGTACAGCTTACAAGCTGGTCAAAAAACACCTTGAAGCCTTACGATGGATATATCAGCGCACCGCATGAGATTTTCACCACGTCGGCAGATGACAATGGACTTGAATCTGTTTACATGTACGTTGATGGTACGATTGAAGAATTTAAAAACGTCGACAACCATGATACGTATGTCATAAAAACTTCACAGGGCAGCATCGCTCTTTCCAATATATATCAATCCAATGATTGGTCAAAATTGAGTGTGGGAAGTTCAGGACGCTTTTGTTTTAAGTATCTTGGTATGTCCGAAGCACTGAAGATGTCATCTGGTGCTTTTTTGGAAACTGGCTTAAACTAAAAAATAAAATGGTAGAGGATTACTTTATTTCGTGTCCGCCGCCCCTCGTCAATGGCTAGGCAATAAACTCATTCAGCATTTCCCACATCCCGTCTGCTGTGGTTTGAAAACGTAAAAGCGCAGGCCCGCCATCGGGCCTGCGCTTTCGTTTCGTGTTAAATAAAAGAGAGAGGAGGAAGGAAAAAATGTATGTAATCGGCTCTCACCGGATGGTTTTATCGTACTCTATCCTCGTCCCTTTTTGATGAACAAGTTTTGAACGCGGAGTGAAGGTTTTGTTAAAATACCGGGATAACGTGTACTATATTCGCTGATGAACTATATGCGCGCCCATACCCCCTGCTGCCTTGCCCCTTGTTTCTTATCTTGTTTTTAATCAATGCTGTAGGCTGGCACTTGTACCTGATCATGCTCCAAGGGCAAAATGTCCCCTGAGTAACGCTTCCCTTCAGGGGATTGCGTTTTCCTCTTTTGATAAAATTTTCCATATTTTTCTTGATTTTTTATCTGTTTATGTTAATATAAACTTAAATTAAAAGAACAACGGGAGAGACGGTAGCGGTGAAAAAAGCAAAAAAATGTGGATATGGCTATGCAGAATGTAGATTGCGTGAAAATAATAACGGCTACATATTGCAATTTGTCTACCTTTTGCCGGCTACTTTGGTATTTATACTAGATATTCGTCAGTTCACCTTTTTTGCTATAATTTTATATACAGCCCCTATCATCATTGACACATGGTGCGCGGATTCCATCAATTCAAAATTAAATGTTTGTATTAAGTTATTTTTTTGGATAAACTTAATTATTGCCATAGTTTGCGTTGTAGGTTTGGCTGGCATCATTAAAGATGATGGAGCATATTTTATTATAGGAGATTTTGCTGCGGGTTTTAGCGGCGCCCAAATCGATAAAAGGTTGTGTGCAAAACTGTTCCTATTTGAATTAATTGCCCCGGTTATGTTTTACATTGGATGTCCGTGCAAAAAAAACATGGATAGCAAAAAAAATATTAAGGAAATATTAGCAGCCAATCATATAAAATAATATTAGGAGGAAATCTGGAATGAACGCAGCTGAACTTGCCCTTTCTCTCATACCAATCATTCTGTCTGTCCTTTACATCGGATGTTTTTTAGGTGTAGAGTTGCTAATGGCAGATTTTAATATAACCATTCCACTTGGTTTAGCTCTCCTTATCCCCATCCTTTCTGTGGCAACGTTATTTATTGCCTTAGGATACAATAAAAAGCCCCTTTTAAAGCGCGTTAGATTAGCGGCGAACTATCTTTTCAGTGGGAATAAACTGTTGTTTAATCTTTGCTTCTGGAGTAATGTCTACTTAGAAGCTAAAGCGCAATGCCGTGTCGGCAAACGCAGGAATAAGCATTCAAATAGGTGTCAAAATTGGCCCGGAATTGCCAAAATATTCACAGATCAGTATTTAGCGGCATGTACCGGGTTATCTCGTTGCTGAAAATTTTAAATATCATACGGACACAGATCATTTCCCCAGCATTTTCAGCGAAAACTATATCATAAAAATCCTGTAACCGTTTGGTTACAGGATTTTTATTTGGAGTTGTGCTGCAAATAAAATTTCTTGCCGCGAGTGCTATGCTTACGATGCAAAACAGCTTGTGGGAATAAACTGCCGCCTAAAAAACGGGAAAGAAAGGCAGGTCACGGGGCAGGTTTTACCTGCCTTTACACTTTCATAAAATTATGATATAATATTATAATTTTAAATTGGAAACATGTGTGGGAACGTGCAAGACATTGCTGAACAGGTATCGTTTTATAAACGACTCAAAAGATAATCTGCTATCACGTTTAAGGAAGTGGAGAAATCTATGGATATCATACATTTAAGATATTTTCAGACCATAGCTCAGCAGAAAAGCTTAACCAGAGCAGCAAAGTTACTGCACATTTCTCAACCTGCACTCAGTGCGAGCCTTTCTAAGTTGGAAAAAGAACTGGATGTTCAGCTTTTTGATCGGGTTGGCCGACATATTGAGCTTAACGAGTATGGGAAGATTTACATCGATTATGTTAATCAAGCGCTGGACTGCCTTGGCAATGCCGTGCGTGAAATCGAGAATCGAAAGTACCAGTGCAAGCAGAAGCTGACCATCAGTTCGGTCAGTCTGCCCTTTATTCAAGATGTCCTAACTGAATTTACCCAAAGTCATCCGAATGTCACTGTCAGGGCGTATGAAGTGATGATGAAGGATATTAAGAGCGAATTAAATAACAGCGACTGTGATTTTGTAATCACTGCGTCTGATGGAATGGAAGATTTCGGAGAAAATTATCAGATTATTAAGCGAGAAAAATTTTATTTGGCGGTCAACCGCAGCCACCATTTGGCCGAAAGGCAACATGTCAAATTAAGTGAATTAAAAGATGAGGCGTTTGTAAGCCTGCCAAGAGGATACAGTTTTCGGGAAATTACAGATAAATTGTGCCGCGATTCCGGGTTTTCCTGCCAGGTTTTCTACGAGTGCTTTCACTGCCGATTTATGGATTATATTAGAAATGGACTGGCGATTGCTTTTGTGACGGAGCAAGTGCCGGGAGAGAACTGTGAATGCCTAAATTCAGATGGACAAATTGTTTTTTTAAACATTGACGATCAGCGGGCCTATCGCAGTATTGCCCTACAATGGAACGGCAAAAAAGTAATGTCTTCCGTAGCAAAGGAACTGCTGGAACATGTGAGACGTGTGTGTAAACGGCCGCAGTCTTTGGCATAGTTCTATTTTTCAGCAGAGCTTGACGCAAGACAGCGTTTTATTTCAAAAACATATCCTTTGTAATGGAGGAACAAGCGGCTTTCTGATAGCAGCGATAACCTTTCCTGTTACCATCGCCGTAATGACCGTCCCTTCGCGGATTCCGGTAATGCCGTGGAGGACAAAAAGGGATAATAAAAGACTGATGGTTACTACTATACAGTCAACAGCAACTTTAACATTTGGAAAAGAAATGCCGGTAAGCTCAGCGAGTGCCAGTGTCAGGCCTTCCATAGGCATTGGTACAAGCTGCATTTCAACATATAGCATCACGCCCGTCGCAATAAAAATGATGCTAATGCCCATCATCAGCAGTTTCCCAAAATATGTAGGAATGCTGAAATCGCCGATAAGCCATTTAGTAAATTCAACAAAGTAGCCAAATATGGTTGAAAAAATAATTTGTGTAAGATTGATAATCTTAAAATTTCTACGCAGTAAAATTATTTGCAGCAGGATATAAAAACAGAACATATAAATTACACAGTTTCCCAATGGAATATGACTGATTATATTGATTACGTACGGCATCGAGTGGATGGGTGATACCCCCAAATTGGAGTTCATGGAAAAAGCGATGCCAACGGCCAAAAGGAATAACCCAAGAACATAGATTAAAATACGGGAAGCTATTTTTACATATGAAGTCCTACTCATAATCTACCTCAATATTAAAATTAATTTTTACCATTACTGGGTTTGCCAGACTGATTCTTCCACGATTCGATTTATATCTGCTGGTATCCATAGCGTTTACAGGTTTTTGAAGGCATAGAAAAACCATTGGGGCTCCTGTAAAATGAATGGGATTCAAACATTCAAGAAGGGGAGATTTCCAATGGCTCAAAAAGGGATAAAATAAACCTTACAGAATTGTTGCTGAAACGTATGATGTATCTAAATTTAGTGCCGCCGCAATGGTTCTGCACTCAATACAGGAAGTGGAAGTTTTCCGCAACCCAGCTGCAACTTGCACTCTCCCGCTGGGCTTGTCCGCCGGTGGACAGGCCCAGCGGGAGAGAAAACGGGTCATGGGGTTAGATACGCTTGAAAGGCTTGCTTAACTTCTTATCGGATAACATCAGTCCGTAATTTTGCAAAGTGCCCGCATGGCCCGTTGCAGCAGCGGCCTTGCGCAACCGATGTTCAACCGCATGTACTGTCCAAACTTCTCTCCATAGTGTCTCCCAAAACCAAGGCCCAAACCGCAGACATCCACAATACGTCTCTCCAGTTCCTCGGTGCTGAAATCAAATTCATGAAAGTCCAGCCACATCATGTAAGTTCCTTCATGTTTTGTTAAGCTGATTTTAGAGAGGTTCTCGGCAAGAAATTGCTGTACGTATTTTGAATTTTCCTCCAAATACCGGAGCTCTGCATCCAGCCAGCTTTCGCCATGCTCATATGCCGCCTTTGTGGCAACCAACCCAAAAAGATTCGGACTCATAATCCATGCATCATGAATTTTATCGACAATCCGATCCCGCAACGTACCATCAGGGATAATCAGATTAGCCGAGCAGAGCCCAGTCAGACTGAAGGGTTTCCCTGCGGAGGTAAACGACATGGTAAGATTCTTGGCGGCTTCAATTCCCACCATAGAGGTGTAATGGGTTCCGAACAGCGTGATGTCGCCGTGAACTTCGTCAGACGCCAGATATACCCCGTATTTTGCGCATAACTTGGAAACACGCTCCAGTTCCTCTCTGTTCCACACTCGGCCAACCGGATTGTGTGGATTACAGAATATCATCATTTTAACACCCTGGCGGAATGCCTCCTCCATTTGGTCAAAGTCAATCGAGCAAAAATCCCCGTTGCGTTTCAGCTCCTGCTCCACCAGTATGCGGCCTGTATTTTTGACAATCGCAAAAAACGGCTCATAAGCCGGCGTCAAGATCAGGACCTTCTCTTCGGGTTTTGTCAGCGCCTCAATGGCGAATCGAAGCGCGGTAACGACGCTCTGTGTGGCGGTTATCCATTCTGGAGGAATATTGAGCCCGTGACGCCGCTGGAACCATCGTGATACGGTGTTCCGATAATCCTCCATTGCAAAGGTATACCCGAATACACCGTGGTTGGCGCGGTTATGAATCGCTTGAATTACCGCTTCGGGCGCACGGAAATCCGTGTCAGCGATCCAGAGAGGAATCAGGTCTTTCGTTGTTTCAAATTTTGCCTTGCAACGGTCCCATTTTATACTTCCGGTACCGGTTCGGTCTATCATCTCGTTAAACTGATCCATAGGAGCTTAAATCGCCTTCTTTGCTTTCAGGTCCTCGAGTTCCTTTGGGGATAGGCCCAAAAGCCCGCCGTATATATCCTCGTTGTCGGCTCCCAATGTGTGAGCCGGACGGTATTCTTCCACGGGATGTGTACTCATTTTAATCGGATTTCCGCCAAACTTAACCTTACCATACCCCGGGACATCAATATCAACAATCGTGTTGCGCGCAATAACCTGGGGATTCTTGATCACTCGGTCAATCGTGGAAACGATTCCAGTGGGAACCCCTCCCTCGGTCATAATTTCGTCGACCTCATCGCAGGTGTGTTCAGCAACCCAGTTTGCAACAATCTTATTTACCACCTGATGATGCTTCTGCCGGTATTCCTGGCTTATATATTTTTCCTGCATGAGTTCTTCACTTTTGATAATATTACGGATTATTTTGAAGAGTTTCACCGTACCTCCGTTGAGATAGATTAACCCGTCCTTAGCCTTATAAGTACCTGCGGGGACAGCGGTCGGTGCGTTTGTATCCTCTGATCCGGCAATAATTCCCAGCGCCGAATAGTTCGGAATGTGCGTAAACAGTGTGGGGACCGCGCTGTCCAGCATGCTCACATCAATATACTGTCCCTCACCTGTCTTTTCTCGATTGTATAGCGCCATTAATATACCGGAAAAGGCAAATAATCCTGATATGTGATCCAGAAGTGGCGCTCCAATCCTGGATGGTCCCGATTCCTTTGTCCCGGTTACACTCATAATTCCGCTCATCGCCTGAATAATCGAGTCAAATGCCGCGCGTTCCTTATAGGGCCCGGTTTGTCCAAAACCGGAAATAGATGCCATAATGATACGCGGATTGATTCTTTTAACCTCTTCATAGCCGAAGCCCATTTTCTCCATGGTGCCCGGCCGAAAGTTTTCCAAAATCACGTCACTTTTTTCGATCAGACCGCGTAACAACTTTTTGCCTTCCTCGGAGCGGAACTGAATTGTCACGCTTTTTTTGTTCCTATTAATGGAAGGAAAATCAAACTCAGCCATGATCCGCAAATCATCGCCTATCTCCGGCTTCTCAACTTTGATTACTTCTGCCCCCATGTCCGCCATAAGCATGGCGGCATAGGGAGCGGAAATGATACGTCCCAGATCAAGAACACGAATTCCCTCTAAGATTTCACTCATATTGTCTATAGTCCTTTCTTTGGTGCCAACTTATTTTTTGGGGTCCTCCAGGTTAAACAGTCGCGCCGCATTGCCACCAAGCCACTTTTCCTTGACCTCCGGCTTGAGGGGCAGATCACGAATCTCCCGAATATTCCGGTCGAAAGGTAAAATCGGCCAGCTGGACGCATAGATGATTCTGTCTGAAAGGACGCTGTTGCCATAGTGGAGTAACGTATCATATCCGGAATTATGCATACCGATGTATTTTGCGCGCACCGCCGAAGTGGCAATGTAAAAATTGGGATGGCGCCAAGCGACCGCTACCAGCTCGCTTACCCACGGAAATCCTGGATTCATTGCCACAATTTTAAGTTCAGGAAAATCGCAGGCCACCTGATCCAGATTTTTGGGATGCCCGGAATACATGCTGATGGTATTGGCGAAGCTCATGCTGCTGTGAAGACAAACCGGGACATTCAGTTCAACGCACTTGGCATAGAACGGGTACATTCTTCGGTCGCTGGCTTCGATACGGTACTCAAACGGGAAGAAAATCGCACCCTTCAGGCCCAAATCCTTAATGCAGTGTTCCAGCTCCCGCACGGCCGGCATGCCCTTGAGCGGGTCAACGCCGCACAGTCCTTGATATCTGGGGTACTTTTTGCACAGATCCGCCACAAATTCTCCGGTAACCTTTTTGGTGCCGCCGATAGACTCCGTATCCTGAGACGCGCAAAACGCCATATCAATGCCGGCCTTGTCCATGCCGTCCAGTAGTTCTTCCATACTGATACTGACAATTTCATGCATCTTGCGGTAGTTTGGAAAAATTTTCTCATAATTTTCCAAGTCCTTTGGCGTGCATTTATATTCTCCTACAAACTCATCCAGAGGCGGTCTTAAGTTAAAATCGATGACCATTTGTTCCATTCCTTTCATTTATCACATCTAATATTAAATCTCCGGTTCTATGTTAGACCGTTGATTTCCTTCACATAATGGCAGGCAACCTGATGCCCTGGTGAAATTTCCTCCAGAGTAGGCGTTTCTGCCCGGCATTTATCCTTACAGTACAAGCACCTGGGCGCAAACCGGCAGCCCTCCTTCACATTGATCGGAGATGAAATTTCTCCTTTCAGTATGACCCGTTCCTCCTGAACAAGCTTTGGACGCGGAATTGCGGAAAGAAGCGCCTTGGTATACGGATGGTACTGCTCTTTAAATAATTCTTTCGATGGGCTTTTTTCAACAAGCATCCCAAGATACATCACGCATATTTCATCAGAAATATGCTTGACCACCGATAAGTCATGGGTAATAAACATAAACGTTAGATTCATCTGCTCCTGAAGATCCATCATTAAGTTAAGAATCTGCGCCTGTATGGAAACATCCAAGGCGGAAACCGGTTCATCGCAGACGATGAACTTAGGATCAAGCGCCAAGGCGCGCGCAATGCCGATACGTTGTCTTCGACCACCGTCCATCTCATGCGGGTACTTATTTTCCATATCCTCTGAAAGCCCAACGGTGCGCATCAGGTGCTGAACGTACTCCCGGCGTTCCTTTTCATTCGATTTCATTTTATAAATTTTAACTGGTTCTTCAATAATGCCGCTCACAGTCATTCTGGGATTTATGGATGAAAAAGGGTCCTGAAATATCATTTGCATCTCCTGACGGAGCACATGAAATTTCTTCTTGTTTACCTTTGTAATATCTCTTCCCTCAAAGAGAATTGCTCCGTCCGTCGGCTCCAGAAGATGCAGAATTGTTCTGCCAAGCGTTGACTTACCACAGCCTGATTCGCCTACCACTCCAAGCGTCTGCCCTTTTTTAATTGTAAAACTCACATTGTCAACTGCATGAAGTGTGCCGCGTGGCGTTGCGAAATATTTCTTTAGATTTTTTACCTCCAGTAACGCCTCCATAACCACTATGTCTCCTTTATACTTTCTGCAGATCTAAAAAGATGGCATCTGACGATATGCGTATCCGTGATAGTAACCCTATCCGGATTTTCATTCTTGCATCGTTCGGTCGCATATGGACATCTTGGATAAAATTTACATCCGTCCGGCAAATTTGTAGGGGCCGGCATTAACCCTTTGATAACGGGCAACCGGGCAACATCGACATCCAGGTCCGGTATGGAATTAAAAAGCCCTTCCGTATAAGGATGCCTGTGATCCTCAAAAATTTCAGCCAATGTGCCGAACTCGACTATTTCGCCTGCATAAATAATAGCCACCTTGTCGCAGATTTCCGCAACTACGCCTAGATCATGTGTAATCATAATCATGGAAGTTTTTAAATCAGTTTTGAGCCTTTTCATCAAGGCAAGGACCTGGGCCTGAATGGTAACGTCGAGTGCCGTCGTTGGCTCGTCCGCGATGAGAAGGGCTGGGCTGCAAGCCAGCGCGATTGCAATTACAACGCGTTGTTTCATTCCACCGGAAAACTGATGCGGATATTCTTCGTGTCGCTCTCCGGGAATTCCAACCATCTCCAGCATTTCTTTTGCTCTTTCAATGGCCTCTTTCCGTGAAATTTTATTGTGAAGCAAGATGACTTCCGCAATTTGCTCGCCAACCGTAAGTACAGGGTTCAGAGAGGTCATCGGGTCTTGAAAGATCATTGTAATCTTATCGCCGCGGATTTTTCGCAGCTCTGCTTCGCTCAGTTTTACTATGTCTTTCCCCTCGAAAATAATCTCGCCATTTAGGACCTTTCCCGGCGGGGCAGGAACCAGGCCCATAATACCAAGCGCCGTCGTAGTTTTTCCGGCACCGGTTTCTCCAACGAAGCCTACCACTTCCTGTTCCTTGAGATCAAAGGATATGCCGTTTACCGCGCATGCCTCTTCATCATCCGTAAAATAGTGAATAACAAGATCTTTTACTTCCAGCAATTTTTCGTTCATAATTCGCCCCCTAATTCTTTAGTTTCGGGTCAAGCGCATCTCTTAAACCGTCACCTAAAATATTGAGCGCATAAACAACTAACATGATCGCAAGGCCTGGAAAGAAAGTCATCGGCCAGTATTGACGTATATAAATTCTTCCTGTGGACAACAGCGAACCCCATTCTGGCGTGGGCGGCTGAATGCCGAGGCCCAAAAAACTCAGCGTTGACGCTGAAAGTATTGCATTACCGACACCTAATGTCGCCTGAACAAGTAGAGGCGCGAATGCATTGGGAAGAATATGGCGAATGATCATCATTTTATTGCTACAGCCTATCGACTTTGCGGCTTCAACAAATTCCTGCTCCTTGACCGTCAAGACCGACGCACGCATAACTCTGGCATACTGCGGCATGGAGGAAATTCCGATTGCAATCATCATATTTCTTGTGCCACTGCCTAGCGCCGTTGTGATGGCCATTGCCATTAAAAGGCTGGGAATGGCCATAAAGACATCCATAAATCTCATGATAATATTATCCGCTTTGGTGTAAAACGCAGCAATTGCTCCAAGGCCTCCTCCGATCACCACCGCTATGCCCACAGCGATAAGACCGACGGAAAGAGATATTCTGCCTCCGTATATAATACGGCTAAAAATATCACGCCCCAGATTATCCGTTCCAAGTAAATGCTTCCAGTTGGGGTAAGCAAACGCCTCCTTTAAATTTTGA
This sequence comes from Intestinimonas sp., assembly GCA_022653075.1. Classification (GTDB taxonomy): domain Bacteria; phylum Bacillota; class Clostridia; order Oscillospirales; family Oscillospiraceae; genus Intestinimonas. The sequence continues at coordinate 51,428 of JALCSB010000008.1, forward strand.
GCATCATATTGATAGGGAGCAATCCATTTTGCAAACACAGCGCAGATAATCAAAATAATCAGAATGGTCAGCGACAGCATTGCCATCTTGTTTTTTCGTATCCGACGGGCGGTATCCGCCCATATACTGTTGTTACGCGCCTTGTGTCTCTTACTGCTATCCATTATCCGCACCTCTTTTCCTAATTTTATAGACCGACTTTATACGCGGGTCGATAAAAGTGTATAAGATATCGACAATCAGATTTATAATAGTGCACAACGCCGCTACAAACAGCACCGTACCCATGACGCACGGGTAGTCCTTATTATTGATGCTGTCAACGAGGAATTTGCCGATACCTGAAATGGAAAATATATTTTCACACAGCACGGCGCCCGCCATAAGCGTTCCAAACTGCACGCCTATTATTGTGACGATCGGAATCAGCGCGTTACGAAATTCATGCTTCATGATCACGACAAATTCCCGCTGGCCTTTTGCACGTGCGGTTCGTATATAGTCCTGCCGAATGACATCCAGCATACTTGAACGTGTCATTCGCATAATGATTCCTGCCACTGCCGTACCCAATGTAATGGTCGGCAAGATCCAGTTCTTCCAAGTGGCAACGCCGGCGGAAGGCAACCAGTTTAATTGAACTGAAAACACGAGGATTAAAAGAAGCCCCAGCCAGAAAGGCGGCATTGAAACTCCGAACAGAGCAACCCCTGTGGCAATACGATCTGCAGCTTTATACTGTTTTACTGCCGATATAATGCCGGTTACAATGCCGATAATCGTGGCGAGTACAATTGCCAGGGCTGCCAGTTTAAGCGTATTGGGGAACCGGGCCAATATTTCGTTCAATACAGGCTGCTTGGTCCTGTATGAAGTACCGAGGCTCACATGGAGGACAATTCCTTTTATGTAATTAAAGAGTTGTACGACATAGGGCTGGTCTAAACCCAGCTTTTTATTAAGTGCAGCAACCGACTGCGGCGTGGCACTGTCTCCAAGTAGAATTGTGGCAGTATCGCCGGGCGTTATATACATGAGCGAAAAAACGATAATGATAACGCCCAACATAATGGGAATCATCCAAAGCAGGCGCTTAATGATATATTTGAGCAAAGGTTTCCTTCCCTTCTTACAGAGTGCAGCCGAACATTTCGGTGGCATGCGGACACGTATTGTGTAACGAATCAATTTTCGCTCCCGATGCAATCTGACCGAACATTAGGTCAAATTGCATCGGGATACGGAACCTCACATAGAGTAAGCTAGCTAATCAAAAATGGCAGGTCTTAAACCGTGCACACTCAAACGAACCATTGGCATAACCCTGCACGTTCTTGCGGATTCCGGTAAGCTGCTGCTTATCAAACGTGGGTACCCACGGCATGTCATTCGTCAGAATGTCGAAACACTGTTTATAAATATCCCAGCGGGTCTTCTCATCCATCGTTGTAACGGCTTTCTCCAAAAGCGCATCAAAATCACTATTCCGATAGCCCGACGTATTAATTGAGCCAGGTGCCGTAGAAACAAAGTCGGCCAGTATTTTTTCCGCTTCAACGGTGGTGCAGGTTGCACCCAAGAGGAAAATACCATTTAGCGTATTGTTATCTATGATTCCTGAGTAAGCGCCCATTTCCAATGTAACAATGTTTGTCTTTATACCCACATCGGCCAAGTTCCCCTGTACCGCCTCGGCAAGAGCAACTCGCTCCGCATCATTATTTGTATAGAAATCGCAGGTAAAGCCATCGGGGTATCCGGCTTCCGCCAGTAATTTTTTGGATTTTTCCGGATCATACGACGGGAACGTCTCCTTTGCGTAGCCGTCAACTTCCGGGTCTACGAAACCTGTAGATAACTCATGGACCCCATTGTAAGCGGCCTGATAGCATGCCGGCACGTCAACTGCATAAGCGACTGCCTGACGTACGCGAACATCGTTGAACGGCTTAAACAGGCAGCTCATCCCAATGTAGTTTGTATTGTGCGAAGGACTTTTTACGATTGAAGTGTCAGAACCGTTTGCAATACGGTCATAGTCGGCACTGGAGATATCATACGCGACATCCAGTTCTCCGGTTTCCAGCATAATTGCACGGTTTGCGCTCTCTGTAACGATGATCATATTCAGGTTCTTAATTGCAGGCGCTCCCCCCCAGTAATCTTCATTTGCCACAAGTTCAACCCGGTCGCCCGAAATCCAGTTTGACAGCTTATACGGGCCTGTTCCGTTAGGGGACGCCATGAAATCATCGTTAGACTCTTTCACGCTCTTTTCACAGGTGATGGCAGTAAGCGGCCATTCCAGCCAGGCAATCTGCGGAGTATACGCGTCCTTCAGAACCATTTTGTATGTATATTTGTCTGTCGCTTCACACTTTTCTAGGTCAACATGTGATACCGCGACTTTAGCAGCGCCCATGCTGGCAATACGCTCGAGAGAGAATTTTACATCTTCTGCGGTCAACTCATCGCCGTTATGGAATTTTACACCCTGGCGAATATGGAAAATAATGGTCGTATCATCCGCCCATTCCCAGCTTTCGGCTAAGCCTCCGGTCAACTTTCCGTCCGCATCGCGGGCAACCAACGTTTCATATATCTGCGTTTTAACTCTTTGGCTATGCTGGCTGTTATTATCATTCGGATCCAGATTCATCGGGTCAGCTGAAAGCCCTACGTTGAGGGTATCGTTTGTCGTTTCTGCGCTTGAATTATTGCTGCTGTTTGGCCCCCCGCATGCTGCAATGCTTAATGTCATTATCACAGTTAAAATTAGGACCAGTGCTTTTCTTGCTTTTTTCATAATTTCCCTCCACAATTTTAATAAATTTTATATGCGCTCACATATAACTCAAATAGAAAAAAGTACTCCTGGTGATTTGATTGAGTTGCAATAAAAACTTTATCTGCAGCTGTAAAATCGCGCACTTGTCCATCGGAAAGAATGCAATATTAGCTATAAATAAAGTGGACATTCCGTGTTTTTCACACAAAAATGTCCACTTCGGCATCATTTTTTATTTATCAGAATATTTGCTGTTTCGGCCCAATTACCTCTTTTTTTCTTTATGCGCGTATAATATCATATTATATATTCGGTGTCCAATACAAATACAAAATAGTTTTATAACTAATTATTTATCATTGGAACATATTAGGATAGAACAGGCGAGATTGCTCAGAGGTTAGTGGCGCGGTCGGGAAAACCGTTTCGGGGCGGATCGCCTGCTTGGTACCCGGCACAAAGAAAACTTCACCATCGCGGAATCAAGGGATGATTTTATTTACCTTGCGTTTTCTGCATCAACGGGTCTGATTGCTACCCAGCTCGTAATGATGAACGAAAAGGGCCCTTCATTTAATGAACTGCTGTCTCGAGGCATATGGATGACCGAACATATAAAATACGCCTTCACCGTAAACGACTTAACGTGCGCTATGCGCGGCGGTAGGGTCTGCTGCCCAGCCGTCTGAATATCACTGTAATCCTTCCTAAGCGCCAGCAATAACGCTTTTTTGTTATGCCCTTTTGTTAGAAACTGTTCCACCTGTTTGGAGAATTTTTGCCTTTTATACTTGACTTTTAATAGTTAGCCTTATCCGGCATGATTGCTGCCAAACTGCAAATTGGCTTGCGTAACTCAGCATTTTGCAAGTAGAACAAAATTTCCGAAGGGCGCGGAACGGAAGATTCCGGCCCTGTTTTTATACGTTCTCTGTTTTGACGATTCCTAAACCGCAGCCGGTCCCGTGAGATTTTGAACTATACATTATAAGTGATGCCGTTCAGAGAAATCAATTTTCTCTGAACGGCTATCTTTTTGAAAAGGGGACTTTTCCTATGAGGGTACTGCTGGCAGAACCCGGAAAGGCGCCAAAAGAGGCGGAAATGGAGGACACTCTGGAGGCCATGGTTCCACATTAAACCCGGTAAAATACGGTCAAAAACGTCAATATTTTTCCAACATATTTAGAAAAAGCTGTATAATAAAAGCCCTGTAACCATCACAGTTACAGGGCTTTTATCTGGTACGCCCGAAGGGACTCGAACCCCCAGCATTCAGAACCGGAATCTGACGCTCTATCCAATTGAACTACGGGCGCATATTACTTTTCAGCAAAGGCTATTATAACAACATTCTGCTTTTTTGTAAAGGAAAAATTTATTTCCAGCCAAAAAAACGCATACTTGGGGAATGCTAGTTTAAAGCATTTGCTCAAAAACATGATTTTTACAAACTGTCCGTTTTTTACGCGTCCGGCACCGAAAAGTACTGGCCCGCCGAAACAGTCATTTTCTCCCTTGCCAAAGTGGCGGCAGATTGCCAGCGCCGGTCGCGGCTTTTCTCCTTTCAAACGGTCATATTAAACGTGGCGCGTTTGCGTCGGTTTTCGATTTTGATTCGATTTTGAAAGGGGTGGTAATTTGAATCAAAAGGAACAGCAGGACCCCTCGTGCTGGGCTCTTTCCCTGCTGATGGCTATTCGGGCACTGGCACTGGGACTAGCCGCAGTGCTGGTTCTGCAAGCGCTGGGTACGTCTCCGCGCAGTACGGTCAAGGCGGAACCGAAAACTCAACCAGCGGCGGCTTTGGCCGCCTCACCGCACACATTGGTGCCACTGGGACGGGCAGTCGGTATTAAAATGTTTTCCGAAGGCGTCATGGTGGTCGGTTTGTCCGACATCACGGGCGAAAGCGGTCCGGTTTCGCCCGCCCGTGCGTGTGGGCTCAAAACCGGCGATATCATCACCCACATCAACAGCACAGAAGTCAACAGCATTGAAAACGTGCAGGCCGTTCTTCAGGAAGCGGCAGGTGAGCGCATGAGTATCCGCGCGGTACGCGGAGATAAGGGTATGCAGTTCACCGCACAGGCCGTGAAATGCACCTCCGACGGCGCCTACAAGTTGGGGGCCTGGATTCGGGATTCCATGGCCGGTATTGGTACAATGACGTTTTATGACCCGGAAACTGGTCAGTTCGGCGCACTGGGCCACGGCATCAACGACATCGATACAACGCTGCTTATGCCGTTGGAATCCGGTTCCGTGATGTACGCCTCCGTATCCGATGTCCAGAAGGGGCAGAGCGGTACGCCGGGCGAGCTGCACGGTGTATTTCAGTTGGACCGTGACATCGGCAGCCTGTATGCCAATACCTCGGGCGGCGTATTCGGTACACTGACCGACAACAGTTTCGCATCCGGCGGCAAAGCCCTGGAAGTAGCGGCCCGGACTGACGTGCGTACCGGCCCCGCCACTATTTTGTCCAATATCGCCGGGGACAGCGTCGAAGAGTACCAGGTTGAAATTACCAAGGTCTTTTCGGGGGCGGACGGCGATACCCGCGACCTGATGCTCAAGGTCACTGACCCCCGTCTGCTGAACGCCACCGGTGGTATTGTGCAGGGCATGTCCGGTTCCCCCATCCTTCAAAACGGCAAGTTTGTAGGCGCCGTAACCCATGTGCTGGTCAACGATCCCACGCAGGGTTATGGTATTTTAATCACTTCCATGTTGGACCACTCGGACCTGAAAACGAATGCAAAAATCGCCTGAATTTTCCTATATCTTGTAGAAAGTCGAAATGTGGCAGAAATATTTTACCAAAATATGCCAAATAGGTCTTGCAGTCGCTGTCTGTTTGTGGTAAATTATGGTCATAGGTTAAAAGAGCGGCGGGAAGTACCGGATCGCCGCCATTATATCGGGAGGAGATTCGACATGGAAAGCAGAAAGCGGATCATGTTGGCCGACGCGGATGAGGGATTCCGCACCGTGCTGGCAGACACATTGGGCGAGGAAGCGGACATGGATGTCGTGGCTTCCACAGGAGATGGGCAGGAGGCCACGCGCATGATCGGCGAGCTGATGCCGGATGTGCTGATTATGGATCTTATTCTGCCGCACACCGACGGGTTGGAGCTTTTGGATCAAATGGACTCAACACGAAAACCAAAGGTGCTCATACTCTCCTCCTGCAGCCGGGGCGGTATGATCGGCCTGGCCATGGACAGAGGCGCGGATTATTGCATGTTAAAACCCTGTAAGCTGTCCGCCGTTATGGAACGCATTCGCCAGTTGTGCACCCCGCGGAAGGCGGAAGACCCCTCATTCTCTTCAGGACGCGTGCATTCCAGTTTAGAAAGTCTTGTTACCGCCATTATCCACGAAATTGGGGTTCCTGCTCACATCAAGGGTTATCAGTATCTTCGAGAAGCGATTATCATGACGGTTGAGGATATGGATGTGATTAATGCCGTCACTAAGGTACTGTACCCAGAAGTAGCCAAAAAATTCGGCACCACTGCTTCCCGTGTGGAACGGGCGATCCGTCACGCTATTGAAGTGGCGTGGGACCGTGGTGATCTGGAGACCCTGCAAAAGTATTTTGGTTACACGGTTTCCAATGCCAAGGGTAAACCCACCAATAGTGAGTTTATTGCCATGATTGCCGACCGTCTGCAATTACAGCGCAAGGAACAATAATCTTCCCAATAATAGGTGTGCGGCTTAAACAGCCGCGCACCTTTTTTTATTTTATATATAACCCATTTGCCCACGCACAGAGACTTCGCCGGCGGTAATCGATTCTCTGTGTCCATCTGGGAAAAGGACCCGAAGTGAGAAGTCATCCTCCACCGCCTCGGCAAACGCAGGTCGCCGGGCATCCCCCCGCAATAGCAGTACATTACGTCCCGTGGTCACGCAGCGCCGGCGGTATTCCGCCAAATACCGTTCCTTTTCCGTGGGGAATGCGGCATACATCCGGTCCAAAGCACGCAGCAGGCATGCGGCCAGTTCCGTCCGCCGCACGGTGTGCCCCATCGCCAGCGCCAGTGACGTGGCAACAGGCGACAGCTCCGGGCCGAAGTCCTCGGCGGTCTGACCCACGTTAACGCCGATTCCCGCAATCACATGGCGCAGGAGGCCGCTTTCCGCCTCAATTTCCAGTTCGGTGAGGATACCGCACAGCTTCTTTCCGCCCAAAAGCACATCGTTGGTCCATTTGATCTCCGCTTCCGCGCCGCAGGCTTCCCGGATTCCTTCGCACACGGCCACCGCAATCCAGGCGGTCAGAGCACTCAATTCGGCCAGCGGGCAATCCGGCCGCAGCAGAACCGAGAGATAGATCCCCTGTCCGCGTGGTGACTGAAACGATTTTCCCCGTCTGCCCCGGCCGCCGGTCTGTTCATCCGCCAGAACAGCCAGACCGTCAGGGGCCTCCGCCGCACGGCGCTTGAGCTCGTTGTTGGTAGAATCCACCGTCGGTAAACACACCAGCGTGCCGCCCACCCGGCAGCCTTCCAACTCATTGGACAGCGCACCGGCACGCAGTAGATCAGGCTCCGCTTTCAGGCAATAGCCGCGATTGGGAACGGAATCAATCCAGTATCCCTCATTCCGAAGGCACTCCACCGCTTTCCAGACCGCCGCCCGACTGACGCCCAGTGCCCGGCTCATGGATTGGCCCGAATGATATGCTTCCGGTCCAGCTTTCAGCAGGGCCAGCACTTTTTCCTGCGTCATCTAAAAACACTCCTCTAAATCCTCTGGATTTATGTTTAGTATAGCGGCTCTTCCCGAATCGGTCAACCATCTAAGGTTTGTGTTTCCCGTCTCTTCCATTTGAGGCGAGGCACGGGCACCGCGGGAATATTTCCGGCTGTCCACCCATATACATGGTATCGCTGCACGGCGCAGATAGGCACGGAAGGTGGGAAAAATTATGCAGCTTTATGAAGAACAGAAGCCCGTCGGACAGACGGAGCACCACGTCATTTTGGAGGGCCGGGAGCGGCTTTCCGTATCCGGCGTGGAGGATGTGGAGAGTTTCGATGAAAACACCATCGTCCTGCACACCGATCAAGGAACCTTGGTGGTCCGCGGCGAAGACCTGCATATCGAAAAGCTTAGTCTGGACGGCGGAGAATTGCGCGTAGAGGGTACGATGGACTCTCTTACCTACGAAGACAGCGGTGGAGAGCGTTCCGGCTTCTTTGCCCGCCTGTTTGGCTGAATGGACATCGATCTGACCGTGCAGGCCGTTACCTTTGGCGGGGCCTGCGTGCTGGGACTTTCTCTGGGCCTGGTGTATGATTTCATGCGTATTCTGCGCCGCCGTATTTCCCTGCGCGCCGTCGGCCCGGTCCTGGATCTGCTGTTCTGGCTGCTCTGCACCGGCGCCCTGTTTGTGTTTGCCGCTGCGTCGGGGGGCGAAGTGCGGATCTTCATGGTGGCCGCCATCCTGTTGGGCGCGGCCGTCTATTTTCTGGCACTTAGCCGTCCCGTTCTCTTTCTTCTGAACCGGGTGGCGGATTTTTTGAGCTTTATTTTTCACCTGCTGCTTTTACCATTTCGCATTTTAGGCCAACTGGGTAAAAATTTTATAAAAATTTTAAAAAATCACTTTCATTATCAGGCCAGATGGTTTAAAATAAATATGATACCCGGAGAAATGGACACTTTATCCCGGCACAGTGCAAGTGGAAACGGAGGCGCGGCGCATGGTAAAAACAAAAAAGGCTGGAATTTTGACCAAGCTGGTCATTTTGGCTCTGCTCATTTATCTGGCCACCACGCTTCTCAACCTGCACGGGCAGATCAGCCGCGCGCAAACTCAGCTGGACGCACTGAATCAACAGGTCGCACAGCAGACTCAGCGCAACGCCGCGCTGACCGACGACGTAACAAACAGCGGCGACCCGGACCGCATCACTGAGATTGCCCGTGACAAACTGGGCTTGATTGAACCGGGGGAAAAAGTGTTTATTATCGCGCACTGACGAGTGCGTTTTGTTTCGGGTCCAATTTGCAAGGAGGATTTGTCAAAAAGTATGGAGTTTGAGGTTGGTTCGATCCTAGAGGGAAAAGTCACAGGTATTACAAAATTCGGCGCGTTCGTATCTCTTCCCGGCGGAAGATCGGGGCTGGTCCATATTTCTGAAATCGCCTATTCCTATGTGAACGATGTCAAGGATTACCTCTCAGAGGAACAGATGGTCAAGGTCAAGGTCATAGGGATCGATAATAACAACCGTATTAATTTGTCTATCAAAAAGGCGATGGATCCTCCTCCCCGTCCGCCGCATTCTGCCGGTCAGGGCGGTCCACGTTTTTCCGGTCAGGGCGGTCCACGTCCCGGCGGACGTTCTGGAGGACGACCGGGCGGTTTTAACCGCAACCAGCCGGCTGAACCGGAGACCTTTGAGGATCGTCTTAAACACTTTATGCAGGCCTCTGACAGCAGATTGTCCGACCTGCGTTACATGGAAAAGCGAAACAGCCGCAGAGGCGGCCGTAAATAACTCGGTAATAGAAGTGGAAAGTGGGGCCGCGCGGCTTAAAGTCGCGCGGCCTTATCACTATCCAGCTAAAAAAAGGAGCGCTCCGCAATACGGAGCGCCCAAACAGTTTGGGAGAATGGAATGAATTCCGGCCAGGATCAGTATGAACCTTCGGAACAGGATTATTTTACCGTAACTATTAGAAATTGTCAATAAAAATGATTGTCGAAAGGCGGCTTCCCACGATGTATCTGATTAACGGCGTAGTCCATCCCATGGATGGGCCAGTTATCTCCTGCGGCTTTGTAGCGGCTGAGCATGGACGCATCACGCAGGTGGGCACGATGGCCCAGTTGCCCGCCGCGCCGGAGGGAAAATTGCTGGATGTGAAAGGCGGGCATATCCTGCCTGGTCTGATTGACGCACACTGCCATCTGGGCATGTTCGGAAACGCCCTTGGCTTTGAATCGGACGACGGCAACGAATCTACCGACCCCTGTACCCCCAACCTGCGGGCGATTGATGCGATTAATCCCATGGACCGCTGCTTCGAGGAGGCGCGGGCGGGGGGTGTCACCACCGTGGTCACCGGCCCCGGCAGCGCAAACCCGATTGCGGGCCAGTCCGCTGCCATTAAAACCAGCGGACGCTGGGTGGACCGGATGATCCTGCTGGCGCCCTGCGCAATGAAACTGGCACTGGGTGAAAATCCCAAGTCCGTGTACAATGAGCGAAAGGAAACTCCCGTAACCCGTATGGCCACCGCCGCTCTCATTCGAGAGCAGTTCTCCAAGGCTCTGGAATATATGGACAAGCAGGATAAATCGGAGGCCGACGCGGACGCTCAGCCGCCGGATTATGACGCAAAGCTGGATGCGCTGGTTCCTGTTCTGAAGGGCGACCTGCCCGTCCATATTCATGCGCACCGGGCGGACGACATTGCAACCGCCGTTCGTATCTGTAAGGAATTCGGGCTGAAGTACGTCATTGTTCATGGGACGGAGGGCCATCTCATCGCCGACTTACTGGCGAGGGAGGGTGCCGGCGTCATCACCGGTCCCTGTCTGACCGACCGCAGTAAACCTGAGCTGTCCGGGCAGACGCTGGAAGGTCCCGCCCTACTCTCAAAAGCCGGGGTCAAGGTGGCCATCTGCACCGACCATCCGGAAACGCCCATTCAATATCTCCCTCTCTGTGCGGCTATGGCGGTGCGGGGTGGGATGTCCCGGGAGGACGCGCTGAAGGCTATCACGGTGAATGCCGCAGAGCTGGCCGGCATCGCCGGCCGGGTTGGCACCCTGACTCCGGGCAAGGACGCTGATCTTGCCGTATGGGATGGAGAACCGCTGGACTGGAGCAGCCGGGTGCACTATGTTTTTATTGACGGGACCCGGGTATTCTGAATTTCATTAGACAAAGGAGGCCAACCTCATGCGTGACATCGCTTATACGGATATCGTAAAGGCCGTTCGCGACCTGTGCATTCAGGCCAATCATCAGCTCCCCGCCGATCTGTGCTCCGCTATCCGGAACGCGCAGAACACCGAGCGTTCGCCAGTTGGGCGGGCTATTTTGAAAGACGTAGAGGAAAACTTTACGATCGCCGCCCAGCGCAGTCTCCCCATCTGCCAGGACACCGGCATGGCCGTAGTGTTCTGTCGGCTGGGTCAGGAGGCCCATATCGACGGTGGCCTACTCTCCGACGCGGTTAACGAGGGCGTCGCCCTGGGTTACACCGAGGGATTTCTCCGCTGTTCCGTGGTGGAGGACCCTCTGCGCCGGGTCAACACCAACAACAACGCCCCCGCCGTGCTGCATCTGGAGCTTACCGCCGGGGACGCGCTGGAAATTACCGTAGCCCCCAAGGGGTTCGGCAGCGAAAATATGAGTTTTCTGCATATGTTTAACCCCTCCGCCACCCAGGTGGAGGTGGAGGATTTTATTGTGGGTGTGGTATCCTCCGCCGGCTCCAATCCATGTCCTCCGGTGGTCGTGGGTGTGGGGCTGGGCGGCACCTCGGAAATGGCTGCGCTGCTGGCAAAAAAGGCGTTGCTCCGGCCGGTAGGACAGGAAAACCCCGATCCGTTTTATGCCGATATGGAGGCCGCGCTGCTTTCCCGCATCAATGACTTGGGTGTGGGACCTCAGGGGCTGGGCGGCACCACCACGGCGTTTTCAGTGTCTATTCTGACCTATCCCACTCATATCGCGGGCCTGCCTTGTGCGGTTAATCTGGGTTGCCATGTGACCCGGCATGCCTCAAAAACTCTATAACAGGCCTTATGAAAAGGAAAGCTGGAGCGCGCGCTGCACGCTTCAGCTTTTCCTCTATTCGGGAGTCTTTTCTTCGCGCTCCGTATGCGCCTGCACCGGGAGCGGCGCTGTTGGAAGCTTAGTGGCCACGCAACGGTTAATAGGCGTGCCCAGGTTATAAAATTTCTCCTCATAGTCGGTCATAATTCCGCGTACTCCGTCTTCGTGGAGGTTTCGCGTCACCTCAGACAGCTTAAAGCCCGCCTTAGGAAACTGAAACAGCGACCATTCAAATAGATTGTGGTTATCCGTCTTGAAATAGATCTGCCCGCCACCCCGCAGAACATCGCGGTACAGCATCAGGAAATCGGGATGGGTGAGCCGCCGCTTGGCATGGCGCGCGGCGGGCCAGGGATCACAGAAATTGAGGTAGATCCGGTCGGCCTCACCGGGTGCAAAGTAATCCCGCAATCTGGCTACGTCGGCATCAAGAAAGCGGACGTTGGGAAGCCCCGCGGCTTTAGCCCGCTCCATGGCGATGACCATGACGTCCGGCACCCGCTCGACGGCGACCACAAGGGCCTCCGGTTCAGCCGCAGCCGTCCCGCAGGTAAAACGGCCCTTGCCGCAGCCGAACTCCAGCCAGAGCGGGCAGTCCGACGCGAACAAATCCCGCCAGTGCCCCCATTGTTCGGCCGGCTGACGGATCAAATACTCGGCACACCGCTCCATCCGCGGCACAAGATTTGGTTTTTTCCGCATGCGCATGGGAAAATTCTCCTCTCACCTACTGTTTTTCAACGGGTATCCTATCACAATTTTTTAAGAAAGTCGATTCCTTTTCCTTGCGCTTTCTTTTCAAACGCAGTATGCTAATTTTAGAATCTGTTTTAACACAGAAATGCAGAAAGGCAGGTAAAAACATGCAGTATACCATTCTGGGAGAACCTATGCCTGTAGTCGAATGTCAGCTAACCAACGGCGAAACCATGGTAACCGAACGCGGCTCCATGTGCTGGATGACCCCTAATATGGAGATGAACACTTCCGGTGGCGGTCTGGGCAAGGCGTTCGGCCGGATGTTTTCCGGCGAGGCTTTCTTTCAAAATCTCTATACCGCAAAGGGTGGTCCCGGAAAAATTGCATTTGCCTCCAGTTTCCCCGGCAGCATCCGGGCGGTGAACATCACTCCGGGCCATTCGGTCGTGGTCCAGAAAAGCGGCTTTCTCGCCTCGGAGACGGGCGTGGAACTGTCGGTCTTTTTTCAGAAAAAACTGGGGGCCGGTTTCTTCGGCGGCGAAGGTTTCATCATGCAGCAGCTCAGCGGCAATGGAACCGCCTTTGTGGAGATTGACGGCTACGCGGTGGAATATGATTTAGCTCCCGGCCAGCAAATGATCGTGGACACCGGAAACCTGGCCATGATGGACAGCACCTGTTCTATCGATATCGTATCCGTCAAAGGCGTCAAAAACATGCTGTTCGGCGGCGAAGGGATCTTCAACACCGTTGTCACCGGGCCGGGCAAAGTCACCCTCCAGACCATGCCGGTCTCCGGCTTTGCCACCTCCCTTTCCCCCTACCTTTCCACCGGAAACAGTTAACGAGGTATCTTACCGTGCGAAGCGTGGGAATTTGCGGTATAGGGCACACAAAATTTGGTGAATACCCGGGCTCCTTTCTCACCATGTTGTGCCAAGCGGCGCTGGAGGCCATGGACGACGCGGGCACGTCGGGCGGACCGCACCATGTTATTGACCAGATTCTGGTCTCCACCATGGGCGCCGGTATCCTGAATCATCAAAGCGGGGTCGCCTCCGCAGTGGCGGATGCGCTGGCGCTATGCCCCGCCATGGCTGAAACGGTAGAAAATGGCCCTGCCTCCGGCGGCTCCGCCTTAAAGCTGGGCTACATGGCTATCGCCAGCGGCCTGTGCGATTGTGTCCTGGTGGTAGGCGGTGATCAGATGACCCGTGTCCCCGGGCCTGTGGCCACCGACTTTGTGGCCACCATGCTGCATCCTGAGGCCGAGTACCGACTCGGCCTCACGCTGCCCGCCTTCGTGGGAATGTTTACCCGGCTGCTCATGGATAAAAATGGAATTACGCCGCGTGATCTGGCCTTGTTGGCGGTGAAAAATCATGCCAACGCCATGCTCAACCCGCTGGCTCAACTTCATAAGCCGGTGGCTCTGTCCGACTTGATGGATAAAACGGAAACCCGGCGCCGGGACCGCATTATCGCGGACCCCCTGCGGCTGTACGATGCCTGTCCCATATCCGACGGGGCCGCCGCCGCAGTGTTATGCGCCATGGACCGTACACAGGCGCTGGGGCTGCGCACACCGGTGCGTATCGCGGGCATCGCCTCCGCCACGGACACCCATGTAGTGGCCAACCGCGCCGACCCCACCCGGCTGGACGCAGTACGCATCTCCGCACAGCACGCCTATCAGATGGCCGGGCTGCATCCCGCCGATGTGGATGTGGCGGAACTCCACGACGCTTTTCTGATCCTAGAGCTGGCGGAGAGTGAGGAAGCCGGTCTGTTCCCCCGTGGCACCTCCCATCTGGCCCTGCGTCGGGGAGAAACCGCCATTGGCGGTCGGCTGCCCATTAATCCCTCCGGTGGGCTGAAGGCCAAAGGACACCCTTTGGGCGCCACGGGCATCTCACAGGTGGTGGAGCTGGTCCATCAGCTCCGCGGCGAAGCAGGCGAACGTCAGGTTCCGGGCGCCCGGACGGGTCTGGCCATTAATTTCGGTGGATTCGGAAACAACGTCGTATCCACACTGGTGACGACCCGAAAGGAGGACGCATAGCATGGCGCTGTTTGCTTATCGTTGCCGGAACTGCGGTCTTTTCACCTTTCCCCTACCCTGCCTGTGCCGCAGCTGCGGTGGGCGGGAATTTGAGGCCGTCCCGCTGAGCAGTCGCTGCCGCCTGATCACATGGACGAGACTGTTCGCACTGCCCAGCGGATATAAGAAGCCATGGCGCAGCTTTGGGATTGCAGAATTTGAAAACGGCCTGCGTGTAACCGGTGTACTGGACTGCAAAAACCCCATGGTTGGCATGGAACTGCATGCCGTGCGCGGCATCGTACGGACCCATCCGGATGCGCGGTCGGAAACCGGCTTCATTTTTCAGGCAGAAAATGGTCCTGGATTGCTTCCTTAAACCGTGCAGGGAACGAAAAAGTTCCCTGCACGGTTCTTTATATCCGCAGGTCCGGAGCTTTCGGAAACAGCCGCGCAAATTTTTCCGGCGCCGGAGCGGTAAAAGTCAGTTCCTTCCCGGTATATGGGTGTCGGAGAACAAGCCGGTTCGCGTGAAGACACAGCCGGCCCAGCGGATCGGTCACGGCACCGTACTTCCGGTCCCCCGCCACAGGGCAGCCCAGTTCTTTCATATGCACGCGGATCTGATTTTTTCGTCCGGTGCCCAGATGCAGCTCCACCAGTGCCCGGCCCCGGCTCTGGTCCAACACTCGGTAGTGGGTTATCGCTCGCTTTGCATGCGGCCCCGGCGCGCCGGAATAGACCAGATGGGTTGCCGTCTCCCGCAGGAAGGAACGGATGGTACCCCTGCCCGCCTTTGGTCCTCCCTCCACCACGGCAAGATACTCTCGATCCAGAATGTTTTCCGCCCAGCGATCCTGAAAGGCCCGCTTCAGGTCCTCATTTTTTGCGAAAAGCAACACACCGGAGGTATCGCGGTCAAGCCGGTGGACAATGAACACCCGCTTATGCTCCGACTGGAGATAGTCCATGGCCATGCGATAGGCGGTTTTTTGTTTTTCCCGGTCGCTGGCAATGGTGAGCAGCCCCGCCGGTTTATCCACCACAAGCAATTCCTCATCCTCATAGAGGATGGGAAACGGGAGCGCCGCACCCATACCCATCAGCGTCACGCACTGACCGGGATGCAGCGGCTCGTCAAACCGCGTCACCGGCCGGCCGTCTACCCGCACGAAATTGCGGGCAAGCAGGGATTTTAGATTGTTTCTGGATTTTCCCCTGACCTCGCTCAGCAGAAAATTCAGCAGCTCCGCCTCCTCCGTTACCAGGTAGTCCGATTCCCGCGGCATCATCTTTTTCATTTCCGTCTTCTCCCTTTAGTCATTATCTTTAATGCTGTTAAATATAATTGTAATAATAATATATAGTAGTTTTTTCGACATCTTTTGGACAAATTTAATAAAATGTATAAAAATGTTACAAAAATGATAAACTGTGACCTTTTTACACAGTTTATCCTTTCTGTCCATTTCAAAATATTTTCCCATGCCCTATAATCTAAAGTGAAGTGGAAGACAAGCAAGCTATTTCTGTTCAGGGCGCGGATCCTTTTCGTGTTCCGAAGCTTGCTTGCAACATCTCTGAAATCAAGGAGTGATCCGTATGCAAATTCCAAACAGTCTCAAGAAGCTGGGTATTGAACAGGCCGTCAACTATCTGGAGAAAGATCCGGAAAAAAATTTGCCCAAGCTGATGGACTGGGTGGACTGGTTCTCCAAAGGCAACTTTCCAAGTCAGCGCGCAGCTTTCCGGGAAGCCATCGTAAATCCTGCGCACTGCTATCATGACCTCGTTTATCATGTGGTGAAGGATATCGACCCGGGCGTATTGAAGTCCTTCTTCGTAAACTTCTTCCTCAACGCCAACCTGATCGGCTGGCCCAAGCAGGATGAATGCCGCGAGAAATATCATTGCAATGTTCCATGGACGATTCTGCTGGACCCCACCTCTGCCTGCAATCTGCACTGCACCGGTTGCTGGGCCGCTGAATATGGCAATAAGCTGAACCTGACCTATGACGAAATCGATGATATTATCCGTCAGGGTAAGGAAATGGGCATTTATATGTACATCTATACCGGCGGTGAACCGCTGGTGCGTAAGGCCGATATTATCCGGCTGTGTGAGAAGCATTCTGACTGCACGTTTCTCTCCTTTACCAACGCCACCTTGATCGATGAAGCATTTGCCGACGATATGTTGCGCGTGAAGAACTTTATTCCCGCCATTTCTCTGGAGGGCTTTGAGGAGGCCACGGATGCCCGCCGCGGCAAGGGTACCTACCAGAAAGTCATCCAGGCCATGGAACTTCTGAAGCGCAAGAAGCTGCCCTATGGTATTTCCTGCTGTTATACCCGCCAGAATATGGACTCCATCACCTCCGAAGCCTATTACGATAAGATGATCGAGCTGGGTGCCCTGTTTGTCTGGTATTTCCACTATATGCCCATAGGAAACGACGCCGTACCCGAGCTTATGCCTACGCCTGAACAGCGCGAATATATTTACCATAAGATCCGCCATTACCGCAGTACAAAGCCTCTGTTCGCCATGGATTTCCAGAACGACGCCGAGTATGTGGGCGGCTGTATCGCCGGCGGCCGCCGTTATCTGCACATCAATGCCAACGGCGATATTGATCCCTGCGTATTTATTCACTATTCCGATTCCAACATTCGAAAGAAAACACTGCTGGAAGCTCTGACCTCCCCCATGTTTATGGCATATCATGACGGCCAGCCTTTTAACAAAAATATGCTGAGGCCCTGCCCCATGTTGGAAAACCCGGAGAAGATCTATGAGATGGTCCAAAAGACGGGCGCTCCCTCCACCGACCTACAGTCTCCTGAGAGTGTGGAACATCTGTGCAGTAAAACCGTACCCTATGCGGAAAACTGGACTCCTGTGGCCGACCGGCTATGGGAGGAACGGAAACATGAGCTTGATGAAAAAGCCGAAAAAGTTGGCGCTGCCAGTGGCAGTCAAACCAAATAAAATCCCGCACGGAATGAAAGGCCGGGGCGGCATCCCAGTTGGGACGCTGCCCCGGCCACTTTTCAGCCTTCGGACACCAAATCGCGGACGTACTTGCGCATGGCTTCCTTGGAGGATACTGCGTGGGCACCCGCAATGATCTCACGCTTTCGTGCCCGGCTCTGGTTGGCAAAGTAGCGCATGGCATCCGGGTCCTGTGCCAAAGCCATCCCAAGGCCCAGAGGAATCTCCGGCCCATTAACATAATTCTGCATATTATGGCCCTCCCCATTCAGTTTGAACAGAGTACGGCGGATTATGCGCTGTTCAGCCAGCATTCAGTGCATACTGCTCCACCAGCGTTACATCCACGGTAAACTCCTCACCGTTCCGCATGGCCTCGAAGGTGATGGTATCCCCCACCTGAAGCGATTTCTTTATGTCCAGCAGGTCCTGCACGCGGTCCAGTGTCTCTCCATTCGCGGACAGCAGAATGTCGCCCTCCCTCAATCCGGCGGGCCGTGCGTTGGAAGCCGCCTGGATATTTCTCAGCCACAGGCCATGCTTCACACCTGCTATTTCCTTCTCCTCCGTGGTCATAGCCTGCACTGTAATGCCCAGCGCAGGCCGGCCGGTAACATGGCCGCAGGCAATAAGGTCATCCACAATCGGTTTTACCGTGGCAGTGGGAATCGCAAAGCCCAGACCCTCAATGGTAGAGTCCTGCGCCATAATTTTCATGTTGGTAATACCGATGACCTGTCCCCACTGGTTAATCAGCGCACCGCCGGAATTGCCCGTGTTCAGGGCGGCGGTGGTCTGCATCAGCGTCATGGACCAGTCACCCACGGTAATATCCCGGTTAATGGCGGAAATAATTCCGTCTGTCATGGTGCCGCGCAGTTCATCCCCCAGTGGATTTCCAATGGCCACCACGGTGTCACC
Source organism: Intestinimonas sp. (assembly GCA_022653075.1). Classification (GTDB taxonomy): domain Bacteria; phylum Bacillota; class Clostridia; order Oscillospirales; family Oscillospiraceae; genus Intestinimonas. The sequence goes on from JALCSB010000008.1 coordinate 69,690, forward strand.
CACGGTCGTCAGGGCAGAGTCGCCAAATAACGCCGGCGTCAGGTCTTGTACCTCTACTTTGAGGACGGCCAAATCGCTTTCCTCATCCATCCCTACCAGTTTTGCCTCCAGCGAGCGGTTATCCGAGGTGGCAATCTGCACACGAAAGGCGTTTTCAATCACGTGGGCATTGGTGATCACATAACCATTGGCGGTCATCACCACGCCGGTGCCTTGGCTGACGCTCTCCGATGCCATGGAGGTAATACAGACAATGGATGGCATGACCCTCTGATAGATCTCCTGAAAGGAAAGGTTTCCCCCCTGCGGCGCCGCCAGAGTCAGTATGGTCCCATCCCCGGTGGGGGCCTGTTCCAGCGTGACTACCCCCCGGGCTGCCCCGCTCCGGTGATCGGTTGACGCGGATGGCCCCCCGGGCGCCGTATCACTGAAAAAAACGATCGCCGCCGTGCCGCCTAAGATCAGAACCAGGAAAATCAAAAACAGCACCGCACCGCGTTCAGAGGGGCTGTGTTTTTTCTTCCGCGGTATCGTATAGGCGGAAACGCGGCATCGCCCGGTAGGCGGCTGTCCAGACGGCTCCGGATTGGAAGGCGGGGATGGAAGTTCCTCATTCCACGCGGGCATATCATCATAAAAATAGGACAACATGACTTCTCCTTATTCTGAGGATAATCGGGAATTCCCTATGCCAGCGTCAGTGTAAAGGTAAATTCCGTTACCCCGTTCTCACTGATCACCGTAATGTTTTCCTTATGATTATTGAGAATTGTTTTCACAATATACAGACCCAGACCTACGCCGTCCCGGTCCTCGCTGCGGGAGCGGTCGGTTTTGTGGAACCGGTCAAAGAGCAAAGGCAGTTCCTCGGGAGGAATCGTCTCGCCCTCATTGCGGACGGAAATAACCGCCTTACCACCCCGGGTGGAGATGGCAACCCCCAGTACGCCCCTCTCGTTGGAAAACTTAATGGCATTATCCAGCAGGTTATAGCAGACCTGGGTAATGGCATCCGGGTCGCCCCAGACCTGCACAGGACCTTCTGGCAGGTCCGTATCCACATCGAGATGCCGGTCGTTCACCTTATTCTCCAGACTCACCAGTACACGCAGCATGACCTCACTGATATCAAACTGCTCCTGCGGCGTCACATGCTCTGTGGACTGGAGCCTGGATAAGTCCAACATCCGCCGCACCAGCCGGGAAAGCCTGCGCGTTTCGGAGGAAATGACCTTCAGGTACTCCCGCTGCCGCTCCGGCGGAATGGTGCCGTCCAAAATCCCGTCGGCAAAGCCGGCAATGGTAGTCATGGGCGTTTTCAGTTCATGGGAAATATTAGCTACAAACTCGCTGCGCCGGGCCTCCGACTGGGAAAGCGTTTCTGCCATAACATTGAACGCATCGGCCAGCTCCCCCAACTCGTCACACCGTCCATGCTCACAGGTTACGCGGGTATCAAACTCCCCGTGTCCAAATTTCCGGACCGCCTCTGCCATGTCCTTGAGCGGCCTGGTCTGGCGGAGAGAGGTCACAGAGCTGGTGATAAAGGCGATCAGCAGCACTACCACAGCCGTAAAGAAAAAGATGGTGGCAAATGCGCGCCACATGCCTGTAATGCTGGAGGTGTCCTCCGTAACAAACACCATTCCGGCGGTGGCGACGCCGCCCCAAGTCTTAAGGGAAATGGGCGCGCCGGAGACATAGCGCTTTTCCTGATACAGCCCGCCCAAATCACTCATGGCTGAGTAGGAGCCGGAGGCCAGCACCTTCTGCGTTACGCCTCTGGGCAGGTATGCGCCCTCCCACAGGGAGGATTCGGCGCCGGTGGAGTCAAAAATTACCTGTCCGTCTGTGTTGCAGAGAATAATGTGAGACTCTGTCACCATAGCCACCGAACTAACATAGGTCTGAAAATACTGATCCTGTACCGAAGTGCCTCCAGATAAAATCTGGCTGGTAAAGCTTGCCATGTATTGGACGTTCCGGTCCATGGCATCCTGCTTTTCCTGCACGGTATAGCGATAGGACAGTGTGATAAACGCGGCACCCAGTAGCAGGAAAGACAGAAGGATCACCGCCGCCATCATGATAAACTGGCGCTTATACAGGCTTTTCGTAATGACGTGCCTCCCCACCGTCAAGCGGTGGCACCGCTTGCGACCTCAAATTTATAGCCCACGCCCCAGACCGTCTTGAGCGACCACTGGTCACAAACACCCTCCAGCTTTTCACGCAGGCGTTTGATATGCACATCCACCGTGCGGGAATCTCCAAAATAGTCGAACCCCCACACCTCATCCAGCAGTTGATTGCGGGTAAACACACGGTTGGGCGCAGAGGCGAGATGATACAGCAGTTCCAACTCCTTGGGTGGCGTGTCAACCCGCTTCCCATCTACCAGCAGCTCATAAGAGTCCAAATTAATGACCAGCTTGGGAAAGGTCAGCTTCTTCTCCTCGCCATCCTGCTCCCCGCCATAACGGCGGAGTACTGCGTGGATACGGGCCAAAACCTCTTTCATCTCAAAGGGTTTTACAATATAATCGTCCGCTCCCATCTCCAGGCCGCTCACTTTGTCCACCGTCTCACCTTTGGCGGTAAGCATAATGACGGGGGTTTTATCATTCTCCCGGATCTTTTTCAGTACCGACCAGCCATCCATAACCGGCAGCATAATATCCAGCAGGACAAGATCAGGGCGGAAAGCCCGGAACAGTTCCACGCCTTTCCCTCCGTCCGGCGCCACCTGTGTCTCGAAGCCCTCTTTTTCCAGGTAGAGATGCAGCAGCTCTGCAATATTACCGTCGTCTTCCACAATCAGCACTTTCTGTGCCATAAAACCGCCCGCCTTTCCTGTCGTGTCATGCCCGCCGCAGTTCGGCATTATTCATCTTATTTATATCTTACCGCCATCCAGCGGTATACTCCGCCTTTGAAAAAGATGTTCCATCAGGGGAGTTCCACATAAGAGTGGTCAATGGATATAACCGTATAATAGTTCTCCCCCAGCTGTTTGACTGATTCTGTAAACGCCGCCCGCACCTGCTCGTCACTCAGGGGAAACGTGTGCGGTACCACCACATCAAAAATAAGATTTTTATGGTCCGGCCCCGCAGTCATGCGGAAATCATGTGTACTGAGCACCGGGTCGATTTCCCGTGCGATTGATGCAACCTTGTCTCGCAACATGCGAACGGTCTCATCATTCGTATCAAGGGGGTCCATGTGAATCACCGCTTCCACATGAAATTTCTCATGCAGCTCCCGCTCGGTATTGTCAATGACGTCATGCATCGCCATCACATCGGCGCTTGCCGGTACCTCTGCGTGTAGGGACAGCATGCGGCGCCCGGGTCCATAGTCATGGATGATCAGGTCGTGCATCCCCATAATTTCGCTGTGGGCCATCACAGTCTCCTCTACGCCCCGCACCAGCTCCGGGTCGGGATTCTGCCCCAGCAGAGGGTCCAGAGTATCCTTAGCCGCGCCCCAACCGGAACGCAGAATAAATGCCGCCACCGCCAGACCCACCCAGCCGTCGATGTTCACTTGCAGAAAATAGTCCACCAGCGTACCCAGTAAAACCGCCGATGTAGCTGCCACATCGGACAGAGAATCCGCCGCCGTAGCCGCCATAGCGGTAGAGTGGATATGACGGCTGAGGCTGTGGTTAAAGCGGTTCATCCACAGCTTGACCAGAATAGACGTCAGCAGTACGCCCACGGATACCAGAGAAAAATTTGTGGCTTCCGGCACAAAGATTTTCTTCACGGAGGACTTGGCAAGCTCCACGCCTACCAGCAGAATAGCTACCGCCACCGCAAGGCCGGAGAGGTACTCCATGCGCCCGTGCCCGAAAGGATGGGCGTCGTCGGCCTTCTTTCCCGCTATTTGAAACCCCACAAGGGTAACCACGGAAGATCCGGCATCGGAAAGGTTATTAAATGCATCCGCCGTGATGGCGATGGAGCCGGAGAGAACTCCCGCTAAAAACTTACCGCCGGAGAGCAGCAGATTTAAAATAATTCCTATCACACCGGAAAGCAAACCATAGCTCTGGCGGACAGCAGGGTCAGCGGTATCGTCGGCCCGCGCGATGAAATGTCTGACCAGCCATTGGGTCATATTCGGTCACCTCATTGGATACTATGCCGCGCCAGCGGAATTATAGAATCAGTCAGACGTCAAGTTCCCGGTACAGGGCAGGCGCATTGTTTTTTCCAACGCATTCATTGACCGCCAATACCTCGACCCTGGTAATACGCTCGCCGAAGCGCAGTTCCAATGTGTCGCCTTCCCGCACTTCATAAGACGCCTTAACCGGGCGTCCATTGGCAGCGATTCTTCCATTGTCACAGGCTTCGTTCGCCACCGTGCGGCGTTTAATCAGCCGTGAAACCTTGAGCCATTTATCCAGCCGCATCGTTTTCCTCCTATATAAAACGGCACGGCCCCGGGTAGCCCCGGGGCCGCCATTAAATTGTTATTTCGCCACGGCGTCCTTCAGGGCCTTTCCGGGCTTAAAGACAGGCACCTTGGAAGCGGGAATCTTAATGCTCTCCTTGGTTTTGGGATTGCGGCCAATCCGCTCGGCACGCCGTTTTACCTCGAAAGCGCCGAAACCGACCAGCTGTACCTTGTCCTCTTCGGCCAGACACTCTATGATTGTGTCAATTGCGGCATTGATCACACTTTCGGTATCCTTCTTGGAAAGGCCAGATTTCTCGGATGCGGCATTAATGAGCTCAGCTTTATTCATGTGAAAACTCCTCCTGCTTTCCAGAGCGGAAAACCGCCCCAAAATTATATTTCTTAAATACGGAAACCCGCCTGACGGCACGCTCCGGATTTCTCTCACTCAGGTTTCCTCCTGCTTGGCTCTATCCCAAAGCTTGTCCATTTCAGCAAGTGTCATACGTTCCAACTGATTTCCCTGCGACTGCGCCATTTCCTCCATCCGTCGGAACCGGCGGGCGAATTTCTCGCAGGCCCCGCCCATGGCATCCTCCGGATCGGTATCGGTAAAGCGCGCCACATTAACCGCTGCAAACAGGACATCCCCCAGCTCTTCCGTCACATTGGTGTCATCCTGAACAGCCGACCGCAGCTCTTTGGCCTCCTCCTCCAACTTATCCAATGCGCCGGAGACGTCCGGCCAGTCGAATCCGGCCTTGCGCGCCTTTTTTTGCATCTTCTCCGCACGCCACAGGCCGGGCAGACTCTTTGCCACGGCATCCATACTGTCCGCCCGGGTAGTCTGCCCCTTTTCCCTGCGTTTGAGTTCTTCCCAGTTGGAGAGAACTTCCCCGCTGCCGGAAACCGTTACGTCACCAAACACGTGCGGGTGCCGATAGATGAGCTTCTTGCAAATTCCGTCGGCCACGTCGTTTAAATCAAAGCGGCCGGCCTCTTTCTCCATCTGAGCATGAAACACCACCTGAAGCAGAACATCCCCCAGTTCTTCTTTTAAGTGATCCGGATCATTTTCGTCGATAGCCTCGGCGGCCTCATAAGCCTCCTCCAGCAAATTGCGCCGGATTGTATGGTGGTCCTGCTCCCGATCCCAGGGACAACCGCCGGGTGCGCGAAGAATTCGCACGATCTCCGCTAAATCGCTGACATTGTAGAGTTTTTTCTGTTCAAAATTTATCATATTTTTTTACCTTCTGCAAGTTCTTTTTTTCATCTCGCCTCTTAAAGCCGTAAAATCTTGGCGATTCGATCTCCCTTTGGCATCAGGGCCAGGTCTTCTTTGGAAATTGCCCGCAGTGCCAGCACCAGAATGCCGTACACGACTATGGCCACACAGATAGCCCCTAGCGTAGCCAACCCATTGCCCAAATGCCCAACAAGCAAGCCATGGAACGCCCAGGCGCACACGCCCATCAGCGCGGAGGCGACAAGCGGTTTTCCGAAAACCCGGAAATATTGGGGCGCAGCCGGAATGACCCGCTTGATAATTACCAGCTCGGCCACTGCAATAATTGTATAGCACGTCAGTGTCCCCACAGGAGCACCCACCGCCCCGATGATCTTTACCATAAAATTATTGACTAGAAGCTTGGCCGCGCACCCCACCACCATGACGGCAATGGGCAAATTCACAAAGCCGTTGGCCTGAAGAATAGCGTTGCAGAGAAGCATGATGCACACAAAAATGGAAGCCGCGCCCAGAATCGCCATGGAAGGATCAGCTACCGCGTGATTTGTAGTGGGATACAGCAGCTTCATAATAGGTCCTGCCAAAGCGATCAGACCGATACCAGCCGGACAGGCCAGCAGCGCCCCGACTCGCAGGGCGGATTCTGCAATATGCCCTGCACCCCGTTGGTTCCGGCGCGCACGGCAGGCGGAAATCGCGGGAATCACGCTGGCGGTAAGGGCCACCATAAAGGAGGAAGGAAGATTATAGATCGTCATGGCCTTCTGGTAAGAGCCGTACATAGCCACCACCGGATCGGTGATCCCGTTGTCCTTATACCACTGGGCAGGCTGTGCGTGCATCACATCGCGCAGGATATTTTGAACCTGAGCGGTATCCAGCCAGGACGTAATAGGCGTCACGGCGGAGCACAGGGTAATAGGGATGGCAATCGCCAGCAAGCGGCATAAAATCACACGATGACTTTCCGGCCGGTCCCGGAGGTCCTCAGCCTCCCGCGTTCTGTGGCGGATATAGTCAAAGATCAGGTACAAAAGGGCGATACCGGCGCCGGCCGTTACGCCGAAAATTGCTCCGGCGGCAGAGTCCTCGCTGCGGGCACCCCGCTGGACCATAACCCAAGCCAGACCAAGCCCGATAAGCAGTTTACCCACCGCCTCGACAACCTGGGAAACCGAAGTCGGCACCATGTTGCCATGCCCCTGGGCATATCCGCGAAAGGTGGACAACACACACACAAAAAAGCAGGACGGCGCAAGTGCCCGGACGGCTTGAAAAGCCAGTCCATCGCCCTGCCACTTGGCCAGCGGCCCGGCAAAGGCGTACATTACCACGGATGTGGTGGCGCCCAGCACGAAAAAGGTGATCAGCGCCACCCGGAATACCCGGTGGACCTGATTGCGGCGACCCAGCGCGTTGGCCTCGGAGATGGTCTTACTGAGGGCCACCGGCAGACCGGCCGTGGAGATCATAAGCAACAGGTTAAAGATAACATAGGCATTGTTGAAATGCCCGAAACCCTCATCACCCAGAATGTTTCCAAGCGGAATCTTATACAGGGCGCCGATGAGTTTTACTATGGCAATACCAGCGGCCAGAATGGCCGCGCCGCCGAAAAAGGTGCTCTTTTTCTCCGGAGTGTGATCTGACAAAAGGAACACAGCCTTTCTCCATGACAATTAAGGAAATATCCGGCCGCGTAACTCAGCCGAACAGTCTGGGCAGGGCGTATTCCGCCACTTCCCGCTTTACCCGCTCCAGATCAATGGTAAAAAATTCCCCATTTTTGTATATGACCTGCCCGCGGGCCATATTCATCGTTACATTTGATCCGTGGGCTGCATAGACCAGGTTGGAGGCGGCATTATGGCATGGAATCAGGTTGGGCGCCGAGGCATCCAGCAGAATCAGATCCGCATCCCGACCGGCTTCGATGCGCCCGGTATTACGGCCCAGCGCCCGGGCGCCATCCACCGTAGCCATCTCCAGCGCGTCCCATGCGGACAGAGCCAGCGGATCGCAGCGTGTACCGGCTTGCAGCAGGGCCGCCAGTTTCATATCCTCAAACAGGTCGTGGCTGTTGTTCGATGATACTCCGTCGGTGCCCAGGCATACATTGACGCCCGCCTGACGCATTTCCACCACCGGGGCTACGCCGGAGCCCAGTTTCAGATTAGAGGCCGGATTATGGACAGCCGATACCCCCTTCTCCGCCATGAGCGCCCAGTCCTCCGGGGTAGTCCATACGCAGTGAGCGGCAATTGCCCGTACATCCCATACGCCGTACCGGTCCAGGGTCTGTATGGGCGTAGCGCCCCAGCGGCCTTTACACTCCTCATGTTCAGTTTTTGTCTCCGACACATGTATATGCATGCCCAGCTTCCGGTCGGCGGCATATTGCGCCAGCGCCTCCCACAGGGCAGGGCGGGACGTGTACTCTCCGTGGATGCAGGCGTCAATGAGAATTTGGCCGTCCTGATAACCATGCCAGCGGTCCACCAGTTCCCGCAGCTCCACACAGGCGGGATAAGTCTTAAAATCAAAATTATCCGTAAACAGGGTGGTGCCCCGGGCAATATTGGCATTGATACCGGAGGCAACCACCTCCTGTGCGATGGTATCGCAGAACATATACATATCCGCGATGGTAGTGACGCCGGAGGCAATCAGCTCACACAGCGCAAGGTCGGACCCGGCGCGGACCGCCCGGTCGTCCAATTTGGCTTCAACCGGAAAAATATAGTCATTTAACCACTCCTGAAGCGCATGGCCGTCGCCGTAACCCCGCATAAGTGTCATGGGAATATGGGTATGGGCGTTTACCAGACCAGGCATCAGAATACCGCCTCCGGCATCGACGGTCTCGTCAAACGAACCATCCGGTCGGGCGGTACCCACAGACGAAATTTTCCGCCCCTCCACGGTCACGCAGGCGCCGGGCAGAACCGTATGCGCTTCGTCCATCAGAACCGCGGTGCAGTTATAAATCAGGGTTGACATGGTAACTTGCTCCTTTCAGGCTTCCATTTTGGAGAGGCAGCGGAGCACCAGAGCGGAAAATTCCTCCTGGGCCGCCTCGGCCGCGTCCAGCACTTCCCGCTCCGTGAGCGGCTGGTTTAAAATTCCGGCGGCCATATTACTCACCAAGGTAAAGCCCAGTACCCGCATACCGCAGTGGCCGGCGGTAATGACCTCCGGAGCGGTGGACATGCCCACCGCATCGGCGCCCAGCGTCCGCGCAAGGCGCACTTCCGCCGGCGTCTCGTACTGGGGGCCGGGAAAATACATATAGACACCCTCCCGCAGCGGGATGTCAAGTTCCCTCCCGGCGGTTCGGGCAATCTCCCGAAGGGCGGGCGTATAGAGCTGAGAGGCATCCGGGAAGCGGGGACCGAACTGCGGCAGGTTTTCTCCCCGCAGCGGAGACTCCATGAAAATTTTGATCTGGTCGGTAATCAGCATTAGATCGCCGGCTTTGAATGACAGATTGACACCGCCGGCGGCATTGGTCACAATCAGAGTATCACAGCCCAGAAGGCGTAAAACCCGTACGGCATAGGCCACATCCTCATAAGAGTAACCCTCATAGTGGTGCATGCGCCCCTGCATAACCGCCACATTTTGCCCCGCCAGACGGCCAAAAACCAGACGGCCCTTATGGCCGGGCGCGGTAGACGTCTTAAAATGCGGAATATCCCGGTAGGAGACTGCGGCCGGCTGCTCCACCTGATCGCCCAGAAAGCCCAGCCCGGAGCCCAGTATCATGGCCACTTTGGGCTGAAAAGTGCCAATCTGTGTACGAATATAGTCGGCGCTCTCCTTATATTGTTCAAACGTATACTGCATAGGTTGCCCTCCTGAATGCCCACCTGGGTCAGATACAGGCATTTTACACCCATACTGTGGAAAATGCAAGAAAAGCCGCCCCAGCCGATTGGGCGGGGCGGCCTCCGGATTTCAGATTACTAATTCTTCTTAAAATGGTATTTCGGGTGAGCAATATACGTGCAGTGGAGAAGCTCATGCGCCTTGTGGCCACCGGGTTCACCCAGATACTCGGCATAGACCTTCTTGACCACAGGATTCTCGTGGCTTCTACGGATCGGCATATTCTCGTCCTGCTTATAGAGCGCGGCTGCACGCAGCCCGCGGACATCGGTGAAGGAGAGCACTTCAGAGGAGTGGAGAGGCTGGCCGCCGCCGTTGATGCAGCCACCGGGGCATGCCATGATCTCCACAAAATCGTACTTCATGGTACCATCCTTGATGCCGTCCAAAACCTTCTTGGCGCTGGCAAGGCCAGAGGCTACCGCCACGTGCACGGTCTTGCCGGGCAAATCATAGCTGGCCTCCTTAATACCGGTGAGTCCCCGGACTTCCTTAAATTCGAGCGGCTTCATCGCACCATTGGTGACCTTCTCTACTACGGTACGCAGAGCGGCTTCCATTACGCCGCCGGTAGTGCCGAAAATAACCGCCGCGCCGGTAGCCAGACCCAGCATGGGGTCCACTTCCTCGTCGGGCAGATGGTCAAACAGAATGCCAGCGTGCTGAATCATGCGGGCCAGTTCACGAGTGGTGATGGAGATATCCACAGGCATGCAACCATTTGCCAGACGCTGTTCCTCGCGCTTGGCCTCATACTTTTTGGCTGTGCAGGGCATAACGGTGACCACCACAATATCCTTGGGATCAATGCCGGCGGTCTCGGCGTAGTAGGACTTCACCAGAGAACCGAACATCTGCTGCGGAGATTTGCAGGAGGACAGGTGGGACAGCATATCGGGATAGTGCTGCTCGCAGTAGCGGATCCATCCAGGTGAGCAGGACGTAATGAGGGGCAGCGTACCTCCGTTCTGCAGGCGGTTCAGGAACTCGGTGCCTTCTTCCATAATGGTGAAGTCGGCGGCATTTTCCACGTCGAACACCTTGTCAAAGCCAAGACGGCGAAGTGCGGCGTTCATCTTGCCTTCCACATTGGTACCGAACGGCATATCAAAACACTCGCCCAGCGTAACGCGCACGGCGGGAGCGGCACCCACCACCACATGCTTGGCGGGGTCGTTCAGTGCGGCCCAGACCCTGCCCGTATCGTCTTTCTCGCTGAGGGCGCCAGTGGGACATGCCACGATACACTGGCCACAGGAAACGCAGTCCACCTCGTTCAGGTCCCGGTCAAATGCACAGCCGATATGGGTCGCAAAGCCACGGTCATTAGGCCCGATAACACCGACCTCTTGCGTCTTACGACAGACGGCGGTACAGCGGCGGCAGAGCACACACTTGGAATTATCCCGGATCAGATGATCTGCAGAATCCTCAATCCGGGGCAATAGTTCGTCGTTGGCGTAGCGGACCGCATCGATACCCAGCTCAGCGGCCAGCTCCCGCAACTCGCAGTGCGCATTGCGGGCGCAGGTCAGACAGTCCATGCGGTGGTTGGACAGAATCAGTTCCAAGGTGAGCTGACGGGATTTCCGGACCTTCTCGGTGTTGGTAAACACCTCCATGCCCTCGGAGACCGGGTAGACGCAGGAGGCCACCAGGCTCTTAGCCCCCTTTACCTCTACCACACAGATCCGGCAGGCACCAATCTCATTAATGCCCTTCAGGTAGCAAAGGGAAGGAATTTTGATACCCGCGTTGCGGGCGGCTTCCAGCACACAGGTACCTTCGGGCACCGTGACCGGGATATTATTGATCTTTAGATTGACCATTTTCTGTTCCATGTTCTTCTTTCCCCTCCTTAGTGCTTGGAAATAGCGTCAAACCGGCAGCTAGCCATACAGGCGCCGCATTTGATGCACTTTTCCTGCTCGATGGTATGAGGAGCTTTGACCGCGCCCGTGATTGCCTTGGTGGGACAGTTTCTGGCGCAGAGCGTACAGCCCTTGCATTTGGCAGGGTCAATCGTATAGTGAATCAGCTTTTTGCATACACCGGCGGGACAGCGTTTATCCACCACATGGGCAATGTACTCGTCCCGGAAATAGCGCAGAGTGGACAGCACCGGGTTGGGGGCGGTCTGGCCCAAGCCACACAGAGCACTGGACTTCAGATGCAGGCACAGCTCCTCAATGGTGTCCAGATCCTCCATGGTCCCCTCGCCCTCGGTGATCTTGGTAAGTAGCTCATACAGACGTTTGGTACCAATCCGGCAGGGGGAGCACTTGCCGCAGGACTCGTCGATGATGAACTCCAGGAAAAATTTGGCAATATCCACCATGCAGTTGTCCTCGTCCATGACGATAAGGCCGCCGGAGCCGATCATGGACCCAATAGAACCCAGAGAATCGAAATCCATGGGCGTATCGATCAGGGAAGCGGGAATGCACCCGCCGGAGGGGCCGCCGGTCTGGGCCGCCTTAAATTTCTTGCCATTGGGGCATCCACCGCCGATGTCCTCGATGATGGTGCGTAATGGGGTGCCCATGGGAATCTCCACCAAACCGGTGTTGGTAATTTTGCCACCCAGAGCAAACACCTTGGTGCCTGCGGATTTGGGCGTACCAATGGCGGCGTATTTCTCCGGGCCCTCGTTCAAAATCCAGGTGATATTGGCGTAGGTTTCCACATTGTTCAGCAGGGTGGGGCGCTGGAACAGGCCCTTATTGGCCGGGAACGGAGGGCGGGGATGAGGCTCGCCACGTTTCCCCTCGATGGAAGTCATGAGCGCGGTTTCCTCACCACAGACAAAGGCGCCGGCACCCAAGCGCAGCTCCAAATTAAAATTAAAACCGGAATTGAAAATATTCTCGCCCAGTATACCGTATTCGCGGGCCTGGTCTATGGCAATCTGCAGGCGCTTAATCGCAATGGGGTATTCGGCGCGGACATAAATATAACCCTGATGGGCCCCAATGGCGTAGCCGGCGATCGTCATAGCCTCCACGACGGCGTGAGGATCACCTTCCAGCACGGACCGGTCCATGAAAGCACCGGGGTCGCCCTCATCTGCGTTACAGCAAACGAACTTCACGCCGTCGGGGCTGACTGCGTCGTGGGTCATCTGCCACTTGCGGCCGGTGGGGAAACCTGCACCGCCGCGGCCCCGCAGACCGGAGGCCAGCACCTTGTCGATGATCTCCTGTGGGGTCTGCTGAGTAAGCGCGCGGCCCAGAGCTTCGTAACCGCCAGTACCGATATACTCATCAATGGACTCGGGGTTAATAACACCGCAGTTGCGCAGCGCAATGCGGGTCTGCCGCTTGTAAAACTGGGTGTCAGACAGAGACGTGGTTTGGCCGGCATCCTGACCCTCTTTGTGGAGCAGACGCCTCACAATACGGCCCTTCACGATGTGCTCGGAGACAATCTCCTTCACGTCGTCCGCCTTTACATGGGTATAGAATGCCCCCTCCGGATAAACAAGGACTACAGGGCCCATGGCACACAAGCCGAAGCAGCCGGTCTGAACAATCTTAACTTCTTCCGTTAGTTTCTGCGCTTCCAGTTCCTTCTGGAACGCCGCAATGATGGCGGGGCTACTGGACGAGGTGCAGCCGGTGCCCGCGCACACCAGAATCTGAGAACGGATATGATTCATTTCGTTTCCCTCCCTTATTTGGCCGCGCCAATGGTGAACTCGGTAACAATCCGATGGTTCACCAGATGCTCGGTAACAATGCGGGGAACTTTATCCGCAGTAAGCCTTACATACGTGGTTTTTTCTTCGCCGGGGACATAGACCTCGGCAATCGGTTCCAGTTGACAAACACCGATACAGCCGGTCTGAGAAACCACAACATTGCTCAGATTGCGTTTCTCGACCTCATCCAGAAATGCCTCCAGCACGGGCTTGGCTCCGGCCGCAATACCGCAGGTGGCCATACCGACCACGACGCGAATGCTGTCTTCGTTTTTCTCGCGCAGATTCAGCTGTTTCTGCATCTTTTCACGAATGGCCCTCAGTTCTTCCAGGCTTTTCAAAGTCTCTTCAACTCCTTATTTCAATCTTTCTCATCCGTCTTGGGCGTACTCATCATGGTGATCTGCTCTCCCTCTGCAAGGTAGTCCCGAATCCACGCGGAAACTTCCGGGCTGGATAAAGGAATATCCCGCCCCAGTATCTTTCGGAGCTCACGGGTATCCAGCCGGAACATACCGGCGGGGGTACGATGCGTGTAGACGATCTCCAACGTGTCGGGCGCACCCTGAATGAGTATGGATATCGTCCCCGCCAAGTCACCCAGCGGCGGACAGTCAATGTGATCCTCCCTGAACCGCGCAGTTACGACCGTGCCCTTGCCCAACTGGCTGTTGATGTCCAGGTTTCCCCCCGCCTGCTCCGCCGCCAGACGCAGCAGAGGTAAACCCAAGCCCACCTTACGCGTGGATCGGGTGGTGGTAAAGGGATCGGTGCAGCGCGCCAAAAATTCCGGAGACATACCGCATCCATTATCCGCAACCGTAATCGTAAGAATCCCGTCTCCGGACGAGGTCACCGTAATATCCAGCGCGGTCGCGCCAGCCGAAATGGAATTCTGCGAAACATCGAGAATATTGAGGGAAAGTTCTTTCATCCGGACTTCCTCCAGGCAGTGGCCGCATCAGTACAGCCTGCCGCCGCTATTATTCATATTTATCCAGAATGTCAGCTACCTTATCCGGTGTAAGACGGCCATAGACATCATTATTAATCATCATAACCGGGGCCAAACCACATGCGCCGATGCAGCGGCACGCGTCAAGGGAAAATTTTCCATCTGGCGTAATCGAGCCGGGCGCGACCTTCAAATGCCTCTCCACCGCGGCCAGAACATCAGAAGCGCCCTTCACATAGCAGGCCGTGCCAAGGCAGACACTGATACGATACTTTCCTTTGGGGTTGAGGGTAAATTGAGCATAAAATGAGGCCACACCATAAACCTCAGTCAGTGGAATATCCAATCCTTCGGCAATCATAATCTGAACTTCCTCCGGAAGATAGCCGAAAATCTCCTGAGCCGCCTGAAGAACCGGCATAGTCGCTCCCGGCTGGCCCTTATGCTGGGTAATGACCTTACGCAACCGGTCCTCCTGTTCCTTTGTCCCCGCGTATGGGACAACCGTTTTGCAGTTTGGCATGTTCGCGTTCTCCTCCTTCAATAGATGGCAATTCCCCAATGCCATTTCCATTCCATGTTTTCACGCAAGCTCCATTGTAGCGCAATTGCCCTATAAACTCAACATAACATCCGATTTTTTTGTACTTTTCAACTTTTAGGGTTGCGCAATCTGGAACATTGTTCTATCTTTAGATTCTTTAGCCACGCCAATACACTGGATGCTTCCAACCTAGGAATTTCCATCCACTGACTGGCGTCTGTGATCTGTTCAATATAGTGCGCATCGGAAGCCATGATGGTGGGCACGCCCATCAAATCGGGCCGATTCTCCACAAAGTGCTCCGGACAATTTCGGGACAATTCGGCCAGTGGAAACCGGAGATCCGGGTCCCATAGGCCCAGATTGGACAGAAGCGAGAAGGCAGGCCGGTCCACATGGGCGGGATAGGCCACCCCCCCATACTTCTCCATCAGCACCGGCACCTCGTAAATCCCGATGGCACTGGCCGCGGCCAGCATTCGTTTTTCCTCTCCCAGAATCCGGTCCTCCACATCCATGTAAATCTGAGGGCCAAAAACCTTCCGGTTATTGTCACAGTCCGGCAGACTGCGGTATACCTCCGCCCCGAAAGCCGCCGCCGCCGCCAGGCTGGGCAACAGGCACACCACATGTACCTCCTCCACAGTGCAAAGTTCCATCCCTGGAATTCCCAGCAGACCGTAACGCCGGGCCGCTTCGCAGAAGGCGGCACAGTTTCCGGTGGAATTGTGGTCAGTAAGCGCCGCCACATCCAGCCCCGCCAATCGGCACATTCCCGCGATGGTTGCGGGCGTCATGGCACTGTCCCCGCAGGGTGACAGACAGGAATGCAGATGCAGGTCAAAAGCGGCTTTCATGACAGGAACTGCTTCAGGGCCGCCGCCGTATCATAGGTGGATAGAATCGTCCCCAGCAGATTAATCCCCTGCTGCCTAGCACGCTGGAGCAGCGCATCATCCGGCACAACCCCTTCCGTTAGGATCACGCAGGAGACCTCCGCCATAACAGCCACAGCTGCCACGTTCTGGTTGGACATAATGGTGATCCATGCGTTCCCGGCCTGGGCCCGTCCCATTACCCAAGACAGCAAATCTCCCACGTAGCCACCCGTGACCTCCCGGTCGGGCTGAGGCAGGCTGAACTTCGTCAGCGCCAGCATCTGAATAAGCTCTTTAACAGTCATTGGTCAGTTCCTCCTTTATGTTCCACATCAGACTGCGGACTATCGTCCGGCGCCCGCTTGAGCTGATGACGAAACGGCGCAGGCAAATACTCATCCGCATCGCCCCCACCGGCCATATCACGAGTGCGTTCCCGCACCTTAAATATACAGTCTTCTTCACTGGCCCGGCCCAATATCACGTCCTCCGCCAATGCATGGCAGGAAGGCGCTCCACAAGAACCACAGTCCAGACCCGGCAGCGTACGCTCCAGCTTATTAATCTTCATGAGCTTTTCCATGGCGGCGAACCGATCCTCATCCAGCAGAAGGGCTGGAATATACTGTAGCTCACGGCCCTGAAGTACATCCCGGCTGAGCTGGGTTTCATCATAGTGATTGCGGGATGCAGGCATGCCGCGCATGAGCTTTTTGATACGCATACGGGCACCATAGGGGTTCTCCACATTAAAACAGCCGCCTACACAGCCCTGCACACAGGCATTGAGTTCAATAAAGTCCGCCTCCGGCAGACGGCCGTCCTCAATCTCCTCCAACATGCGGATACAATTTTCAATACCGTCTACCGCCACATAGCTCTCATTAAGTCTGGAAGCACTTTCTCCGCCTACAAACGCCCAGCCCATACCCATGACGCCCGCGGAGGAGAGCTGCTTAACTTCCTTGCAATTTTTCATCGGCTCCAGCAGTTTTAAATAGACGTCCCGGGCGGCGAGACACACGTCGATGCTCTGCTGAGACGCGCCTGCAGCCTGGGCGGCTGTTACCTCACAGGAACACGGGACGATAGCAAAAATTCCGATATCCTCCGGCTTTAGTCCGGTCTCCTCCACAGCCTCCTGGCGGGCCATGACGGCGGCCAGCTCCAGCGGAGATGGAATCTGTGCCACATTAGGGATCAGCTTGGGAAACCGAAGCCGAATAAGCCGAAGAATAGCCGGGCAGGCCGATGAAATCTGCGGTTTGACCTTCAGGCTGCCCGCGGCAATACACTGCCGCATATAATCGGCCAGGATATCGCCCGCGCGGGCAGTTTCAAAAACATGGTCAAATCCGATCTCCAAAAGGGCGGTAAGTACGATATTGATATCGTCCAAATGCTGAAACTGCCCGTAAAGAGAAGGGTCGGGCAGCGCCACACAGTACTTGAATTCTCCGATTCGGTCCAGCGTGTCTCCCACCGACTTGATTGCCTTATGGGGACAGACTTGGATACATTTCCCGCAGTCGATACAGCGCTCACTCAGAATTGTTGCCTTTCCGTTACGTACGCGGATAGCCTCCGTCGGGCAGTTTTTGATGCAAGTAGTACAGCCACGGCATCGCTGATATTCCAAAATCACGGAGTGTTCTATCATTGCAGTTCCCTCCTGATGAGTTACAAATCCTATTCGCTCAGCAGTCGACACGCATTGTTACCGTCGTTCCAACGCCAACAATCGTATCAACTTCCATATCGTCGGAGTAGCGCTTCATATTGGGCAGGCCCATACCGGCCCCAAATCCAAGATTGCGGGCCGCCGCTCCGGCCGTCGTAAACCCTTCCTCCATCGCTTTATCCACATCAGGAATACCCGGGCCATGGTCAATCAGGCGAATTACAATTTTATCCAGTCCGACTTCCACCTCCACGCGGCCACCGTCCGCGTGGATGACCATATTGATTTCACCTTCATACATGCAAATCGCCGCCTTGCGAATCGCCTCGGCGGGCATACCAAGCTTCTTTAGCGTCATTTTCATTTTGCTGGAGGCTTCCCCTGCCTGGACCAGGTCACCTCCATCCACCTGATAGGTCAGCTTTACCTCACTCATCGTTCACTCACCTGCCAGTCCTTTGCTGTAAAGCAGCCCGCATGCAATAAATAGCCGCTGTTTACAGCCCATCACCACAATGTCCCGCTCACGCGCCATCTGAAGAATGACTTCGTCCGGCTGCTTACCCCGTACAAAGACAATACAGCACATGTCCATCATTTCCGCCGTGCGCACAACTTGTGGGTTCACCATGCCGGTAAGCAATAAGCCCTGATTCTTCACAAAGGCCAGCACATCACTCATAAAATCGCTGGCACAGGCCGACTTTACTTCCCGGTCCAAGCTATTCTCACCGCAGAAAACAGTCGCGTCGAGAATGTCCCTGATCTCCCTTAAATTCATGTCGCGCCTCCTCTCTTTCGGTGCAACCGCATTCTGCAGCCCTTTGAAAATGCGGGGGCAATCCGCCCCGGCTTTTTTCATTTTCAAATTTTCGTGCCCGCCTGCGCACGTTAACGGTGCGATTCATTTGTTATAATCATAGCACAACCGCTCTGTATTGGAAATCACTATTTGTAAAATTCACGCTCATCTTTCACAAAGAATTTTTCTTATGCCTGTTGGTTTTTGGCTTACTCTCTCCTTGACAGATTCCCGGTGCTTCGATATAATCAACTTTAATATGGTAAAGTGGCTGGATTGGTCCCTTTACCGAATTAAAAGGAGGCCATCTCAACCATGGGTAAGCGCGTTTACAATTTTTCCGCCGGCCCTTCCATGCTCCCTCTCTCTGTTCTGGAGCAGGCAGCCACAGAAATTACCGACTACCGCGGCTGCGGTATGTCTGTAATGGAGATGAGCCACCGATCACCTGTCTTTGACCGTATCTTCCAAGACGCGCAGGAAAAGTTCCGGCGGCTGCTGAACGTGCCCGACGGCTACAAGATCCTGTTTCTGCAGGGCGGCGCCACCACACAGTTCTCCGCCGTCCCGCTGAACCTTATCGGCTGCACCGGAACGGCCGATTACGCCGTAACCGGCCGTTTTTCCGACTCCGCGCGCAAGGAAGCCACCAAGTACGGCAACATCTCTGTGGCCGCTTCCTCGAAAGACCGAGGGTACACCTATATCCCTACCCAGAGCCAGTTGAACCTGGATTCTGAAGCATCATATTTTTACTATTGCGCCAACAATACCATTTATGGTACGGAGTGGCAGTATATCCCCGACACAGGCCCCGTTCCCCTGGTGTGCGATATGTCTTCAGACATCCTTACCCGTCCGGTGGATGTATCCCGATATGGCATTATCTTTGCTGGCGCCCAGAAAAACATGGCTCCAGCCGGCCTGACCGTGGTGGTCATCCGGGAAGACCTGGCTGGCCGTGAACTGCCGATTACTCCGCTTATGCTAAATTACAAAACCATGATTGACAAGGATTCCATGTTCAACACCCCCCCCTGCTGGTGTATTTATATTCTGGGTCTGGTGCTGGACTGGCTGGATGAGCAGGGCGGACTTGCCGGCATGGAACGTACAAAGCGTAAAAAGGCCCAGCTACTCTACGATGTCATTGACCACAGCCGCCTGTTTACCTGCGCGGTGGCGCCCGATAGCCGCAGCGACATGAACGTGGTCTTTCGCACAGGCGACGCCGCGCTGGACGCCAAATTTGTCGGGGAAGCGTCGGCCGCCGGCATGACTAACCTGAAAGGACACCGCTCCGTGGGCGGCATGCGGGCCAGCATCTATAACGCCATGCCCATGGAGGGTGTGGAAAAGCTAGTCGATTTCATCACCGCCTTTGACCGGGCAAACTAATTTTATTTTGGAGGGAATCGTGATGTTTCACGTTAAAACACTCAACCATATTTCTCCCGCTTGCCGGGAAATTCTGACTCCGGACCGTTATACCATCTCTGAGGAAATGGAAAAGCCGGACGCCATCTTTGTCCGCGCCACCAATATGTTAAATTACGAGTTTAATCCCGAACTGCTGTGTATTGCCCGAGCCGGTATCGGCGTCAACAGTATCCCGCTGGACCGCTGCACCGAAGAGGGTATCGCTGTTTTTAATTCCCCCGGCGCCAACGCCAACGGCGTCAAAGAGCTGTTCGTATTCGGCCTGTCCATGGCTTCCCGGGACCTTTTGGGCGCGGTAAACTGGGTTTACCACTATCATAATGACGGGGTCCCAGTGGAAGTGGCCATGGAGAAAATCAAAAAGCAGTTCTCCGGCCCAGAATACGCCGGGAAAATTCTGGGCGTGGTGGGCACTGGCAATGTGGGCAGTTTAACGGCCAACATCGCCCTGGATCTAGGCATGACTGTATATGCTTACGACCCCTACCTGTCCGTAGACGCCGCATGGAAAGTCTCCCGCGATGTTAAGCGGGTGGCTGATTTTGGCGCACTGCTGCGTTCCTGTGATTATCTCACCCTCCACGTTCCTCTCACTGACGAAACCCGGGACATGGTCGATGATGACGCGATTGCCTGTATGAAGGACAACGTACGCATCATCAACTACGCTAGGGGCGAGGTAATTAATGAGGACGCCCTGATTCGGGGATTGGAGAGCGGCAAGATTGCGCGCTATGTCACCGATTTTCCTACCGACCGCCTCATTCGCACCAAAAATGTGGTTGCTACACCCCACCTGGGCGGCACCACGATTGAAAGCGAAGCCAACTGCGCCGTGATGGCAGCCCGTGAAATGGACGACTATCTCTGCACCGGCAACATTAAAAACTCCGTGAATCTTCCCACACTGGTTCAGGAACGCAGCGGCATGGCTCGTCTATGTATCATTCATCGGAACGTACCCAATATGCTGGCTTCCATCACCTCCGCGCTCTCCGCTACCGACGTAAACGTGGAGAATCTGACCAACAAGTCCCGTGGTAATTACGCCTACACCGTGGTGGATGTAAATACCTTGGTGGACCACGATGTAATCCAGAAAATTCGCTCTATCGGCGGCATTCTGCGGGTACGGGCTTTAAATCACTAAACGCTTTTCGTTTTGACTGTATAAAAAGCGGCGGCTGGTTGAAACCAGCCGCCGCTTTTTATACTTCTGAGCACGAAAACAAGCCTCTTTTTACTCTTATATGCACCAAATAATACAACATTTTTCTTCTGCCCTCCACAAGTGTGAGGTGAAACCGATGAAGACAGAGCGAGACCGCCGGGAACAAATTCTGAAACGGATGGAACTTCTGGCATCCTGCAAAGTAAACGATGCCGTCAAGCTGGCTTTTCTGGATGGCAAACAGTTGGATAAGATTGACAAGCTGGACCTGAAATGTTTGACCGAATTCCGCCGGCACGGGAACGGCGCAGTGGAACTGAAGCTGCTGGACCGGACCCTGACCCTAGAAAAGCTGTATGCCATGCTTCAGGATGACAGCGAGGACGCAGACGCTTTTTTCCGGGCGCTGGAAGGGACACGTGAGCATGAGAGCTGAACGATTGTTATGAAACCACTGTCTTTTTCCCAAAAACAAAACGCGGTACTGGCCTGGTGGCATGACCCGTTCTACCGGAACTGTGAGGCAATCATCTGCGACGGTGCCGTGCGGAGCGGAAAGACCTTCTGCCTGGGACTGTCCTTTTTTTTATGGGCCATGGCACGATTTCAGCGGCAGCAGTTTGCTCTGTGCGCCCGTAGCGTAGGTGCGGTACGGCGCAACCTTTTGCCTCCGGCACTGACGGTTCTGCGGAAGCTTGGGTTTCAGGTCACGGAGCGGGTCTCCCAGAGCAAGCTCACGGTCCGATACGGCCGGCGTGAGAATATCTTTTTCCTTTTTGGCGGCAAAGACGAGGCCAGCGCCGCGGGCATTCAAGGCATTACACTGGCCGGTCTCCTTCTGGACGAGGTAGTCCTGATGCCCCGCTCTTTCGTGGAGCAGGCCTGCGCCCGCTGCTCGGTAGAAGGCAGCCGGCTGTGGTTTTCCTGCAATCCGGAAGGGCCCGGCCACTGGTTCTACCAGGAGTGGATTCAAAAGCAGAAGGAAAGACGGGCCTGCTACTTTCACTTCACCATGGAGGACAATCCTGCCCTCTCCCCGCGAACCCGGGCGGCCTACCGGACCCGGTTCCGCGGAACCTTTTACCGGCGGTTCGTCCTGGGCGAGTGGACAGCGGCGGAGGGACTGGTTTACAGCTTTTTCGACCCGGCCAAGGCCCCGCCCCCACCGTGCGGCCCTTTTTCCCACTGGCGTATTTCCTGCGATTATGGCACAGTCAATCCCGCTTCCTTCGGCCTGTGGGGTCAAAAAAACGGGACTTGGTACCGGGTGGCGGAATATTACTACGACTCCCGGCTGGAAGGACGGCAGAAAACCGACGGGGAATACGTGAAGGATCTAGTGCGACTGGCCAGCGGGCGGAAAATTGAACAGGTCATTGTAGACCCGTCGGCGGCCAGCTTTCTGGAAGCCCTGCGCCGGGAGGGCTGGCCGGTGCGAAAAGCGGACAACGATGTGCTGGCGGGTATCCATATCACGGCTGAGGCCCTCCAGACACAGGCACTGGTGATCTGTAACACTTGCCCCGACATTCTGAGGGAATTTGGCCTTTACCGTTGGGACAGCCGGGCAGGCGGGCAGGACACTGTGCGGAAGGAATACGACCACGCCATGGATGACATGCGCTATTTTGCCATGAGTCTGAGGGAAAGCAGGCCGGTCTGGAGCGCGGGCTGGGCGGAGCGGGGCAAATTCTGAAGAAACGAGGGTGATCCTATATGGGATGGCCGAAACGGACAGCTGACACAGACAAAATACCGGCAGCGGCAGCGGTACAGTTAAGGAACGGAGGGCGGCATCCCTTCGGACTTCTGGACGGCTATGTTCCTCTGCGCAACGGGGAAATCGCACTGTACCGTCAGATTAGAGAAGCCGTTCCTATTGTGGACGCCGCTATCCTGAAGCTGATCCGACTAAGCGGCGGCGTACAGATTCAGTGCGGCGACCAGCGCGCACAGGTAGACCTGACAGATTTTTTGACTCACGTAAATACCGGTCGGGGGCAGCGGGGCCTGCAGTCCTTTCTCGACTGTTATCTGGACACCATGCTGACCTGCGGCCGGGGTATCGGAGAATTGGTGCTAACCCGAGACCGTCGGGAGATTGCCGCCCTGCTGTGCGGCAATCCCGCGGATTTGGAGATCCGGGAGGGAAATTCTCCCCTGGAAACCACACTGTGCGCCCGGCGGGAAAACGGAACCATTGAGGCCCTTCCCTGTCAGGATTTGCTGCTGTTTACCCCGTTTCAGCCTGAGACCGACAGCCCTTACGGGGTATCACTGCTGCGGTCCATGCCCTTTCTGACTGAAATTCTCCTGAAAATCTATCAGGCCACCGGCATGAACTGGGAACGCATGGGAAACGTACGTTTCGCCGTGGTATGCAAACCCGGCAGCGACAGCACGGACAGAGTCTACGCGCAGGAACGGTGTCAGGCCCTGGCCCGGGAGTGGAGCGCCGCCATGCAGGCAGGCAAACAGGGCAGCGTCCGCGACTTTGTGGCCGTGGGCGACGTAGACATCAAGGTCATCGGCGCAGACAACCAGGTGTTGGATAGCCAGGTACCCGTGCGGCAGATATTGGAGCAGCTAATCGCCCGCACGGGTATTCCACCCTTCCTGCTGGGCCTGTCCTGGTCCTCCACCGAACGCATGAGCGCCCAGCAGGCCGACATGATGACCAGTGAAATCACCGCCATCCGCCGGACGCTGAACCCGGTGGTAGAGCGCATCTGTGAACTGTGGCTACGCCTACACGGTTTTAGCGGCGGCGCAGAGGTCCAATGGGACGATATCAACCTTCAGGACGAAGTAGAAGAAGCCAAGGCCACCCTCTATTTACAGCAGGCAAAAAACCTAGAGCTGGAAGCCAGCACCGGAACACACATATAAAAATGGGAGGCAGGACATGGAAGTCAGAAAAGAAGCCGGCATAAACGCCGGAACAGTACCAGATGAAAACAATCTGGAACTCATTAGTACCTGGAGCCGCCGGCCGCTGACGGCAGAGGAGGTCTACATCTTTTCCCTGCGGTTGTGCGACAACGAAATCGACCGGGACTGGGAACGCTTTTCCCCCACCGCACTGGAGGAGCTGGCCGGGCGCTTTGTGGGCAAAAGTGGCATCTTCGACCACGATTGGAGCGCTGGGAAACAGACCGCCCGCATTTACCGGGCGGAGGTCGTGACAGAGTCCGGGGTCACCACCGCAGCGGGTGACGAAAGCCGCTATGTAAAAGCCTGGGCCTACCTGCTGCGCACTGAGGCCAACCGGAACCTAATCGCTGAGATTGAGGGCGGAATCAAAAAGGAGATTTCCGTGGGCTGCGCCGTGGCCCGCTCGATCTGCTCCATCTGCGGTAACGACATAAACGACCGGGAGCTCTGCCACCATATGAAGGGCCGAACCTATAACCAGAAACTGTGCTGGGCGGAGCTGGACGGCGTGACCGACGCCTATGAGTGGTCCTTCGTTGCGGTTCCTGCTCAGCGGAACGCCGGCGTTCTAAAAAAATCCTATAGCGGAATGGAGCTAAAAACAGCACTGGCGGGAAACGGCCCCCTGCTGGAACAGCTTAAGTCATTGGAACATGAGGCCGAACTGGGGCGCCGTTATTTGAGCGGATTGCGCCGGGAGGTGGTACGCCTAGGCTGTCTGGCGGAGAAAAATCTGGATACCGGGACTTTAGAGACCATTGCGGGCAAGCTGGACGAACTGGAGCTGAAGGCGTTGAGAAAGAGTTTCCAGCAGCGGGCGGAGGACCGTTATCCCGGCGGAGTCCAGCTGACATACCGCACCGAAGCACAGGAGAGCACTGCGGGCGACGGAGATTACCAAATCTAAACCCCGCGGTGGAAAAGAAAGGAGAACCTGCATGAGCAAACGTATTTCATTTGAGGAAATTGGCAGCATAACAGCCACCTTTTTCGCTGCCAGCGGCGTAAAGGCCGGTCAGGTGGTCAAGGTGAGCGGGAATGGAACGGCGGCCCCCTGCGCAGACGGAGATAAATTCTGTGGCGTGGCACTCTCCGTCTCTTCCGACGGTTTCACCGGCGTACAGGTAGGCGGCTTTACAACGCTGCCCGCCGAAAACGGCGGCATCGTCCCCGGCTGGGCCGAGTTGTGCGCCGACGGCAGCGGCGGCGTCAAAACGGCTGCCAGCGGTGCCGGCCGAGAGTATCTGGTGGTCTCCACCGATGCGGCGGCAGGCACTGTCACCATCTGTCTGTAAGTAAAAGGGAGGTTACACCTATGGCATATCACTGCGAGAATCTGAAGCTGGAAAAGGGCATGTACCACCAGGCGGGCCAGTCTTTTTCTCAGGTACTGGAGCATGAGGACCCCTCGGCCCAGTATAAAGGGACCCCTATGGAGGGACTGGACGCCTTTCAGCGCCAGCTCAAGCGTTTTGATATTCGAGTAAAGGGCGCAGGCAGCGACATTGTAGAGAAATTCTTCCGCACATCCGACTCCGCCGTGCTGTTCCCAGAGTACATCGCCCGTTCGGTCCGGCAAGGCATGGAGGAGGCCAATCTTCTGCCCGACATCACCGCAGCGGTGACCCGCTTTGATGGACTGGATTACCGCTCCATAGCCTCAGTCCCAGACGATGAAAAAAAGCTGCGTCGGGTAGATGAAGGAGCTGCCATACCGGCCACCACGGTCAAAACCCAGGAAAATCTGGTGAAACTGCACAAACGCGGACGAATGCTGGTCGCCTCCTATGAGGCGATTCGTTACCAGAAGCTGGACCTGTTTTCCGTCACGCTGCGTCAGATCGGCGCCCACATCAGCAGAATGCTGCTGGAGGACGCCATCGACGTACTGATAAACGGGGATGACAATGGAAACGCTGCTCAGGTATTGAGCATCGGCGCCTCTCCCATCGGGGGTACCGCCGGTACGGTGAGCTACGACGCACTGGTGGATTTCTGGGCCCAGTTCGACCCCTACGAAATGAACACGATTCTGGTGCCCAGCGACGTGATGGTGGGGATGCTGAAGCTGGAGGAATTCCAAAACCCCCTGACCGGCCTCAACTTCCAGGGTACCGGCAAGCTGGCAACCCCCCTGGGTGCCAAACTGCTGCGCACTTCCGCCCTTAACGGAGGCAGGCTTATCGGTCTGGATAAGAATTACGCGCTGGAACTGGTGCAGGGCAGTGATGTTGTCGTGGAGTACGACAAGCTTATCGACCGCCAGCTGGAGCGGGCCGCGATTACCACCATCGCCGGTTTTGCTAAGATCTTTGCCGACGCGGCCAAGGTTTTGACAGTTTAATCTTCCGGGAGGCAAACGGATGACAGAAGAAATTATGGCGCTGGCCCGGTCTCTGGGCGGCCTAGGCGAGGAAGAAGATTCGCGCCTGCTGCCCCTGTGTCAGGCTGCAGAAGCAGAGTTGACCGGACGGCTTCGCGAGGGGATCGCGCCGGAGGATTGCGCCCAAGCTTTTTCGCTGGCCGCCGCGTGGCTAGCTCTGGCCGACCGGTCTGCCGGGCAGGAGACCGACGGCGTAACCGGCTTTACGGCCGGCAGTTTTACGGTCCGCCGCGAGGGGGGCGAAGCCCGGCAGGCAGTGGAAACCCTTCGGAGACGGGCGGAGGCCATTCTGGCCCCCTGGCTCAAAGACGGCGGGTTCGCTTTTCAGGGGGTGGTCGGATGATGGCACAGGAGGTCTGTACGCGCCTGTTGGACCGCTACGGACAGGCGGTAACGCTCCATTACGGGATAAGTGGAACCATACGGACGGTCCGGGCATTGGTTCAGCCCGTGCTGACCCATCAGGAGGACTGGCGGCAGGAGGTCCCCTCCCCCATGGGTGTAGTACGGAAGGACCAGTTTCTGTACTTCGGACCGGCGAATGCATCGCTGGATGGCGTAACGGATCTCTCCTGCGGAGGAACTGATTATGAGCCGCAGGCGGCCCAGCCCATACAGTCAGGCCGTGGGGTCTCACATTGGTGGGCCGTGCTGCGTGTCCGTGACGAGGAGGCAAAAGCATGACAGCTCTGGAACATATCCGGAAACTCATGACGGAACTTCTCATGGCAGCGGGGCTGGATGCGGTGACCGCGTGGCCGGAGAGCCGACGGACCCGCCATATCGGCGCAACGGCAGCCGTGTCTATCCGAGCCTGTGAGAGCGGACCGGGCAGTTTTTGCGACTACCTGGGAGAGCAATATGATACGAAGAGTGAAACCTGGAGGGAACTGTACGGGAAAAAGATGAAAATAACTTTCGGGTTGGACCTGTACGCCCCTAGGGAGGGCGGCGCGGCGACCTGCCAGTCTGCCTTTGACCGTCTGGCGGGTGCCCTTCAAAGCGGTGGCCCATCCGGACTTTCCGTTTTGTCTCTCACCCAGGGAGAAACGGCTTTTGACCGGGACACAGAACTTTACCACTGTCCGGTAACGGCGGTGTGCCAGGCCTGTCTCTATGCAACGGCGGAGGAAGGCGGCGCCTTTCTGGACTTTGAGGTGAAAGGAGCAAAAATATGAGCATAGTAACACACGAGCGGCCGGGGGTCTATTCCTCCTATACCGTATCCTCCGTGGTGAGCGGCAGCACCGGTGGGAAAGCAGTGGGTCTTGCGGCCCTGTGCCAAACGGGGACAGCAGGCGTTCCCGTTCAGGTGACCCGGTATGAAGATGCCGCAAGTGCCTTCGGCTCGGAAAGCGGCCTGACAGAGCTGACCCGCCTGCTTTTGGAAAACGGCGCCTCGGCGGTCTGGGCGGTGCCGGTGGCGTCAGAGAGTGGTTACGCCGCGGCTTTCACCGCGCTGGAAGCAGTGGAAAGCATCGCCGTCACGGTATGTGACAGCTCATCACTTACCGTGCAGCAGGCCCTGCGGGATAGCGTGTGCGCCGCTTCCCAGGCCCGGCGGGAACGAATCGGCGTAGTGTGCGGCGCAAGCGGAGAGAGCGTGAGCGCATTGGTAAACCGGGCGGCGGAACTCAACAGCGAACGGATGGTGCTGACCGCACCCGGCGGTATGGAGCTGGCAGCCGCTGTAGCCGGCGCCATCGCAGGCGAAAGCGACCCCGCCGTGCCATTGGGTGGTGCCGAGCTGACCGGCACAGATCCAGTATCTGTTACTTACAATGACAACGAAATCGATCTGCTGGTGCGGGGTGGCGTGACGCCGCTGGAGACGGTGGCGGGCGTAACCTCCGTGGTACGGGCGGTCACCACCCGCACCAAAACCGGCGAGAGCGCCGACAACACCTGGCGGGAGTTGTCTACTATTCTGATTGTAGATGACGTAATCCCCGGCGTGCGCAGCAGCCTGCGCAGCAAATTCCGCAGGGCCAAGAACACGGAACAGTCCCGCGGGGCCATTCGCACCCAAGTGGTCGTGGAACTGGAAAACCGGATAAGCCGGGAGATTATCACCAGTTATGGCAACGTGGCGGCAGAGGCATTGGAGTCTGACCCCACAATTTGCCTGGTGACCTTTTCTTTCACGTTGGCCCACGGCCTCAACCAGATCTGGCTGACTGCTCACATCACGGTATAAGGAGGCAAAAGCATGAACGTAGCAGGATTCCCCACCAGCAGTGACATCTATTTGGAAGCCAACGGGAAAAAGATCGCGGTGGTGCAGAGCTATAGTGCAAAGTCCACCAAGACCAGCCGTTCGGTGGAAGCTTTTGGCGAGGATCAGCCCGTGACCACAATACCCGGTCAGCGCAGTCATATCATCGAGCTGACACGGCTGTACGCCACCGACGAAGCGATTCAGGACGGTATCAACTTTCACGACCTGGAGGACTTTTCCCTGGTCATCTGTAAACCGGACCGGAAAATCATCTATTCAGGTTGTCAGTGGAGTGCCATCGCAGAAACTGGCTCGCTGGGCGCTATGGTAGTGGAAAAGATCACCATCGTAGCGGCCAAACGTATTGAAACCGAGGTGTAATTCATGGAAAAGTGGAACTGGACCGTCCTGCGGGCTGGTGAGGATCATTTAACGCTGAAAAACGGCTTCACCCTACGCATACTCTCCGCCATGGAGGTACTTAAGGCCCACCGTGAGGCGGAAACACTGTCCGGGGCGGAACCGGAAACCGCTCTGTGCGCCAACGCCTGCCTGTTAGCGCGGGCCTTAGAAAAGCACGGGAAGCCGGTATATCCGGATGGCCGTGCGGTCTTAAACGCCCTGTCTCCCGTGCGGATAGCCGCGCTTTGCAAACGCTGGGCAGAGTGGAGCAGCCGGGAAAACCCCTCCCCCACCAACTGCCAAAAGACAGTGGATGCACTAAAAAAAGTTTGGAGCACGCGCCTTATGCGCGCCTTCAATGGCGTGTGCTCCGCGCTTTCGGCGCGCTTCCCTCAGAGGCGCGGGTTTGGGCAATGACCGACCGCGACTATCTGTGGTGTGCCCTCAATCTGGCCCTGGACAGCGAGGAAACGCTGGCATCCCTCTGTCCTGCCTGCCGGTCGGAGGCGGAGACGCCTCACTGCCCGGTGTGCGGTACACAAACCGGCAGTGATCACACCGGGCAAAACGCCTCCTTCGACCTCGCCCGCTATAAGCAGTTGAGTCGAGGTGAGCACCCATGGTAAATTATCTCACATGGCTGCTTCAGCTAGCCGAAGATATGGCAAATAAAAGCACCGAGGCGGGTTCCTTTTCCACAGGAAATCTATCCGGCCTTACCACGCGCGGGGTCATTCCACCCAGGCAGACGAAATACGAATCCGCCAGGAGTCAATCCCGCCGCTTCACCACCGCTTTGCTTCCAACACAGTCGTGGAAAACAACAAACGAACAAGCCTCCGCGCCGATGTGGCCCGCTTGGGATGCGACAGCCGCACACCCGGAGCAGAATGCCTTTGCGCAAAGCAGCATGGATAGGGCGGAAGCGGAATTTCCTGCCGGCAAGACGGACGGCCCGCTCCCGCTGGCGATAAAATCGGAATTTGTTTTTCCGTACAGCGGAACCGTTGGCGCTTTGTATGATGCCGTCACCTCAGGAACCCGGACTTTGGAGGCACTGCGCCAGCAGCGGCAGAACCTGCCGGCGCTACACGAGCCCGCCGTCCCGGCCAAATCGGACGACCTCATGTCCTCCGCCGAGGATCTGGACCGGTATTTTCAGCGGGACGCCCGGCGGTATGACGGGGCTTTTTCACTGCTATAAGGGGGGAATCCAACCTTGAATTTGACACCCATGCGGTATAAGGGATACGTCTGGCCCTACAATCCCCGCACCTATACCATTGCGTATGAGCGTAAAATGGCCGTCAATAAAATTCCCTTCGGGCGCTATCATTTGCAGGAATTGGGTCTGACGCGGCGTGTACTGAAGGGTGAGGGTGAGTTTGAGGGTGAAGACGCGTACACAGAATTTAAAAAATTGGCTTATGTCTTCTATGACCCGGGCCCCGGTACGTTGGTACACCCTATATGGCAAACCACACAGGCCTATTTTGTGGAGTTATCCCTAAAGCAAGAGCCGCGCCGGGACTATGTGCGCTATGCCTTTACTTTCTGGGAAACCTATGATGGTTACCGCGATACGGTAATCCAGGCCACTGTCGCAGGGGACGACAATACTTCCACAAACGGCTCAACCACAGGCGCAGTCTATCACACGGTGACACAGGGCGACACACTATGGGCCATCGCGGGCCGCTACAATGTAAGCCTCAGCACCCTGGTTTCTCTAAATCCCCAGATCAAAAATCCTAATTTTGTCCTGGTGGGCGAGAAAGTGCGGGTACGATAATGGAGGTTTTTGCAACCTGCTGCGACGGGGACGTACTCTCACTGCCCGCCCTTTTGGCGTGGCGGCTTAGTTATACAGTGGGCATCCCCTGCGATAGTTTTTCCTTTCGATTTATATGGAAAACCGGCCTGGAACAGGCATTGGCCCGGGCAGTGACCATAACCGCCCGGGAAAACGGAGAGACGGTATTTTCCGGGGTGATCGACGAATACGAGAGTCAATGGACAGCCCAGGGCGGCACGCTTCTTCTATCCGGACGCGGCCTGGCCGCCAGGCTGCTTGACAACGAAACCGTGGCCACCGAATACCAAACCGCCACGCTGGCGGATATCCTGCGGGATCATGTAACGCCTTACGGCATTCGGGTGGCAAAGCAGTCAATTTTGCCGGCGGTGCCCAATTTTTCCGTGTCTTCCGGCAGTAGCGAGTGGCAGGTGTTGTATGAGTTTGCACGCTATCACGGCAATGTAACACCCCGTTTTGACCGGACGGGCAACCTGCTTTTGACGACCTGGGAAAATAGTACTAAGGTTGTTTTGGACGACCGCGTACCGGTAACAGAGCTTCACTACCGCTATCGTCGGTATGGCGTGCTTTCGGAAATTCTGGTACAGGATAAAACCAGACAAACTGCCCAGCGGGTGGAAAACCGCACGTTTCTGGACCTGGGCGGACAGTGCCGCCGGGTCCTAACCATGCCCGGGAAAAGCAATTACCAGACCATGCGCTATAGCGGGCAGTTTCAGCTGGACCGCTCGAAGTCCGAGCTGATCCGGGCAGAGTTAACGGTAGCCGCACTGTTTTTAGCCTGGCCCGGCGATCTGGTGACGCTAAACCGGACGGGATTGGGCTATAACGGTACCTATCGGGTACTGGAATCCACTGTGGAGGCAGATGAAGACGGCGGACGCACACGGCTGACCCTGGGTCAGCCGGACGCAGTAATCTGACCGGTGCGTTCGGATAGGAAGGAGGCTAAACCATGTGGCTGTCCAGACAGAGCAGACAGCCCAGCCGTTGGAATAGCCCTGCGGAACTGGGCACGGTAACCTTGGGAGGTAACCCGGCAGGGGTCTATCTCTCCGGCGAACGGAGAAATCTTCCGGTGATCGCGCCGGGTGGATACTACTGGCGGCCCGCCGCCGGGCAACAGGTGCTGGTTTTGAAAGCCGGAACCGATGGCGAACTCCCCTGCGTGGCCGGCGTACACACCAGTAACTGCCCGGAAACCCTACAGGCGGGTGACCTACTGCTGACAACGGGAAAAGCGTCCGTACGGATCGGTGCGGACGGTTCTCTTGACCTGCGCGGAAAACTGCTTCTTAACGGGACTCCTATTGAGGATCTGTTTGAGCAGAAAACAAATCAAACGGGAACGGAGGTGCCCTGAACATGCCGGTACAAATGGAAAACGGCGATTATGTGTCCGACGGCAGAGGCGGTATACGTCGCTTGGCCGGCGCGGACGCGGCGTTGCAGCGGGCACTGTTCCTGCTGACCATGCGGCGCGGCAGCTTTCCGTTTCTGCCGGATACCGGCAGCAGGCTGCATCTGCTTCGGCGGGAAAAGCCCAGCGCCCGCGCCGCGCTGGCCCGCCAGTACGCAGTGGAAGCTCTGGCCGGTGAATCCGACCTTACGGTAACGGACATATCCGTGGCGGAACAGGAACCCGGGACCCTGACACTGACCGTGGCCCTCTCCTGGCAGGGTAAATCCCTATCAGCAACGGTCACGGTGTGAGAGGTGAATATAATCAAAACTCTGGATGAAATTTATGAGGAAATGCGGACGGTCTTTTCCGCCAAAACCGGGACAGAGGCAACAGAAGGCGGGGACCTGGCAGTACGGCTGTACACCGTGGCATCCCAAGTCTTCGCCCTCTATACCCAGGCAGAGTGGGTCAAGCGTCAGTGCTTCCCCCAGACGGCAGAGGGGGAACAGCTGGACCTACACGCCGAACTGCGCGGACTCTCCCGCCGGCAGGCCACCGCCGCCGAGGGCGTGATCCGTTTTTCCGTAGAGGAAACCTCGGCATCCGACTGGACCATTCCGGCGGGTACTGTCTGCATGACGTCTGGCCTGATTCGCTTTGAGACTATGGCGGACGGTGTTTTACAGGCCGGCATGCAGATGGTGGATATTCCGGCGAAGGCGGTTGAACCCAGAAGCAGCGGAAATGTAGCGGCGGGAACCATCTGCTCACTGGCAGCAGCTCCGGTGGGGGTAAGCAGCTGCTTTAACCCAACCGGCTTCACCGGCGGGACCGACGCAGAAGGCGACGAGGCGCTGCGCACCCGAGTCCTGGAAACCTTTCGGCGCCTGCCCAACGGGGCTAACGCCGCCTTCTATGAGCAGGGCGCGCTGTCCTTTGACCAGGTAGTGGCAGCAGCCGTGATCCCACGTAGTCATGGCAAAGGCACGGTGGATGTGGTGGTCACAACGGCGGGCGGGTTGCCCTCGGCGGATCTGCTGTCACAACTCACCGCCTACTTTGAGGAAAAGCGGGAGATCGCGGTGGACGTAACCGTCCGCGCACCGGCCGTGACCGGTGTGGACGTATCCGTTCAAATCAAAGCGGCGGAAGGCATGAATCAGTCAGCGGTTCTGACCGCAGCGGAGCAGGCTCTGCGCAGCTACTTCACCGGCGAACGCTTGGGGCAGGATATTCTGCGGGCCAGACTGGGAAAACTTTTGTTCACAGTGGACGGTGTGGATAATTATAAAATTTTATCTCCCGCAACAGACCTCGCCATAGCGGGAGATGTTCTGCCACAACTTGACGCACTGACCGTGGAGGCAATGACATGAGCTATGCAGATAGCTTAAAAGAGCTGCTGCGTCCTCTGGGCGTATACGCGCTGGAGAACGGACTGGGCGCCGGCCTTTTGTCGGCAGAAGGCACTGCCCTGGATGGGTGCAGTGAAGCGCTGGACTGCGTGGAACGAGAAATGTTCTTGGCCACAGCGGAGGGGGACGGTCTTGACGCTGTGGAAGCTCTGCTGACCCACCGGCCGGTGGCAAACAGCGTCTCCCAGCGGCGGGAGGCCTTAGCCGCACTACTGCGGGTGGGCGGCGACAGTTTCACCTTGCCGGCCATCAACGATAATCTAACCGGCTGTGGCCTCAATGCCGTGGCAAAGGAAAGCGATACGCCGGAGACAGTAGAGGTACGTTTTCCAGAGGTACCGGGCATTCCCGACGGATTTGCACAGATGCAAAAAATAATTGAGGATATTTTGCCCTGTCACTTGCAGATTAACTATATATTCTGGTACATTACCTGGGCCATGATGGAAACGCGGTTCGGCACCTGGGAAACCGTGGCGGACGGCAGTCTTTCCTGGAAAACTTTGGAGAAATCTGTAATACCTTAGGCTAAGGCACCATACAGGATGTAAGGAGGGATTCAGAGTATGAGGGCAATTCAGCAGGAACGAGGCGTTATCCTCTACACCAAGGACAGGGAAGATTTAGTCCGTGAGGCCGTAGTGGCACTTGCCAGGCGGAGCGCACAGAAGCTGAGCGATGAGGAGGCCGCAGGGCTGGGCGGGCTGTTCGACCCATGGAAGCCCGGTAAACCTTATACCGCAGGTACGCGTATAGCCGATGCACAGGGCAACCTGTACCGGGTTACGCAGGACCATGTAGGGGAAAAAGGCCATCCCATTGCCTGTACCCAGAGCCTATATACGCCTCTGGATACGGAAGCAGATGACAGGGCAGCCAAGAAATCGGAAACGTGCGGCTCTGGTGTATAAAACAGAAGATGCGGGCGGGGCCAATTTGAAGCGCCCCTCCCGCATCTTTTTATTCTCCCTGGAGTTTAAACAGTTCCTCCACTGTCTAGTCAGTTCCCAAATCCATTGCCGTCTCGAGCAGGGATTACACCCACCCGATTCAGTCTTCCACCACGATCAGACGGACTTTCCCACCGGTGGTAGGGGTCTTGTCGTAATAAACCGTAAACGCATTACTGAACGCCTTGGCGGCACTCAGGGTAGTCCAGGTGTCCGTGGTCTCATTATAAACCTGAACGTCGTCGCTGATGGAAATGGTATAGCCGTCGGCTACCACCATGTTCTGATCATCCACTTCACTGAAGTCGGACCGGGAAACGTCACCCGCCGCAGTCAACGTGACGGAGGCCGTGACTTGATCGTTAGAGACGGCAATCCCACCCTCCCCTGTGGAGACGTCGATACCCGTCACGTAGGGACCGTGGGTACCGGTACTGTTTTCTACGGAAGCCGTCTCATTGGTATATGCCATGGAGCCGCTACCGCCGGATTGACTGCCGGTCGTCAGATAACCGTAAGTGTAACAGTCCCCTGTTATGTCCTCCAGTACCAGCAGGTCGGCCTGTCCCGCCTCATTGGTGCGAACATAACCCACGCCGCTAGCCGCCACGGTGGAGATGGTTAGATCATCCAAATCCACTTGAACGGCAGTACCCATCCTGCTGACCCGGTCGTAGATCCATACTTTCGGGGCCAGTTTCAGGGAACCCACTGTGCCGGCGGTTACATCCAGCTTACCCACGCGGCTGGAAGAAATCGTGGAAAGGCTCAGTTTACCTGTGCTGTAGGAAGCAACTTTGACCACACCACCCACCAGTTTCGAGGTCACATTTGTATTGGAAACTGTTCCTTGCACAGTCAGGCCGTTATAAAGCGTTACCTTTGCCGTTTCGTCGCTGAGTGAATCCAAAATACCCACGGCATCCGCAGATACCTTGGAGGCGCTGACCGCCGCGGCCACCTGGCCATCAGCGGTGAGCAGAACGGTGATCTGATCCCCAATGGAGAAGGAACGCAAACCGCTGACCGCCTGGTCCAGCACAGGAAGCTCCGCACCCATAATTGTAATGGTAGAAGGGTCCTCAGTATTGGGTGAGGCGTTTTCATAGACTCCGGTAAGCTTGACGTCGGACACCCGCAGGCTCTCCGTGGCGCTGTCATAGACCCCTACGTCATACTGTGCCAGATCATCCTCTGTGGCGACTGCGCCGTTTTTATAGATGGAACAGTTACCGCTGATTCCCAGGCCACTGGTTAGATCCTTCAGTGCGGCGTTCTTGCTTTTTATCACCGCGGCAACCGTGTGGGAGGTGGTCCCCACGTAGACCAGGTCAATAGAACCGCTGTCCGAGTAGTACAGACGCGCGGTACCCCTGTCAGTCAGGTCATACCAGGCGGAGGACCAGGTTTCCTTCTCCTCATCCAGCACAACCGCAGCGGAAGAAGGAACGTCATACGTCTTTCCACCCGTGTCAGTGATCCCGGATGCGTCCACGGTGTCAATTGAAACTGCTTTCCAGACATTCTCTTCCGGCACAAAGCCCTCTACCTTTCCGGTCTTATCCAGCAGCAGGGTGCCACGGCGGCCCACCAAAGTGCTGTCGATTTGATTCGTCTGATCGTACCAGGATACGGAGCCGTCCGCGTAGATCTCAGCGGTATTTGCCCGACCGTCATCCGCCTCGTCGTCGTTGTCCATAACCAGCGCACCATCCACGGTGGTGGAGACCCAAGTGGAGAGATATTCTTCCCCGTCAGCCGTATCCAGATTCAGCGCAGACAGCAGCATCCGGGCGGCCTGACCTCGGGTCAAATTCTGATTGGCGGAAGTGCCGATCCCGTCTGTCAAGCCCAGTTTCGCCGCCTTATTCATAAAATCTTCCGGCCAAAATGGGCCGATGTCATCGTTTTCATAACCCAAAATATGTAAAATTATGGTGACGGCTTGTCCACAGGTCACAGGGTCATCTGGGCCAAACATGCCGTTTCCATATCCGGACACAAGCCCGTCACTGTACGCCAGGTTCACATAGCCTACCGCCCAGTGGGTGGAAGACAGATCCGTGAAAAGAGAGCGGTAGCCGCTGGCAGCGGCCTGATCACCCTTGTTTTCCATTAAAATAGCCAGCTTGCAGAACTGAGCGCGAGTGAGAATATCGTTGGGATGGTAGTTTCCGTCAGAATATCCGCTGACAATTCCCATGCCGGACAGGACCGCCACCGCTTCACTTGTGTCGGAATCCGGCACATCTGAAAAGGCGGAAGCCGCAGGGAGAAGGGTCAGCAGTAGGCCGGCGCACAGCAGCGCCGAAATAAGCCGATGTTTCATGGGTAGGACCTCCAGATATAGTAATGATAAAAATGCGTTACTCTGCCCGCAGGGCTTCCACCGGCTGAAGTGCAGATGCCTTCACGGCGGGATACAGACCAAAGCCCACGCCAATGGCTATGGAAAAGGCAAAAGCGGCCGCGCTCATCCAGACCTCCGGCAAAATAATTAGGTCGTAGAGCGCTTTGCCCAAGATAAGGGAGAGAAGATAGCCCAGAGCCACACCGATCAGCCCGCCCATACCGCTGAGCACGCCAGATTCCACCAGGAACTGGATAATAATCTCCCTGCGGGGTGCACCAATGGCTTTTTTAATGCCGATCTCCCGGGTCCGCTCGGTTACTGTGACCAGCATAATATTCATGATGCCGATACCACCCACCAGCAGGGCAATCGCCGCCACACCACCCAGCACCGCAGAGAGCGAAGCGGTCTCCTCGTTGCTCTTTGCCATGTCGGAGTTGCCGTTTTCCACCGTATACTCCCCCACCATTTCAGAGAGGTTTTCGGCCAGGAATGCCTTTACCTTTGTGATGACGGCACTCATATTTTTGCTGGTGTCCACTTTAAAGACATAGCTGTCCAGAATGTCGGTACCGAGCAGTGCACGGCAGGAGCTGTACGGCACCACAACCATATCGTCCATAGAGTCTTCCGTCGTGCCGTCTTTTTGATAATAAGTACCCACCACTGTAAAGGGTACGCCGTTAATAGACACCGTCTTGCCGATAGGATTGGCGTAGCCGAACAGATACTCGGTGGTGTAGCTGCCCAGCAGGCAAACGTTGCTGCGCTGGCTAATATCCACCTGCGAGATATCACGGCCCTGCTCCAGTGTGTAATTATTGCAGGTGGAGAATTGGTCACTGCCCAGATAAACCGTGGTATCCAAGTTGTCATCCTGATATTTCAGGGTCACGGAGGACGTGGTACTCGGGGATACCCCGGTGACCACGTCTCCCAAGTCTTTGTTACCGTATTGATACAGTGCATCCGTTAGGTCCACAATCCGGGTATCATTATAGTAGGTAATGCTGATTTTCACCTTGTTGACACCCAGCTTCTCATAGTAGGAAGTGAGGTCGGAATTGTAGCCGGTCACCATGGCCACCAGCACTAACACCGCCGTTACGCCAATAATAATGCCAAGCATGGTGAGAAAGGATCGACTCTTTTTTTCCCGGATCGCGTCCAGCGCCATGGCAATGGCGCTCATTGGATCATCTCCCCCGCCGCCTTGGCCAGTTTTACATGACTTGCCGTGTCATCGGAGACGATTTTACCATCCATGACGCGGATAATACGGTCGGCCCGGGCCGCGATAGAGTTGTCATGGGTGATCAGAATGACCGTGGCACCCTGGTTGTTGCACTCCCGGAGCAACTCCAGCACCTGAGCACCGGTGCGGCTGTCAAGCGCGCCGGTGGGTTCGTCGGCCATCAAAATGGGGGAACCGGTGGCCATCGCCCGCGCGATGGCCACACGCTGCTGCTGTCCGCCGGAGAGCTGAGCAGGCCGACTTTCCGCTTTGGTCACGATGTCGACTTTCTTCAGCGCCTCCATGGCGCGTACTCTCCGCTCACCCAATGAAATTCCCTGATACGTCAGAGGAAGCGCCACATTCTGCCACACGTTGAGAGACGGGATCAAATTGTAACCCTGGAAAATAAAGCTGATGCGGCGGGACCGGAGCTGGGAAAGTTCCCGATCGGTGCGCTCCCGAATCGAGACACCATCCAGCAGATATTCGCCGCGGGTGGGTACATCCAAACAGCCCAAAATGTTCATCATCGTAGATTTTCCGGAACCGGAGGCACCGATAATGGCCACAAACTCTCCATAGTCAATGCTGAGACTCACACCATTCAGCGCGCGCACCTCGTTTTCCTCGCCTTCGGAATAAATTTTATAAAGGTCTTTCACCTCAATAAGACTCATGCTTTTCACCTCCTGAAAGCTATGGACCAGCTCAGTTTGAGCGGCTGCGGCTACTGCCGCCCCAATTGCCGCCACCCATGTTTCCGCCGCCGGGCATACCGCCGGGTGGCATACCGTTAGGAGTGCCATTTGTGGTCTGACTGCTCTCCTGGCTCTGGCTGGTCGTATCACCATCGGAGGGTGCAGTCTGCTGGTAACCGGTAAAGATCTCCATATTCTTTTCCGCACCGGAAAGAATTTGTACGTTGGTGCCATCCGAGGTGCCAATCTCCACAGGAATGGCATAGAATCCATCCGGCACTACGCCATCCTCCAAGTCAATAGCATTATCCGGCCGTGTATCGGATTTTATAAAGAGGCAGTCGCCTTGGTCCGTAGACTGCACCGCAGCCACCGGTGCCAGAACGCTCTCGGTCGCGTCGCCTACCTGTATGTAGTAGTCCAGATAGATGCCGGCGGAAATGTTGTTGTCGGCATCGTCAATTGTAATCGTCACAGGGAAGGTGGCCACACCGTTAGAGCTGGTAGCCGTAAGCCCCACGTCGGTAACGGTTCCGGTATAAGATTTTTCACTATCGCTTTCGCTGGTCAACGTAACCGACATGCCGGCGGTCACATTTTTAATATCCATCTCATCAATATCGGCGGTAATTTCAATTGTACTTAAATCAAAGACCTTGACAGCCGTATCGCCTTTACTGGGCGTGTCGCCCACATCAATATCCACCTCGACAACAATACCGGAAAGGTCCGAGTAGACGGTATAGTCGCTGCGGCTGTCCTCCTCATCGGTAATTCGTTCTTTTAAGGTGGCAATTCGTGCCTGCGCGTTGGTGATCTGACTCTTCAGATTGGTGATCTGGCGTTGACAGTCAGAGGCGTCGATGGCAAACAGTCTCTGGCCCGCCGTCACGGTTTGATAGTCGATGGCATCCACATAGGTGAGCTCACCGCCCGACGAGGCCGTAAGCGTCTTGGAATTGCTATATTCCAACGTACCTTCTATCGTGGGATAGATCTTTGTTTCGCCGTCCAGCAGGTAGCCGCCAGCCGACATGCCTTCGGTCAATGCGCCGGGATTGACTACCGTGACCGTAACGGAAAAGCATTTGGTGCCCTCGTCTGTATTCCGCACCACTTTCTCAACATCGGTAACCGTTCCCGTCAGCGTCAGCATCAGGTTCGGCACGGAAATGGTGGCCGACATGCCCAGATAAATTTGATTTTCGTATGCATAGCTGAAATATTCCGTAAGCTTCATACTGCTGTCATCCACAATCTCAGCCAACACATCGCCCGCCTTCACCGTATCCCCCTTCTCATTGGTAACCTGCTCCAGATGGCCGGAAAATGGCGCTGTGGTAGTCAGATCATTCAGAGTCTCCGTTTGATCGGCAAGGCTGTCCTGATAATCAGTGATATTTTTCTCGTAGTCGTCGATTTGATCCTGATAGTCGTCAATCTGGTCGTCGACCTCGGAATCGTCCTGCACATAGAGCAGATCGCCCGCCTGTACCGTGTCGCCGGGGGACACGTTCACAGACTCAATTTCACTGGTAGACGCGGTGGTATATGTCTTGCTGTCCGCCGGCATGGTAGTTCCGCTTCCGGTGATGCTGGAAGCCATAGAGCCATACGTGGTGGTACTGGTAAGGGCTACCTTCTCTTCTTCCGTAAAGAAAAGCCTATAGCATAAAATTCCCGCCGCTACCACGGCCACACCGGCGACCGCCAGCAAAATCACAGTCTTTTTCTTCAATTTACGCTTTTTTTTCTGCGGAAGCTGCGCCGCAGCCGCCGCAGTCCCGTCTAATTTTCGTTTCATAAATGGAATCTGCATTTACGTTGCCTCCCTGTTCAGGTTCATTCAAAGTATAAATTTGGAACCTGAAACCAGTCTTAATTATCCAAACGATTCCTCCAAACAGCATGCTGAAAAATCTCTGCAAAAGCAGCCTGTCTGTGGTACACTTAGTACAAGTTTTTTCTTTTCTCCCCGGTTCAGAGTATTTTCAGCTTTCCGGTGTACATTCTGAACGGAATTTCAGATAACTGAAAAAGGAGGAATTTCCATGCGCGTACTTATTGTGGAGGACGAGGTACGGCTGGCTGAGGCTTTGGGTCAGATCATGGCGGAGCAGCGGTATCTGAGTGATGTGGTCTATACCGGGACAGACGGGCTGGAATACGGCCTGTCTGGGCAATATGATGTAATCGTGTTGGATGTGATGCTCCCCGGTATGGATGGGTTGGAAGTGTCCCGCCGCCTGCGGGAAGCCAAAATCCCCACCCCAATCCTGATGCTGACCGCCCGGGACGACATACCCGACCGGGTGGCTGGGCTGGACCACGGCGCAGATGATTATATGACCAAACCTTTTGCCTCAGAGGAACTGCTGGCCCGTATTCGCGCCCTTACCCGGCGCCAGGGTACCGTGACCACAGAGGTCATCACGTTTTCCGACCTGACCCTAAATCTTTCAACCCGCTGCCTTCAGTGTGACGAGCAGGAGGTTCGGCTGGGCTTTAAGGAATTTGAGGTGCTGCGCCTGCTTATCGCCTACCCGAAGATGGTGGTTCCCAAGGAGGATATTATCCTGCACGTCTGGGGTGCCGACAGCGACGCGGAGGACAATAATGTGGAGGTCTATGTCTCCTTTCTGCGGAAAAAAATGGCTTTCCTCGGCTCTAACGTCTCCATCCGCACCGTACGAAAGGTAGGCTATTATCTTGAGGTAACTACGGATGCTTAAAAAGCTGCGCCGTAAATTTGTCATGACCAACATGCTGTTGGTTTCATTGGTTTTAATTATTGTGTTCGGTCTGCTGATCGGCAGCAACAATCAGCATATCATCCAGCAGAGTCAGGCGGCTATGCGGGGCGCCCTGGCCTGGAGCAAAGGGTTCCGGCCGCCCCGTCTGGAGATCAGCGGTGCACCTCGGCCGGTCGGCGACTGGAACGGCGAGGGAGACCGGCAGACCGCCATTATCCCCGTCTTTTCCGTAACCATTAACCGATCTGGTACGGTAACCGAGGTAAACGACGGAGACCGGGTTCAGGTTTCCGACGACGTGGCCGCGCAGGCAGCGGAGGAAGCCCTGCATACCGACTCTGATTCCGGTACACTCTCCGGCCTGGACCTGCGCTATATCCGGGAGCAGGCGGCGGATGGCTCCACCCATATTGCCTTTGCCGATCGCAGTTGGGAACGCTCCTCTCTGCGGAATCTGCTTTTATCCTGTCTGCTGGTCTTTGCCACTGCACTGGCCTGCTTTTTTTTCATCAGTCTAGCCCTGGCCAAACTGGCACTCCGACCGGTGGAACTAGCCTGGAAACAGCAGCGCCGCTTTGTAGCCGATGCCTCCCATGAACTGAAAACGCCTCTTACCGTCATTCTTACCAATGCCGGTCTTGTGTTATCCCATCCCGACGACACGGTGCGGGAACAATCCAAATGGATCCGCTATATTCAAGAGGAGGCCCAACGGATGCGCGGTCTTGTGGAAGACCTGCTCTTTTTGGCTAAAAACGACGAAGGCCGTATGAACGCCGTCCCATTCCAAGCCGTAAATCTGTCTCAACTGACCAAGGGCGTGCTGCTCACCTTTGAGCCGGTGGCCTTTGAGGCAGGTGCAGATCTGACGGATTCGGTGACACCCGGCTTAATCGTTTCCGGCCACAGCGATCAGCTTCGACGCCTTGTGGCCATTCTGCTGGATAATGCCGTCAAGTACGCCGGCCCAGCAGGCAAAGTACACGTGTATCTGGACCGGAGCGAACGGAATATGGCCCGTCTGGCCGTACAGAATACCGGTTCACCTATCCCACCGGAACATCTGAGCCATCTGTTTGAACGGTTTTACCGGGCGGACGACTCCCGCGCCCGTACCTCCGGAGGCTATGGTCTGGGACTGGCTATCGCCAAAAGCATCGCCGAGGGCCATCACGGTTCCATCAGCGTGCGCAGCAACGCATCGGAGGGAACCGCGTTTACGGTTTTGCTGCCGGAACGTGCGGAAAAATCACCGGCTATTGAACGTTTATAGTTTGTTCACAAATTATTTGAAAACTGTCCATCATTCTCCAGATGCGCCGTGATATCCTGATAATGTCAGGCAGGGACAATAAACAACAAAAACAGAATGCACGTTCACAACACCTCCTCTCTCTTTTCTCCGCAGTTTTACTGATCCCCTTGGAAGGGCAGGCGTCCTTCCGAGGGGACAGGCCAAAGATTCCGCCGGTCGACATCTCATGATGTCCCCCGGCGTTTTTTAGTTCTCCGTTTTCGCAGTCAGGCGCCCCGCCATGGAAAATCACGGCGGGGCGCCTGGCCTTTTATAGCGGTATATCGGCTTTTCTATCACGATCTGCTGGTGAAACAGGACCATTTTTTTTCTTCCGCATATACTAAGGATTGAGACAGACCGGCTATAAAGATTTGTCAAGCGGAAGTTCAGATAGCCGGGACATAAGGGGCGTTGTCACGAAGAACAGCAAATATGATATTAACCATTTTGCGTGAAACATGTCCTAAAGCAGTAAGATG
>JALCSB010000009.1 GCA_022653075.1 Intestinimonas sp.
GACGGAGAACTTGACCCTGCTGTCCTACAGCTATTGTATCACGGGCATCTCAGGGCCTGCTGATCTTCAACAAGTGGACTAAGCAGACACACTTAAAATCGTCTGCAAAACTTATTATACGAGGAGATGGTAAAAGAATATAACTCCCACAATATTGGCTATGAATTGGAGATAAAATCCATAATTTATCGGTTGATTGTATTGCTGCTTCGCTCTCACATAGAAAAAGTGTTATCTCCAAAAGAGGTATCAACAAGGATAAATCGTTTAAAAAAATTTCATGCAATATTGAGAAAAATTGATATCGACTACGCAGAAAAGATTACAGTTCATGAACTTGCGGAAAGCGCAAATATAACAGTATATTATTTTTGCCGCGTTTTCAAAGAAACTACGGGTAAAACTTTTACGGCCTATCTGAATGAATTACGTTTAGAAAAATCAATAAACTATCTTTTGGAAGGAAATTTGAATAT
This sequence comes from Intestinimonas sp., assembly GCA_022653075.1. Taxonomy (GTDB): domain Bacteria; phylum Bacillota; class Clostridia; order Oscillospirales; family Oscillospiraceae; genus Intestinimonas. The sequence goes on from JALCSB010000009.1 coordinate 477, forward strand.
TACCGAAATTGCTTTAAAAATCGGATTTGATTCTGTTAATTACTATAGTCGTTTGTTTCGAAGAAACTATCATGTCTCTCCTAAAAAATTTCTGGAAGACCATATAAAGGAATTCTAGAATTTAAAATAACGCAGCCTTAATTAAGGCTGCGTTATTTTAAATCATACAGAACCATACGGGATGTGGATATCATTTGGGCAGGATGGCATAGTCAACATCCCGAATCCGAATGCCCCAAACGCTGTATCTTCGTCCATCGCTTGAAAAACCACAATAAAGCACTGTCACGCCATTTCTAGAGGCCGCGTCAAGGGAAGTTCGCAATTTGGGGACCTCCGGTTGGTGAATTAGGCTGCGTTTCGCAGCAGTGTCTGAATGGATTTTGGGCTTAAATACGCCCTGGAAACAGACCAGTCCTCGGTATACTCCATGAGGTAGGTTGTCACCAATCGGAGATAGGAATCCGGGTTGGGAAATATCCCTACGACACTGGTCCTGCGGCGGATTTCTTTGTTCAGCCGCTCCAGCATATTGGTGGAGGCGATTTTGCGGGCGTCGAGTTCCGGAAACGCATAGAAAGCCAGCGAATCTTCCAGCCCCTCCTCCAAAATCTCAGTTGCCTTTGGAAAGCGCTTTTCATACCGTTCCGAGAGCTGTTTTGCCCGTTGGCGGGCCAACTCAGCGGAGGGCGCCAGCCAGATTTCCTTCAGCTGCGCCGCGAAAGAGTCCTTCTCTTTCTGCGGTACATGAGCCAGAATATTCCGCATAAAATGCACCTTACACCGCTGCCAGGAAGCGCCGGGAAAGCTTTCCCGGATGGCGGCAATCAGCCCCTTATTGGCATCGGAAACCACCAGGGAAGGCGTTATCAGGCCCCGTTCTTGCAAGCTTTGAAACAGTTGAGCGTAACTTTCTTTGGACTCATCCATCATCGGCTCCACGGCTAGAACCTCTCTCTGCCCCTGCTCATTGACGCCGCAGGCAACCAGCACCGCCATGCTGACGACGCGGCCGTCCACGCGGACTTTTTCATAAAGAGCATCTGTCCAAAGGACCGGATAGCGCCCGGTCAAAGGCCGGCTGCGGAAGTCCCGCACCTGCTCGTTCAGGCCTTTTGTCATTTCGCTGACCTGACTCCGGGAAAGATTCTCAATCCCCAGACTGCAGGCCAGTTTCTCCATCTTCCGGGTAGACACGCCCTGTACAAACGCCTCCTGAATGACCTGGATCAGCGCTGCCTCGCTGCGCTTGCGCTCCGTGACAAAGAACGGAATGTATCCACGGCTGCGCAGCTTTGGCACCATGAGGTACATGGTTCCCATGCGGGTATCCAGCCGCCGGGGGCGGTAACCGCAGCGGTAATCGCTGCGGGACAGGCTGTGTACGTTCTTTTCCGCGCCAACGATGCCAGAAACTTCCGCCTCCATGAGCTGCGCACACAGCCATTCCAACATGCTGAGCATCGGGTCCGGCTCCGCCATACATTTGAGTAGCAAATCTGTGAGACCTGTGGTATTCTTTCCTTGAGCCATTGGGTGATCTCTCCTTCTTTGAATGTCTAGACACCATTCATTTTATCGGAGTCCCAATGGCTTTTCTATGCCTTTACCAAATTGCGAACTTTATTATACATGGCCCCCATCCTGGTACGGGTTAGCCGGTTTTTGCCTCTATAATCAAAGGCGGACAGATATTTATTTTTCCGTTGTGAGCAGAGCTTTGATCTCGGATGTCAGATTCTCCTTACTTATTATGCCGGTATTTGTACTTTGGATGTTGCCTTCTGCGGTAATAAAACAGGAGAGAGGAATGCTTCGAATCCCATAGGCAATTGCCGCAGCACTGTCAGTGTCATAATAAACTGGGAAGCTGTAATCGTGACTTGAGAGTAGCGCTTGGGCGTCCTCCATACTGTCATTACCGCCTCCGTTCAAATTGACCATTACAAAGTTTACTTCCTGGCCATATTCTTCATAAGCGGTCTGAAAGTCGGGCAATTCGGATTGGCAGGGAGTGCACCAGCTTGCCCAGAAGTTTACAACGATGGGCTTTCCCAAAAATGAACTTAAGGTTACCTCGTTTCCTGATACATCATAAACAGTGAAATCCGGCGCAGCCTGGGTCTGAGCGTCATTTCCCGTTACGGCGGGCGTAACGACATCAGATGGTGTAGTGGGGGGCTGGCTATCCGCCGAAGTGGACGATGGAGGACCCGCAGCTTCTGTTGTGTCTGCTCCTATATTTGCGGAGAGATTTTGATAGAGATAATAGGAGCCGCCAATAACAAAGATAAGTAAGGCAGCAAGAAAAATGACTTTTACATGGTTATTCATAGGCCCTCCTTAGTTTAGAACCACCATAATACGGCTAAATACGCCCGTCGCCATCAGAATTCCAATGAGAATCAGAAAAGCACCACAGACCATGTTAACGGTCCGATAATGTTGCTTAATCAGGGCCAACGTATTTTTCAGGCTGTCAATCAGCAGGGCACACAGGATAAAAGGAACGCCAAGGCCCAGAGAGTAAGCGAGCAGCAAAAACATGCCGTGGAGCCATATGGCCTGCTGAGAGGCTATCATCAGCGCGGAACCGAGAAATGTGCCGGTGCATGGGCTCCAGCCAATGGCAAAAGCCGCACCGAATAGCATGGAGCTGAAAAAGTTGTTTGGCCTGATTTCGGTGTTCAACCTGGCAGTCTTGTTTAAAAGGGCGATCTGGACGAAACCGGTATAATGCAGGCCGAACAGGATTACAATCGCACCCATAATCAGATTAACCACCGCTTGATATCGGATCAGCAGGCTGCCGATCCCAGAGGCAAAAATACCGAGCAGCATAAACAGGACGGAAAAACCTGTGACAAAACCCACTGCGTTGAGAAAGGCACGGCCCTTTTTCCCTTGCGTTTCATCCCCCGCAAAGTACAGAACATACACAGGGAGCAGCGGCAGAACACAGGGAGAAATAAATGTGATAAGACCTTCCAGAAACGTAACAAGATAATTCATACATCCTCCGACTGAGTTAGCATGCGTCCGTACTGCCTGGGGAAAGGGATTGGGCAGGCACTATCTCGCATGACGACGGCCACTTTTTTATAATATACTGCATAAAAGAAATTTCTTCCGTAATTTTATCACAAAGGGTTTGGCACATCTACGGAAAATTTGGGCCGCCCGCGACCCAATCATGTCCATAGCGACTTCTCGGTGAGCCGCACAGAACCGTCAATACGTCAAAAACCGGCGCGGCCGAGGCCGCACCGGTTCCAGTATAATTTACTTTTTTATTCTCTTCTGTCTTAAACAGAGAACATTTAGACAAATTGTTTATGGGGCAAGCCGCTGTTCCAGTGCGTCCAGTTCGGCACGCAGAGGAGTGGGGACCTTATCCCCAAATTTTTCATAAAATGCGCGGATTCCCTTGGCTTCCTTAAGCCAAAGCTCTCGATCTACGGTGAGCAGGCCGCGTAACGTATCCAGTCCGACCCCGCAACCGGTTAGATCGATGTCCTCCGGATGGGGTACATAGCCGATAGGGGTTTCGGCGGCACCCACCTCATCAAAACAGCGTTTCATAATCCAATCAAGAACTCTCAGGTTTTCGCCGAAACCGGGCCAGAGAAAGTTTCCTTTCTCATCGGTACGAAACCAGTTGACATTGAAGATTTTGGGTTTTTTTGTGATTTTTTCGCCCATGTCCAGCCAGTGCTGCCAATAGTCGCCCATATTATAGCCGCAGAAGGGAAGCATAGCCATTGGATCGCGGCGCACAACACCCACGGCACCGGCAGCTGCCGCGGTAGTTTCCGAAGCCATAATGGAACCGACAAACACGCCATGCTCCCAGTCGCGGGACTGATAGACCAGCGGAGCTGTTTTGGCCCGGCGGCCACCGAATACAATTGCGGACAAGGGTACGCCGGTGGGATTTTCAAATTCAGGGGAGAGGCAGGGGCAGTTCTTGGCCGGTGCGGTGAAACGGGAGTTGGGATGCGCACCCTTTTCGGTACTGGTGTCCGGGTTCCAGGGGCGGCCCTGCCAATCCAACGCATTATGAGGCGGATTCTTGTCCAGGCCTTCCCACCAAACGGTGTTGTGATCCAGATTATGTACCACATTGGTGAAGATCGTTCCTTTGCGGGTTGCGGCCAAAGCGTTGGGATTGGACTTGGCGTTGGTACCGGGTGCCACGCCAAAAAAACCATACTCCGGATTCATAGCCCACAGACGCCCGTCTTTGCCCAAGCGAATCCAAGCGATATCATCACCCACGCACCAGACCTTCCAGCCCTTCTCGGCATAATGCTTGGGCGGGATGAGCATCGCAAGATTGGTCTTGCCACAGGCGGAGGGGAAAGCGGCGGCGAGATAGCGTACCTCACCAGCGGGATTCTGGATGCCCAGAATCAGCATATGTTCTGCCATCCAGCCCTCTTTCCGTCCAAGAAAAGAGGCAATCCGCAACGCGAAACACTTTTTACCCAGTAGAACGTTTCCGCCATAGCCGGAATTGACGCTCATGATGGTATTATCTTCTGGAAACTGGACGATGTAGCGGTTCTCCGGGTCCAGCTTGGCGGTAGAGTGCAGGCCCTTCACATAGTCGGAAGAGTTCCCCAGCGCATCTAGCACAGCCTTGCCGGTTCGTGTCATAATCGCCATACTGAGAACCACGTAAATGGAATCCGTGAGCTCGATGCCGTATTTTGCAAAGGGAGAACCTACTACGCCCATGGAATACGGAAGAATATACATGGTGCGACCCTTCATGCAGCCGCGATAAAGCGCTTTCAGCCTGGCGTACATTTCGGCGGGTGCTACCCAGTGATTGGTAGGACCGGCATCCTCTTCACGGGAACAGCAGATAAAGGTACGATCTTCAACACGAGCCACATCATTGGGTGCGGTACGGTGAAGATAGCATCCGGGCAACTGTTCTTCGCTCAACTTAATCATTTCACCAGTAGAGCAGCCCTGCGCACGAATGGCTTCCAACTGAGCCTCCGAGCCGTCAATCCACACCATCTGGTCAGGCTGAGTCATGGTTGCCATTTCAGCGATCCAGTCCAGCACGGCGCGATTTCCTGTCAAATCCAACGTGCATGCCTCCTTCGGGTTTATCCGTAGATGCCTTCTATTGTACGCCAAACTAATATCATTTGCAAGGAAAAAGCATAAAAAAATGCAAAACTGACATAGTTCGCGAACAAATATGAAAGAAACTCTTCAAGGCTTCGCTTTATGACAAAAGAAATTTCGACCGTAAATCAGCTCTGTTCTGAACGAAAAGGATTAAGAAGATCGGCCAGCGCGGCAAATTCTGGAATCCCCAGACGCTCTCCGCGTACAGCCTCAGGCAAACCACAGTCCGCAATGGCGCGGCGGATGCATTCCTTGCCGTCCGGCCCGCCGAATACGGCAGACAGGGCGTTGAGCAGAGTTTTGCGCCGCTGAGCAAAGGCTGCTTTTACCACACGGAAGAAAAACGCTTCGTCCCGGACTCTGACTGGGGGAGCGGAGCGGGTACGCAGGGTGATGACGGAAGAAGTGACCTTGGGCGGCGGAAGAAAACACTCCGGGCCCACATCGAAAAGCAGCTCTGGGTCGGCATGGTACTGGCAGTAGACGGAAAAAGCGCCGTAGTCCGCAGTACCCGGCGCGGCGCAGATCCGGCGGGCTACCTCGCGTTGAATCATCACCGTAATGGAGGAAAAACACTTGGCTTCCAGCAATGCCGTAAGGACAGGCGTGGTGATGTTGTAGGGGAGGTTGGCGCATACTTTGGGGGTAAATCCACGGAGATTCTCATGGACAAGCGTGGAAATCTCTGCTTTTATGATATCAGCGCAGATGATGTTGACGTTGTTATGGGGAGCCATGGTCTCCTCCAGAATGGGGAGGAGGGAACGGTCCAGTTCCACGGCGGTTACGTGGCCCGCACACAGGGCCAACTGCTGAGTCAACGGTCCAATACCCGGGCCGATTTCCAGCACGCCGTCCTGCGATGAAATCCCCGCACGGGCGACCATCTCCTGTGGTACCCACTCCGCAATCAGAAAATTCTGCCCCATAGATTTGGAAAAGTGAAACCCGTGCCGACTGAGGAGTTGGCGGATATCCTCATAATTACAAAGCTCCATCGGTATCTCCTGTCCGTTTTATTGTCCCGATCATGACATGATGCAAACCTGGCGGGGCATAGCGTAAAAAAGCCCCGCCAGGATTAGTACGCGACGACGATACCGCCATCGTTGGCGTAGACGGTGGTAACGCCGCCCGCCTCCCCGATAATAATGTCCCTAAACTGGCAGCGGCTGCGCACCATGTCACGTACGGTGAAGGCACGCTCCAGACAGTTACAGTGGGTAATGGACAGAGTCCGGCCTTGATGGGCCGTGTCGCCCGCCATCCGATCTATCATTTTGGAAAGCGCCTGTTTTATGCCCATCCCTTGGCCGAGTTTACAAATTTCACCTTCCGGTGTGGCACCCATCAGCAGCTTAATATGCAGAGCACCGGTAAGCGCCGACTGCAAGGTGGAGAGCCGCCCGTTTTTCCTCAGATTGTCCAGAGACTCCAGAACAAACATGGTTTTCATTTCGTTGGAAAACAAAGAAGTGCGGCGGATGACTTCCTGAAAAGGTAAACCGCTGCGGGCCAACTCCCAGATTCGAAGAGCCAGAAGTACTTCACCGGAAGAGGCGGAACAGGAATTGAATATATGGATATTGACTAGGGGATGTTCCTCGAGCCAGATCTGCCGCGCTTGCTGTGCGCTATTGTGTGAACCGGAGAGAAGCGCGGACAGCGTGACCACGTACAGGTCATCCGCCCCGCAGTCAAAAGTGTCCATATACTGCGCCGGCGAAGGACAGGCGGTCCGCGGTGCTGTTTCGCTGGCTTTCATGCGGCGTAGAAAGTCAGACTGATCAAATGTCTGGTCGTCAGAGACCGGGAAATCACCGATTCGAAGCGTAAGTGGAACACGGGAAAAAGTGTTGGTTCGCAGCAAAGAGGGAGAAAGATCACAGCAACTGTCGACGATAATTCTAAAACTCATTTTGACTGTCCCCTAATGTAATATTTAGAATAACATAATACATTGTATTAGAAAGAAAGTCAAGAAAAAGCCAACGGAGCAAGAGCTAAAACAGAAAAAACCCACGGTGAACCAGTACTTTTCGTACCTCGCCGTGGATTTTTTGCTTTTTGGAGGGCCTGGCCCTGAAGCCGATTATACCCCCTCTGAGAAAACTGAAATCAGAAAACGTCAGCTTAGCAGATAAACGGTGCAGCGGCGGCGGCCGAAAAGGATACACTGGCGATACGTGTCATAAAACAGGTCAATTTTTTTCCCTTTGATGGCACCGCCGCAGTCCTCCGCCGTGGCGACGCCATAGGTAATGGTGCCGTCGGAGGATACGATAAACATTTTGGTCCCATATGGGATGATGCTGGGGTCCACCGCAATGGCACCAATCCGGGCGGTTGTACCGGTGGAAGTCCGTTTCCAGGACTGATACTGAGTCGTGTAAGCCGTGGCAACACAGGTAATAACGGCGGAATAGGAGTAGGTTTGGCCGGATTTGGTTGTGAGTGTGCGGTCGCTTACATTGGCCAATACGTCATTTGTGATATTGAGGGACGAGGCAGAGCGCACGCGGACTTTGGTGCCGCGGCTGATAATCTCATCGGTAGGGGAGCGAAAGACAGAGTCCCCCAGATCCTCACGGGAGTATACCGTTCCGTCCGAATTGTATACGGCACGGACGGTATGGGCCATCACGCCGTCTGCTCCAGTCTGCTGAACACGTTCTTCCCCCTGATAGGCGTTGGTGTCGTCCTGATAGACGGTCTGATGAACAATGGGAGCGTATGTGTTTTCCATCACGGCTGTGCGGTGGGTTACCGTAATGGTCATCCCGTCTGCCAGCGCGGTATCGGCGGCGGCGGAAAGACTGTCATATTCACCCAGCGTAACATTCAGCTGCTTCAGAAGGTCAGATACAGTACCGCCATAAACAATCAGCGCTTGGGAATCTTCACCCTGCTGTACCGTGATATTCATAGCGCGGGTGATCGTGACATGTGTGATGTGGTCTTCATGAACCTCGCTGGTTAGATCATGTTCAGAAAGAGAAATCCCAGCCTTTTTCAGCGCCGCGTCCAAGGCGCCGACATAACCGGAAACGGTGACGGTTTGATCACCGTCGGTAATAAAATAGGTGGTACGGGCAGTGGCGAATCCGGCGAAAAGGCCAATGATTAAAGCACAGACAAGCAGCGTAGCCGCGATATGCAGCCAACGGTTGAATTTTGGATGAGCTGACCAATTCAGTCTAGTTTTCATGATAAGAAAACCTCCTGCATGCTGCTGTAACAGTTTGTTATTGTTCGCAACCGTTTTGCAACGAACGGATTATAGCCAATTTCAGTGCAAAAGTCAAACTTACAGCCAATACACAGGGGGGAAATTATAATTTTTCAGGAGTTATGTGAACTTTTTACAGGGAAAAATGTTGACGAAAACCATAGTAAACGGAAACAAAAAGTTACAGCGGGTAACAGGCCCAAATGATTGTCACACAAGGACTTGAAGTATTTTGAGTCGAATAATAAAATGTTTTTAACAAAAGAGTCTATAATGAAACCCTTTTGACGAGACGGGAAAGAGCTTTTTTGATAAAAGACGACCGTTTTTCTCCCAGAATATTCATATATCTTCCTTACAATCAAAAATATGCCAAAATTTTTTGGAGATAAATGACAAAAAATTTCTGTCTGAACGCAATAAAATTATGCATCCAGACAGAAAAAAGTGAGCCGCCAGACGGACGAAACTGGGAAAATTATGTCTGAGGCTTGGTCTCGCTCTCCAGTTCTGCCAACAGCTTTTGATCCTCCCTGGAAGATAGGTCAAGCTTGGCATAGAGATCCGGGCGACGGGTGCGGGTACGGAGGATGGCCTGCTTGCGCCGCCATTTTGCAATCTTGGCATGGTGGCCGGACAGCAGAATAGAAGGGACAGCGCGGTCGTGCCATATCTCGGGTCGGGAGTACTGCGGGTACTCCAGCATACCATTCCAATGGCTTTCCTCCGTATAGCACTCTGGATCGGGAAGCACACCCGGAACCAGACGGCATACGGCATCCGCCACCGCCAGTGCGGGAATCTCACCGCCGGTCAACACAAAATCGCCCAGAGAAAGCTCCTCATCCACACATTCCTCAATAAAGCGCTCGTCAATACCCTCGTAGTGACCGCAGACAAGAATCAGATGATCATAATCTGCGTTTAGACGCTTTGCCTCGGCCTGACAGAAGGTACGGCCCGCCGGCGACATATAAATAGTGTGGACTGGGTACCCCGCACGATCACACAGATGCTTCCAGCACTGATACAGAGGATCTGCTTGCATGACCGCTCCATGTCCTCCACCGTAGGGGTAATCATCGACCTGCTTCTGTTTATTTAAGGTATAGTCCCGGATTTGATGGCAGTCCACACGGATAATGTCCCGGTCCTGCGCGCGTCCAAGAATCGAGTCGTTTACCATATCTCCCATTGTGTCTGGGAAAAGGGTCATAATATCAATCTGGTACATCGACGGCCATCCCTTCAATGATCTTCACGCGGATATATCCGCCTTCTATATTGGTCTCCACCAGATATTCTGCCACGGCGGGAATCATGTATTGATGTTCCGCCCCCCGGATGACATAGACTTCCTGGGCGGGTAGGGACAGTACATCAACCACTTTGCCCAGTACCTGGCCGGTTGCGGATTCCCGTGCCTCCAAGCCGATTAAGTCCGCAATAAAATGCCTGCCCTCGGGAAGGGCTGCATCGGTCCGGTCAATTGATACAACCTTACCCTTGAGAAGCATCGCTTCGTTGATGTTCGAAATGTGGTCCAACGCCGCCAGAACCATGCCCTTATGCGGATGGGCGGAACGCACCTCATAAGCTTTCCCGTCAATATATAATTTGGAAAAACCGCACAAAAACTCCGCAGAGTCACACCAAGGATCGATTTTAATTTCGCCGCGAATGCCGTGTGTATTTACAATCTGCCCGGCTTCAAGAAAGGTTTGCTTCATGGAAATCCTCCTGTTTCCGTCATTCCATACGACTCAAAAAACAGACAGCAAAAAACGGCGGGGATGCATCCCCGCCGCTTTTTAGTCCACAATTTCTACCGAGACGCGGGTCCCCTTACGCTGAGCAACCGAACGCATCAGGGTACGGATTTCCTTTGCAATCCGTCCTTGACGGCCAATCACTTTGCCCATATCGTCCGGAGCCACGTGCAGTGCCAGAACGGTTTCTTCGCCCTCGACTGTCTCAATAACAGAGACTTGGTCGGGATGTTCCACCAAATTCTGCGCAATATAAGTCAGAAGTTCCTTCATACTGGCCTCCTGATTACATCCCGGCCTTTTTCAGCAGAACACGAACCGTCTCGGTGGGCTGAGCGCCGGTTTTGATCCAGGCTTGAGCGCGGTCCACGTCGACCTTCAGTTCTACTGGCTCGGCCACAGGGTTATAGGTACCAATCTCCTCAATAAAACGGCCGTCACGGGGATAACGGGAATCGGCCACCACGATGCGGTAAAAGGGAGACTTTTTGGCACCCATGCGGCGCAGTCTGATCTTTACCATTGTATTTTCACCTCCAACATAATTAGACAAAGTAAATATGGAAAGTGCCTGCGGCACAAACCAACAAAAGTCAGAAGGGGAAAAGCCCCTTTTTGGGACTGAATTTTCCAAAGCGTCCCATTTTCCGATTCAGCTTTCCGCCCGCCATCTGACGGGTCATCTGCTGCATCAGATCAAATTGTTTGAGCAGGCGGTTCACATCCACAACCTGTGTACCGGAACCAACGGCGATACGCTTTTTCCGGCTGCTGTTGAGAAGAGCGGGATTTTCACGCTCGTTCGGAGTCATGGAGAGGATAATCGCCTCGGTGCGCGCCAGCGCTGACTCGTCTACCGAAGCGCCTTCCAGCGCTTTGGCGTTCATGCCGGGCAACATCCCGACCAGATCAGACATGGAGCCCATACCCTTAAGCTGGACCAGCTGGTCATAAAAATCCGTCAGAGTCAGGCGATTTTTTTTCATCTTTTCCTGTAAAGCGGCTGCCTTCTGCAGATCGAAGTTCTGCTGAGCCTTTTCGATCAGCGAAAGGACATCGCCCATGCCGAGAATACGGGAAGCCATGCGGTCCGGATGAAAAACCTCAATTTGATCCAGCTTTTCACCGACACCCGCAAACTTAATCGGCTTTCCAGTGACTGCTTTAATGGAGAGCGCGGCGCCGCCCCGGGCATCGCCGTCCAGTTTGGTGAGCATCACGCCGGTCAGATCCAGCGCCTCGTCAAAAGCCTTGGCGGCATTCACCGCATCCTGGCCGATCATGGCGTCCACCACCAGAAGAATCTCGTCGGGAGAAACCGTTGCCTTAATGGCCTGAAGCTCCTGCATCAGAGCCTCGTCCACATGAAGCCGGCCCGCCGTATCCAAAAACACCAGATCGTTGCCATGCTTTTTCGCATGTTCTACTGCGGCCCGCGCAATATCTACCGGGTCAGCCTGGCCCATCTGGAACACCGGAATATCCAACTGCCCGCCCACGACTTCTAACTGCTTGATCGCGGCGGGGCGATATACGTCGCAGGCGGCCAATAAGGGCCGCTTACCGTTTTGCTTTTTCATCAGGCCGGCTAGCTTTGCACCGTTCGTCGTTTTTCCAGCGCCCTGCAAACCCACCAGCATGACCACGGTGGGAGGCTGTGAGGAGAGATTGAGCTTGGTGCTCTCTCCGCCCATCAGCGCGGTAAGTTCCTCGTTAACAATCTTTACAATCATTTGAGCCGGTGTCAGACTTTCCAGCACGTCGCTGCCCACGGCCCGTTCGGTCACGCGGGTTACAAAGTCCTTCACGACTTTGTAGCTGACGTCGGCCTCTAGCAGGGCAAGGCGAATCTCTCGCATGGATTCCTTTACGTCGGCTTCCGAAAGGCGGCCCTTGCCGCGCAGTTTTTTGAAGGCGGCGGACAGTTTTTCAGTCAGACCCTCAAATGCCATACTTTACTCCTGTTTCATCGTTTCCGTCAGGTCTTTCAGCTTGAGACCGATGGATTCTAAATTGTTGTCCTCATACCGGTCGGCGTTTAGCTTTAAAAGCTGCTCTGCATAACCAGCTACCTGATCCAGTTGGTGCTGCATAAGGTGGAATCGGTGGATCAGGCCGGTTTTATCCTCTATCTCGGTTAGATAGGCCTCCGCGCGGACGATCACATCCCGGACCCCCTGGCGGGTGATGCCGTAATTTTCAGCAATCTCAGACAGCGAAAGATCTTCATTATAATATAAATCATAAAATTCTTTCTGGCGGTCCGTCAGCAGGTCGCCGTAAAAATCATACATCATAGCCATTCGATATGCCTGATTCTTCATTGTGACCCCGCCTTCCTCAACTGAAAAATAGCGCTTGTAAAGCTATCATGCTTTACACAATGAATATGATACAACATTTTGCGGCGCATGTCAAGAATAGTTTTCCCAATTATGTGCAGTTGGCGGAAAAGAACAGGTTTCCTGAATTGAGGCTGTCAAAATGGGAAAAAACATAGTATAATAAAAAACAACTGCAAAGCGGGGAAGATATGGTTTACCTGCCAAGCGGCATACCCGGACTGTGCCGTTTTATTCGGCGCGGCCCCAAGAGAAAGGAAAATCCACCATGCTGCAAGTGACCCAAAAAGACCTGAGACCCGGCGTCCATCTGACGGCGGTTCAGACCAGAAAATTCAAGACTTCTGTTTTGGGCGTGACGCTGATGGTTCCGCTGGACAAGCGGAATGCGTCTGCTAACGCCCTGTTGCCCTATGTACTCCGCCGCGGCACGTATAACCGCCCGGATATGCAGACGCTTTCCGCAGCCTTGGACGAAATGTATGGCGGTACAGTGTCGCCGATCGTGCGAAAGAAAGGCGAGGCCCTGTGCATTGGGCTTACCGGCAGTTTTCTGGATGATGCGCTGGCACCGGAGGACGCGGGGATCAGAGACGCGGCGGCCAGACTGCTGACCGAGCTGTTGCTGCATCCTGCGCTGGAAAACGGGGGCTTTCGTACCGACTATGTGGCGGGAGAGAAAAAGAATCTGATGAACCGCATCCGGGCGCAGATCAATGACAAGCGCCTGTATGCCACGGCACGGCTGACAGCGGAAATGTGTGCCGACGAGGCGTATGGGACGGACAGACTGGGCGATGAGGCCAGCGCGGCCGCCATCACGCCGGAATCGTTATGGAACCGCTATCAGGACCTGCTCTCCACTGCGGCGGTCGAACTGTACTACTGCGGATCTGCATCACCGGAGCAGGTGGAACAGACCTTTGCGGAGCTAATCTCCGGAATTCCGGAGGGAGAGCGCCGTATGGTGAGCGTGGGTCAAGTGCTTTCACATGCCCCAGCCGGCACGCCGCGCATGGTAACGGAACCGCTGGATGTGGCGCAGTGCAAGCTGTCGATGGGGTTCCGAACCGGAGGAATTACCGCAGGGGATCGTGCGTATCCGGCCTTACAGCTTTTTAATGCCGTGTATGGCGGCACCACTACGTCCAAACTCTTCATGAATGTGCGGGAAAAGCTGTCCCTGTGTTATTATTCCAGCTCCATGCTGGAAAAGTTTAAGGGCCTGATGCTGGTTTCATCCGGGGTGGAGTATAAAAATCAGGAGCGCGCCAAGCAGGAAATCCTTAGCCAGCTGGAAGCATGCCAGCGCGGTGAAATTGACCGCGCGGAGCTGGAGAGCGGCCGCCGCGCAGTGGTGAGCAGTCTGCGCACGCTTTCGGACAGCCAGGCGCGTCTGGAGGATTACTGGCTTGGCCAGACGGTGGCCGGCCTTACCGAAAAACCGGAGAAGCTAGCCGAACGTGTGGAGCAGGTTACCCTCAAAGAGGTAGTAACCGCTGCACAGAAAGTTGAGTTGGATACCGTGTATTTATTGAAAGGGCAGGAGGAATGAGGGCCATGACGGAAAAACAATATGACCGCGTGGAAGAAACCCTCTTCCACGATATGCTACAGAACGGTCTCCATATTTATGTAGACCGAAAGCCCGGCTTTGCTAAAAGTTATGCATTTTTCGCCACAAATTACGGCGGTATGGATATGAGATTCCAGATGGACGGACAGTGGCATGACACGCCGGCTGGCGTAGCGCATTTTCTGGAACACAAAATGTTTGATACCAAGGATGGGAACGCGTTGCAGATTCTGTCCGCCAATGGGGCCAGCCCCAATGCCTTTACCAGCACGGCCATTACGGGCTACTACTTTGACAGTACGGAAAAATTTGAAGAAAATCTGAAAACGCTGCTTTCCTTTGTGTCCGTACCGTGGTTTACCCCGGAAAGCGTGGCCAAAGAACAGGGTATTATCGGTCAGGAAATCCGTATGGGCGATGATGATCCGGATACGCAGGTATTTTACAGCATGCTGAAGGGACTATATGAGTACAGCCCTGTCCGCATCGATATTGCCGGTACTGTGGAATCCATTGCGCAGATTACTGACCAGACGCTGTACGACTGCCATAAAGCGTTTTATAATCCGGGCAATATGGTTCTGTGCGTGGCGGGTGATGTGGACCCGCAGCGGGTCTGCGCACTGGCCAGGGAAATTCTCCCCGAAGAGGGGAAGGGTGAAATCCCCAGAGACTATGGGAAACCGGAGAGCAACCGGGCCTTTCAATCTGAAGTTGTACGGGAGATGGAGGTCTCCACGCCCATTTTCCGGCTCGGCTGGAAGGCGGAACCGGTGGATAAAGGACCGGAGCGCCTGCGCCAGCAGCTTATGGGGGAACTGGTCTGTGAGGCGCTGCTGGGTACCTCCAGTCCCCTGTACGCACGGCTGTATGAGCAGGGCTTGGTCAACGACAGCTTTGACTATGGGTACGAAGCATACCCCGGCGTTGCCATACTGGCTGCGGGGGGCGAAAGCCGCGACCCCTGGGCGGTCCGTGCCGAGGTTATGGAAGAAACGGCCCGTATTTGTCGGGAGGGCATTGAGGAGCATCTGTGGCGCCGGCTTAAAAAGGCGGCTTACGGCAACCGGGTCAAGACGCTCAACTCCTTTGAGAGCGTTTGCGTAAATCTGGCGCAGGGTCATTTTAATGGAACGGACTATTTGACATTCCCGGAAGTGTATGACGGCATTGAAAAATCAGATGTGGAGCAGTGTATCCGCAGATGGATTACGTCGGAGCGGACCTGCCTTGCCGTGATTCGCCCCAAGGGGAGCGCAAAATGAAAACCGTGACTTTCCCAGGACTGGGACTCTCCTTTACCATGGATCGGGTGGCCTTTACCGTGCTGGGCCACCCGGTCTACTGGTACGGAATCATCATCGCCGCAGGCTTTCTGCTGGCGGTTATCTTTTGTTACCGGTTGGCACCGCGTTTCGGTATCCGGCCGGACGACCTTATTGACCTGCTGTTTTTTGCCGTTCCTCTTGCCATTATCGGTGCGCGGCTGTACTACGTTATTTTCTACTTGGATCTCTACCGAAAGACGGACGGCAGCTTGGATTTTGCTGAGATGGTGCGCATCTGGGATGGCGGGCTGGCCATTTATGGAGGGATTATTGCGGGGGTACTGACGCTGCTGGTGTTCTGCAAGGTCCGAAAAATCAAATTTTTAGCCTTTGCCGATCTAGGCGTGTATGGCCTGCTGATCGGGCAGTGTATTGGCCGGTGGGGCAATTTTATGAATGTGGAGGCATACGGAGGCCAGACAACGCTGCCCTGGCGCATGGGAATCGACGCCTATGTCAATGGAATCTGGACTCACATGGAGGTCCATCCAACTTTCCTCTATGAGTCACTGTGGAATCTGCTTGGGCTGTTTGTACTGATCTGGATGGAGAAGCGGTGGCGCCGTTTCGATGGACAGATTTTCCTGAGTTACCTGGTTTGGTATGGACTTGGCCGCAGCATAATTGAGGGAATGCGCACGGACAGCCTCTACTTTTTCGGTACGTCCATCCGTGTGTCGCAGATGCTGGGAATTGGTTCGGCACTGATCGCCGGGGTAATTTTGCTGTGGCAGTTTACTCGTAAGAACCATAACCCGGCTGATCTGTATGTTAACGAAAAAGAGAAAATAGACAAGGGGGCTCCCGATCATGGCAATTGTGATTGACGGAAAGGCATTGGCTGCAAAGTGCAAACAGCAGGTTGCCTGTGAAGTAAAAAAACTTTCCGGAAGACCGGGACTGGCAGTAATTATTGTGGGCGACAATCCGGCTTCACGAACCTATGTGAACAGTAAGAAGAAGGACTGTGAGGAATGCGGAATTTACAGCGAGGAGTATGCGCTGCTTGCCAATTCGCCGCAGCAGGAACTTCTGGAACTGATTGAATTGCTCAATGGGCGGGACGACATCGACGGTATCCTGGTCCAGCTCCCACTCCCCAAAGGTTTTGAGGAACAGAAAGTGCTTTTGACCATCCATCCAGACAAGGATGTGGACAGCTTCCATCCCGTGAATGTTGGGCGGCTGGTTACAGGGCAGAAAAGGTTTGTGCCCTGCACGCCCGCGGGTGTTATGGAGATGCTGCGGGAATATGACATTGATCCGGCCGGGAAGCACTGTGTAGTGGTGGGCCGCTCCAACATTGTGGGAAAGCCCATGGCAATGCTGCTGCTGGAAGCCAACGGTACGGTGACAATCTGCCATTCCAAGACGCCGGATTTGGGGGAAGTTTGCCGGCAAGCCGATATCCTGGTTTCCGCCGTGGGCAGGCGGAACCTTATTACTGCGGATATGATCAAAGACGGTGCCGTGGTTATTGACGTGGCTATGAACCGGGATGACGCCGGTAAGCTGTGTGGTGACGTGGATTATGCCACCGTTTCTTCCAAGGCGGCATACATCACGCCTGTTCCCGGAGGCGTGGGGCCAATGACCCGGGCCATGCTAATGAAAAATACATTGACTGCTGCAAGAATACATGGAAAATAAATTAATCTACCACTCAGAAAGCGGCCGCGGCATAGCTATGCCGCGGCCGCTTTCTGAGCCACAGGATAAAACGCTCAGTCCCGAAGCCAACTGGGGAGCGAACGCATCTTAATGCCGGATACAATTCCCATACAGGCAAACACCGAAATAATAGAGGACCCGCCGGAGCTGAAAAAGGGAAGCGTCAGTCCCACCACTGGAAGTACATACAGACACATGCCAATGTTGAAAATCATCTGGAGTATCAACATGCCCGCATATCCGGTGGCGATATAGGCTGACATGGGGTTGCGTGCCTGCCGGGCGACCCACAGGCAGCGCAGAATAATGGCGGTCAGCAGCCCAATTACCAGGATACAGCCCAGAAGGCCGAATTCCTCGCCGCATACGGCAAAAATCTCATCCGTATGACGCGCAATCAGGGAATACGTGCTGGAGTTTTGTGTTTGGGTACCGTGAAGGTATCCCTGTCCTGTCAGCCCACCACTGCCGATGGCAAGGATGCTGCGTTGCTGCTGCCAGCCGATTCCCTGCGGGTCATTTCTGGTAAAAACTTCGGTAATCCGATTCCTAATGTAATTTGGGATATGGGGCCAGACTGTGGCGGTTACGCCAAGGATGGCGGCGGTACCTAAAAGGAACCAACGCTTCTTCACACCAGCCGACCACGAGATAATAGCAAAAAGAAACAAATAGACCAGCGTGGAGCCGAAGTCGCCGGAAACCACGGCAATGAGTCCACACATAAATGCGGTGTGGCCACCCAACAGTAAAACAGAACGAATACTGCTGATTCCCCAAGCTTCCTGCCTGATGCATTGCAGACAGAGAAGCAGAATAAAAAATATTTTTGCCACCTCAGCCGGCTGGATGTTAATCGGGAGCAAAGGGAGTGCCAGCCAGTTATTGTTTCCGGTCGTCTCCGCGCCTACGCCCAATGGGGTCAGCAGCAAAAGCAGAATGAAAACATTGAACAGAAACATCCATTTCCAGCACTTTTCCGTCAGAAGTTCAATGTCGACAAAGGAAAGTATGGCATAGGCGAGAACTCCGATGCAGATGGCAATTGCCTGAATAATAACGGAGCGGTTATCACCGTCCCAGCGCGTAGCACTGTAAATCAGCACCAGGCCGAACGTGGATGCGGCCAGGCATAGACCAAGCAGGACCATATCTGCCTTTCGAAAAAATTCTTTTATCATATCAGCGAGCCACATTTCAGCCCCTCATTTCTTAAAAAACAGCGGCTGCGTAATGCAACCCGGCGTGGGTATTGTATCACGCTTTCCGTAATCCGTAAACAACCGGTTTTGAGCAAAGGGGGTTGCTTTTGCGGGAAAATTGCTCTATTCTATAATTATTATGTATCCATCGCGCACAGGGCGCTTTGGAGAACAGCAAACGGAGCAAAGAAGGCGGAAATTCATGGAATATTTTACACACAGCGAGCAGGAAACGGAGCAGCTGGGTGCTAAACTGGCAGGCTTGACCGGGGCAGGCGCCGTGGTTGCGTTTACCGGTGATCTGGGTGCTGGGAAAACCGCCTTTGTGCGTGGCATGGCACGCGGACTGGGGATTCCAGAACGGGTGACAAGTCCCACCTTTACGATTGTTAACGAGTACGAGGGCGGCCGGCTGCCATTGTTCCATTTTGATATGTACCGCCTTGCTTCTGCAGAAGAACTGTTTGATATCGGCTGGGACGATTATTTGGCACGCGGTGGAATCTGTGCGGTGGAATGGAGCGAAAATGTTGCCGAGGCATTGGGCGCGGACGGTATTCGCGTGGACATCCGTCGCGGCGAGGGGGACTGTGAGCGCGTAATTTCTATCACAGGGCCTGGCTGGAACGATCAAGTATGAATGGAAGGGATTTTAATGAAAATTCTGGCACTCGAATCTTCTGCCGTGGCAGCATCCGCCGCTGTGTGTGAGGATGAAACTCTGCTTGTGCAGTCCTTCCAGCATAGCGGGCTGACCCACAGCCGCACGCTGATGCCGATGGTGGAGGCGATGCTGAAAAACAGCGGGCTGGCCTTGGACGATATGGAAGTGATCGCCGTGGCGGCGGGTCCTGGTTCCTTTACCGGATTGCGGATTGGAATTTCGGCGGCCAAAGGTCTGGCGTGGACGCGCGACCTGCCATGTGCGGCCTGCTCCACGTTGGAATCCATGGCCTGGCCGCTGACTCTTTGGGAAGGCGAGATCTGCGCGGTAATGGACGCAAGGCGCCATCAGGTCTACCGCGCACGCTTTCTGTCCGAGGGCGATAGACTCCACCGGCTGTGCCAGGACGGGGCCGTTTCTCTGGATGAACTGGCTGAAGAGATAAAAACAAGTGGAAAAACGCAGATTTTGGTTGGAGACGGGGCGCAGTTGTGCTATAATGACTTAACGGTGCGCGGCCTGCCGGTTTGTATGGCTCCGCCCCACCTGCGCCTGCAAAGCGCATGGGGGGTTGCCCGGGCAGCGGTAGAAATGATTCGGGCGGGAAAACTGGTGTCCGCTTCCGCGCTGAAGCCGGAATACCACCGGCTGTCTCAGGCTGAACGGGAACGGCTTAGCCGAAATCAGCCTGTCTGATAATATTTTGAAATACAAGGGGAATTTTGCTATGGACGAAATGGTACATGTACTAGACCACCCTCTGCTGCAGCATAAGCTGTCCATTCTGCGCGACGAACGCACCGGCGTAAAGGATTTTCGCGCAGTTGTGTCAGAAATTGCCACGTTGATGTGCTATGAGGCGACCCGGGACCTGCCGCTGGAGGACGTTATCATTAAGACACCGGTTGCCACTGGGACATTTAAAGCACTCACTGGCAAGAAACTGGCCATTGTGCCTATTCTTCGTGCCGGCTTGGGTATGGTAGATGGGATTCTCACCTTGATTCCCTCCGCGAAAGTCGGCCATATCGGCTTGTATCGTGATCCTGAAACACTGGAGCCTGTGGAATATTACTGCAAGATGCCCTCTGATATTTCCGAACGGGACGTTATTATCTTGGACCCCATGCTGGCTACCGGCGGTTCCGCCTCTGCGGCGATTCAGTTTATCAAAAACTATGAGGTCAAGCACATCAAGCTGATGAATATTATCGGAGCGCCGGAGGGCCTGGCCCGCGTGCGCCATGACCACCCCGATGTGGAAGTTTACTGTGCGGCGTTGGACGAAAAATTAAATGAACATGGCTATATTGTTCCCGGGCTCGGCGATGCGGGTGACCGTATCTTTGGTACAAAATAATTCCCGCTAACCCGCTAAACTAAGATAAGCCGGCAAGTCGGCCGCTTCGCCCAAAAGCCGGAGCGACCGACTTTCGTATTTAGTATTAGGATGGGTACGAGACGGAAAAGAGGGGAACCGCATACCGGCCCGCATATCCGGCCACTTTGCCGAATACACTCTGCTGTACAAAGACAAGCGTGCAAAGGAGGATGCCGGAATGAGGACTGAATATCGGACGGCTAATACGTCAGCGCGGGCAAGGCACAGCTCTCATCGTGGTCCGCCGAGAACAAAAAAAGGGGAGCCGGCACTAGCACCGCGGGAAAAGCGGCGGCTGCTTCAGTTAATGGTTTGTTTAATTCTCTTCTTCACTGTTTTTTTCGGGCGGGGCATTTTTCCGGAGCAGGGTGAGGTAGCCACACAGACGCTTCGGCGTGTTTTGAGAACCAACACCGATTTTAAGGCCGCTTTTTTGCAAGTGGGAAGGGCGCTTTCCGACGGGGAGCCGGTGCTGGATACACTTGGTAACATGTGGGTGACTGTATTTGCGCCTGGCAGTGCAGGAAATGGCATTGAGACCAGCAGCGATTATAAAACATCCCGGCTTTATGCTGAGGAAAAGGAATTTCTTTCCTCTCAGCCATCGACGCAGACCGTTCTGGCCCGGCGATTTAACCTGCCGCTATCATCCGATTCAGAGAACACGGCTCCAGCTCCGGAGGAGACGGCACAAGTCCCGGCAACGACTGAGCCCGCCGCGGCCGTAGCGACACTGTCCCCTGATCCGCAGCCAGTCTATACCGGCCCGGCGCTGCCGGCGAATGCTACCATGGAAAAACTGCCCCTTGGACTCAGTAAGACCACCGCGCCGGTTATGGCAGTAATCTCATCCCCCTATGGTTATCGGGTACATCCGATCGACGGAGAGTATAAATTCCATGCCGGGGTGGATCTGGCTGCCGATTACGGTACCGACATCGTGGCGTTCGCCGATGGTACGGTGGACTATATCGGAGAAAGCTCTGAATACGGAAAATACCTTCAGTTGCGTCACGCCGACGGCGTGACTTCTTTTTACGCGCACTGTAGCAAACTGTGTGTGCAGCAGGGGCAGACTGTATCGCTAGGAGAAAAAGTCGCTGAGGTAGGCGATACCGGGTATGCGACGGGGCCACATCTTCACTTTGAACTGAAACTGAATGGGGAACGCTTGAACCCGGCCTATTATATTACTACGCTGTCCTCATGATCAGACGGGGCAGAGTAGAGATCAGCAGCGGCTTTTTTCTTATGACCGCGCTGCTGCTTTACCTTGACACGGAAAATCTGCTGCTGCTGGCAGGTCTTGCCTGCGCAATCCATGAATGCGGCCACTGTGCGGCGGTCCGCCTGGTGGGCGGACGAATCAGCCGCCTTCGCCTGACGGCGGTAGGCGGAGAATTGCAGCTGGATTGGAGAAGACCTCTGACGAAAACGCGGGAACTGTTCTGCATTCTTGCCGGGCCGTTCATGAATCTGCTGACCGCGTGGCTGCTGGCAAGAAAGGGCGCGGGGGAGACAGGACAGCTTTTGGGAGGGATCAGCGTGTGCCTTGGTGTTTTCAATCTGCTCCCGATTTGGCCGCTGGATGGAGGGCGGGTGCTCCAGCTTCTTCTGGAGCACTTGCTGCCGGAACGCTGGGCCCTGCATCTGGTACGCGGCGTTTCGGTTCTCATATCCGGCATTTTACTGTTCTTCGGGCTGCTTCAGATTTTTTACACCGGAGGGAACCTCACGCTCTGCGTACTGGCGGCCTGGCTTTTTATCGGTATCCAGAAGAGAGGAGAAAAAACACGAAGGTCACACACGCAGAAAATCTTTCTGAATGGCGGATAATTTTCTCTTGCATTTCCATATTTCATGTGATAGACTTTATAGGTCTTAATAAAGGGTGGTCCTCTGCGGCTGCTGCCTGTTGGCAGGCGGTATTTTGTGCACGCATGAACGCCTATAAACCAGGAGGAAATTACAATGAATCTCATGCAGGCTTTTACTGGCAAGTATGTTAAAAGCGAGATCCCTGATATCGCCGTGGGTGATACCGTCCGTGTCCACCTGAAGGTCAAGGAGGGCAACCGCGAGCGTATTCAGATCTTTGAAGGCACTGTGATTGCAAAAAAGCACGGTGGCATTGAAGAGACCTTTACAGTCCGCCGCGTTTCTTATGGTGTCGGTGTTGAAAAGGTGTTCCCGATTCACTCTCCCATCATTGAGAAGGTGGAGACCGTTCGCCACGGTAAAGTCCGCCGCGCTAAGCTCTATTATCTGCGTGAGCGCGTGGGTAAAAGCGCCAAGATCAAGGAGAAGCTGTAATATTATGTGGCCGGAAATAGGAGCGGGAAACCGCTCCTTTTCTGCACTTATTTCTAACACCGGGAGGTGGCCAGATGAACGTCCAATGGTATCCCGGCCATATGACAAAAACGCGCCGTATGATTGAGTCGGATCTTAAGCTGGTCGACTTGGTTACCGAAGTAATTGACGCCAGAATTCCTATTTCCAGCCGTAATCCGGACTTGAATTGCCTGATTGAAAACAAGCCAAGGCTGATTGTACTCAATCGCGCCGATCAAGCCGATCCGCAGGGCAATCAGGCTTGGAGAAAATGGTTTTTAAGCCAGGGATTCCACGTTTTGGAGACAGACAGCAAAACGGGAAAGGGGATAAACCAGTTTCCCCTTACAATTATGTCAGCTCTGAAAGAACAGATTATGCAATGGAGAGAAAAGGGACAAGTTGGGCGGCCGGTGCGTGTGATGGTGGTCGGCGTTCCTAATGTGGGAAAGTCTACATTCATTAACAAGGTCGCCAAGAAAAAATCAGCAAAAACGGGAGACCGGCCCGGGGTCACGCGCGGAAAACAGTGGATTTCCATGGGGACGGGTTTGGACCTACTAGACACGCCGGGTATTTTATGGCCTAAGTTTGAAGATCAGACCGTGGGCCGCAATCTGGCCTTTACCGGTGCGGTTAAAGATGAGATTATGGATACGGAAACGCTGGCCTGCTACCTGATTGAAACGCTGGCAGCCCGGTATCCGGCGGCACTGACTGCGCGCTATGGGATCGCTGTTTTGCCCGGCGCAAAGGGATGGGAACTGCTGAAAAGCGCCGCAAAAAAGCGCGGCTTTTTGATCTCCGGCGGTGAGCCAAACACTGAGCGTATGGCCAGTACACTGCTGGATGAGTTCAGAAGTGGAAAGCTTGGACGCTTTACACTTGAAATGCCGGAAGGAGAGATGGGCCACGGCTGATTTGTGGGAACTGGAACGCGCCTGCTGGGGCAGAGGTGCACATCTGGTCTGTGGAGCGGATGAAGCTGGTGCCGGACCATTAGCGGGTGCTGTTTACGCTGCGGCGGTTATTCTACCGCGGGAGCTTTTGATTCCCGGTTTAAATGATTCCAAAAAGCTGTCACCTTCAAAGCGGGAAGCCCTTTACTCTGTGATTGTGGAGCAGGCTGTCGCTTGGGCTGTGGCCAGCGTGGATGAAGCGGAAATCGACCGGATTAATATTCTGAATGCCCGCATGCTCGCCATGAATAAGGCCATCTGCATGCTGAATCCGGCACCGGATTACGCGCTGATCGATGGGGACAAGAATCGCGGGATTTCGGTCCCCAATGAGACGGCAGTTAAAGGGGATGGGCGGAGCGCTAATATCGCGGCGGCCTCTATCTTGGCTAAAGTGAGTCGTGACCGGTATATGGTGGAGATGGCTCAGCGCTATCCGCAGTATGAATTTGAACGGCACAAGGGCTATCCCACCAAACGCCATTATGAGTTGCTGCGAAAATATGGCCCTTGTCCCATCCACCGGATGACCTTCCTGAAAAAGCTGTGAGCGGCAGGGGAGATCACCGGCTGCTTGGGCGCTGGGGTGAGGCGCTGACAGCAGAGGAGCTGTGCCGGAGAGGCTATCAGGTGGTTGCCGCGAATTGGCACTGCAGATTTGGAGAAATTGATTTGATAGCGGAGAATGGAAAGTACATTTGCTTTACAGAAGTAAAGCTGAGAAAAAGCGATATCTTTGCACCGGCGTGCGCTTTTGTAGACCAGAGGAAGCAGGCTCGATTGCGCACGTCGGCACAGCTTTATTTGGCGGAGCATCCCACGGAACTTCAGCCGAGATTCGATGTGTCTGAAGTCTATGCGCCGGAAGGCCTGTCCACGAAACAGCCGGAAATCCATTATATTGAGAATGCGTTTTAGAAGATGGGTCTTTTAATAATCGATACTGTGATACCACATTAATTTTCGGGCTTGTGTTTTTCGACATAAGGAACTTGACCGATTCGCAATTTACTGCCATAATAAAATGTAATAGCACAGTAGGGCTTAATATTTGCGATGCTTTATCACGCATAGGGAGCATTTTCTGTCCTTGGGCGGTGCGCGTTACGTTGCGTCGGGCGGTGGCTGGGACCCCGACGCGGGAGAAGGGATGTTCAGGATATGGACAGCCTCGACAAGACTTTGCTGCGGCGCAATGATTCCGGGTAGACCGTGCGGGATATCTTTCAAATACCAATCAAATGAGGGTTGTGAGTAAACGATGCAATATGTAAGTACAAGAAACCGGCAGTTTAAATGTTCGGCTGCCCAGGCGATCGCACAGGGCCTTTCGCCGGATGGCGGGCTGTTGACGCCTGAGGTGCTGCCCAGGCTTTCGCCAAATGGACTGGACACGATGACGGATATGTCTTATCAGCAGCGTGCCGTCTACGTAATGAGTTCGTTTCTGGATGACTTTACCACGTCTGAGATTTCTGGATTCGCGGATATGGCCTATGGCCCGGATAAATTTGATACAAAGGCTGTTGCGCCTATCCATCAGGTGGACGAGGGTACCTACTGCCTGGAACTGTGGCACGGGCCTACCTGCGCGTTCAAAGATATGGCGCTGCAAATGCTGCCCCATCTGCTTTCCGCGTCTTTGGTGAAAAACGCGGAGCAGAAAACAGTCTGTATCCTTGTGGCTACTTCCGGCGATACCGGTAAGGCGGCACTGGAGGGATTCCGGGATGTGAACGGAACCCGTATTCTAGTGTTTTACCCCAGAGATGGCGTATCCGATATTCAGAAGCTTCAGATGCAGACGCAGGAAGGCGAGAACGTAGGCGTTTGTGCTGTCGTTGGGAATTTTGACGACGCTCAGACCGGGGTCAAACGTCTGTTTTCCGATGTGGATTTGAAGGACAAACTTGCAGGGCGCGGCTATTTCTTTTCCTCCGCCAACTCCATCAATTGGGGCCGTATTCTGCCGCAGATTGTATACTATGTCTCGGCATACTGCGACCTGATCCGGGATGGCAACATCCAAAAGGGCGATCCGATCAATGTCTGCGTTCCCACCGGGAACTTCGGCAATATTCTCTCCGCTTATTATGCCAAGCAGCTGGGTGTGCCCATCGCAAAGCTGATCTGTGCGTCCAACCGCAATAATGTGCTCACAGATTTTATCCGTACAGGTATTTATGACCGGAATCGCACATTTTATAATACGATGTCGCCTTCTATGGATATTCTGATCTCCAGCAATCTGGAGCGGATGCTGTTTGAATTTACTGACCGGGATGATTGTACGGTAAAAGGCTATATGGATGCACTGACCCGGGAGGGCCGGTATGAGGTTGGGGAGGCCGTCAAGCGCAAGTTGCAGTCGAATTTTGCGGCGGGATTCTGCGACGACAAAACCACGCAAGCCATGATCCGCGCCATGTGGGAGGAACATAAATATCTAATTGACACGCATACCGCCGTGGCGTTCCATGTACTAAAGGAGTACCGCGCGGAGTCCGGCGACACGACGCCGACGGTTGTGGCCTCCACCGCCAGCCCTTTCAAGTTTAGCGACAATGTTCTGGGTGCACTGGGCGTTACAGAACTGGCCCACGGCACCGCGCTGTTGGACCAACTGGCAGAAAGAACTGGGGTATCGGTGCCTGCTCCGCTGGCCGCGCTTGCGGGCAGAAGTGTCCGCTTTACACAGGTGACGGAGAAAGAGCATATGGTGGACCAGGTCTTGGAGATGCTAAAATAATGGCACTGTTTGCCATCGGCGATACCCATCTCTCTTTTGGGTCTCCTAAACCTATGGATGTGTTTGGTGGAAAATGGGTTGGCTACGTTGATAAACTGCGAGAGGGCTTTCAATGTGTTGGTCCGGAGGACACTGTGGTACTGTGCGGCGATCTGTCCTGGGGAATGAGCTTGGAGGAAGCAGAACAGGATTTTGCATTTCTTGATGCACTCCCTGGAAAACGGAAACTGTTGCTGAAGGGGAATCACGACTACTGGTGGAATACAGCGGCCAAGATGAACGGTTTTTTTGAAGCGCATCGCTTTCAAACCTTGAAGATTCTCCATAATAACTGTTACTTTTACGGTGATACTGCATTATGCGGAACTCGCGGATGGTTTTATGAAGAAGACGAAGGCGGGCACAACGAGAAGGTATTCCGGCGGGAACTGCTGCGGCTGGAAACTTCCCTGAAAGCGGCCGGGGAGCATGAGAAGCTCTGCTTTCTCCATTATCCGCCCTGCTATGAGGGCTACACCTGCGCAGAGATTATCGCACTTATGGAGCAATATGAGGTGGCGTGCTGTTGCTATGGGCATCTCCACGGAGGGAGCCACCGGCTTGCTATCTCCGGCCAACGGGGGTCCATTGAATATCATTTAATTTCGGCAGACCACCTGGAATTCCGGCCTTTCCTGCTGCGGGCTTAAACATCATTTCCAGATTTCTTCATATTTTTTTGAAAAAAGAGTGGAATTATTCACAATTATCTGGTAGGATAAATGAGATTCTGAGTGTGACAGCACTTGTAAATCAGGAGGAAATAAGTAGATGAACGTCAAGAGCAAAGAAAAAAAAGAAGACAGCACATTTGAGCTGGTTATTGAAGTCGGGGCCGAGGAATTTGAAAACGCCCTAGATAAAGTCTATCGGAAGAGTCGCGGCAAAATTGCGGTTCCCGGTTTCCGTAAGGGCAAGGCACCCCGCAAGGTGATTGAGGGTATGTACGGCTCTGGCGTATTCTACGAGGAGGCCGTCGACGCACTTTATCCCGACGCTTTGGCTCAGGCCGTGGAGCAGGAAAAACTGGATATGGTTGCCTATCCGAAGGTCGATGTCCTGGAAGTCGGTAAAAACGGCTTTGCGTTTAAAGCCGTAGTTACGGTAAAACCGGAAGCGTCCATCGGCGACTATAAAGGCCTGACCGCAGAGAAAGAGGAACCTTCCGTTACGGATGAAGATGTAGAGAATGAGCTGAAGCCCTTTATTCAGCGCGCGACTCGTCTGGTTGCTGTGGACCGCGAGGCCAAGGTAGGCGATACCGTTGTAATTGATTTTGAAGGCTTTGACGATGGAAAGGCATTTGAAGGCGGCAAGGGAGAGAATTACCCGCTGGAGTTGGGTTCCAATTCGTTTATTCCCGGCTTTGAAGATGCTCTTGTCGGCTCGAAGGCTGGCGACGAAAAGGACCTTGACATTACATTCCCGGAAGATTACGGCGCGAAGGAACTGGCTGGCAAAGCCGTTGTATTTAAAGTGAAGGTTCATGAGGTCAAAGAATCCGAGGTTCCCGAAGTGGATGATGAGTTTGCCAAAGATGTTTCTGAATTTGAGACACTGGTCGACTTCAAAAAGGACCTTGAAGAGAAGCTGATGACCCGCCGCAAAGATCAGGCGGAGCGAACTTATGTGGATACGATTACTGAAAAATTGATTGCACTGACCGATGTAAAGATTCCCGATGCGATGGTAGATTACCGTGCGGAGCAAATCCTCAACGAGTATGTAAACCGGATTACCAGCCAAGGCATTTCGATAGAATCCTTTATGCAGATGACCGGTGAAAATCCGGATATGCTGAAGAAGGAGGCCCATGCTGCCGCCGAGAAGCAAATTCAGTCCGAGTTGGCGCTGGACGCTGTGGTGGCCGCGGAGAAATTCGAGATCACCGAAGAGGAAATGGATGACGAGTACGCCAAACTGGCGGAGCGGTATAAACTGACTGAGGAGCAGGCTAAGTCTACCATTCATGCAGACGACATCAAACTGACGCTGAGTCGCCGCAAGGCGTTGGAACTGGTAAAGGCCAGCGCAAAAAAATCGAAACCTAAGAAAGCTTCTGCCGCGAAAGCCGAAGGCGCTGATGATGCCGAAAAAAAGGAGAAGCCGAAAAAGAGGACCACACGTAAAAAAGCAGAGCCCAAAACAGAGGAATAATCTTCCCTGCACCGGGCATACTTTTTCCTGACACTGCCATTTAAGAAGGAGACTGCAAACCATGAATTCCATGAGCCTTGTACCTTATGTCGTTGAACAGACCAACCGTGGTGAACGTTCCTACGATATCTTTTCCCGTCTACTAAATGACCGCATTATTTTCCTGTCAGAGGAAGTAAATGATACCACCGCCAGTTTGGTCGTGGCCCAACTTCTGTATCTGGAGGCGCAGGATCCTGACAAGGACATTCAATTTTACATTAACAGTCCTGGCGGCGTTGTGACCGCCGGTATGGCGATTTATGATACGATGCGGTATATCAAGGCGGATGTTTCCACTATCTGTATCGGTATGGCGGCCAGTATGGGAGCGTTTTTGCTTTCATGCGGCACAAAGGGAAAGCGTTTTGCACTGCCGAATGCGGAAATCATGATCCATCAGCCGTCCGGTGGTACAAAAGGGCAGGCATCCGACATCAAGATACAGGCTGAATGGATGCTGCGTACCAGAGAAAAATTAAACAGGATTTTGGCCGCCAACACTGGAAAGCCGATTGACATCATTGCTCAAGATACGGAACGTGATAATTTTATGTCCGCTGAAGAGGCCAAGGAATACGGCCTGATTGACAAAGTTATTGATCAGCGGTAATTTTAGGGAGCGGGGACAAAACGCCTCCGCTCCTTTGTCCATGTATATGATTTGAGGTGAACCCCATGCCAAAAAATGACGATAAGCGCTCTGTTCGCTGCTCTTTTTGCGGAAAGCACCAGGAGCAGGTGGCACGTATCATTGCTGGACCCGGCGCATATATCTGCAATGAATGTGTTCAGTTGTGTATGAGCATCCTGGAAGATGCGAATACTAACGCCGTATCTGAGCCGGCGGATGTTCCGGATATTCCGGAAGTCATTCCGACACCGCGTGAGATTCGCGAAGTTTTGGATCAGTATGTCATCGGCCAGGAAGACGCCAAGGTTGCGCTTTCAGTCGCAGTTTATAACCACTATAAACGGATCTATTTCGGTGGCGGCGATGATGTGGAGCTCCAGAAAAGCAATATCCTGCTGATGGGTCCTACGGGCTGTGGTAAGACTCTGTTTGCACAGACGCTTGCCCGCATCTTGAAGGTGCCCTTTGCTATTGCGGATGCAACCACCCTGACGGAGGCCGGCTATGTGGGGGACGACGTGGAGAATATCCTTCTGCGTTTGGTCCAGGCGGCCGACTACGATGTTGAACTTGCACAGCGCGGTATTATTTATGTAGATGAAATCGACAAGATCGCGCGTAAAAGTGAGAATACCTCCATCACCCGCGATGTTTCCGGTGAAGGCGTACAGCAGGCGCTCCTGAAAATCCTGGAGGGTACGGTTGCAAATGTACCGCCTCAAGGGGGACGTAAGCATCCGCATCAGGAGTTTATTCAGGTCGACACAAAAAATATTCTCTTTATTTGTGGCGGTGCTTTTGACGGAATTGAGAAGATTATTGAGCACCGGCTCGATCGAAAGACAATTGGATTTGGAGCGGAAATCGCGAGTAAGAAAGACCAGGATATTTCGGCCATGCTTCGGCAGGTACAGCCCCACGATCTGCTGAAATTTGGAATTATACCCGAACTGGTCGGGCGGCTTCCCGTTATCACGACGTTGCAGTCCTTGAATGAGGAGCAACTGGTCCGCGTATTGACTGAACCCAAAAATGCGTTGGTCCGTCAGTATAAAAAGCTTCTGGAGTATGATGACGTTGTGCTGAGCTTTCAGCCCGAAACGCTTACGGCCGTCGCCCAAAAGGCAATTGAGCGGGGGATCGGCGCCCGTGGCCTGCGCGCGGTACTGGAAGAGTTGATGACGCGGGTCATGTATGACGTACCGTCGGATCCCACTATTACCGAGGTAACGATTACACCGCAGTGCGTAACGGACCAAACGGCGCTTCCGGAAGTTGTGAGGAATCCCAGCCGTGTCAGCAGGCCGCGCCTGGGGGCTGCTACGCTTCGGGCGGTACAAGGTGGTCTTGAGCCACGCGGCAATGTGTCCTGATTTAAATCAGAAATAAAAGATAAGGGCGGGGGCATACGCTCCCGCCCCTTTTAAAAAGAGGAAGTGACTTTTTATGAAGAAGGAATCTGTCTCCGCCACCATGCCGGTTCTGGCACTGCGCGGCCTGACGATTTTTCCCAATATGTTACTCCACTTTGATGTAGGAAGAGATACCTCCATTAAGGCTTTGGATGAAGCGATGGCAGCCAGTCAGCCCATCTTTCTTGTCACGCAGCGTGACTTGACGGTGGAGGAGCCCACACAGGCAGATCTTTATTCCATTGGAACAATCTCCAACGTGCGGCAAATTCTGCGCCTGCCGGGTGACAATGCCAGGGTCATGGTTGAAGGTGCATCCCGTGGTCGGTTAATCAATCTTACCCAGACCGCGCCGTTTTTACAGGCGGAAATTGAAGAACTGGAGGTTCCGGGAATTCGACATTCCTCCCGGACTGAAGCGCTGATTCGCAACACCTATGAACTATTTGAACGCTATACAGAGCTTTCGCCGAGAATGAACAACGATGTGCTGGTCAATGTTATGGCCAGCGATGATCCGGGCTATATTGCTGATTATATCGCACAGAATATTACCATGCGCGCAGGTGATAAACAAACGATTCTGGAGGAATTGCGCCCAACACGCCGGTTGGAAAAACTGTTCCAGTCCCTGGGCCGTGAAGTCGATATTCTAAAGCTGGAACAGGAGATGCAGTCTAAAGTCCGTGATCAACTGACGCACAGCCAAAGAGATTATGTCCTCCGTGAACAGATGAAAGTGATTCAGAATGAGTTGGGAGAGGGAGAGAGCGGCGAAGACAGCGAGATTACGGAGTACCGTGATAAAATCGCGCACGCAAAGCTACCGGAGGAAACAGAAAAAAAGCTGAATAAAGAGCTGGACCGGCTGACCAAGCAGCCTTTCGGTTCGGCAGAGGCCAGTGTAATTCGCAATTATCTGGATATCTGTCTGGACCTGCCGTGGAACAAGAAGAGTAAGGAACGCGTCAATGTGGAGGCCGCCCGCAAAGTGCTGGACGCGGACCACTTCGGCCTTGAGAAAGTTAAAGAGCGCATTTTAGAGTTTATTGCGGCCAAACAGTTGGCACCTGATCTGAAGGGACAAATACTCTGCCTAGTCGGCCCTCCCGGTGTGGGAAAAACTTCCGTGGCCATGTCGGTGGCCCACGCACTCCATCGTAAACTGGCACGGATTTCTCTGGGCGGCATCCATGATGAGGCGGAAATCCGAGGCCACCGTAAAACGTATATCGGCGCCATGCCGGGCCGCATCATAGCCGCTGTTCAGCAGGCGGGAACTTCCAACCCGTTGCTGTTGCTGGATGAAATTGACAAACTAGCATCCAGTGTGCAGGGAGATCCGGCGTCTGCCCTCTTGGAAGTGCTGGATATCGAACAAAACCGCACGTTTCGGGATCATTATCTGGAACTTCCGTACGACCTGTCCGATGTACTGTTTATTACGACGGCAAACACCACGGAAACCATACCGCGTCCTCTGCTGGACCGTATGGAAGTGATCGAGCTTTCCAGTTATACCGACGAGGAAAAACTGCAGATCGCACGTCTGCATTTGCTGCCCAAAGAGATGAAGCGACATGGCCTCAGGCGTTCCCAGCTTAAAATGACCGATGATGCCATTCGGGAAGTAATTACCGCATACACCAGAGAATCCGGAGTTCGAGTATTGGAGCGGAAGCTGGGTACGCTGTGCAGAAAAGTCGCTATGCGCCTAGTAAAAGGAGACGTAAAGTCTGTCTCCTTGACAGGAGATAACCTGAGTCAATATCTCGGAGTTCCCAAATACCATCCAGAAAAGTTGGAGGGTACGTCACAGGTTGGCGTGGTGAATGGTCTGGCGTGGACGCAGGTGGGCGGTGAGATTTTGCAGGTTGAAGCCAATGTAGTGCCCGGCAGCGGAAAGATTGAACTGACCGGCAACTTGGGCGATGTCATGAAGGAATCCGCACATGCCGCGCTGTCTTATGTACGCAGCCGCGCCACCCAATTGGGGATCGAACAGGATTTTTACAAGACAAAGGATATTCATGTCCATTTTCCAGAGGGTGCGGTACCCAAGGATGGTCCCTCTGCAGGTGTGACGATCATTACTGCGATGGTTTCCGCATTGACGGAAACACCGGTTAAGCAGGGGATTGCCATGACCGGCGAGATCACGCTCCGCGGTCGTGTCCTTGCGATTGGCGGACTTCGGGAGAAAACGATGGCCGCATTGCGCAACGGCATGCGCACGGTTATCCTACCGGATGAAAACCTCCCGGATCTGGATGAGATCGACCAGACCGTCCGGCGCGCATTACACTTCATTCCCGTAAAACACGCGGATGAAGTTCTGGCTAGCGCCTTGGAGGCGGAGACGGTAAATTCTGCGCCCGAACTGAACGGGGGGCTGAATCGCGGGACGAAGCTGACCGACCAAACGGTCCAAATCCGGCAGTAACGGAGGGCGGTTTATGAATATTCAGAAGGCGGAATTTATTCGGTCCGCCGCCAGAAGGGCTGATTTTCCACGCGATGGCCTCCCGCAGGTCGTTTTTGCCGGGCGCTCCAACGTAGGCAAATCTTCGGTCATCAATCGTCTTTTGAACCGGAAAAATTTTGCGCGCGTGGGAAATTCGCCGGGGAAAACGACACATATTAATTATTTTCTGATTGATGAGGCGCTGTACCTCGTAGATCTTCCTGGATATGGATATGCGCAGGTTTCGAAGGCAGAGAAAGAACGCTGGGGT
The DNA here is from genome assembly GCA_022653075.1 of Intestinimonas sp. GTDB lineage: Bacteria > Bacillota > Clostridia > Oscillospirales > Oscillospiraceae > Intestinimonas. The sequence continues at coordinate 33,845 of JALCSB010000009.1, forward strand.
AACCTGATCCAATCCTGGTTCGAGGACCAGGCGCTCATGACATTAGGCATTATGATTGTAGACGCGCGTCACAAACCCACGGCAGATGACTGCACCATGGCTTCCTGGTTCTTGGAGACCGGAAAACCGTTTGCCGTGGTAGCGAATAAACTGGACAAGCTAAAGAGGCTTGAGATCGAGCCAAACCTTGCGCGCATTCGTGAAACTCTCGGTTTAAACAGCGCTGTAAAGGTAATTCCCTTTTCAGCAGAAAAGGGAACAGGCCGGGATGAACTGCTGGCTTTGATTTTTAAAAGCGGGAAGTGAATCATCGTGAAATTGGTGCGAATTGAAAAAAACGGAATGCCAAAGTGGGGTGTGCTCCAGGGCGGCACCGTGTATACACTTTCTCAAGTGCCTTATGAGGAAATCCGGTATGATGGGGGCCAGGAGCCGCTGGAGGATTGCGTGCTCCTGGTACCATGCCAGCCGGGCAAGATAGTCTGCTTGGGAAAAAATTATTACGACCACGCAATTGAGATGAATGACGGGGTACCGGAGCAGCCGATCCTTTTTATCAAAACACCCAATTGTCTGAACCGGCCGGAGGGGACGGTCCACGCGCCCGCATTCGTTAAGCGCCTGGACTATGAGGGAGAGCTGGCCTTCGTGATAAAAAAGCTGGCAAGAAATATCCTGCCAGCAGATGCGTTCCACTACATTTTGGGCTATACCTGCCTTAATGACGTAACAGCCCGTGATATTCAGAAATTGGACGGCCAGTGGACCCGCAGCAAATGTATGGACGGTTTTGCGCCGATGGGACCGGTGCTGACCGACGAGGTAAACCCAGCCGACCTTAAAATTGAAACAAGGCTGAATGGAAAGACGGTTCAGTCCTCCACTACCGCACGGTTCATGACGAAGATACCGGAGATGCTGGCTTTTATCACCGCCGCGCTCACACTGGAACCGGGCGATGTGGTGACAACGGGTACGCCTGCCGGAATCGGGCCTATGGTGCCGGGTGATACGGTAGAAATTGAGATTGAGGGGATCGGCGTTCTGCGCAGCCATATCGTATAAAAACCGGCGGGGGCGGTGTTCCGCCTCCGTCTTGTACTTCCTGATAAATTTGGTATAATAAATTTAGAATAGAGGCCGTTGATTTAAATTTTCAATGGGGTATAACTGGGCGGAGGAATTAAAATGGGTATATTTTCCAGCTTTGGCCAGAATATGAACTGGATGGGCCTTGTGTCACTGCTGCTCAGCGCCGCGGCGGCATTACTGTGTATTACGGTACATGAGCTCTCCCACGGGTGGGTGGCGTTCCGGCTGGGCGATCCTACCGCGAAACGTGCGGGCCGCCTGACCCTTAATCCGGTCCGCCATATTGACCCGTTTGGTCTATTGATGCTGATTGTAGCGAAAGTGGGATGGGCAAAGCCGGTGCCCATCGACATGCGCTATTTTAAAGATCCCAGAAAGGGAATGGCGCTGACAGCGCTGGCGGGGCCGCTCTCTAATTTTATACTGGCCTTTCTGGCCGTGGCGCTGTCGTCCGTCATCTGGCGGACCGTGCCGGACACCATCGGGCGCTTTTGGGTTTTGGCCGTGTTATCCTATATTGCACTGCTCAGTACCGGATTGGGCCTGTTTAATCTTATCCCGATTCCACCGCTGGACGGATCCAAGGTCCTGTTTTCCTTTTTTTCGACTAAAATTTATTACACCATTCTTCGATATGAAAAGTACATTATGATCGCGGTTATGCTTCTGACGTTTTCCGGTGCCTTTCAGGGCCCCCTCAGCTATTTGATCAACGGTGTACTGAGGAACTTCTGCGCGGCAACCGGCTATCCCATACGCGCGCTGGTGTTTCATGTAAATCTGCTGGACTATATTCAGCAGTACTAAATGGCGGGGGGTGAAGGCCCATCGAGAGTCCAATTTATCATTTGGAAAAAGTCGTGATCGCAAAATCCTCGAACCGGGAGGATTTTGTGGGTCCTCTGGATCTGATTCTGCACCTTCTGAGCAAAAATAAAATGGAAATCAAGGACATCCAGATTTCCGTAATTTTGGATCAATATCTGGCTTGGATGGACCAGCGCAAGCAGATGGACCTTGAGGTGGCCAGCGACTTTGTAACTATGGCGGCGCAGCTTGTTTTTATCAAGTCGCGCATGCTGCTTTCCATTCATGACGATGAGGCCATGTCGGAGATGGAGCAGCTTATCGCATCCCTGGAGGCGCGTCAGCGCCAGGACAATTATTTGCGTGTGAAGGCAGTGCTCCCAAGCCTGGAAACCCGTTATAAGGTGGGCCGCGATTGCCTGACCCGCGACCCGGAACCCATGCAGGGTGGGAAAGAATATCATTATACCCACGAAAAAGAGGACCTGCGCCGCGCTATGCGCACGGTGATTGAGCGGCTGGGGCATCGAATTCCGCCACCCGTCCGCGCGTTTGAGGGCATTGTAGGCAGAGAACCCTATCCGGTACAGGAGAAAGCGGCGGAGCTGATGCAGAGGCTGGTTCGTTTTGGTGTAATGCGGTTTCATGCGCTGTTTCGGGGAAACCGAAGCCGGTCGGAGGTTGTGGCCACATTTATCGCTGTTCTGGAGTTGTGCAGAGCAAAACGAATTCAGCTGGCTGGGACAGAGCGTGTGTGCACGGTTTCCTGTATTCAGCCGGAGGAGAATTGCCCCGACTTTTCCACGGATATCGACTGAGAGGCGGTCTTTATGGAACTGAAGGAACTCGAATCCACAATGGAGGCCATTTTATTTGCCGCCGGTGAACCCCTGGGGGTTGAGCGTCTCTGTCTGGCTATGGAAATCGACCGTGCTACTGCCGACACGGTGGCGCGGCACCTGGCCGATCAGTATAGCTATGAGCGGCGTGGAATCCGGCTGCTGCGGCTGGATTCCAGCTATCAACTGGTTTCCGCGCCGGAGTATGCGCCCTTAATCAGAACCGTATTCGAACGCAGAAAGCCAGCCCGCCTGTCTCAGATGGCGCTGGAGGTTTTGGCGATTATCGCTTATTATCAACCAGCCACCCGCGCTTATGTAGAACAGGTTCGGGGCGTGGACAGCTCGTATACCATTGGCTTGCTGCTGGACCGGGAACTGATCGAGGAGTGTGGTCGGCTGGCTGTTCCCGGTCGCCCCATCCAGTACCGCACAACGTCTTCCTTCCTTCGGACGTTCGGGCTTTCCAGCCTGGATGAATTACCGGAACTGCCGGCCCTCAGCCCGGAAGAAGGACAACTCACGCTGAAAATGAGGGAGGCTGTGGAGCGGCTGCGCGGAACAGAACAGTAGACGAAATGAGGTAGGAAGATGAACGCACTTCTGGTTTTTTTCCTTGTTTTGGCGGTGCTTTGGCTGCTATCCCTGCTCCGCCTTGGCGCCGAGGTCAGATATTCCGAGGAGGGGGTTCGGCTTCGTCTCCGCGTCGGGCGTCTGTGGTTTACCCTGCTGCCGCGCCCAAAAAAGCCGCACCGCACTCCGAAGAATGAAAAGCCAGAAAAGGAAAAAGCGAAAACACCCCCAAAGCCAGCCGCGCCGCGCCGTGTTCCCTCCCTCGCTCTCCTCCGGGAAGCGCTTTCCGTGATTTGCGATGCGGCGGGTAGTCTGAGACGGAAAATTCAGATTGACCATTTAGATATTGATGTGACGGCTGCCGCGCCTAACCCTGCCGCCGCCGCATTGGCCTTTGGCGGAATCAATGCGGTAATGGGTATGATTATTCCCCCATTGGAGAATAATTTTACTATCAGAGAACGACAATTCCGTACCTCGGTTGCCTATGACAGACAAACGCCCGTGATTGACCTGCGCGCAGCCGGTTCTCTTACCATCGGACAGGGCGTGGCCTTGGCGCTCCGGCTCGCGTTTCGTACGCTACGCATTTTTCGAACGTATAAAAAAGAACAAAAAAAGAAAGAGGCGGTATAATTATGGAAAAAAATCATCCTATTGGCGATCTCATGTCCACCACGCTGCAGAAAATCCGCGAGATGGTGGACGTCAATACCATCGTGGGCGCTCCTATTCATACCGACGACGGCGTCACACTGATTCCTGTTTCTAAGCTGTCCTTCGGCTTTGCTTCCGGCGGCAGTGACTTTGCCTGTAAAAATCAGAAACCAGATGCGGATAACTCATTCGGTGGCGGGAGCGGCGCCGGTGTCAACATTTCGCCCGTTGCTTTTCTAATTGTGAAGGGCGACACGGTAAAGCTGCTTCCCGTTGCGCCTCCGGCCAGCTCAACCGTGGATCGTGTGGTGGAACTGGTTCCGGAAATGATTGATAAAATAGCCGGCATGATGGAAAAGAAAAAAGAGGATAAAGACGCCTTTTAAGCCCCATACTAAAGGTATCTCTGCATTTTGAGGTGACCTTTTATGAAGCGTCTGATTTCGGTTGCTCTGGCTGTTCTTATGCTGTATCCGGCTATCGGGACCGGTGCCCGTGCGGAGGCACCGGTCCCGTCTGCGGCTTCCGCCGTTTTGATGGATTGGGAGAGCGGGCGTATTATTTATGAGAAAAACTCCCATGAGCGGCGACTCATCGCCAGTACTACAAAATTGATGACGGCACTTGTGGCGGTGGAGGATGTGCCCGATTTGCAACAGTATGTTACGATTCAGGGCGCAGACACACAGGCGGAGGGTTCTTCCATGTACCTGCGGGTGGGGGAGAAGCTGACGCTGGAGGCCTTGCTTTATGGGCTGCTGCTCTCCTCAGGAAACGACGCTGCACTGGCGATAGCACGATTCTGCGCTGGTAATGTGGATCGTTTTGTGGCCAGAATGAACTCCAAAGCGGCGGAGCTTGGTATGAAAGATACTCACTTTTCGAATCCGAACGGACTGGATGCCGACGACCACTATTCCACGGCGGCCGACATGGCGCTCCTGGCGCATGAGGTCCTGAACCACGATATCCTGGTACGCATCATCAGTACGCGGTCCATCACGCTGGGTACACGTACACTGACCAATCACAACAAGCTGCTGTGGCGGTATGAAGGCTGCATTGGAATGAAAACCGGATATACCCAGGCGGCAGGACGCACGCTGATTTCTGCCGCCCGCCGGAATGGGCAGACGCTCATCTGCGTAACTCTGTGCGATCCGGATGACTGGGACGATCATACCATGCTGCTAGATTATGGGTTTCAGACCTTTCCGCGGCAGGTACTTGCAAAGGCGGGACAGACCTTCCGTCTGACCCCTGTGGCGGGAAGCCTGGTCCGTTTTGTGCCGGTATGTGCCGCACAGGACCTTTTTTATCCGCTGGCTGAAGAAGAAAATGTCCGGGTAAAAGTGTCTATTCCCGACCGTTTGGAGGCACCGCTGGAGCAGGGAGACCATGTGGGGCAGCTTACCTACTATACGAATGATCAATGTATTGGGCAGGTTGATTTGATATGCGGCAGGGCGGTCCGGCGCAATGTGGTTGCCGCGAATCCGTTTCTAAGCCGAATTCTGGACTTCTTTTCCAGAAAAAAAGGCGATACGTTTTTGAATGTATTCTATCCGCAAGAGTTCCCCTTCCCATAAGGGAATACCTGCCGCAGGAGGCTGTTCCATGGAAGAACGGTTACAAAAAATTCTTTCCGCCGCCGGGGTCTGTTCCCGGCGGACGGCGGAGCGTTATATTCTGGAGGGACGCGTCACGGTAAACGGGACAGGCGCTTTGTTGGGGCAGAGGGCCGATCCGGACGTGGACATGATTACCGTGGATGGAAAGTCCATTATTCCCAACGAAGCGCCGGTCTATTTGATGCTCAATAAGCCGAGAGGCTATGTTACCACACTGTCCGATGAACAGGGAAGACGTACGGTGGCTCAACTGGTGTCCGGCTGTGGCGTTCGGGTTTGGCCTGTCGGACGGCTCGACTTGGACTCCGAGGGGCTCCTTCTTATGACAAACGATGGGAACGTAACGAATCGCCTGACCCATCCCAGCCATGAAGTGGAGAAGGAATATCATGTTATGGTCGCTGGGGATATCGCGGCGGCACTGCCCGCCCTGCGTGGACCGATGTGGCTGGATGAGAGTCCGCTCCGTCCGGCGCAGGTGGAACAGTTGGGGGCAGGTCGCCTATCCATTGTGATACATGAGGGAAAAAACCGTCAGGTGCGGCGGATGTGCGCACAGGCTGGACTCACTGTGACGCGGCTGTGCCGTGTGCGGGAAGGGCGGCTTACGCTGCAGGGCCTGAAGCCGGGCCATTGGCGGGCGCTGACAAACGAGGAGGCCGCTTGGCTTCGTATGTGCTAATTGTCCAATTTTGCAAGAATACGCGATAAGCCTGCAAAATGTGCTTGCTTTTCCGTCTGGTTCCGTCTATGATGATAGGTGTATTAATTTGATTTCACCCAAAGGCGGGAATGAAGCCAGGAGGTATTTTACATGACCCGCGATATTTTATCCATGATTCAAAGCCGTATGACTTCTTTCTCCAAAGGGCAGAAGCTGATTGCTAAATTTATTCTGGAATCCTATGATAAGGCCGCCTTTATGACGGCCAGCAGGCTGGGGAAAACCGTAAATGTCAGTGAATCGACGGTGGTCCGGTTCGCGGCCGAACTGGGTTATGACGGTTATCCGAGTATGCAGAAGGCCCTTCAGGAAATGATTCGCAACAAACTGACTTCGATTCAGCGCATCGAGGTTACCAATGACCGGATCGGCGATCAGGACATTTTGCCCATGGTTATGCAGTCTGACATTGAAAAAATCCGTTTGACGCTGGAAGAAATGGACCGGACAAGCTTTAACGCTGCCGTGGAGGCCATCCTGCATGCCAGGCGCATCTATATTTTGGGGGTGCGTTCCGCCGCTGCACTGGCGGATTTTCTCAGTTTCTATTTTAATCTGATCTTCGATAATGTTATTCCCGTGCATATCTCATCTGTCAGCGAAATTTTTGAACAGATGCTGAGAGTCGGACCGGATGATGTGGTCATTGGTATCAGCTTTCCGCGTTATTCCAGCCGGACTGTTAAGGCGATGCACTTTGCACGTGACCGGGGGGCGAATGTGGTGGCGCTTACCGACAGCAAAACATCCCCCCTGGCTGAAATCGCCAGTGAGTGTTTGCTGGCCAAAAGCGATATGGCGTCCTTTGTAGATTCTTTGGTGGCACCGCTGAGTTTGATAAATGCGTTGATCGTGGCGGTGGCGCGTCGGAAAAATGAAGATGTGGAGCAGACCTTCTCCTCCTTGGAGCAGATCTGGTCAGAATATGGAGTCTATGAAAAAGTAGAGGATGAGACCACTTGAAAGAGGCTCAGATCATTGTGATCGGAGGCGGTGCATCCGGCATGCTGGCCGCGCTGACCGCCTCACAAGCAGGGGCAGACGTATTGTTACTGGAACAAAATCAGAAGCTGGGTCGGAAACTTTACATTACGGGAAAAGGTCGGTGTAATTTAACCAACGACTGTTCTGCGGCTGAGGTACTTGCCAATGTGCCACACAACAGCCGTTTCCTTATGAGCTGTATGGCTGGATTTCCGCCAGAAGAAGTAAAAAAAGCCTTTCAGAAGTTGGGTGTGCCCCTTAAAACGGAACGGGGGAACCGTGTGTTTCCGCAGTCTGACCGGGCGGCCGATGTGATCGACGCAATGCTTTCAGCATTGCGCCGGAGCAGGGTTGTGTTGATGCAGGACAGGGCGAAGCACATTAGGACGGCCAATGGCGCTGTCTGTGGTGTGCAGACGGCACACGGCGAGCTTTCCTGTAAAGCAATTATACTTGCAACAGGTGGAGTTTCTTATCCCTTAACCGGTTCGACCGGAGACGGCTATCGAATGGCTGCGGAGCTTGGACATACAGTTATCCCTCCGAAGCCGTCTCTTGTTCCTCTGGAAGCCGAGGATGATTTTTGCAGGCGAATGCAGGGGCTGTCCCTGCGCAATGTATCCATCAAGGTAAAAAACCGTAAGAAGAAGATTCTCTTTCAGGAACAGGGCGAGTTACTGTTTACGCATTTTGGCCTGTCCGGACCGCTGATTCTGAGTGCCAGCGTCCATATGCGGGAATATGAATCCGACCACTATACAATTATGATCGACCTGAAACCGGCGCTGGATGAACAGATGCTGGACGCCCGTTTGCTGCGGGAATTCAGTGCAAATCCAAACCGGTCCATTCACCACGTGCTGAGTACTTTGCTGCCCCGGCTTATGGTACCGATTATGGAAGAGAGAGCTTGTATTTCTGGGACTGTACAGGCAAATGCCATTACAAAATTACAGCGCCGCAGACTGCTGGAGCTGCTCAAGTGTTTCCCAATTGAAGTGGCGGGTCCCAGGCCGGTGGAGGAGGCTATTGTTACGGCGGGCGGTGTTAAGGTCTCCGAGGTTGTACCCGCCACCATGCAGTCCAAGCGAGTGGAGGGCCTGTTTTTTGCCGGAGAGCTTCTCGATGTGGATGCCTATACAGGCGGCTTTAATTTACAGATTGCCTGGTCCACCGGACATGCGGCCGGCGAGGCCGCGTCCCGGTATGTTGGGAAAGCGAGTGGGGTACCATGCTGAACGTTAAGAGTATTGCGATTGACGGCCCGTCCGGAGCCGGGAAAAGCACGCTGGCGAAGCGGCTGGCGGAAGCGCTGGGGTTTCGCTATGTGGACACGGGGGCCATCTACCGTACGCTGGGGTTAATGGCGTTTCGCAAGGAAGTCGCGCCGGAAAATGCATCCGCCGTGGCGGAGCTTCTGTATCACCAGGATATTCGTCTGGACTATGATAAGGCGGGTGCGCAGCATATGTATCTGGACGGAGAAGATGTGACGGATGAGATCCGCCGTCCGGAAGTGTCGCGTTATGCTTCTGGTGTTTCCGCGATTCCGGCGGTACGGAATTTTCTGCTGTCCATGCAGCGGGATCTGGCCAAAATGCATAATGTCATTATGGATGGCCGCGATATAGGTACAGTCGTATTGCCAAACGCGGATGTGAAGATTTTTTTAACCGCCTCTCAGGAGGACCGTGCGCGCCGCCGGTACGAGGATCTGCGCACCCGTGGCATGGATACGCCCTATGAGCAGGTTCTGGCCGATATGATTGAACGGGACCATAGAGACAGCACACGGGAGACTGCGCCGCTCCGTCAGGCTGAGGATGCGGTTTTGGTGGATACCACCGGTCAACAGCCGGATGAGAGCTATGCTGTTTTATTAGAAATGATCAGGAGGAAACTCGACGCATGAGGACAGCCTATGCCATTTTATATACGATTATCTGGCCTTTTTTCAGTATCTTCCACCCGGTAAAGGCGATTGGAAGGGAGCACATTCCTGAGGAAGGCGTACTTATTTGTGCCAATCACACCGCCCTTTCCGACCCGCTCTTACTGGTATTTGCCTTTCATCGAAAATTTCAGATACGTGTGATGGCCAAGGCGGAGCTTCTGCAAGTGCCGGTCATCGGCTGGCTGCTGAAAAAAGTGGGTGTTTTCGGCGTGGAACGGGGAAAATCCGATGTCGGCGCCATCAAACAGGCGATACGCTTTCTGAAAGGTGGAGAGAATCTTCTGCTGTTTCCGGAGGGAACCCGTGTTCGTGAATCCAGAGGTGAGATCAGTAGCCCCAAGACCGGAGCCGCCATGCTGGCCATCCGCACCGGAGTTTCCATTCTGCCGGTCTATATCCCGGAACACAAGCGCTGGTTTCGCCGCACTCCCGTTGTGATTGGAGAGCCTTATCGACCTGATGTAGCCTCCCGGAAGGGCAGTCAGGAGGAGTATATGGCCATCACCAAAGATCTGATGGACCGTATCCGGGCGCTGGGTGCCCAGGTGAGCACATGAGACTGGAACTGGCAAAATCGGCGGGTTTTTGTTATGGGGTGCGCCGCGCTGTGGAGCTGGCGAAACGAACGGCCGAGTCGGGCCGCCTTTGCGTAATGCTTGGCCCCGTGATCCATAACGATCACATGATCGCCGAGCTGGAGCAAAAAGGCATGCGCTGTGTCCAGTCCATAGAGGAAATTCCGGATGGGGCGCTGGTCCTGTTGCGTTCCCACGGCGAAAGTCAGGCGGTTTATACCGCATTGCGCGCTAGGGGAGCGGAAATTCGGGATGCGACTTGTCCCAATGTGGCGAAAATCCATACGTTGGTGTCCGAAGCCGAAAAAGAAGGGCGTCAGCCCGTAATTGTCGGCACCCGCACCCACCCGGAGGTGACCGCGATCGCCGGCTGGTGCCACCATCCGATTATTGTCGAATCCGCCGCTGAATTGGAAAATTGGCTTGCCCAGTCAACGAAAAACCGTACAAAACCGCTGGCGCTTGTTTCACAGACCACCTCAACGCGGGCAACTTGGGACGAATGCGTAGAAAAAGCAAAAAAAGAGTGTACAAACGCAGAAATTTTTGATACAATATGTAGTGCTACATGTATTAGGCAAACTGAAGCTCAGAAACTTGCGGCCCGCTGTGAAGCGATGATTGTGATCGGAGACCGCAAAAGCTCGAATACCAAACGCCTGGCACAGCTTTGCCGTGCGCTCTGCCCCCGCGTAATCGCTGTCGAGGGGGCGGAGGATTTGAAACCGGACTCTTTTCGGGGACTGGCTTCTATTGGTATCACTGCGGGTGCTTCTACACCCGGGTGGATAATAAAGGAGGTCTATGACAAAATGAGCGAAGAAAACATGGAGATCGAAGAATCCTTTGCTGAGATGCTGGAAAAATCGATCAAAACTTTAAATACAGGAGAGAAGGTAACCGGCGTCGTCACCGAGATTACGCCCACGGAAATTTATGTTGACCTGGGTACGAAGCATGCCGGTTACATCCCTGTATCGGAGCTTTCCGACGATCCCACCGTCAAACCAGAGGATATCCTTAAGGTCGGGGATGAGATCGAAACCTATGTAATGCGCGTTAATGACGCGGAGGGTGTAGTCACCCTGTCCAAAAAGCGTCTGGATACGGTCAAGAGCTGGGAGGATATCGAAGCTGCCTTGGAAAGCGGAAATCCCGTCGAAGGTATGATAAACGAAACCAACAAAGGCGGCGTTGTGGCTTCGGTTCGTGGTGTGCGCGTATTTATCCCCGCCTCTCAGACCGGCCTGCCGCGTGACGCAGACATGACCACCTTGGTTAAGCAGAAGGCGCGCATGAAGATTACAGAAGTTAACCGCGCCCGTCGCCGCGTGGTCGGCTCCATTCGCGCCGTGCTTCAGGCGGAGCGCGCGGAAAAGGCAGCAGAGGTGTGGGCCAGCATTGAAAATGACAAGCACTATACCGGCGTGGTCAAGTCCCTGACCTCTTACGGCGCTTTTGTGGATATCGGCGGCGTGGACGGTATGGTCCACATTTCCGAGCTCTCCTGGAGCCGTATTAAGCACCCGTCAGAGGTTGTGAGCATAGGGGATCAGGTAGATGTCTACGTAATCTCTTTTGATCCTGAGAAGAAGAAGATCTCTCTGGGCATGAAGGACCGCAGTCAGGATCCTTGGGAGAAATTTATCAGCACCTATGCTATTGGCGATACCGCTAATGTCAAGGTAGTTAAGCTCATGACCTTTGGCGCATTTGCAGAGATTGTCCCCGGTGTGGATGGTCTGATTCATATTTCGCAGATTGCTGATCACCGTATTGACAAGCCGGGTGATATCCTCTCGGAAGGCCAGATGGTTGACGTGCGTATTACCGATATCGATACCGAGAACAAAAAGGTTTCCCTGTCCATCCGTGCGTTGCTGGAAGAGGCACGTGCGAGGGAAACTGCTGGCGAGTCTGAGGAGACTGCTGACTCCAACGGACAGGACTAAACCTCTGCCAAAAACAAACAACATTACAGGCTGGCGCATAATTGCTGTGTGCCGGCCTGTTTTTATGTTTATCTGTCGCAAAACGTAGGGCTGTCCCGCGGCTGACTAGGCCATGGTTCTGCATACGGATCCCCTGCTCTTGCAAATTTAGTGAAAATGTTATATAATACTTACATTGAACGAATTTGTCAAGAGTTTTTCGGAGGTGGGAACATGTTTCAGATCGGGGATAAAATTGTTCACCCTATGCATGGCGCTGGTGTTGTGGACAGTATCGTCACAAAGAAAATAAATGGCGTGACACGTGAATACTATATTCTTAAGATTCCGGTCGGCAACATGCTGGTCATGATTCCCACCGCCAACAGTCAGGAAATCGGCGTACGCCCGGTGGTAAACAAGGCGGAGGCCGACCGGATCATCGCATCCATCCCGGGCATTGAAATTAAGGATGCCCAGAACTGGAACCGCCGGTATCGAGAGAATATGCTGCGCCTGAAAAGCGGCAATCTTACGGAAGTGGCGCGCGTGGTAAAAAGTCTCGCCATCCGTGAAAGTGAGCATGGGCTGTCCACCGGGGAGCGGAAAATGTTGCATTCCGCCAAACAGATTCTGATTTCTGAAATTGTTTTATCGCAGGACTGTAGCTATGAGGACGTGGAGGCCAGAATTAACACCGCACTAGCATAACCAGTTCCACAGATCTAAAAAAGGAGCCGGAAGGCTCCTTTTTTGAGGGGAGCGAGAGCCATGCTGCCTATTTTTAAACACAGACGGGCAAAAAAATCAGAACCGCGCTGTTCCATGGTTGTTGTGGCCGCCGGATCTTCCACACGGATGGAAGGACAGGACAAGATCATGCTTCCGCTGGGTGATATCCCGGTACTGGCGCGAACGTTACGCGCCCTGGACAGTTGCCGGTATGTGACAGAGCTGATTGTGGTTACACGCAGCGACCTGATCGTGCCGGTTGGACAGATGTGCCATGATTATTTTTTTTCAAAGGTAAAAAAAGTGATCTGCGGTGGAGACACGAGAACACAATCTGTTTTGGCGGGCATTAGGGAGACGGATCCTGATGCCAATCTGATCGCTATCCACGACGGAGCGCGTCCGTTCGTTACGCAGGAAATTTTGGAGGCCGTGATAGAAAAAGCCATGACCTGCGGCGCTGCGGCACCTGCGGTTTCCGTCCATGACACGCTTAAGCGGGCGGAACGTGGGGCGGTGCTGGAAACGCTGGACCGCTCCGTTCTCTATGCAGTTCAGACACCGCAGGTTTTTGAACCAGCCCTGATACGAGCCGCGCTGCAGCGGGCGGAGGCCGAAGGAGCTTTGCTGACCGATGACTGCGCAGCCGTGGAGCGACTGGGTGTTACGGTATACCTTACCCGCGGCTCCGAAGAAAACATTAAGCTGACAACGCCTGCGGACCTCAATTTCGCCGCTGGCATATTATGGGGTAGAGGTGAACCTCTGTGAGAATTGGACATGGATATGACGTTCATCGATTGGCGGAGGGACGGAAACTGGTTTTAGGTGGTGTGGATGTCCCGTATGAACGTGGACTGATGGGGCACTCGGACGCGGATGTTCTGGTCCATGCTACGATGGACGCGCTGCTGGGCGCTGCGGGGCAGGGAGACATTGGCAGGCTATTTCCTGACAGTAACCCCGCTTACAAGGGAATATCAAGCCTGGTGCTTCTGGACTATGTGATGGAACGCCTGACTCAAGGCGGACTTCGGGTCGGTAATCTTGACGCAACCATTTTGGCACAGCGGCCAAAACTGGCAGACTTTCTCCCCCAGATGCAAAAAAATTTGGCGCTTCACATGGGAATTCCGCCGGAGCGGGTCAATGTCAAAGCGACCACGGAGGAGGGCTTGGGCTTTACCGGTACCGGGCAGGGAATTGCCGCTCATGCGGTGGTCCTTCTTGAGCCATGAGATGGTATCGTTTGCGCACGGACAGGGCGGAGGATCCCGCAGTCCGTGCGCATTTTTTATGCAACAGAGAGGTGGACCACCGCATACAATGGTGTAAGAGACGCACACCCCGGTGTGGAAAAGAAGCGAATTTCCCGGTGATTTCGCTCCGGCCGATGTGTGTCCCTGTTATGCAACGATATTGCCGAAAGGAAGGGATGATCCTTTCAGTATGATTTATTATCTGATCATTTGCCGTTCCCTGACCTATGCCCAGCGGACGGCCGCTGTTCTGGAGCGGGCGGGAATTCCCGGACGGGTTATGCGCGCACCGAAAAGCATTACCGGCGAGGGGTGCACGCATGCGGTGAAAGTATCGGAACGCAAACTGCCGGACGCCCTTGTGGTGCTTCGCAGGACGGACCTGACGCCCAGCCGCATCTATCTGACGGAGTCGGATGGAAGTTACCGCGAGGTTGACCTATGATCTACCTGGATGCGGCGGCTACGACGCTCCAGAAACCGCCTGAGGTGCGCCGTGCGGTCATGAAGGCGATAGAGACCATGGCCAGCCCCGGCAGGGGCAGCCACAGGCCGGCCATGCTGGCTGCCGATACCGCGTTTGCCTGCCGTCAGGCTGCGGCGGAACTGTTCCAGGTAAAAGAGCCGGACCATGTGGTGTTCACGCTCAATGCCACCCACGGGCTGAATATCGCGATCCATTCCGTGGTACACCCGGGCGATACTGTGCTTATTTCCGGCTATGAGCACAATGCCGTGACGCGGACGTTGGCGGCACTGGACGGTGTAACGGTCAAAATTGCCGCCGCACCGCTGTTTAAGCCGGACGCGATGCTGCGCGCGTTTGATCGGGCATTTACCAAGGAAGTCTCCGCCGTTGTTTGTACGCACGTCTCCAACGTGTTTGGCTATGAACTGCCGATTGCGGACATTGCCGCGCTGTGTCAGCAGCACCAGGTTCCGCTGATCGTAGACGCCTCTCAGTCGGCCGGCTGCCTGCCGGTGCACATGGATGAACTGGGCGCGGCGTTTATCGCCATGCCGGGGCATAAGGGCCTGTTTGGACCGCAGGGAACGGGGTTGCTGCTATGCGGCGATGTCCCGGCTCAGCCACTGCTTATGGGCGGAACCGGCTCGATTTCTGCCATTCAGGAAATGCCTGAGTTTTTACCCGACCGGCTGGAAGCCGGGACGCAGAATATTGCCGGAATCGCGGGGCTTCTGGAGGGAATTCATTTCATTCAGCGGCATGGAACCGCATGGATTCTGGAGCATGAGCGGTCATTGGCCGCGCGTGCAGCCAGCCGGCTGAGCGGCTATGGAGTGCACACGTTTGTCTCGCCCGGTATGGCCTGGCAGATCGGCGTGCTGTCTTTCCAGGTCACCGGCATGGATTGTGAGGCGGTGGCCGAGCAGTTGGGCGACCGCGGAATCGCAGTTCGTGCGGGTCTGCACTGCGCCCCTCTGGCGCACCGGTCGGCCGGAACCTATACGTCCGGAACCGTACGTGCCAGTTTCTCCCCCTTCAACACAGAGCGAGACGCCGACACGCTGGCCCGGACCGTGGCGGCGCTGTGAACTGATTTTGCAGAAACGGCAGTGGGCGTAAGGCCACTGCCGTTTCCGTTTGAATAGGCTTTCAATTTAGCAGCCAACTTGGAAAGCCATGTACAAAACAGGCATGATTTAAAAAGGTTTTGAGCAAATTTACGAACCGTTTCCCTTGCCATTTGAGGCAGAATACAGTATAATATTTCAAATGGGGACTCCTGCAGTTTATGGAAGCGGGATGCAGACCAAAACATAGGAGATAGCTGGAATGGAAGTTGTGCAGTGGCTCAGTACGTACATCAAAATATTTTCGCTCAGCGACCTGGTAGATATCTCCATTATCGCATATATCGTCTATCGGGTTCTGATTTTGGTGCGCCATAGCCGTGCCGCTCAGGTGGCAAAGGCGATCCTTCTGCTCTTGATTGCGTTGGGCCTGTCATCGGTATTTAAACTCAAAGTCATGAATTTTGTGCTGGGCCGCGCCGTAGAGATGGGCATGCTGGCCCTTATTGTTGTGTTTCAGCCGGAAATTCGTCAGTTTCTGGAGCAACTGGGAAGCAGTTCCCTGGGCGATATGTTTGGCAGGGAGGAAGCCCCAACCGAAATAGAGGGTGCCATACAGCAGACCGTCTTGGCCTATCGGTCCATGTCCAAAGACAAGGTCGGTGCGCTGATGGTGTTTGAACGAAAAAATCTGCTTGGCGATATTATTAAAACGGGTACGGTGCTGGACGCAACCGTATCGGCGGAATTGCTGAAAAATTTATTCTGGGACAAGGCACCGCTTCACGACGGCGCTGTCATCATCCGCGGCGGAAGAATCGCCGGGGCGGGGTGTATGCTTCCGCTGTCTGGAAATACCAATCTTTCACGGGACCTTGGCATGCGCCACCGCGCCGGAATCGGCATGAGCGAGCATTCCGACGCGGTGGTTGCCATTGTGTCGGAGGAAACGGGTTCTATTTCTGTAGCCGTGGGCGGAATGCTGAAACGGCATCTTGCGCCGGAGACGCTGGAACGTCTGCTGCACAATGAGCTGATACCAAATCAGGAGCCTGCCGTGCCGTCCAGGCTGTCCAGGCTATTCCGGCAAAAAAAGGGAGAGCAAACGGATGGGAAAGAACTTCACTGACAGTCGAGCATTCAATATTGTTCTGGCCATCCTGATTTCACTGGCGTTGTGGGCCTATGTGGTGACCAGTGTAAATCCAAACGCGGACGTATCCCTGCACAATTTTTCGGTTACTCTGGTGGGGGAGGACGTGCTTTCAGGGAAAGGGCTAATGCTTGACCCCGGAACAAAGCTTACCTTGGACCTCAAGCTGACCGGTAATCGCAACGCACTGGCGAAAGTACTGTCCGATACCAGCCATATCTCCATTACCGCGGATGTGTCTGACATTGATTCTACCGGAACGTATACGCTGCCCTGCACCATTACCCTGCCCAATACGATTACGTCGGGAACCGTCACCGTGGAAGACCGCGCAGAAAAGACCATTACGCTGGGCATATCTAAAATGATGAAAAAAACGATAGCGGTACAAGGTACGTTTATTGGCACCGTATCTAAAAACTACCGTACCAATCCGTTTACGATCAGTCCCTCCAGCATTCAGATTCAGGGGCCGGAAGACATCGTCAAGCAGGTCGATCATGCCCTGGTCACCATTTCTGGGAATAATCTGACCAAGTCCTTCAGCGGAGAGGAGAGCTTTTCACTGATTGGAACAGACGGCAAAACCATTAATGATTCCAACATTGTGTCTGATGTAGATACCGTGAATGTATCGATGCCGGTGGTTATGACGCAGGAGATTTCTCTGGACGTTACTTTTACGGAAGGCGGCGGTGCTACCATGGACGACGTGGATTATTCCATCAGCCCGTCCTCCATATGGATTTCAGGCGATGCCGATGCAGTTACACCCTTGGTTGGAAAGTCACTGTCTCTAGGGGAGATCGACCTGTCTGCGGTAGAGGATTCGGGGACGTATAGCTTTCCCATCGTACTTGACAGCGCACTGACTAACGACAGCGGCGAAGATGAAGCTACGGTGACGGTAACAATTAAGAATTTGACGACGAAAACACTGGATGCGCAGAATATCGACATCATCAATGTGCCCAGCGGATTTACCGCTGCGGCCGTCACACAGTCTCTCCAGGTGCGTGTACGTGGAACAGAAGCCCAGCTGGATTCCGTCAGTGATTATCAGCTTCGTGTTGTGGCTGATCTGGAGGGGAAAAACCTCTCAATGGGCCAGTTCCGCTTTCCGGCGAAAATCTACCTGGACAATGACAGCGGGGCCGGCGTTGTTGGTGGCGACTACTATATCGTAATATCAATCCAGAAGTAAGGAGATTTATCATGACTCAAACCGCGACAGTAAGCCGCACCCTGCAAAATGGGATGGCGGAGATTTGCGTAGTAAGAGAAGGTGCTTGCAGCCATAATTGCAGTGATTGCCAAGGTTGTATGACGGCGAAGCAGCCTACGGTGTACGCTCAGGCCAAGAATCCGGCGGGCGCTAAAGCGGGGGATATTGTAGTGGTGGAGAGTAAGAACGGACCGCTGCTTGGAATTGCTGTTGTGGTCTACCTCATTCCCATGCTGTTGCTACTTGCCGGTTATTTCATCGGCTATGCGCTGGGATTTTCCCAAAATGGCTGTATTTTGGTGGCATTTCTCTTTTTTGTAGTCAGCTTCGGCCTGAGTGTTCTGCTAAACCGCTACGTTAAACAAAACCGCGCGGTGACCATGACGATTACCAAGGTTGTAGTGTAATTTATGTTTGGCTATGTGCGGCCCAGAAAAGACGAGCTTAAGGTCCGGGAACTGGATGACTATCAGGCGGTTTACTGCGGGTTATGCCATACGCTCGGCCGCCGGTACGGCCTTTTCCCTCGGCTCTTTCTAAACTATGATTTTACCCTTTTGGCGATGCTGCTTGCTCCGGTTTCGGATAGGCCTCAGGTGGAATACCGGCGGTGTCCTGCCTGCCCGCTGCATCGAAAGCGGGTGTGCTCCGGAGGAACATGGCTGGACATTGCCGCAGATGAAAGCGTCATTTTAACTTACTGGAAACTGCGTGACAGCGTGGCAGATAGCGCGTCATGGAAAAAGCGCCTATCGGCGCGGCTTCTATCCACACTAATGAGACGTGCCTACCGAAAGGCCGCCGCACGAAGGCCCGAATTTGACCGCGTTGTAACCGATTGCCTCTGTGAGCTGGAACGGCTGGAACGCCAATCCAGTCCCTCGCTTGACCATACGGCGGATACCTTTGCCAGAATTCTTCAGACTGCGGCCCCCCCATCCGGCGAAGAAGCACGAGACCGGGTAAATGCACAGATCCTCTATCATGTCGGGCGCTTCATCTATTTGGCCGATGCCTGGGACGACTTGGAGGAGGACCGCCGGAGCAAAACATACAATCCGCTGCTGTATCGTTTTCCGGACGGGCCGGAGGTGCACCGGGACGAGGTGGCGCTTACCCTGCGGCATTCCCTGAATTTGGCGGCTTCTGCCTATAATCTTGCGGAATTCGGCGGTTGGAGCGGTATCCTTGCCAACATTCTCTATCTTGGCCTGCCAGCTGTGGCACAGCTGGTACTTACTGGTCAGTTTCAAGACATTAAGAAAATAATGAGCAGGAGAAGACACTATGAATGACCCATATCAAGTGCTGGGCGTCAGTCCGAATGCCAGCGACGAGGAAGTAAAACGAGCTTACCGTGAACTGGCCAGAAAGTATCACCCTGACAACTATCAAAATAATCCGCTGGCGGATCTGGCTGAGGAGAAGATGAAGGCGATTAACGAAGCCTACGATGCCATTAATAAGGCACGCAGTGGTTCCGGCGGCGGATATCAGTATCAGTCCGGTGGTTATCAGCAGTCCGGTTACCAACAATCCGGATACCAGCAAAATACCTCCGGCGGTACGGTTTATTCCCGGGTCCGCCAGTCAATTAACCTTGGAAATCTGAATCAGGCGGAACAGCTTCTGCGCACAGTACCGGAACAAAGCGGCGAATGGCACTTCCTGATGGGAAGCATTGCTTATCGGAGAGGCTGGCTTGACGAAGCGATGCAGCAGTTTCAGATCGCCTGCAATATGGAGCCGGGAAATACGGAATACCGTCAGGCGTATAACATGATGCAGCAGGGCGGACAGGCCTACCGTCCTGCCGGATACGGCATGGACCAGTCCTGTGATATGTGCAGCACGCTGCTGTGCCTGAACTGCCTTTGCAGCAGCTGCGGACGCTGAACTGTGATGAATAATAACACACATCGCGCGGGCGCCCGTCGTGTTGCGCAGACGGCAATGATGACCGGACTATCTCTCCTTATCCTATGGCTTTCCTGCCTTATTCCATCAGGAAAACTGGGCATTGTGGCTGCCGCCGGTCTTGCCCCCGCTGCCGCTACGGTTTCAGGTGGAGTTGGTGCGGGCCTGCTGTGTTATGCGGGTACCGCACTGCTTAGCTTACTTTTACTCCCGGATAAGGCAAACGCTCTGCTATATCTGATTTTCTTTGGGCTGTACCCCATGGTAAAGTGTGGAATTGAGCAGCTGCGCAGATTCTGGCCGGAGCTGTTACTGAAACTGCTGTTTTTTAACGGCGTGCTCAGTGCCTGTTGGTTTCTTCTGCGGTGGATATTAATGGCTGAGGCAGTGCTTTCCAATGTGGCGCTGTGGGTGGTATATCTGCTCGGGAATGTGATTTTTCTTTTCTATGATTTTGGCTTTTCACGATTGATTACTTTTTATTCGATAAGAATGAATCCTTTTATCAAGCGTACGGGACGGTAGGAATACTGAACCGCACAGCGGTTTAAAATTAACTAGGAAAGGAGGGACCTCCTCTTGATTCGGAGTATGACTGGCTATGGAAGAGGAGAGGCGGTCCTTCATCAGCGTGCGATCACTGTTGAGGTCCGTTCCGTCAATAACCGATATTTAGACTGCACCATTAAGATGCCGCGGGTGTATTCCTTTGCTGAGGATGCCATAAAAACAAGAATTCAGCATATGATTTCCCGCGGCAAAGTGGATGTGTTTTTTACTGTGGACAGCTCCAAGGCGGATGAAGTTACAGTTACGGTAAACCGCCCGGTTGCCGACGGCTACTACAGGGCCCTGACAGAGTTAATGGATACATATCATCTTCGGGATGATATCTCCGCAGCTCTCCTGTCCCGATTCCCGGATGTTCTTCTGGTGGAAAAAAGTCAGGCTGATGCAGAAGAGATTACCGCCGACTTTTTATCTGTCCTGGACCTAGCACTGTCCGACTTTAACGCCATGCGGGAGCGGGAAGGTGAAAAGCTGGCCGCCGATGTTCGCAGCCGTGCAGACGCCATCGCCCGGCATATCACCTTTGTGGAGAAGCAGTCGCCCCAGACTGTGGTGGATTACCGAACGCGTCTAGAGGGTAAAATGCGGGAGGTGCTTCAGAATACGCAGATTGATGAAAACCGGATTTTGACAGAGGCGGCTATTTTTGCGGATAAGGTCGCGGTGGATGAAGAGACGGTTCGTCTGCGCAGCCATCTGGCTCAGATGGAGGAAATCCTGAAAATTGATGGGCCGGTAGGGCGCAAGCTCGATTTCCTGATTCAGGAATTCAACCGCGAGGCCAATACCATCGGCTCCAAATGCAATGATATTGAAATCACAAAGCATGTGATTGAAATCAAAGCGGAAATCGAAAAAATACGGGAACAGATCCAAAATATGGAGTAAACGGAGGATGCTCAGTTGAAACTGATCAATATCGGATTTGGTAATATGGTTTCTGCAGACCGTCTAGTCGCTGTGGTAAGCCCGGAATCTGCACCAATCAAGCGTATGATTCAGGATGCGAGAGACCGCGGCATTCTCATTGACGCCACATACGGGAGAAGGACCCGGGCAGTTTTAGTCATGGACAGCGACCATGTTGTTCTCTCCGCCATTCAGCCGGAGACAGTGGCCGGTAGATTAAGCGGACGGGATACTGACACGGTAGCCGAGGAGGAACTGGACTGATGCAGATAAGAAAAAAGAAACGCGGACAGCTAATTGTGCTTTCAGGTCCTTCCGGTGTGGGAAAGAGTACGGTGATTGCAGAACTTCTCAGTCAAAGAAGAGATATTTATTTTTCCGTGTCCTTTACAACCAGAAGGCCACGTACCGGAGAGGCCGACGGTGTGAATTACAATTTTGTAGATCGTATGGAGTTCGAGCGTATGATTACCGACGGTGAGCTGCTGGAGCATGCGGAATATGTTGGAAATTACTATGGTACATCCCTCAAAATCATTCAGGAAAAACTGGAAGCCGGAATTGACGTCCTTCTGGATATTGAGGTGCGAGGGGCGGCTGAAGTTCATGAAAAGTGCCCAGAGGCCGTTCTTATTTTCATTATTCCGCCCTCCTTTGAGGAACTATCCAGACGCCTACACAGACGCAATACCGACAGCGAGGATGTTATCGCTGGTCGGCTGCGAAAGGCAAGGGAAGAATACAGGCAGATCCCCGGATACGACTATCTGGTTGTCAACGATAAGGTTTCTGAAGCGGCACTCGAGATTATCTCTATTCTGTGTGCGGAGGACTGCCGGACAAAAAACAGAATTCATTTGGTAGACGGGATTTGAACCGCAAAAAGGAGTGTATGTCTTATGATGTTATATCCAGCTATGAGCAAACTGCTCAAGCAGATTCCCAGCCGCTATCAGCTGGTCAATGTGGTGGCGCACCGCGCGCGTGCGATTTCGTTGGAGGCCGAAGAGCAGGGGATTCCTCTGGAGGATAAACCGGTCTCCATAGCGATCCGTGAAGTGGCCGAAGGCAAAGTGAAGGGGTAATTCCCAAATATAGAAAATAATTTAACGAATGAAGGGGCAAGTGCCGGTTTGGAACTGCCGGCGCTTGCCCCTTGTGGTGGAAGGAGAGGGAGGTCCCCACTTGAATATGGTCCGCGTTGCTAAAATTGCGCTGTCTGCGGCCACCTATGCCATCGATAAACCCTATGATTATCGGATTCCAGAGGAACTATCCAGGCGCGCCGTTCCAGGCGTCCGTGTCGTGGTGCCCTTTGGCGCGGGAAACCGGCGTACAGAAGGGATTGTACTGGCGGTCACGGACGGAACCCGTTTCCCGCAGCTAAAGGCGGTTATAACAGTATTGGATGATGCCCCTGTACTGAGCGAGGGCGGAATCCATCTGGCTGTCTGGATGCGGGAACGTTTTTTCTGCACGGTCTACACGGCCGCGCGGGCCATGCTTCCGGCCGGGCTATGGTATTCTCTCAAGGACAGCTATCGGCTTGTTTCCAGCGTGGACAGGGAAACCGCCTACGCGGCGGCCGGACAGTCGGCCCAGGCGGCGCGTGTGCTGGATCTCGTCTATGCTTCCAACGGTTCGGCGCAGATGGAACAGATCCGTGGCGCATTTGGGGCTGCGGACCCAAATCCCGCGCTCCGGCGGCTGACGGAACGGGGAATTTTGACATTGGACACCAGTGCTTCGCGCAAGATTGGCGACAAGTGGGAGCAGATGGTTTCACTCGCCATGCCGGCGGAGGAGGTCATGGCGCTTATGCTGCCGAAAAAGCGGTCCGCGCCCCTCCGCTATGCCGTGGCGGAACTGCTGTGCAGCGTGGGCAGTGCATCAATAAAGGATGTCTGCTATTTTACAGGCGCATCCCGCTCCACCGTTCGCACCATGGTCAAAATCGGCATTCTGGAGGTGAGCCGCCGGGAAGTTTTGCGCAGAGTGGCAATCGATCAGGTAGAACCGACGCCGCCGCCCGAACTGAATGAGGAACAACAGGCTGCGTTTCAGTATCTGGACTCCCTTTGCGCGCAAAAAGCGCCTGCCGTAGCGCTCCTTTATGGCGTGACCGGAAGTGGAAAAACGCAGGTTTATATCCAACTGATCCGGAGCGTGCTTGCACGTGGTCGGACAGCTATGGTTTTGGTGCCGGAAATTTCTCTGACCCCTCAATTCCAGCGCACTTTTGCCGCTCAGTTTGGCGATCGGATTGCGGTGCTTCACAGCTCTTTGCGGGCGGGAGAACGTTATGACGAATGGAAACGTATCCGATCGGGTAAGGCATGTGTCGTGCTGGGGACTCGCTCCGCGGTGTTTGCACCGCTGGACAACCTGGGCCTCATCGTGATCGACGAGGAACAGGAGGCGAGCTACCAGTCGGAAAACGCACCGCGCTATCATGCGCGGGATGTGGCAAAATATCGCTGTGCTAAAAATGGCGCATTGCTCCTGCTTGGTTCCGCTACGCCGTCCGTGGAGACCATGTATCTGGCTCAAACCGGTGTTTATCAGTTTGCGACGCTGCGCAGGCGCTATAATGAGCGTGCGCTCCCCGACGTTTGCATTGCGGACATGAAGGGAGAACTGCGAAACGGAAACGGAAGCTGTATCGGCACTGTCCTGCGTCGGGAACTGAAGCGAAATCTGGAGCGGGGCGAGCAGAGCATTCTGTTCCTCAACCGGCGGGGCGCCAGCCGGATGGTCTCCTGCGGCGAGTGCGGTGCGGTCCCGGTTTGTCCCCGATGCTCTGTTCACCTTACCTACCATTCTGCAAACAACCGGCTTATGTGCCATTATTGCGGGCATTCCGAACGTCTGCCCCAGGCCTGCCCGGAATGCGGCGGCAGCCTGAACTTCATCGGGGTTGGCACACAGCGCGTGCAGGAGGACCTGAAGGAGATTTTCCCAGATGTGGAAGTACTTCGCATGGATGCTGATACGGTCTCTGCGTCGCAATCCCATGGAGCGCTGCTCGCCAAGTTTCAAAACGATCGAATTCCCATTCTGGTTGGAACGCAAATGGTAGCCAAAGGCCTTGATTTCGAAAATGTCACATTGGTCGGCGTGATTGCCGCCGATTTTTCTCTTTATACCGACAGTTTCCGCGCCGGGGAGCGGACCTTTTCGCTGCTGACACAGGTGGTGGGCAGGGCCGGCCGTGGCAAAAAACCGGGACGGGCTGTCATCCAGACCTACACACCGGACCACGAGGTAATCCGCTGTGCCGCCGCGCAGGATTATGACGGCTTTTATGAGCAGGAGATTGCCCTGCGGAAGCTCCGCGGGTCCCCGCCGTTTCAGGATATGATGGTACTGACCGCCTCCGGCGTTAATGAAACGGCGGTTCTCCGCGCCTGTCAGAAAATACGCCGGGGACTGGAAATCAGTTTACGCCGCCCACCCTATGACCGCATGGACGCGCGCCTTCTGGGGCCGGCTCCGGCGGTGGTGGCAAAGGTCAATAATCGCTACCGTTATAGGCTTACGCTCTGTGGTAAAAATAATAGAGTTATGCGGACACTGCTTGCCCATGTGCTGTGTGCCGCGCAGACGGACCGTGAGAACCGAGGCGTCTCCGTGTATGTGGATCGTAATCCCTACAATTAAACCGCCTGACGATCCGTTTTCCCTCCAATCGCGGAATGCGATGCAAAAAGAAAGGAATGGTCAACTGAAATGGCTCTCAGAACAATTTTAACGGAAAAAGAGGATACCCTGTACAAGAAATCTCATCCTGTTACAAAATTCGATACCCGGCTTCATAATCTGCTGGATGATCTTAAGGAGACACTTGCCGACGCCGGTGGGCTTGGGCTGGCCGCCCCGCAGATCGGTATTCTGCGCCGAGCCGTGATTGTCACGAATGAAAAGGATGAGATGATAGAACTGGTCAATCCTGAGATCATTTTTCGCTCGGATGAGATTCAGACTGGATTCGAAGGTTGTCTCAGCGTTCCGGGCCGGTGGGGTGTGGTGGAACGCCCCATGCATGTGAAGGCGCGCGCGCAGGATCGCAATGGTAATTTTTTTGAGATGGAGGGGGATGATATCACGGCCCGCTGCATCTGTCATGAGACCGATCATTTGGACGGCCATCTGTTTACGGAACTGACGGACCGGCTCTACACGCAGAAAGAACTGGATGAAATGATGAACTCCAAGGAGAAATGAGAAATGCGGATCGTTTTTATGGGAACGCCGTCGTTTGCGGTTCCCTCATTGGAGGCTTTACTTGCGGCGGGGCACGACGTATGCGGAGTATTCACACAGCCGGATAAGCCGAAAAACCGTGGTATGAAGTTACTGCCCAGTGCGGTTAAGGAATGCGCCCTTTCCCACTCCATTCCGGTTTTTCAGCCGGTTAAGATGCGGGATGGAGAAGCGCTGGGATATCTGAAAACCCTGAATCCGGACCTGATTGTAGTGGCGGCTTATGGGAAAATTCTGCCGTCGGAGATTCTGGATTATCCCCCGCTGGGCTGCATCAATGTCCATTCCTCCCTTTTACCGAAGTACCGCGGGGCTGCTCCCATCAACTGGGCCATTCTGAATGGGGAAAAGGAAACCGGTGTTACTATTATGCATGTGGCACCTGCGCTGGATGCCGGCGATATCATCGCCACGGTTAAAACGCCCATCGACCCGGATGAAACTGCGCCGGTCCTTACGGAACGGCTCTCCCACCTCGGTGCCGAACTTTTGGTGAAGGTTGTTCCCCATATCGCAGACGGTACGGCGAACCGTACCGTGCAGGAGGAGGAGCAGTCCACCTATGCCCCTATGCTCAGCCGTGAGCTGTCTGCCATGGACTGGTCCAAACCGGCCCGGCAGCTTCACAATCAGGTGCGCGGACTGCTGCCGTGGCCTGCGGCGGTGGCGGAATTTGGCGGAATACGCTGCAAGGTTTTTAATACTACCGTGGAGCCCGGTGTGCACGCAGAAGGTCCCGGCACCATTCTGGAAGCCGGAAAGCACGGTATTCTGATCGCCTGCGGTGCGGATACCGCGCTGCGGATCAACGAGCTTCAGGCAGACGGCGGAAAACGGATGAAGGCAGCGGACTATCTGCGTGGACATCCAATAGATGCGAAGAAGTAAACCGTAGAGAAGGTGAGCCGTTTGTACGGAAACATGGGAGCGCGGGAAGTGGCGCTTGTGACCTTAACCGCTTGGGAGCGCCAGGGGGCCTGGTCTGATTTAACGCTCAAAAAGAAAATTCGGGAGGGAGCGCTTGACAGCCGGGATGCCGCTTTGGCGACTCGATTGTGCTTCGGAGTTCTGCAAAACAAACTGTTACTGGATTTTTACCTCAAAAAATTTTCTACAGTTAGTCTTTCCCGTATGGAAAACCGGGTTTTAAACGCATTGCGTCTGGGTGTATATCAGCTTGCGTTTCTCACCCGTGTTCCGCCTAGCGCCGCAGTCAACGAGTCCGTAAATATGGTGAAAAAATACAGTAAGAACCCCCGTTCGCCGGGACTCGTGAACGGGATCCTGCGAGCGGTGGCCAGAAATCGGGACTGTCTTCCGGTAATCGACGGCGCGGACCCGGAAGAATATCTTTCCATCCGGTACAGTCATCCGGTCTGGCTGGTGCGTATGTTTCTCGATGCTCTGGGCAAAGAGGAGGCCGAACGGCTGCTGGAGGCCAACAATGGGGAACCGCCTACCGTGGCGCAGGTCAATACCATCCGGACGCAGACTTCGGAGGTTCTGGATGAGCTGCGGGAGGCGGGCGTCAGCGCGGAGGCCCATCCATGGCTGCCTGACTGTATTACGCTGACTGGCAGCGGTAATCTGGAGCAGCTGGACTGTTTCCGCACCGGAAAGATCTATATTCAGGATGCCGGAGCGCGGCTGGCTATCCTGGCGGCGGGTCCTGAACCGGGAATGCGAGTGTTGGATGCCTGCGCCGCCCCGGGCGGAAAATCCTTTGCCGCCGCGATTTCTATGGAGGACAGAGGGGAAATTATATCCTGCGATATTCATGCCCACAAAAAGAAACTAATTGAGTCCGGTGCGGCGCGGCTGGGACTGACCAGTATCCGGACTGCAATTCTGGATGCCAGAGCACCTATCGCGGATTGGGTTCATGCTTTTGATCTGGTGATCGCCGATGTACCCTGTTCCGGGCTTGGAATTATCCGAAAAAAGCCGGATATCCGTTACAAAGACCCGCAGCCGCTAAAGGACCTTCCCAACGTTCAGCGGGCCATTCTGGAAAACGTCTCATCCTATGTCCGTCCCGGGGGTTGCCTGCTCTACTGTACCTGCACGCTGCTGGACCGGGAAAACGGAGCGGTTGTCGATGCGTTTCTCGTATCTCATTCCGAGTTTTCATTGGAGCCTTTCCAGCTTCCAGGCCCTGCCGGTACGCAGGAAAGCGGAATGATAACGTTGTGGCCGCAGCGCCACGGGACCGATGGCTTCTTTATCGCAAAGCTCCGGAGGCGAGTATGAAAATAGATATCAAATCCATGAATCTTGAGGAACAGACGGCTTATCTGAGCACTCTGGGAGAGCCGGCATTTCGCGCGCGTCAGATCTTCATCTGGCTCCAGGGCGGTGCGGTCAGTTTCCATGAAATGACCAATTTGCCGAAAGCACTGCGGACGAAGCTTGCGGAGTGCTGCTGGATTACAAAACCTGAGATTGTCCGACGTCAGGTTTCTAAATTGGACGGTACCATAAAATACCTGTGGAGGCTTTCAGACGGAAACTGTATTGAAACGGTTCTGATGCGTTACCATCATGGGAATACTGTATGTATCTCATCCCAGGTGGGGTGCCGGATGGGATGTGCATTCTGTGCGTCTACGCTTGGTGGAAAGGTAAGAGACCTTACACCTGCTGAAATGATTGATCAGGTGCTGTTTACGCAGATGGATTCCGGCCTTTCGGTTTCCAATATTGTCCTTATGGGAATTGGCGAACCTCTGGATAATTTTGACACGGTCATACGCTTTTTAGAGCTTGTCAATCACCCGGACGGACTTCACATCGGCATGCGGCACATTTCACTTTCCACCTGCGGCTTGACAGAAGAAATTGACAAACTGGCTGCTTTGCGTTTACAATTGACTCTGTCGGTATCACTACATGCGCCGGACGATGAAACCCGTTCCCGGATTATGCCGATCAATCGTGCGGTGGGAGTAGAGCGGCTGTTTGAAGCCTGCCGTCGCTATTTCGACTGTACCGGCCGGCGAATCTCCTATGAGTACGCTATGATTGACGGCGTAAATGATGCAGACTGGCAGGCGGATCTTTTGGCCCGCCGCCTGCGCGGTACGCCAGGGCACATAAATCTTATCCCGCTCAATGAAGTGAAAGAAAGCCCGCTGAAGCCCAGCCATCGGGTGGCGGCTTTTCAGAAGCGGTTGGAAGAGCAGGGCGTAACCGTAACGGTACGCCGCAAATTGGGCGGTGATATCGATGCTTCCTGCGGACAGCTTCGGCGCAAGGAAATGCAGCGGTTCTAATCCTTATTTTCCACAGCAACCGGACGCGGATACGTCCGGCGAAAGGAATGGTTAGCATGAACATATGGGGCATTACCGATCGCGGCGTGGTCCGGCAGCAAAATCAGGATGCCTACCACATTACCCAGCCGGAGCCGGATGCGGCCCTGGGTATTATCTGTGACGGCATGGGTGGTGCCAAGTCTGGAAATATTGCCAGCCAGCTTGCCATCGAGGCGTTTCTGGAAAGCGCCAATCAGCAGAGCCTGGAAAAGTGGCGGGCGGAACCTGAGGCCCTTTTGAATTTCGCGGCCGAGCAGGCAAACCACGCCGTAAGTTATCGTTCCAGCATTGACCCGGAGTGCCGCGGAATGGGTACCACTATGGTGGCGGCTCTGGTCCTTGGCAATATGGCCTACCTGCTTAATATTGGCGACAGCCGGGCTTATCTGGTCAGGCAGGACGGTATCTCCCGCGTTACCAAGGATCACTCTGTGGTGGAGGATCTGGTCGCTCGCGGCAAAATCACTCCTGAAGAAGCTCGGCAGCATCCACAGAAGAATTTGATCACCCGCGCCATCGGCACGGAGAAAGATTTACGGGCGGACCTGTTTCGGCAGCCGCTGGGAGAGGGAGATGCCCTGCTTCTGTGTTCCGACGGGCTAAGCAATCTGGTCACGGATCAGGAACTGCTTTATGAGGTTGTCCACGGTGGCGAATCCAGCCAGTGCTGTCAGAGACTTCTTGACATCGCACTTTCCCGAGGGGCACCGGATAATGTAACCATTGTCCTTCTGGAAATGTGATAAGGAGGAGCATTTACTATGGATCAGTACATAGGTAAAATGCTGGATAACCGATACGAAATCCTTGAAGTGATTGGGAGCGGCGGGATGGCTGTGGTGTATAAAGCACTTTGCCACCGGCTTAACCGCATGGTCGCCATTAAAGTGCTGCGTGATAATCTGGCACAGGATGCGGAATTCCGGCGTCGATTCCACGACGAATCTCAGGCTGTTGCCATGCTGTCTCATCCGAACATTGTGGCTGTTTACGATGTAAGCCGCGCCACGGATTTGGAATATATTGTGATGGAGCTGATTGACGGAATCACGCTTAAGCAGTACATGCAGCAGAAGGGCGGTACGCTGAACTGGCGGGAAACGCTCCATTTTATTACACAAATTATGAAGGCGCTTTCTCATGCCCACAGCCGCGGTATTATCCATCGGGATATTAAGCCACAGAATATTATGGTTCTTCGGGACGGCAGCGTAAAAGTAGCTGATTTCGGAATTGCGCGCCTCGCTTCGGCCGCACAGAACACCCTGACCCAGGAAGCGCTGGGCTCTGTCCACTATATTTCTCCGGAACAGGCTAGGGGCAGCCGTATCGACGCGCGTAGCGATATCTATTCCGCCGGCGTGGTACTTTATGAGATGCTGACCGGTCAGCTTCCCTTTGAAGGGGATACGCCGGTTTCCGTAGCCATTCAGCATATCAACTCCATTCCGGTTCCACCGCGGGATTTGAACCAGGACATTCCGGAGGCTTTGGAGGCCATTACCATGAAGGCAATGGCCCCCAATGTCGATAACCGCTACCGCTCAGCGGATGATATGCTGGCCGATTTGGAGGCGTTTCGGAAAAATCCCAGTATCAATTTCGATTATTCACCAATAGAACCGTTAGAAAACGATATAACCAATGAGCCGACTCAGGTCATCAGCACGGGCCGCCATCTGCACAGCGGGAACACAACGGCCCGGCACCGAGCGGTGAAACCAGCCGCAAATGAGGAAGACGCCGAGATACAGCATCATAACTTTTCCATCCCCATGGCGGTGATTGCCATCTTTGTGTTCGTGGTGGGGCTGGGTTTATTTCTGTGGCTTGCTTTCTTCAGTAATATTTTTGCCGCGGGAGATGAACACGAAGTTCCCCAACTCACCGGCAAGATGCTGGAAGATGTAATGAAGGATACTACCGTGACCGACGTATTTACCATCGACTCCAAGGAGGTTACCTCCGACCAGGAGAAAGGGATCATCCTTTCCCAAGACCCTGAGGAGGGAAAAACGGCCAAAGGTGACCATCCGACCATTACCGTGGAGGTCAGCAGCGGAACGGAAGACGAACTGAAAATGCCAGACGTCACGAATAAAGATTATCAGGAGGCCCTGACCACGCTGCAAAACATGGGATTACAGGTTGCTACACCCACCTATGAAAACAACGACACGGTGACGCGGAACCATGTGATCCGGTTTACTCCGCTCGAGGGAACTCAGGTTTCCTCCGGTGATGTGGTAAATCTGGTAATCAGTCTGGGACCCCCGGAGAAGTCTGTGAAAGTCATTTCATTTGTAGGGGAGGACATTCAAACAGTTAAAAGCCAGCTCACACTGCTGAGTCTGAACTGCGGTGACGTGGTGCCGGTGGACAGCGACAAGGCGGCCGGCATTGTCGTTTTTCAGAGCATACAGACCGATGAGCTGGTTCCGGAGGGGACGACCATCAATTTCCAAATCAGCAAAGGACCTGCGGAAAGTCCGTCGCAGTCGCCGGATTCCACGCCCTCACAAAGTACGGACGAAAATGTCAGCCCATCGTCCCGCCGGATCACCATTGAACTTCCCCCAGGAGATTCTGACTCGGTGCAGGTGCGCGTGGAGGTCGGCGGAAACCAGCAGTTTGACAGTTTAGTGCCGAGGAATCAAAGCCCGATTTCCCCCATGATAACTGGGACCGGTGTGCAAAATGTGGATGTCTATTTTGACGACACCTATGCCTATTCGACCCAAGTAGACTTTTCCAGCAGCACATGAGCAGGACAGGAATGATTCGAAAAGCTCTCAGCGGCTTTTACTATGTCGATGACGGAGAGCAGCTGGTAACCTGCCGCGCAAGAGGAAAGTTCCGGCATCAAAAGATCACGCCGTTGGTGGGTGACCAAGTCATTTTTACCGCGCTGACGGATGGCAGTGGTACCTTGGAAGAAATTCAGCCGCGTAAAAATGAATTCCGACGCCCCGCAGTTGCGAATATTGATCAGCTTGTGATTGTGGTTTCCGGTGTAATTCCCGTTACCGACCCGTTTTTGATCGACCGCGTGATTGCTATCGCGGAAACCAAGCAAGGCTGTGATAGCGTTATCTGCATCAATAAGAGTGATCTGTGCCATGCGGATGACTTATATGACATTTATACGTTGGCCGGCTTTCTCACTTTACGCGTAAGCGCAAAGACGGGGGAGGGAATGGACATGCTTTCTGCCGCAATTTCAGGCAAGGCATCAGCCTTTACAGGAAATTCTGGCGTGGGCAAGTCCAGTATTCTAAATCGCCTAGCACCTGGATTCCATTTGCAGGTAGGTGCCGTCAGCGATAAACTCGGCCGGGGGAGGCATACCACGCGCCATGTAGAACTCTATCGGCTGTCGGGGAATACCATGGTTGCAGATACGCCTGGTTTTTCCTCTTTTGATACGGAGCGTATGGAACTGACCGGAAAAGAGGATCTGCAAAACGCATTTCGTGAGTTCCGGCCCTATCTCAATCAGTGCCGCTTTGCGGGTTGTTCTCATACTAAGGAGAAGGGCTGTGCCGTCCTTCAGGCTCTGAAGGACGGCAGGATTGCCCCCAGCCGTCATGCCAGTTATCTTCGGCTTTATGAACAACTAAAGAATATTCCTGAGTGGGAACGGGCCAGAGAATCCTGAGTTTTTGGAACAAAACGCCTCTCTTCCTCGTATACTGATAGCAGAAATGCCAGTATACGTGGAAGGGAGGCGCTTTTCTTGAAAATTGTGGTAGTACATTCTCCCCGCTGCCTGTGCGGGCTGCTTCGTGTCCTGTTTGGAATAAAAGAAAACTAAACAAGTCATAGTTTCCGCTCCTTGCACATATGCTGCTTCAGAACATGGTACAAGGAGAGGAATGCTATGGAACTGGAACTGACCACAATAAATTTGAACTGCTATGATATGGTTCTGGATACCACGCTGCTTGATGAGGAAACGCTGGAAAGCATTGTTCCCGACGCTTATCCGGATATTATGCGCATCCTAGATACGGAAGCAATGGTATGCCTGAATGAAAAAAAGGCCACCGAGGGCCGTGCGGAGGTTTCCGGTTCTGTACGGGCCGATATTCTCTATCTTCCGGAGGCTGACGGATGCGTCCAACGCATGACGGTCAGTCTCCCATTTTCCTGTTCCGCAGATTTGCCAGCCATCACGGCAAACAGTCATATCACGGCGCTCCTGAATATCAGGACTGTGGATACCCGAAGTTTGAATCCCCGTAAGGTCCTGACCCGCGTCTGTGTTTCTGTCCAACTGCAGGTCTATGTGCCGCGAGCTTCCGACATTTGCAGCGACGTATGCAGCGAAGATCAGGCGGATATTCAGCAGCTTTGTGAGACACAAGATGCCTATATGGTAATGTCGGTGGAGGAAAAACCTTTTACGTTCTCAGATGAACTTGCCCTGCCCGGAAGCCGCGCCCGGATTCAAACACTGCTGAAGACCCGCGTAGATTTTGCATGCAGTGAGTCAAAAATTATCGGCAGTAAATTAATCTTTAAAGGGGATGCAACGCTGTACCTGCTGTATCTGGACGCGGCAGGCAGTATCTCCTCGGCGGAATTTGAACTTCCATTCTCTCAGATTATGGAAATTGTGGGGGTGGGAGAAGATGCCAACGCCACCCTTCAAATTTCCATGACCGATTGCAACTGTCTGCCAGCAGGGGAGGGTGACGACGAGGGCCGTACGATATCCGTTTCGCTCTCCATGCTGGCACAGGCGGTCGTCAGGGAGGAACGTCAGGTTCAACTCCTGACGGATGTGTACAGCACGGCCTGCGCGGTTACAGCGGAGAGCAAAGTTTATACCTTTTCCCATCTGGCGGACAGCGGAAGCCGGCGGGTCATGATGCGGGAAACGTTGGAGACCGCCCAGCCGGTCCGTGAGGTATGCGATGTCTGTGTCCGAACCGGCCAGGTCAGCCAGTCAAAGGGCGACGGTGGTACGATAGAACTAAGCGGGGAAACCTTTGTTTCCGTTCTCTATCTGGGCGAGGACGGTATGCTTTACACGGAGACCCGCTCGCTTGCAGCGTCCTGTACATTGGAGCTGCCGGATGATTGCGTACTATCCTGCCAGTGTGTCTGCCCCGGTGAACGGTTTGCATCGCCGGCAGGCGGCGGTATCGAGGTGCGTTATCCGATTCTTTTCTCTTACCTTGCGCTGATTTCACAGCGGGCGATGGGGGTAAACCACGTGGTACGGGATGAGAAGTCACCGAGAAACATTGCTGGCCAGCCGTCTATTATCCTCCGCATGGTGACGGAAAATGAAAAGCTCTGGGATATTGC
The DNA here is from genome assembly GCA_022653075.1 of Intestinimonas sp. Classification (GTDB taxonomy): domain Bacteria; phylum Bacillota; class Clostridia; order Oscillospirales; family Oscillospiraceae; genus Intestinimonas. The sequence goes on from JALCSB010000009.1 coordinate 67,806, forward strand.
CAAAGCTTATGGGACAACAGCGTCCGATATCATGCGTGCCAATGCCCTGACAGAGGAAGCGGTACCCGTAGGTCACCTGCTGCTGATTCCAAAAAAACGTTAGCGGTAAAACTTGTGTCATACCGCATGGCTTATCCACATAAGCATGTATGGAAAACGCCGGCGAGGAGGAATTGCAGTGGAAGATCAGAACATCTATGAGGATATCGCGCTGCGAACAGAGGGCGATATTTATATTGGCGTGGTCGGACCAGTGCGGACGGGAAAATCCACGTTTATCAAGCGCTTTATGGAGACGCTGGTCATCCCGAATATTGACAACGTCTATCGCCGGGAACGGGCGCGGGATGAACTGCCGCAGAGCGGCTCGGGCAGAATGGTGATGACTGCCGAGCCGAAATTCGTACCTGAGGATGCCGTGGAGATTTCTATGGAGGGCGGCGCAACGCTCTCTGTCCGGTTAATCGACTGCGTAGGCTACATGGTGCCCGGTGCTACCGGACAGTTTGAAAACGACGCACCGCGTATGGTGACGACGCCGTGGTTCGATTACGAAGTTCCCATGACGGAAGCCGCTGAGATTGGAACCCGCAAGGTCATCGCGGAGCACTCCACCATCGGAATTGTGATCACTACCGATGGGACGATAACCGATATTGCGCGGGAAGACTATCTGGAAGCGGAAGAGCGCGTGATCCGCGAGCTTCAGGAATTGGGAAAACCGTTCCTTGTTTTGCTCAATTCCGCCGAGCCCAATTCAGAACGTGCCAAGGCCATCCGCACCGATATTTCATCCAGGTATGACGTAACCTGTATTGCAGTCAACTGCCTGGAGCTGGAACAGAGCGACGTGGCCGACATCATTAAAGCGGTCCTTTACGAGTTCCCCCTGAAGGAACTGGACCTCAATCTACCCCCGTGGGTGGATGCGCTGCCGTATGACCATCCCATCAAAAGCGGCCTCTATGCCACGATTCGGGAAAGCTCCGCAGAGCTTCACCGGATTCGGGACGTGTCCCGCACGATGGATGCCATCGGACAGTATGAGGGGATCAGTCGTGTGAGCATATCTGCCATTCAACTGGGAACCGGCCTGGTCTCGGTCGAGCTGGAACTTCCGCGCAGCCTGTTTTATGAGACGCTGTCCGGGCAGTCAGGCTTTACCATCCATGACGACGGTGACCTGATGAAACTGCTTACTGAGCTTGCCGGGGTAAAGAGCGCTTACGACCGAGTTGCCACCGCGCTGGATGAGGTTAAGGAAACCGGATATGGCATTGTGGTGCCCACAACGGATGAACTTGTTTTAGAGGAGCCGGAGATCGTCCGGCAGGGGGGACGCTATGGCGTCCGTTTGAAGGCCTCCGCGCCGTCCATTCATATGATTCGCGCTGATATTGAAACGGAGGTTTCGCCCATTGTGGGCAACGAGAAGCAGTCGGAAGAAATGATCCATTACCTAATGGAGGAATTCGAAGGCGATGCCTCTAAAATCTGGCAGTCCAATATTTTCGGAAAATCCTTCTATGAGCTAGTCAGTGAGGATCTGAACGCCAAGGTCAAACGTATGCCGGAGGATGCACGCGCCAAGCTGAGAGAGACGCTGCAGCGTATCATAAACGAGGGGTCCGGAGGTCTTATCTGTATCATCCTTTAAAATTGGGAAAGCGGCTCTGCGGCATATGTCGCAGAGCCGCTTTCCTGCTTTCCATGGTGTATTCAGTCAGAGTGAAGCATACTGCTTCAAAGCCTCTGCATCTAAAATGGTTACTTCCCGATAGCCGGTGGAAATCATTCCATGCCGGGCAAATACACTGAGGACACGGCTTGCCGTTACGCGGCTTACCCCCACCGCATAGCCCAAGTCCTCATGCGTACAGGGAATAGGGCCGCCATTAACAGGGCGCAGCGCCAGAAGCTGCCGCGCAATCCGCTGATCCGCCCGCAGAAAGGACATGCTGTCCACATGGGAAGACAAAAGCCGCACGGTCCGGGATAAGTACTGAAGCAGAGCCATGGTAAGCTCCGGGCAGCGTATCAGAGTATCCCGCGCCTGGATGTGGTCAATGGATACGATGGAGCAGGCCGTCATCGCCTGAGCGGATGAAACGCGCGGAAGACCATCAAAAAAGGCCGCTTCCCCCATAATATCGCCAGTTTGGTAGAGGGTTAAGATACGCTCGTCGCCGTCTCCCGAACTCATGAAGCTCTTAACCCGGCCATCTACGATATAATAAAATTTTTCAGCCTGTGAACCCTGAAAATAGATGAGTTCTCCGGAAACAAAGGACCTGGCGCGGCGCCCCTCTGCAAAGGGCGCCCAAACATGGGCAGGCAGGCCGCGGGTCGCTGAATGAAAATAGTCCATTTTTGCCACCTCCGTTAAATTGTATCATATGTAACATTCTTTTTCAAGAATCCTGTCATAATGAGATTACCTAATCTAATAAAGGGGGACCCAAAGATGGGAATGACCATGACTCAGAAAATTCTGGCAAAGCATGCCGGACTTTCATCGGTGAAAGCCGGACAGCTGATTGAGGGCAAACTGGACCTGGTATTGGGTAACGACATTACGACGCCGGTTGCCATCACCGAATTTGATAAAGCAGGGCTGACCCGGATCTTTGACAAGGAGAAAATCGCCATTGTCCTGGATCATTATACACCCTGCAAAGACATCAAGGCGGCTCAGCTCTGTGCCAAGGCCAGGGCGTTTGCCAAGCGCTTTGACCTTACGCATTTTTATGATGTTGGACAGATGGGCGTGGAACACGCGCTGATTCCGGAAAAGGGATTGGCCGCACCGGGAGAGGCCATCGTGGGTGCGGACTCCCATACCTGCACATACGGCGCGCTGGGCGCGTTTTCTACCGGCGTAGGTTCCACCGACATGGCCGCCGCTATGGCCACCGGCAGTCTCTGGTTTAAGGTTCCGCAGGCAATTAAGGTCACTCTGACCGGAACACCTGGAACCTATGTCAGCGGCAAGGATGTGGTGCTGCACCTGATCGGAGAAATTGGTGTGGACGGTGCGCTCTATCAGTCCCTGGAGTTTACAGGGGACGGGGTGGCCCAACTTACCATGGATGATCGGTTTACCATAGCCAACATGGCTATTGAGGCCGGTGCGAAAAACGGCATTTTCCCGGTAGACGAGCAGACCCGGGCCTATCTGAAGGATAAGGTGGACCGCCCTTGGGAGGCAGTTGACGCGGACTCGGATGCGGTCTATACCCGGGAGGTGGTAATCGACCTCTCCGCCCTGCGTCCCACGGTGGCGCTGCCGCATCTGCCCTCCAACACCAAGACGGTGGACGAAGTCGCGGGCATGGAAATCCAGCAGGTGGTTATCGGTTCCTGCACCAACGGCCGGCTCAAGGATCTGGCGGAAGCGGCGGGAATTTTAAAAGGAAAGCGGGTCGCCCCAGGCGTACGCTGTATCGTTTTGCCTGCCACCCAGAAGATCTATCTGGATGCGATGGCTCGCGGCTATCTGGAGACGTTCATCACCGCAGGCTGCGCGGTTTCCACCCCGACCTGCGGCCCCTGCCTGGGCGGCCATATGGGGGTACTGGCGGACGGTGAGCGGGCCGTGTCCACGACGAACCGTAATTTTGTGGGACGTATGGGGCCGGTATCTTCCGAAATTATTCTAGCCAGCCCTGCCGTGGCTGCGGCCTCCGCTGTAGCCGGCTGCCTTGCCGACCCGGAAAAAATTGTGAGAGGTGAGCAATAATGGCGAAAGTTTATCAATATGGTAACAATGTAGACACGGACGTGATTATTCCCGCCCGCTACCTCAATGCTCCCGATGAAAAGTCTCTGGCCTCTCACTGCATGGAGGATATCGACCCCGACTTTGCCGGATCTGTGGAGCCGGGCGATATCATCGTGGGCGGTGCTAACTTTGGCTGCGGTTCCTCCCGGGAACACGCGCCTTTGGCCATCAAATCCTGCGGCGTGAGATGCGTCATCGCGGCCTCCTTCGCCCGTATCTTTTACCGCAACTCCATCAATATCGGGTTTCCCATTCTGGAGTGCCCGGAGGCGGTCGCCAGCATTCACGCCGGAGATCAGGTCACAGTGGATTTTTCCACCGGCATCATTAAAAATGAAACCACGGGACGTACCTTTCAGGCCGCGCCTTTCCCAGCTTTTATTAATGGCATCATTGAAAGCGGCGGACTCTTAAAGTCTTTGAAAGCACGGGGGATTGCAAAATGAACTATAAAATTGCGTTAATTCGGGGTGACGGCATCGGCCCTGAGGTGGTGGAGCAGGCTGTTTTGGTAATGAAGGCCATTGGAAAGAAATTCGGACATACGTTTACCTACGAAGAGATTCTGATGGGCGGTTGTGCCACCGACCAGGTTGGGAAGTCCTATCCCGACGGCACTGCGGAACGCTGTAAAGCCTGCGATGCGGTTTTGCTGGGTGCCGTAGGCGGCCCCAAATGGGAGGGATTGAGCGCCCAGCAGCGTCCGGAAGCGGCGCTGCTGGCCATCCGTCGGGACCTGGGGCTTTACGCCAATCTCCGCCCCGCCACTCTGCGGCCTGCGCTGACCGACGCCTGTCCGCTAAAAAAGGAAACGGCAGAGAAGGGAATCGACCTTATGATGGTCCGCGAGCTGACCGGCGGAATCTATTTTGGTAAACGGGATCGCTATGATACACAGGACCGCGGCGTGGAGTGTACCGACTTGATGGCCTACTCGGAGAAGGAGATCGAACGCATCGGCAGGCGCGCCTTTGAGCTTGCCCGCCTGCGTCGGCACAAGGTGGCCTCCGTGGACAAGGCAAATGTACTGGAGACCTCCCGGCTATGGCGCTCGGTGATGCACCGCCTGGCGGAGGAGTATCCCGATGTGGCATATTCCGATGTACTGGTTGATAACTGCGCCATGCAGTTGGTTCGTGATCCGGGCCAATTTGATGTGCTTGTGACAGAAAATATGTTCGGAGACATTCTTTCCGATGAGGCCAGTATGGTGACCGGTTCCATCGGCCTGCTGCCGTCCGCTTCCATCGGCGACAGTGCGCCCGGGCTCTATGAGCCTATCCACGGTTCGGCACCTGATATCGCCGGACAGGACAAGGCTAATCCGATTGCCACTATCCTGTCTGTGGCAATGATGTTCCGTTACTCTTTCCAGCTGCCCGATGAGGCAACCGCCATTGAAGCGGCCGTCGACGGTGTGCTGGGCGAGGGTTGGCGCACCGCCGATATGGCCAGAATGGGGGAGTCCGTTGTCGGTACATGTCAGATGGGAAAGCTCATCTGCCAAAAGCTCTAAAATATCTGTCACTTTAGTGAAAAACGCGGCCATGTCTTGCCATTGGCCGCGTTTTCTGCTACAATTTATAATATTTAACCAAGAGGAAAGAGGCGCTGCCATTTTGATCCTGGCAATTGACGTTGGCAATTCCAATACGACGCTGGGTCTGTTTGATTCGACCGGCAGACTGCTCTTTCGTTCTGCCCTTGCCACAGATAAAAATATGCCGAAGGATCAGTGCGCCATCGCGCTGATGGAAGTATTTCATTTGTACAAGGCCGACATTGGCGCAGTGACAGGCACAATTCTCTCCAGCGTTGTGCCCCCCGTCACAGATTCCATATACAGCGCTGTAAAAATGCTGACCGGAAAAATACCGATGGTCGTCGGGCCTGGAATCAAGACGGGGCTTAACATCAGGGCTGAACTGCACACACAGCTTGGTGCGGACATCGTGGCCGATTCCGTCTGTGCCATTTCCCGCTATCCGTCTCCGGTTATCATTGTGGATATGGGTACGGCCATTACATTGTCGTTGCTCATTGACAACAGTTATGAAGGCTGCGCCATTATGCCGGGTGTCCGGGTCGCGCTGGAGGCGCTGTCTGAACATGCCGCGGAGTTGCCACACATTTCCATCCAACCCCCGCCGTCTATTCTGGGCAGAAATACCATTGATGCCATGCGTGCCGGTATCCTTTACGGAAACGCGTCTATGGTGGACGGCATGATCGGGCGGTTTGAAAAGGCCGCTGGGGTTCCTGTCGCGTCCGTGGTGGCTACCGGCGGCAGTGCATCCTCTATTTTGAAATTCTGCCAGCGAACGATATTGTATGACGCGAATCTGCTTTTGGACGGGCTTTACCTGATCTATCAGAAAAATAAAGAAGCTAAGGCACATAGATAGCGTGGGGTCGGCGGCGGTATCCTCAGATTTGTACCAAAGCGGGAGGCTTTATGGATGGAACAGACAGAAAACAGAAATAAGCATAGATTTTCAGCCCAATATTTGGTCAGATTATCCGTTTTGGTAGCGATTCTCTTTTTCCTGGAGATCAGCGGACTTGGTATCATCAAAACGCCAGGGCTTGAATTCACGATCATGCAGGTCCCTGTTATTATCGGTGCCATTACGATGGGACCGTCGGCAGGAGGAATTTTGGGTGGAATATTTGGCTTGATCAGCTTCTGGGAGTGCTTTGGGCGCAGTGCCTTCGGCGCGATTCTGCTCAGCATTCATCCGGTTGGGACATTTCTGGTCTGTGTACCCACACGCATTCTGATGGGCATCCTGTGCGGGCTAATTTTCCGAATTCTTAAAAAGCTCGACAAAACAGGCCTGTGGTCTTTTGGCGCTGCCAGCTTGGCGGGCGCGCTGCTTAATACTCTGTTCTTTATGACCACATTGGTTGTGTTTTTTTATCCCACCGACTATATTCAAGGGTTTGTGCGGATGCTGGGCGTTGCAAATCCGTTTGGCTTTGTGCTGGCCTTTGTGGGGGTACAGGGCCTTTTGGAAGCCATTATCTGTTTCCTTGCGGGCGCGGCAATTTCCAAGGCCCTCTATCACGTGATGCATCGAAAATAAGGTTTATGGGTATAAAAGAACCGCTGGTTGCCTACGGCAACCAGCGGCTTCCCTCTTATTTTCTTATTTTGCAGTAATAGTGGTAAAGTGGTCGCACCAGGGACGCAACGTACAGTTTCCACAGTCCGTCCTGCGCGCCATGCATACCGCGCGGCCATGCAGGACCAGACGATGGCAGAAATCGTTGGATTCTTCCGGAGGCAGGACTTTCCGCAACTGAGTTTCCACTTTGACGGGGTCTTTTGTTCCGTCCGTGAGACCTAGCCTGCCTGAAATACGGATACAGTGCGTATCCGCCACCACCACACCGGGCATATGGTAGACATCGCCCAGAATCAGGTTGGCGGTTTTCCGCCCAACGCCCGGGAGCTTCAGCAGCTCTTCCATGGTATCCGGGACACGACCAGCGTATTGCGAGACCAGTATCTGCGCGGAGGCTACGATATCTCTGGCCTTGGCGTGGAAGAAACCGGTGGAGTGGATGTAGGACTCCACCTCCGTCACATCCGCTTCCGCCAGCGCCTCCAGCGTAGAATAGCGGGCAAACAGCGCGGGTGTAACTTTATTCACCCGTTCGTCAGTACATTGTGCGGACAAGCGGACAGAAAAAAGAAGTTCATAGGGCTTTGGATACTGCAAGGAGCAGATCCCGTCCGGATACGCGCGCTTCAGCGCATCCACAAGGGCATTTACTTCCGATTTTGTTTTTTTCATGGAATGATGCCTCCAGACAGAAGTGACTTGACGCATAGGGAAACAATGTATTACGACCATTTTATGGACATAATCCCATAAATGGGAGGAATTTTGTGGAATACAGCAGTGCCTACCGTTATTATACCATAAATAGTGCCGGAAAGCGAACTGCTTTTTCATGGCGCACATGGTTGTATTCTGTTCCAGTTTTCGATATAATGCGATATATACCACCAAAAATGCAGAGAAAGGTGAGACATGGCATGGTTAAAGAAATGATGGAGTTTTTATCCGCTCATGATCCGGAAGTTGGAGCCACCGTACAGTTGGAGCTGGCACGACAGCGCCGGAATATTGAACTGATCGCATCGGAAAATGTAGTAAGTGAGGCGGTTCTTACCGCAATGGGTACGGTCCTTACCAACAAATATGCCGAGGGCTATCCAGGAAAGCGCTATTATGGGGGCTGCCAGGAGGTCGATAAAACAGAAGATATCGCCCGGAACCGTGCCTGCAAGCTGTTCGGCGCCGAGCATGCGAATGTACAACCTCATAGTGGCGCCCAGGCCAATTATGCCGTGTATGCCGCGCTCTGTGAGCACGGTGATACCGTACTCGGCATGAATTTGGCACATGGAGGCCATCTGACCCATGGCAGCGCCGTAAACTATTCCGGGCGCAATTACAAGATTATTCCTTATGGGGTCCGTGAGGACACCGGCCGCATTGACTATGACGAGGTACGGGATCTGGCCAGAAAGTATCACCCCAAGATGATCATTGCCGGCGCCTCCGCCTATCCCCGCGTGATTGATTTCAAGACTTTCGGTGAAATCGCCCATGAAGTGGGGGCCTATCTATTTGTGGATATGGCACATATCGCGGGTTTGGTCGCCGTAGGTCTTCATCCCAGCCCGATACCATACGCCGATGTGGTAACCACGACAACGCATAAGACCCTGCGCGGCCCCCGGGGCGGCATGATTTTCTGCCGGAAAGATCTGGCCGCCAAAATCGACAAGGCGATTTTTCCCGGTTCTCAGGGCGGCCCGCTGATGCATATTATCGCGGCCAAGGCGGTAGCACTGGGCGAAGCCATGAAACCGGAGTTTAAGGTCTATCAGCAGCACATTCTGGATAATGCCCAGGCGCTGGCGTCCAGCCTGCTGGACAGCGGCTTTGACCTGGTATCCGGCGGTACCGACAACCATCTGATGCTGGTCGACCTGCGCAAAGCCGGTATTACCGGAAAAGAACTGGAGAAACGCCTGGACGAGGTAAACATTACGGTCAATAAGAACGCGATTCCCTTTGACCCGGAAAAGCCCTTTGTCACCAGCGGAATCCGCGTCGGTACGCCTGCGGTCACAACCCGCGGTTTTACCCCGGAGGATATGAAGCAGGTGGGCTCTATGATCTGGGAAACTGCAACGAATTTTGACGCAAAAAAGGAGCAGGTCCGTGCAGATGTGGCGGCGCTCTGCTCCCAATATCCCCTTTATGCGTAATAGCCACAGATGAAAAGAAAGGGGACGGCGTGAAAGTCGTTCCCTTCTTTTTCCTTTTGGAACGGGGAGGGAAGATGCATGGACACATATCGTCCGCTGGCGGATGAAATCAGACCGGAGACATTGGACGAAGTGGTTGGCCAGGGCCATATTCTCGGGAAAAACGGAATTCTTCGACGAATTATTGAGAGCGGCAGTATTCCCAATATGGTCTTTTACGGTCCATCCGGTGTTGGAAAAACAACAGTGGCAAATTTGATCTCCCACCGCACCAGCCGTCCCTTGCATCGGCTCAACGCCACAACGGCCTCCATATCCGACATCAAGAACATCATCGGTGATATCGGCACTATGCTTGCCCCGGATGGGGTTTTACTCTACCTGGATGAAATTCAGTATTTTAACAAGAAGCAGCAGCAATCCCTGCTGGAATTTATGGAAAACGGCAAGATTACGCTGATCGCCTCGACCACGGAAAATCCGTACTTTTACGTCTACAACGCGATTCTCAGCCGGGCAACTGTTTTCGAGTTTAAACCGGTATCGGCGGAAGAGATTTTGCCCGCGATTGACCGCGGTATTGCCATCTTGGAGAAGCGGATGGACAAGGAGGTCCAATGTGAAAGTGGCGTACGGGAGTCCATCGCGGGAGCCTGCGGGGGAGACGTGCGCAAGGCCATCAACGCAGTAGAACTACTGCTGAAAGCCTCTCCATGTATGCAAGGGAAAATACGAGTCAGCCTTGATGATGCAAGGTCAGTAGCACAGCGCTCTGCCATGCGGTACGACCGGGCGGGCGACGACCATTATGATATTCTATCCGCCTTGCAAAAGTCGATTCGAGGCTCCGACCCAAATGCCGCGCTTCACTACCTGGCCCGGCTTCTGGAGGCCGGGGACCTGATTTCCGCGTGCCGCCGTCTGCTGGTCATTGCGTCGGAGGATGTGGGGCTGGCGTATCCGCAGGCGGTTCCCATTGTCAAAAGCTGTATTGACGCAGCCAATATGTTGGGACTTCCGGAAGCGCGGATCCCTCTGGCGGAAGCCGCCGTTCTCATGGCCACGGCACCCAAATCGAATTCCACTTACCTTGGCATAGGCCGTGCATTAGCGGACATCAAGGCCGGCAAGACAGGGGACTATCCCAGGCACCTGCAAAATCGCCACGCGGACACCACCGGTATGGAACGGGAGCAGGGGTATCTTTATCCCCATAATTATCCGCATCATTATGTTAAGCAGCAGTATCTTCCCGACCAACTAAAAAACGCGGCCTATTATGAATACGGCGAAAACAAACTGGAACAGGCCGCAAAGCGTTATTGGGATGAAATCAAAGGGACTGGTCGGTAAAATCTGTCTCCAAACCTGGCTTTAAGCACCCGTCCGGCGCATAGTGCCAGTGTGACAGACGGCCTCCCGTCACATAGTAACGCCAATGTGGAGGAGACGGGTCGGGCGGCAGGCGCTCGATGATCAGCAACTTGACCTTCATTTGTTCCGGATTCAGTGATTTAAGATAGACGGAAACACGGTCGCCTTCCTGTAAACCGGGGCGATTTTCAGCTAAACCGGACAGATTTGGGAAAAGTTCCACAAAAATGCCATACTCCTTTATTCCCCGGATGATACCGGATACGGTCATACCAGGAGTGAGCTGGGCCGCATTCTCCGACCATGTGCCAAGCAGCTCCCGGTGCGTGAGGTGGACCCGCCGCCGGTTGGAATCCACAGCCAGAACCACCGCAAAGATATTCTGCCCCACGGTAAACCGGCAGCCCGGATCTGGAATCCGGGAAATGGAAATATGCTCAATGCCGATCATGGAAGCAAGACCGCATCCGATATCTACAAAAGCACCAAATGGCTCCAGATGAGTAACCGTAGCCGGAATGACCATGCCGGGCTTCAGGCGATTCAAAAGCGCGTCCTGCGCCATCTGCTGTGCGTGGCGGCGCGAGAGCATCAAGTGTAGATCATCCACAGTTCCAGTCACGCTTTCAACTGTAAAGGAAACAGGCTTTCCAACCCTTGACAGTATAGCAATTTCACGTGTTGTACCCTCCGCAATACCCAGGGCTGCCTCAAGTCGTGGTATTTGTCCGAGAAACGGCCCTACCTGTACGATCAGGTCGTGTTCTGCGCTGCACATCAGTACCATACCCTCAAGGATCATATGGGTTTCCTTTGCGCGGTTAAGCCCTGGTATGGTTGCGCAGGCTTCCGTATTTTCCGGTGTCCCAATCAGACGTCCCTCTGGAAGAAAATGGGTCATAGCGGTCATTCCTTTCTGTTTACACAAAAACTGTCTAAGCTTTGCAGCCGTGATCTCCTGCCAGCGTTGCAGAGCTTGCATTACTATATGCGCCAAAAAAGTTAGAATTGACATAGGACAAGTGGGAACCTATAATATACGATATCTGTTTAATGTAGTACGGCAACGCAATGAAGCGAGAAAGTGAGGCACCGGATATGGACGTCAGAATAGGCGATGTGCTGGAACTGAAAAAAACGCATCCCTGCGGCAGCAGAATGTGGACAGTGCTTCGTGTCGGTATGGATTTCCGTCTCCGCTGTCAGGGCTGCGGTCATGAGCTTATGACGCCGCGCAGCAAAATCGAGAAAAGTATCCGGAAAGTTATCCGGAATGGGGAGGTAGTGCGGTGAAAAAATATTGGAGCCGACGCATTCGGGACATGGTGCCCTACGTACCGGGTGAGCAGCCGAAGGATCGGATCTTTATTAAGTTAAATACCAATGAAAATCCTTATCCGCCTTCGGAAAAGGCGCTGATGGCAATTCAGGCAGCGGCGGACGAGCGTTTGCGCCTCTACCCAGCCCCCGGATGTGAGGATCTCCGGCAAGCGATCGCTCAGCACCATGGGCTGCTTCCGGATCAGGTGTTTCCTGGAAATGGATCGGACGAAGTACTGGCTTTCTGCTTTCAGGCGTTTTTTGATCCGGACAGGACGGTTCTGTTTCCGGATATCACCTACTCGTTTTATCCGGTGTATGCCAATTTTTTTGATCTGGCGTACCATGAGATTCCACTGCGGGACAATTTCGACCTGCCGGTTACACCGTTTTGTGGTCGGAATGGCGGTGTGGTAATCGCCAATCCCAACGCACCCACGGGAAAGTCCGTCGGTCTGGAAAACATTCGCACCATTCTGGATGCCAATCCGGAGGCTGTGGTTCTGGTGGACGAGGCATATGTGGATTTCGGCGGGATCTCAGCGATTTCGCTTATTTCCGAATATGATAATCTTGTCGTTGTACGTACCCTGTCGAAGAGCCATTCTCTGGCGGGGCTGCGGGTTGGCTATGCGCTGGGAAATCCAAACTTAATTGCGGCTTTGTGCTGCGTCCGCGACTCCATTAATTCCTATACGCTGGACCGTGTTGCACAGGCTGGTGCGGCGGCGGCGATCCGGGATGAAAGCTATTTCCTGGAAACAGTTGAAAAGGTTATACATACCCGAGACCGCTGTTCGGAAGAACTGAAACGAATGGGCTTTATTGTTCCTGAGTCCAGCGCCAACTTCATTTTTATTTCTCACCCGGCCCTTCCGGCAACGAAGCTGATGGACGGACTGCGGAAAAAGGGAATTCTGGTCCGGCACTTCGACCGGCCGAGAATCAGTAATTATCTTCGGGTTTCCATTGGTACAGACCAGGAAATGGATGCATTGTGCGCAGCGCTTGAAAAGCTGCTGGAATCCGGAGACTGAATCATAGTAAACGATATGACGGCGGCAGGCAAAATTTGCCTGCCGCCGTCTATTTTTGTCCGGGCTATGGTTTGACCTTTTTTTAAGGGTTTTTCTCTTATAATGATTTCTGATGAACGCCATTCCGGCGCGGAGGGAGAAGGTACGAATGTGACCGTAGTCTACATAGATTCCCTGTTCCTGTTAAACTTTGTCATCAATTACTTACTGCTGCTGGCATCTGCCAGGTTAGCCGGAGAGGTAATTCACCGTCTGTGGTTGGCGCTGGGCGCGGCGCTGGGCGCGGGGTATGCAGCGGCGGTCTTTTTCCCGGGCATGGGATTTTTGCTTCACCCGCTGTGCAAGCTGGGGGTGGCGGTTCTGATGACCCTGGTTGGTTTTCGAAAAAGCCGGCGGCTGCTTCGCGTGACCCTGATATTTCTGGGACTGGCCTGTGCGCTGGGGGGCGGTATCTTTGCCATTGGGCTTCTGGGCGGAAGGACACTGACCCTCAAAAACGGTGTTCTCTACTCCAAGATGGATCTTAAAATGTTGCTGCTCTCCGCGTCGGTATGTTATTTAATCCTGTCGCTTGTATTCCGGCGGAGCGCCGGACACAGCGTGCGGGAACAGAAACCGGCTATTCTGAGCAGAAATGGAAAAAAGGTCGTTCTTACTGCGCTGCTGGATACTGGAAATACGCTCACCGACCCGGTTACGGGAAAGCCGGTGATGGTGGCGGACTGGCAACAGCTGACGCCGCTGCTGCCTTCCGGGGTCATGCTGGACGAACCGGCCCTGCGCACGCCGGTGGAAACGCTGGAGTGCCTGGCTGAGCAGGGTACAGCGTGTGGATTCCGGCTTCTGCCCTATCAGGCGGTAGGGGTGGAATGCGGTATGCTGCTGGCACTCAGCATGGAACGGGTGCAGGTTGGCGTACAGGATTATGGTTCTATTCTGGTGGCAATGTCACCAAACCGTATTTCCGACGGTGGTGGGTACAATGCCCTGATTGGAATACCAAATGGGTAAGTGGGAGAGTGATAACCGTGAAACTTTGGATTCTTCGTGGTTATGTTATGACGCAGCGAATATTGGCTCGGCTGGGCCTGAAACTGCCGGGTAAAATTATGTATATTGGCGGTAGTGACACACTGCCGCCGCCGCTGACCCGTGATGAGGAATCAGGGCTTATCGCACGTCTGGATCAGGGAGATGAGAGTATAAAATCTCAGCTCATTGAACGCAACCTCCGGCTGGTGGTCTACATTGCCCGCCGCTTCGAAAATACGGGCATCAACATAGAGGACTTGATTTCTATTGGAACGATCGGTCTCATTAAGGCGATTAATACATATCAGCCCGCAAAAAATATTAAACTGGCCACTTATGCATCCCGGTGCATCGAAAACGAAATCCTCATGTATCTGCGGAAAACGGCTAATCTGAAAAGTGAAGTATCCCTCGATGAACCTCTCAACACAGACTGGGACGGCAACGAGCTTCTGCTGTCCGATATTCTTGGGACGGATACCGATCTTGTAATGAAGCCGCTGGAAGCGGATGTAGACCGTAAACTGCTGTCCGACGCCATTGAAAAACTGGCGGAGCGGGAGCGGGTTATTATTACGCTGCGTTTCGGCCTAAACGGGCGTCCCGAGCAGACACAAAAAGAGGTGGCCGACCGTCTTGGGATTTCGCAGTCTTATATTTCCAGGCTGGAAAAGCGAATTATTTTACGCCTGCGGCGTGAGATTCTCCGCATGCTATAAGGTCAACGCAGATCAGGAAAGTCCATCGAAAAGCGTCATACGATAAAAAATATCCCGCCGCCCGACTCCGTATGAAACACGAGCCGGGGGAGATACTGTAAACACAGTATTTGTGGCGGGAGGGAAACACTGTGCAGGGAAAGGTTGAAATCTGCGGCGTCAACACATCCAGGTTAAAGGTTCTGAAAGGCGAGGAAACCATGGAACTGCTCCGCCGTACAAAGCAAGGGGATACCAAGGCGCGCGAGGAGCTGATCGCAGGAAATCTGCGTCTGGTGCTCTCCGTAATTCAAAAATTTTCCAGCCGCGGTGAAAATGCGGACGACTTATTCCAGGTCGGCTGTATTGGTCTCATTAAAGCCATTGATAATTTTAATGTGGATTTGGATGTGCGGTTCAGTACCTACGGGGTACCCATGATTGTAGGAGAAATACGCCGCTACCTACGGGACAACAGCGCCGTCCGGGTGTCGCGGTCCATGCGCGACACCGCGTACAAGGTGCTTCAGGCTAAGGAAAAATACATGGCGGAGCATCAGAAAGAGCCCACGGTGGATGAAATTGCAAAAATACTGGGGCTCCAGCGTGAGGATATCGTATTTGCGCTGGATGCGATTATGGACCCCGTTTCTCTGTATGAGCCGATTTACTCCGACGGCGGGGACGCCATCTGCGTGATGGACCAGGTGCGGGACAGCAAAAACACCGATGAAAGCTGGCTGGAGCAGATTGCCTTGCGGGAGGCGATCTCAAGACTTTCCGAACGGGAAAAACACATTCTGAGCCTTCGATTTTTTGAGGGGAAAACGCAGATGGAGGTCTCTTCGGAAGTCGGGATCTCTCAGGCGCAGGTTTCAAGGCTGGAAAAAAACGCGATCCGCCAAATTAAAAAGAACCTCTAAATCTTTCCGCATACCATTTGTATGGCATGCGGATTACATAGACAAACTGATCAGGCTGGGCTGCTGCTGTGGTCCGGCATTTTTCATGGCGTTATGTCCCACTGGCGCGGGTCCAGTCCGTATAGCTGAACAATCTCAAAGAGAGGTGAACAGGCCAAATCGCGGGCGGTCACCATATGCCCGCCTCCGCCATTTACGTCATATCCAAAATGCTGGAACACATACCAGACCAGGTAGGTGCAATTGACCCCAAAATCTCCATCAGTGGTATCCGGGATTTTGCTGCTGAACAGCCCCGCGGTCAGATGGTAGGGTACGCCACAAACCTTGGAAGCGGCATAATCTGCAATTTGCTGCCGGAATTCCGGCGTGGAATCCTTCAGCCGGAGCACGAGATAGGTAGAATAATTACGCCAGTGCTCTATGTCAACCAGAGTAGAATCCGTACCGACAACAATTGCTTCCAAGCTGATACCCCGTGCCGCATCAACTACAATACCGGCATGGCCATGCCGCCAACCAACCGAATGGGTAGAAAAAGTCAGAATAACATCACCGTTTTGTAAATCAGCGAATTCCGGCGCCTGTGCGCCCGAAAGGCGATCCTCCTCGACCAAAAAGCCGAAAAGCGGTGCGCAGGTGACCGGTACATCGGCAAAAAAAGCGTGCTGAATGGCTTTGATTTTCTCCATTCCGCTTACCGGATCTTTCATCAGCCGGTCAACTGCGCACCGGGATAACCCAGTCTGCAAAAAAAGAAGATGATAGTCTGCCTCCGTATAGGAGGGACTTGCAAGAACAGAAGACAAGTCCTCCATGGCATAATCCGGCCGGAACGGCGAATCCAGACGCACCCAAACCGTCTGAAGCAAAATCAGAGTGAGCAGGCACAGGCAAAGCGCCGCATAGAACCGGCTCCAGAGTCGGCCGGGCCGACCGAATCGCTTCATTGTAGTATTCACCTCATAGTACAAGCGGAGAGCCGCATAAATATAGCAGGATGAGACGGAGCGCCGGGAAGGGAGGACTCGAAATGGAAAGTCGGATTACCGAACTGCGAGATAAAGAAATTATCAATATCAGCGACGGCTGCCGGTTCGGCTTCGTGGGAGATGTAGAGGTTGATTTGGAAACCGGGAGGGTGCGGGCGCTTGTGGTGCCCGGACGTCTGAGGCTGTTCGGCTTGTTGGGCAGGGAAGACGACCATGTGTTTCCATGGGAGGCGATTCGGCGTTTTGGAGAAGACATCATTCTGGTAGAGGCGGAATCGACGCAGATAACACACGGCCGCAGACCCAGGCGCCGTTTGGAGTAAGCAAATCCGCCGGATAGTTCAGTTTCTCCCGGCAGAGAGAAAAAATTCTTGCATTTTGGGGTATACTATGCTAAAATACCATAGCATTCCACACAGGGGCAGAGCCAAAGTCGTGTGTCAGACTGACTGGCGGAGGCGATGAAGCTCCCGGAGGTACAACTAAAAATTAGGAGGAAATAAAATTTATGGCAGTCGTATCTATGAAACAGCTTCTTGAAGCAGGTGTACATTTTGGTCATCAGACCCGCCGCTGGAACCCTAAAATGGCCACTTACATCTATACGGAGCGCAACGGTATCTATATTATCGATCTTCAGAAAACCGTAAAGAAGCTGGACGAGGCCTATAATTTCGTTCGTGATCTGGCCGCTAACGGTCAGTCCGTTCTGTTTGTCGGTACAAAGAAACAGGCGCAGGAAGCGATTAGAGAAGAAGCTACCCGTTGCGGTATGTTTTTTGTCAATGCCCGTTGGCTGGGCGGTATGCTTACCAACTTTAAGACCATGCGCGGCCGTGTGGACCGTCTAAATCAGTTAAAGAAGATGCAGGAGGACGGTACCTTTGATATGCTTCCCAAGAAGGAAGTTATGAAGCACATGGTCGAGATTGCAAAGCTGGAGAAATATCTGGGCGGCGTAGTGGAAATGAAAAAGCTGCCTGGTGCTCTGTTTGTGGTTGATCCCCGTAAGGAGCGCAATGCTATCAACGAAGCCCGCAAGCTCGGTATTCCCATTGTCGCTATCGTGGATACAAACTGCGACCCGGATGAAATTGATTATGTGATTCCCGGCAATGATGACGCAATTCGTGCGATCCGACTCATTTCCGGCGTAATGGCAAATGCCGTTCAAGAGAGCCGTCAGGGTGAGGACAACGCTGAGGACGAGACAGATAAGGTTAACAAGGCTCCCGCCGAGGCATAAAGTCCTGTATCACTTAAATAAGTGGGTGCCCGCCGGCACGTCGGCGGGCATTTTTTACGGAATGAAAACAAAAAATAATGGAGGTTATTCATATGGCTTTTACCGCAAAAGATGTGCAGACTCTGCGCGAAATAACCGGCTGCGGCATGTTGGACTGTAAGAAGGCGTTGACTGAGTCCGCCGGAGACATGGACAAGGCAGTTGAAGTTCTGCGTGAAAAGGGCTTGGCTGCTTCTCAGAAGAAAGCCGGCCGTATCTCTGCGGAAGGTGCCGCTTACGCTGCTGTGGAGAACGGTGTGGGTGCAATCGTTGAGGTTAACGCCGAAACCGACTTTGTGGGAAAAAACGAAAAGTTCATTGAATTTGTTAAGGGTGTGGCCCAAATTGTGATCAAGTCCAATCCTTCCAGCCTGGAAGATCTGATGGCCAAACCCTACCTGGATACCGGGCGTACGGTTTTGGAGGAACAGCAGGAGAAGGTCCTCGTGATTGGCGAGAACATTAAGGTCCGCCGTTTCGCACGTTACGATACCGGCGTGACGGTCGCTTATGTTCACATGGGAGGACGGATCGGCGTACTGGTCAATATGGAGGTATCCGATAACCTGAAGGACAGCGCCGCCGTAACAGAGCTAGGTAAGGATGTAGCGATGCAGATTGCCGCCATGAATCCTAAATATCTGGACAGCACTTCTGTCCCCGCCGAGGAGCAGGAGAAGGAACACGAGATTCAGCTGGCCAAGGCAATTGAAGAGAATAAGGCTAAGAAGATGCCCGAGGAAAAAGCAAAAATGATAGCCGCTAATATGGTAAAGGGCCGTATGAATAAGTTCTTTGAGGAAATTTGCCTTGTGAATCAGCCCTATGTCAAGGAAAATAAGCTTACGGTGGAGCAACACGTGAAAAACGTAGCCAAGGAATTGGGCGGAACCATAGTGTTAAAAGGATTTGTCCGCTTTGAAAAAGGTGAAGGCATCGAAAAAAAGCAGGAGAATTTCGCTGAGGAAATTGCAAAGCAGCTGAAAAAGTAAATGTTTTGTCCCACTCGCACCCAACTTGACCAAAAATCTCGCCATTTTGACCGCTTGACACCCCCTATTCTCGCCAACTCAGATGAATTCATTTTGTCTGTCCAGTTCGGCAATCAGCGGTCCGGCAATATTCGGCATCCATTCCGGAGTTAACTTATAATCAGCACTTTTAAGAGCCTGAGATGCACCAAATCGGTGTGTTTCAGGCTCTTTTTTGCCATTTTAAGACGGGCGTGGGGTTCAAATGGCGCCGTGAGAGGGAAAAGAGGGGCTGTTTGCGGCCTGTATTGCTGCCTGAGATAGAGTACGTTTATAGAAAATGCGCCATGGAATCCATATCCTCCTGCAAAGACTTGAGAAATAAATTTACATGATACCCGTCTGTTGCGGCATGGTGGCAGGTTAAGGAAAGCGGCATTAGAATGCGCCCGTCCCTTTCTGTAAATTTCCCGGCTTCCACAGAGGGGAAGTAATAGGGCTTATTCTCATAGCTGTGAACGGCAAAATGCTCGAAACTGACCCAGGGAATACAGGAAACCGTATAGGAATTCGCCGGAGGCGGTGTCTGCGGCTGGGACAGAACTCCGTGATTTCCGCCAAATTGAAGCTGATTGTCGAGATAACCCTGATAAAACGCCGGAAAGGATTCCTGATACTCTGTCCACATCAGGGAAAAGGTTTTGTCATCCTCGTGAAATGAGGCGTACAGCGGTGTGAGCACATCAAAATATCCCAGTGCTCCGTTCTGCTCGGTAACCTTGAATTCCACCTGCCGGTTCAGATTCTTGGTGACGAGCCATAGGTACGCGGGAAAGAATTTTAGCCCCGCGGCTTTCAGTGTGCGCCGCAGACGGGTTACATCCATGTTGACGGTCAGGGAATAACCGGTGGGAGCCATTTTGGAAAAATAATAAAACATCTGACCTCGCGGCCAGCTCTGCAAATCAATCGGTGTAAATTTCATGTGACTGCATCTCCTTTTCCTCCAGAATATCGTTGGAATCAGAAAATTACAACCAACGCACCGTAGAGTTCAAAAAAGTGGAAGGGGCGGTCATAAGAAAGACAGCCACTTCCACTTTGTACTTAATTATGAATGAGTCAAGGTATCCGTATATGTTGCACTGTTAGATTGAACCATGATACCCGTTTGTATTTCCAGTTTATCGTAATAACGGTAAGCTGCCCGTCAGCCTGCTGACCTTTTTCTTTTCGCCGCAAATGGCAATTCCCCAATAGGCAAGGTCGCTTTGAGATGTACCGGCCATCTTGTTCCTATAGTCCTCATAAACCTTGCAGCTTTGCGCCAAGTCGGAAAAGTCAACGGTAAAAAGGTCTGCATATGCAGCGTCATAAAGCTTTGCGCGAAGCTCTTTTAAGTTATCTGGGCTTGTCTTTAAGATAGGCAGCGGGATTTCAATAATGCCTAAATGCTGCCCACCGTCCTTGTCAAATACATCGACACCTACCAGTTCTGGCATACGTTTCCCCAAGGTCATGCCTAAAATTGCCGCAGTGTTTGCAATGATACCAATTGGTAGATTCTCATCTATTACGATGACGCATTTTTCAGTTTCCGGATTCATTCATCAATTCTTCTTTCTTTTTCGGTTTTGATACGGATACAAATAATCCTGCCATGGTCAGTACAATGCCCACGGCTGAAATCCATGTGATTTGCTCATGCAGTATCAGGACAGAGGCAATGACCGTAATCACAGGTACCAAGTATATGTAGACACAGGTTTTGACCGCGCCCAGCACCTTCACAGCAAAATTCCATGTGACAAAACAGAGTGCCGATGCGCCAATCCCAAGAAAAATGATATTGAACAAATATGTTGGATTTGAGAATCTTGATATATTCCAGCGAAAGTCAAACAAAAACAGCGCTGGTATCATAAAGACAAGCCCGTATGCAAATACCCGTCGTGTCGTCTGAATGGTGTGATAGCCAAAGCTGCTGATTTTTCTGGTTATGACCGAATAACAGGCCCAAACGAATGCCGCCAGTAACGATAGAAGGTCACCGATTGGGTTAAGCTGCAACGCCGTTCCCTTAACGCTGATCAGGAAAATGCCACTCATGGCAATCACAAAGCCCATAAAGAAATGGACTCTTAGTTTTTCCTCGTTTTTTAGTACCAGCCTTGATAAAATTGCTGTGAAAAACGGAGCGACCGAGATAATAACACCCACATTGGATGCCTGTGTATAGGTGAGGGCGATGTTCTCCAAAAGATAGTAAACGCAGATGCCGGTAAGCCCTGCGAGGGCAAAGGTTAACTCCTGCTTTCGGTTGGTAACGCGCAGTCTGTGCGGATACACCAAAAGCAGTGCGGCAAAGCCCATGGCAAACCGAAAAAATAAGATTTCAATGGGCTGAAAGTCCAGCAGCAGTACCTTAGTGGAAACAAAGGTGGTTCCCCAAATCATGATTGTAAGCAGTGCGGCGAAATGTCCTGCACTATGTGTTATCCTCATGGATCGCTCCTTTGGTGTTTTTGTTCCGGAAAATATCCCGATAAACGCCGGGGGGCAATCCGATAAACATCGTAAAGAATTTTGTAAAATGGCTTTGGTCTGAAAAGCCTGTTTGCATGGCTGCATCAATCAGCGAGGTTCCTTGCTCCAGCAGCTTTTTTGCGGTTCCAACCCGGACGGTTTGCAAATATCGATAGGGTGTGATGCCTTTTGACTTAGTAAAAGCTCGGAGCAATGCGGATTTCGACAATCCCGCACACGCGCATAGCTGCTCCAGCGAAATCGTCTCGGTAAAATGTGTCTCAATAAACTTACAGGTATTCTCAATTTCCCTGGGGCAATCTATGGAGTTCTCCTCAAAAGGCTCACAATACCGTTCAAGCAGCAAGGAAATCATCAAAAGCAACAGCTCTTCTTTTTCAAATTCACCGGAACCGCTCATAATACTGTCATGCAGCGGCTGAATATAGCAGGCCAGCTCTTTGTCCGAAATAACAGTCTGGCTGAATTGTGGAAGCTTTTCACGTCCGGTGATTTCATTTACCAGTTTGGACATGACCGGTTTCGAAATGTTAATTCCCAAGTAATGCAGGGCTTCGGTTCCGGACTGCGCACAGGTGTGATTATCTTCCGGGTTAAAGAGAACAATGTCGTCCCGACGTAAGGTATATTCTTCATTTTTGCAGGAGAGATATCGTTCACCGGAAACCATATAGCCAATCACATAGTATTCATGAAAATGATTTGGAAAAGGCTGCACAATGCCTTCTAAGCGATAGGCTTCCAACTGCAAGTCGCTGTCAAAGCATATCGTGCGTATTTCCTTTTTCACGGGAACACCCCCTTACTATTAGAATAACATTTATTTTGGCATATTTCTTGTATGATATCTTCGCTTTGCATCAATAAATAGGGTTTGCGTCCAATGCTGACAGCGCGGTAACGGTCAAAGAGCGTAGAAGGCCACTTTATAGCTCGCTTATAGAAAAGGCACAGTGATGAAGACAGGCCGTCTCATCTGAATCGCTGCAATCAGAAAACAGCTCACCAAAGGCGAACTGTTTTGTGTGCTATTTCAGCGCGATATAAATATCAATCTCCGCGATGCCGTTTTCGTTGCTGATATATTCCTCAAAATCGGCGGAAAAGGTTCGTTCAAGCGGCATACTCCAGATTTCCTCCCACGCGCGGGACACATCTTTTACAACGTCGCCTTGAATGGTTTGTGGGAGAAAGGTCGTATACAAAAGCAAAAGACTACCGCGCATATCTGGAAAGCATGGGTTTTCATACCCTGACCATGAACATAAATTTCAATTATTCCTTGATGGTGCTTACGCTGTTTTTGCTTGCTGCCATGACTTTCTTTTCCGGCGTTTTCAATTAGGAGGTATTCCGGTGCAAACAACGATTTGCAGTAAGCAGTAATATAAATAACACCTTCAACTTACATGATGTGAGTGGCTGTTCCTCTTCATATTGCGGGGCAATCTGGACGCGTTCAAGCATAAGTCCGTTATGCTTGGACTGCTCCACGGAAAAATTTAAGGAGCTGAAGGTGAAGTGAGGCATAGATTGGTGGTAGACAGCATCTGCCATATGTTGTATAATTTCATATAGTGTTGTATCCTATGATCGGTTAAACAAGTGGTTTATCATCAAAAAAACAGTAATTATGAGGAGAATTTTTTTGTTTAATACGTTGAAGTCGGAGATTGCGTGAACCGGGGGGGTTGCGTAAACAATAATCTCCGCAAAACCTCCCGAAAGGTGCCATCTACTTTTTAGGAGGAAATCAGGTTGAACCGTAGAAATAAAAGAATCCAGTATGCCAAAGACTACTATCGCAATCATCCTTGTACGGACAGTTTTACCTGCAAGGTCTGCGGGCGATTCGTTGTTTCCGAAGGGGCGGGGAGCAACCATCGCAACCACTGTCCCAACTGCCTGTCAAGCTTTCATGTGGACAACGAGCCCGGAGATCGGGCGTCAGACTGCGGCGGAATCATGGACCCAGTGGCCGTGTGGGTAAGAAAAAATGGAGAATGGGCCATTATTCACCGATGCCGCAGGTGTGGGAAGTTAAGCTCCAACCGTGTGGCTGCGGATGACAACCCCATGAAATTGATGTCCATTGCCATGCGGCCTCTGGCCGAACCTCCGTTTCCCCTGGAGCGCATTGAGGAACTAACTGCGCTGATGGCCGGGGACGGCTCCATGGAACCATACGGCAAAAGAACTTAGAATAGTAAAGCGGCGGCAACCACCATTCACAGTGGTTGCCGCCGTTTACTATTTGAGAGATGGACGGGAACAATCTGTTTTGATTTACGTCTAAAAAACAATAAAACGGTGCCCGTAAGAGTAAAAAGGAGTTTTATATGAAACGAAAAATCGTGATAGGAGCTCTTTGCCTCACACTTATTTTTTCTGCATCCTGCCGTGGCATACCCGCGCAGGCTGCGGATATGATGGCCGGAGTACAGGCAAATCCCGTAAACAGTGACATGATTATATCCAGCGACGATACCACTGCCATAGCGGAATTTTCCGTAAAGCTGTTTCAGAACAGCGCTCCGTCCAGCACAAATACGCTGATCTCCCCCTTCTCTGTGCTATACGCCTTGGCTATGACGGCAAACGGAGCCAAAGGGGAAACATTGGACCAGATGGAGAACACGTTCGGTCTTACCGTGCCGGAATTGAACCGGTACCTCCACGCCTACCTGGAAAATCTGCCTTCCGCCGACAAATATAAGTTCAGCGCCGCCGATTCCATTTGGCTTAAGGACGATGATAAACTCAAAGTGGAGCGGGACTTCCTCCAAACCAATGCTGATTATTATGGAGCATCCATTTACAAAGCAGCTTTTGACAATACCACGCTCAGGGATATCAACGCCTGGGTCAGCAACAATACCGACGGCATGATTGAAAAAATCCTCGATAAAATTCCGGAGGATGCCATTATGTATCTTATAAATGCCTTGGCCTTTAGCGCCGAATGGGAAAATACTTATAACGAAAGTCAGGTATGCGAGGGCACCTTTACCACCAAATCCGGAGGGAAAGAAAATGTAGAGATGATGTATGATTCCGAACATAAATACCTGGACGACGGAAACGCAACAGGGTTCCTCAAGTATTACGCTGACCGGAAATATGCCTTTGCCGCCCTGCTGCCGAACGAAGGCGTTTCCATCAACGATTATGTCGCATCCCTCACCGGCAAAGAGCTCATAAACACACTGCATAACGCCAGAGATGTCGAAGTAAAAACCGCCATTCCGAAATTTAAGAGCGAATATTCTGTGGAGATGAGCAGCATTTTGAAATCCATGGGCTTGTTGGATGCATTCAGCGCGGACAGAGCCGACTTTTCCGGACTGGGTCATTGGGAAAACGGCAATATTTTTATCAGCCAGGTGCTTCACAAAACTTATATTGCCGTAGATGAAAAGGGGACTAAGGCCGGAGCCGCCACTATAGTGGAAATGATGGATACAGGATGTGCCATGCCCTCTTCGGACATCAAAACCGTTTATCTTGATCGTCCGTTTGTCTATATGCTCATCGACTGTGAAACAAATTTCCCCATCTTTTTCGGTACTACAATGGAGATTAGTCAGTAACTATTTCAGCAAGGCAATATTGCATTTAGTTGGTAAATAAGGCATATATACGTATGTGATCCTATTTGTACAATCACAAATTACAAAAAAGCCGGCATGTTCTGAACTATGCCGGCTTTTTTGCTTGCCAACCCCACGAATTTTTACGTTGTATGATTAGAATGGGACAAAAACGTAAAAAGTTTGTTCTTCCCTCTATGCAAACGGGTAAACTTATATTAAAATGAATAAGACAAAACAGGGGAAGGGATGGTGCATGAAAATGCCCGAACCACAGTATAGACGAGTTCTTCTCAAGGTCAGCGGGGAAGCGCTCGCGGGCGCGGCTAACCGCGGACTGGATTTTGATGTTATTGGTGAAGTCTGCGAGGTTATCAAGAAATGCTCCGATGCCGGCGTTCAGGTTGGTGTCGTGGTTGGAGGAGGAAATTTCTGGCGCGGATTAAAAGACGGCGGCGACCGCATGGAACGTACCCGCGCCGACCACATGGGCATGCTGGCCACGGTTATCAACTGTTTGGCGCTGGCCGATATGCTGGAGCAAAAGGGCATCGATGTCCGCGTACAGACAGCCATTGAAATGCGCTCGGTGGCAGAGCCGTATATTCGCTCAAAAGCCATTCGTCATATGGAAAAGGGCCGAGTCGTCATCTTTGGATGCGGAACCGGTAATCCTTACTTTTCCACTGACACGGCGGCGGTTCTGCGTGCGGCTGAAATAGACGCCGACGTGATTCTGCTGGCAAAGAATATTGATGGCGTGTACAGCGCGGACCCGCGCAAAGACCCCGGTGCCATTAAATATGACAGTATCACATACGATGATATCCTGTCACAGCATCTGGAGGTTATGGACTCTACGGCAACCTCTCTGTCCATGGATAATAAAATCCCGGTCATTCTTTTCGCACTGAAGGACCCTGAAAATATTTACCGCGTGATTATGGGGGAAAAGATCGGCACGATTGTCAAGGAGGGCAAGTAAGTAATGAAAGAGATATTAAAACCGTTTGACCAGAAGATGGAAAAAACGATTGCTGTGGTAAAAGCTGACTATGCAGGGGTCAGGGCCGGACGTGCAAACGCCTCCGTACTGGATAAAATTTCCGTGGACTATTATGGAAGTCCGACTCCGATCAATCAAATTGCGGCGATTTCTTCTCCCGATCCCCATGCACTGGTCATCCAGCCCTGGGACAGCAGTCTGCTTAAGGCAGTCGAAAAAGCCATTCAGACTTCTGACTTGGGAATTAATCCGCAGAATGACGGCCGGGTGGTTCGGCTTAGTTTTCCGCAGCTTACGGAGGAACGCCGCAAAGAATTGTCTAAGCAAGTGAAAAAATACGCAGAGGGCGGAAAGGTTGCCATTCGGAATATTCGCCGGGAGGCAATTGATAAATTTAAAGATCAAAAGAAAAAATCTGAAATGACAGAAGACGAATATAAAGAGTATGAAAAGGATTTGCAGGATTTGACCGATGCTCGATGCAAGCAGATTGACGAGCTCACCGCTGCAAAGGAAAAGGAACTTATGGCAGTATAAGCGTTTTGCAGTTACATGCTTTGCGGTGCGGAGTGTTTCTTGGCACTCCGCACCAAATCTTGCCTGGAATGGGACGGTTTATGGCTTTATTCAAAAAAAAAGAAACCACCAACGTGGATTTTAACGATTTACCCCGCCATGTGGCTATTATTATGGATGGAAACGGCCGATGGGCGAAAAAGCGCGGCCTGCCGCGCACGGCCGGCCATGCCGCTGGCGCAGAAACATTGCGGTCGATTGCAACCTATTGTAAGCAGATAGGTTTACGTTACCTTACGGTCTATGCGTTTTCTACGGAAAACTGGGGACGTCCTGCGGAAGAAGTCGGCGGCATTATGGGCCTGCTGAAAAAATATCTGCGGGAGGCCATCGACCAGGCGGATCACAATCAGGTTAAGTTCCGTTTTTTGGGTGATCTCGCCTCACTTTCCCCGGAACTGCGCGATCTTTGCTTGCGTACGGAGGAGGTAACCCGGCTGTATGAAGACTGTCAGATCAATATCTGCCTGAATTATGGCGGCAGAGATGAAATTCTGCACGCCGCGCAAGCGTTTGCTGCCGACTATGCCGAAGGCCGTGCCACGCTTGATGAATTGACCGAACAGCGGATGGGACGGTATTTGTTTACCTCCGGTGTCCCTGACCCTGACCTCGTGATTCGTCCCAGCGGGGAAGTGCGCATTTCCAACTTCCTGCTGTGGCAGTCGGCTTATGCTGAATTCTATTTCACGGACGTTTTGTGGCCGGATTTTGACCGGAATGAATTGCATCGGGCGCTGGCCGCTTATCAAAAGCGCTCCCGCCGGTTCGGAGGTGTCTGATATGGGAAAGCGTATTTTGGTTGCCATTGTGGGAGTTCCTCTAATTTTTCTGGCGCTGTTTGGGACACCCGCTTGGGTCTTGCCTGGCGTCATCTCCGTGCTTTCCATGGTTGCCGTCCACGAAGTGATCTGGTCCACCGGGTTTGTGAAGCATCCCCGCATTTCTGGTTATGCGCTGGTGCTTGCCGGGCTGATCCCTATCTGGGCTTTTATGGGTGAGCATAAGCTGCCCATTTTATGCGCCTTACTGATCTATGTCGTACTGCTGTTTGGGGAAGCCATGGCAAGCCACTATACCGTAACCATGGAAAAAATGGGAGGTTCTTTTTTCCTTTCCATCATGATTCCATATTTTTTGTCGTCCTTTGTGCGCATTCGCAGAATGCCGGATTGGAATTTATACATTGTGCTGCCCTTTGTAGTAGCATTTACCAGCGATGCCTTTGCACTGTTCGGCGGAATGCTGTTTGGACGCCGCAAGCTGGCACCGGAACTTTCGCCTAAGAAGACGGTAGAGGGTGCGGTAAGCGGTCTGCTGGGTTCCATCGTGTCCACCCTGATCTATGGCGTCATTATTCACCTTGTGTTTCAGACGGAAGTATGCTACCCGATTCTGGTTGTTTACGCAGGACTGGGCGCCGTGCTTTCTCAATTTGGAGATTTGGCATTTTCCTATATTAAGCGCCAGTATGGTATAAAGGACTACGGAAACATTTTTCCGGGGCATGGCGGAGTCCTGGACCGGTTTGACAGCGTAATTTTTTGCGCCCCGTTTTTGGAACTTCTTATCACATGGCTGCCCGCCATAGGGGGTGTGTACCGATGAGCAGGATCATTTCCGTTTTGGGTTCTACCGGTTCCATCGGGCGCCAGTCTCTGGAGGTTATGGAACGCTGTCATATGAGAGCGGCCGCTTTGACCGCCCGCGTAAACGTCACCATGCTGGAAGCGCAGGCGAGAAAATTTCATCCCCGGCTGGCGGTTATGACCGATCCCAAGGCGGCCAGCGACCTTCGGGTCAAGCTGGCGGATACTGAAATTCGCGTTTTGTCAGGCCCAGAGGGGCTTCTGGAAGCCGCCACAATTCCGGATGCGGATACCGTAATCACCGGCGTGGTTGGCGTTGCCGGGCTGGCACCGACGCTCGCCGCCATTCGGTGTGGTAAGCGGATTGCACTGGCCAACAAAGAAACCCTGGTCTGCGCAGGGGAGCTTGTGATGGAGCAGGCAGACGCCTGTGGCGCTGAAATTATCCCGGTGGACTCCGAGCACTCTGCTATTTTCCAGTGCCTTCAGGGTAACCGGGACAGGGGAGAGGTTAAACGCCTGATTCTGACCGCCTCCGGTGGGCCATTTTTCGGTTACAGCAAAGAGCAGCTGCGCGGCGTGACGCTGGCGCAGGCCCTGCACCATCCCAACTGGTCCATGGGTGCTAAGGTTACGGTGGACTCCGCCACGCTGATCAATAAGGGCCTGGAGCTAATCGAAGCGATGCGCCTTTACCGCATGCCGCCTGAAAAAATCTCTATTGTCATTCACCGGGAGAGTATTATTCATTCGATGGTGGAATATTGTGATCATGCCGTTCTGGCTCAGCTGGGTGCTGCTGATATGCGCCTTCCCATCCAGTACGCTTTAACGTGGCCGGACCGTATCGCGGGTCCGGCCCGTGAGCTAGACCTGCTGCATTGCTCTCCGCTGACGTTTGCCGCCCCGGATCTGAATGCCTTTCCGGGACTGAAACTGGCTATGAATGCCGCCGCCCGGGGCGGCACGGCGCCGGCTGTTTTCAGCGGAGCCAATGAAGCGGCTGTGGATTTGTTCCTCCGGGAAAAAATTTGTTTTTCCCGGATCCCGGAACTGGTCGGGGATGCCCTGTGTGAAGTGTCTCATATCTGTAAGCCTCAGCTAGAGGATATCATGGCCGCGGATCAGATGGCGCGCCAGTCGGTCCGCCGTCGCTTTTCGTAATTTGTTAGTTCCTTTTGAGGTGTAGCTATGCTTTATATTATCCTTGCAATTCTGATGTTCAGTCTGCTGATCGCGCTGCATGAGTTTGGACATTTTCTGGCGGCCAAACTCTGCGGTGTCAGGGTCAACGAATTTTCCATTGGAATGGGACCACTTCTGTTTGCCCATAAAAGCAGGGAAACGCAGTATTCCCTGCGAGCTGTCCCCATCGGCGGCTATTGCGCCATGGAGGGCGAAGAGGAGGACACAAATGATCCGCGCTCTTTCTATAGCAAGCCTGCCTGGAAAAAACTGATTATTTTGGTGGCTGGCTCGTTTATGAATTTTTTGACCGGGTTTCTGATTTTTGGACTTTTGTTTGCACAGGCAAGCAGCTTTACTATTCCTGTGATTGATCAATTTATGGACGGATTTCCTCTAGAGAGTCAGGCTCAGCTTTTGCCTGGAGACCGCATTTTGTCGGTGAACGGTGAGAAAATTTACACCAGCTCAGACCTCGTTCTGTTTTTCTCACGGGCGGAGGGCGATACCATGGATCTGGTCATTCAACGGAATGGCGAGAAGCTGGAACGCAGCGGCCTGCCTCTCCAGCTCCGGGATTACCAGTACAATGGCACCACGCAGAAAAAATATGGTCTGATTTTCAAAACAATCCCAAACACGCCGCTGGAGGCACTTCGTCAAAGCTGGTATCAGTCTATTGATATGGTGCGCCTGGTGCGGGTAGGGCTGGGAGACCTGATTACCGGCCGGGTCGGAATCCGTGATATGTCGGGGCCCATCGGTATTGTAGGCATGATGAGCAATGTTGGCTCCGAGTCGCCGACTGCCTGGCTGGCTGTGCTTAATATTCTAAATTTCACCGCCTTTATTGCCATCAACCTGGCTGTTATGAATCTGTTGCCCATTCCCGCCCTGGATGGTGGGCGCGTATTTTTCCTGCTGATCAACGGTTTGTTCCACCTGGTTACACGAAAAAGAATCGATCCGAAGTACGAAGGCTATGTCAATACCGCGGGGTTTGCGTGTCTGATTCTTTTAATGGTCATTGTAGCGTTCAATGACATAACGAAGCTGGTTGGAGGGTAAGCATGACGAAACAGATTATTGTTGGGGGCGTTCCCATTGGGGGGGGCGCTCCTGTTTCCATTCAGTCGATGACCAACACCCGCACCGACGACGTTGCAGCCACTGTGGCGCAAATTCGCCGTCTGGCGGCGGCCGGCTGCGACATTGTGCGTGTCGCTGTTCCGGATATGGCAGCCGCCAGAGCACTGGGCTCTATTAAAGAGCAGATCAGTCTTCCCCTGGTGGCAGATATCCATTTCGACTATAAGCTTGCGCTGGAGGCGATCGCCGCAGGTGTGGACAAGGTCCGCATTAACCCGGGAAATATCGGCGGGGAAGATCGGGTAAAAGCGGTTGCCCATGCCTGCAAGGCCAATAATATTCCTATCCGCATCGGAGTCAATGGCGGTTCTCTGGAAAAGCCGCTTCTGTCAAAGTATGGAGGCGTTACCCCGGAGGCCATGGTGGAGTCCGCTTTTGGCCATATTGAATTGCTGCATAAATTTGATTTTGACGACATATGTGTGTCACTCAAATCTTCCAGTGTGGTAACCACCATGTCCGCTTATCGGCTGATGGCCCAGCAAAGCAATTATCCGCTGCATGTGGGTGTTACGGAAACCGGCCTGACGCGGATGGGAACCATCAAATCCGCGATAGGGATTGGCGGTCTGCTGGCCATGGGAATCGGGGACACCATTCGGGTGACGTTGACAGCAGATCCGTTGGAGGAAATCTATGCCGCCAAGGACATTCTGAAGGCGGTCGGTCTGCGGAAAGAGGGGCCGGAACTTATTTCCTGCCCAACCTGCGGACGAACCCGCATTGACTTGATTCGGCTGGCGGGCGAGGTCTCGGAACGGCTGTCCCAGATCCGGAAACCCATTACTGTGGCCGTTATGGGCTGCATCGTCAATGGGCCTGGGGAGGCTTCCGCCGCAGACGTGGGAATTGCCGGAGGAGACGGAGTGGGGATTTTGTTCCGTAAGGGAAAAATCATAGAAAAGGTACCTCAGGAACAATTGGTAGACCGGCTGTTTACACTGATTGACACGCTTTAAGCACAATTACGTACTCCCGCGGAGGTGGAGATAGAGTTCATGGCAGAAATACCATTTTTGACGTTATTTTCCGCTTGGCATCCAGCCAATGAATGGGCGGATCAGGCGGCCGGCCTCACGGTAACCAGTGCAGTGATCGACCGGACGACCCGTCGTATTCAGGCTGACGTGCTATGTCCGGCTCCATTATCTGATGCAGTCGTCGGACAGTTAGAGCATGAGTTAGAAGTTACTTATAAGGTTTCCCATGTGTCCCTTCACATGGAACGCCGTGGAACCAAGCAGGAAACCGGTGCTTCCGCCCCGGACCGAAAACCCGGTGGTACGCCGGACCCCCAGTCAGCCAAAGACAATGGGGAGGCTGCGGACGCGTTTCATCGTACAGAGCTTCTGCGTAAGGCGGCTATCCGAACCATGAAGCCGTTACAGCCCTCCGATAGGAGCGCAAAAAAAGAGAAGCCGTTTTGGGGGAAGATCGTAAAGAAATTTCCGGTTGTATCGATGCGGGACATCACACTGGATTCTGAGATGGTGACCATCGAGGGCGACGTTTTTGAAACCGACCATCTGGAGATGAAAAAGCGAAATGCCTGGATTATCCGGTTTGACATCACCGATCTGACCAACTCCATTCGTGTGGCAAAATTTGTGCTGGCCGATGAGGGGAAAAAACTGGCCAATGCCATCCAAAGCGGACAGCATTTAGTTGTACAGGGCCGTGTTTCCCCTTATCAGGGTGAGCTTCAGTTGGAACCCACCGGTATCATGCACGGAAAAAAGAAGCCGCCCCGGCAGGATACAGCGGAGGAAAAACGGGTGGAGCTGCATCTCCATACTAAGATGTCCGCCATGGATGCCACAACGGACATCGGCGCCGCCATTAAACGTGCTGCTTCTTGGGGGCATCCCGCTATTGCCATTACCGATCACGGTGTTATTCATGATTTCCCCACGGCCACCAGCGCCGCAAAAAAAGCCGGAATCAAAATGCTCTACGGAGTGGAGGCCTATTTTATTAACGATGTGGACGATATGCCGGCGGTCCGTGGGGAGGACGACGCGCCTTTCTCCGGGGAGTATGTCTGTTTTGACCTGGAGACAACTGGTTTGGACGCGCAAAAGGACGTCATCATTGAAATTGGCGCGGTGATCCTGAAAAATGGGGTAGTGAGCAAAGATCTATTTTCCACGTTTGTTGATCCGGGCCGTCCCCTACCTCAGGAAATTGTGCGTTTGACGGGCATTCGGGATGAGATGCTTTCAGGAGCGCCTTCTCAGGAGGAGGCCATTCGTGCATTTTTAAAATTTGCGGCAGGACGGCCCCTGGCCGCCCATAACGCGGGATTTGACGTGGGTTTTTTATCGGAGGGATGCCGGCGGGCCGGTATTCCTTTTGCACCTACCGCAGTGGACACCCTACCGATAGCGCAGGCTCTGCTGCCGGAACTGTCCAAACATAAGCTGGATGTGGTAGCCAATCATCTAAGCCTACCGTCCTTTCACCACCATCGGGCCACCGACGACGCGGCCACCGTAGCCTACATGCTGATCCCATTTTTCCGCAGACTGCGGGAAGAGCACGGACTGACCTCATTGAGGCCGCTCAACGCGCTAACCGCCTCGCTGGTCAGCAGCAGGAAGCGGCGCAGACGTGCCAGGCATCTCATCATTCTGGCACGAAATCAGTTGGGTATCCGAAACCTGTATAAGCTGATATCCAAAGCCCACCTGGAGCACTTTCAGCGCAAGCAGTATCCGGTCATGCCCAAAAGCATCATCAATGAAAACCGGGAGGGGCTGATTATCGGTTCCGCCTGTGAAGCAGGAGAGCTCTTTCAGGCCGTGGTCCACCATAGCGCCTGGTCGGAACTGGAGCGGATCGCCTCCTGGTATGATTTTCTGGAGATCCAGCCCTTGAGCAACAACGCCTTTATGCTTCGACCCGATAAGAAAACCGGGCGGTCCCAGGCGCGCGACGAGGAGGAACTGCGGGCCTTTAACCGCACCATTGTAGAACTTGGCCACACATTGGGAAAGCCGACATGTGCTACCGGAGACGTTCATTTTCTGGACCCAGAGGATGAAATTTACCGCCATGTTCTGCTGGCAACCAAGGGTTTTGAAGATGCCGACGCGTCAAATCCACTCTACCTCCGCACCACAGACGAAATGCTCCGCGAGTTTTCCTATCTTGGAGAAGAGACCGCCAGAGAGGTTGTGGTGACTAATACAAATCTGGTTGCGGCCTGGTGCGATGAAATCGCGCCGCTGCCAAAGGGCCTGTTTGCGCCAAAACTGGAAAATTCAGCGGAAGAATTGAATCGTTTGGTATGGGATAAAGCAAAAATGCTTTACGGAGAAGCTCTGCCGGATATTGTAGTGGATCGCATCAACGCAGAGTTGGGCGACATCATTAAATGCAAATATGACGTCATCTACATGTCTGCGCAGAAGCTGGTGCAGGACTCCTTGGAGCACGGCTATCTGGTCGGTTCCCGTGGTTCGGTTGGGTCTTCTCTGGTGGCCTACATGGCCGGTATTACGGAGGTCAATGCGCTGCCGCCGCATTACCGGTGCCCAAAATGCAAACACTCTGATTTTGAAGCGGGTAACGGCTATGGGTGCGGCGCGGACATGCCGGATGCCTGCTGTCCCATTTGTGGAACATCGTACGTCAAAGACGGTTTCAATATCCCGTTTGAAACCTTCCTCGGGTTCAGTGGTGATAAAGTCCCCGATATCGATTTGAACTTTTCCGGCGAATATCAGTCCAGCGCACACCGGCATACGTTTGAGCTGTTTGGTCAAAATCATGTGTTTCGCGCCGGGACAATCGGTACGGTGGCGGAAAAAACCGCCTTTGGTTACGTAAAAAAGTACATGGAGGAACGGGGGATCACCGCGACCCGGGCAGAGCAGACCCGTCTGGCCAAGGGCTGTACGGGGGTAAAGCGAACAACGGGTCAGCATCCCGGCGGTATGGTGGTCATTCCCCAAGATAAGGAGATCTATGATTTCTGTCCAGTCCAGCATCCTGCGGATGATTTGGACTCCGACATCATCACAACCCACTTTGAATATCATTCCATGGAGTCCAATCTTCTAAAGCTGGACATGCTGGGTCATGATGATCCGTCCATGATCCGTATGATGGAAGATCTGACGGGCATGGACGCTCAGGCAATTCCCCTGGATGATCCGGGAACCCGTTCCATCTTTACCACGTCCAACGTGCTGGGCTATGAGGACGATCCTATCCTCGGACCCACAGGCGCCACTGCCATTCCGGAATTCGGCACCTCGTTTGTCCGCGGCATGCTGGAGGAAACGCAGCCCACTCAGTTCGATATTTTGGTCCGTCTGTCAGGCTTTTCTCATGGTACTGACGTATGGTTGGGCAATGCCAGGGATCTGATTCTGTCCGGTACCGCCACGGTCGGACAGGCCATAGGCTGCCGAGATGACATTATGCTTTACCTTATCTCCTGTGGTATGCCGGAAAAGCGCGCCTTCAAAATCATGGAGTCCGTGCGGAAAGGCCGTGGCCTTCCGGATGGAGCAGAGGATGAAATGAAAGCAGCCGGCGTACCGGACTGGTATATCGGTTCCTGCAAAAAAATCGCCTATCTGTTTCCCAAAGCTCATGCCGTGGCCTATGTTATGATGGCATTCCGGATCGCCTGGTTTAAGGTTCATAAGCCCCTGGCCTTTTATGCGGCCTACTTCTCTATCCGGGCCAAAGCCCTGGATGCCACCGTTATGTGTCAGGGGATGGATCGGGTTAAGCTGAAGATGAAAGAAATCCGCGCCAAGGATAAAGATGCCTCCGCTGTTGAGCAGGACATGCTGACCAGTCTGGAGGTCTGTTATGAGTACTATCTTCGCGGTTTTACTTTTGACCCCATCGACCTTTACCGCTCGGACGCCGTTCGGTTTTTGGTGGACGAGGAGAAAAAATCTCTGCTGCCGCCGTTTATGGCAATTCCCGGTCTGGGAGAAACCGCGGCCCGCTCCATCGTGGAGAAGCGGGTGGGAAAAACCTATCTTTCCATCGAAGAGTTTTCCGCCGATTGCCCCAAAGTCACAAAAGCGCATATTGAACTGCTGAAAAATTGCGGTGCCCTGCGAGATTTGCCGGACACCAGTCAGATTACCCTCTTTTAGGTATTGTGGAGATTGCCCAAAAGATCGCAAAATTGTCCGCATGGGTTTTCCTTGACTTTAGTGTGGTAATGTGTTAGCATATGAAAGAATTAGGGCAGACATTGACAGGAGGAGATGGCGCTTGAACTATTCCATC
The DNA here is from genome assembly GCA_022653075.1 of Intestinimonas sp. GTDB lineage: Bacteria > Bacillota > Clostridia > Oscillospirales > Oscillospiraceae > Intestinimonas. The sequence continues at coordinate 103,410 of JALCSB010000009.1, forward strand.
AACACACCGGAGGGTACGCGCGACCGACTGTTCGCCGAATGTCGGGAGCGTCGGCAGGTACAGAATGCTCTGACCCATCTGTTTCTCCAGCGCGGCTATGCCGAGGTGAGTACGCCTGAGGTCGAATTTTATGATCTTTTTTTGCAGTCCGGTAATCCCATGCCGCAGGAGTCAATGCTGAAAATCATCGACCGCAGCGGAAAGATCATGGTAATGCGTCCCGACTGCACGGCACCAATCGCCCGTGTGGCAGCCACAAAGCTGAAAACCGTACCCTTGCCGCAGCGGCTGTACTACAACCAGACCGTATTCCGTTCTGGAGATGCTCATAAGGGTGGCAGTAATGAGATTGCGCAGTGCGGAATTGAACTGCTCGGAGCATCCGGACAGAAAGCCGATCTTGAGATGGTGGCAATGGCCGTCGATGCGCTTAAATCCTGTGGCTTAAAAGACTTTCATGTAGAGCTTGGGCATGTGGGATTTTTTCACGAACTGGCCAAAGGTATGGAAATACCAGCGGAGACGGCGGAGCAGATGCGCAGTCTGATTGAGGGAAAAAACTACGCCGCGCTAGGGGACCTGCTGGCTCCTTACAGCGGGCAGGCGGCCTGTACCGCACTGATGCGGCTTTCTCATTTGTTTGGCGGCGCCGAGGTTCTGGATGAGGCGTTGGAATTGGCGGGAAGCAGCGAGTCCGTGTGTTATCTGCGTGAGCTTTATCGCCAGCTGTCCGAGGCCGGCTATGGAGAACATCTCCGCTTTGATCTGGGGCTGGTCCATCAAATCGATTACTACACGGGCGTCGTATTCCGAGGCTACGTGGAAGGGGCTGGAAACGCGGTTCTCTCCGGAGGCCGCTATGACAACCTGGTGGAAGCGTTTGGCCGCTCTGCGCCAGCCACCGGATTTGCCGTGGACGTGGATGCCGTGGCCGGTTGTCTGCCAGGCGCGGAACCGCCCCGGCTCTCTACGGTCATTCATTTTGGAATGGGGGATCTGGCGCGTGCGCTGGCCGTTCTGGACACCATGTCGGCCGGGACCTGCGAGCTGTCACCCTGCAAGACTTTGGACTCCACCATGAATCTGGCGCGTGAGAAAGGTGCCAGCGTGGTGCTCTCCATCAAGGATGGTATAAGGAGGTCGATTGCCCTATGAGAGACAGGCTGCGCATCGCCCTGACCAAAGGGCGCTTGCAAGATCAGTCCGTTGAACTTTTTGAGGCCATGGGACTGGATTGTCATCCTATCCGAGAACCTGGACGCCGTTTGGTTCACACCATTCCGAATTATCCGCTGGATGTGGTGCTGGCAAAGGCACCGGATGTGATTACTTATGTGGAGCACGGAGTCTGTGATCTCGGTATTGTGGGCAAGGATACCATTCTGGAGCAGGGTGGCTCTTTCTACGAAGTGCTGGACCTGGGATTCGGGAAATGCAGGTTCGCGCTGGCGGTGAAAAAAGGAACCGATTTTTACGGAACCTATAAGACCCGCAGAATCGCCACCAAATATCCCAATGTAGCCCGCAGCTTTTTTGAAAAAAAAGGTATGGACGTATCCATCATTAAAATTGAAGGTTCCGTGGAGCTTGCTCCGATTTTAGATTTGTCCGACGGAATTGTGGATATTGTAGAAACAGGTGCCACGTTGCGTGAAAATGGGCTGGTCCCGATTGAGGATGTGGCAAGTGTGTCCGCGCGGCTGATTGTAAATATTGCAAGTATGAAGCTTAATAAGCAGGAAATCACCGAATTTATTGATCGTTGTGAACTGGAATTGGAGAGACGCAGATGATAGAAATCATAGAGGCCAACGGCATCGCTGAGCAGGAGAAAATTTCCGCCATGCGCGCCCGCGCGGCTGCGGTCAGCGCGGACATTGAGCGCGCTGTTTCCACTATTATGGAAGATGTAAAGGAAAATGGCTTTTCAGCGGTCGAGAAATATTCTCAGAAATTTGACAGAGCAGTTCCTCGTGAAATCACAGCGGCGGAAGCCGAGGTGGCTTATGCGGCCTGTCCGCCCGAGCTTATTGAGGCAATGGAGCATGCGGCCGCCAATATTAGGGATTATAATGAAAAGCTGCTGGTAAAGACCAGGGAGTGGCAATCCCCGGACGGCGGCAAAGTGGGCAGAGTGATTCGCGGCCTCACCCGGGTGGGAATTTACGTGCCGGGTGGAACGGCTGCCTATCCGTCTTCCGTCCTTATGAACGCTATTCCCGCAAAGGTGGCCGGTGTCCAGGAGATCGTCATGGTCACACCTCCCACGAAAAATTTGAATAATGCCGTACTGGCCGCCGCCAAAATTGCCGGAGTGGACCGTATCCTCGCCGTGGGCGGCGCTCAGGCCGTGGCGGCTGTCACGTACGGTGCCGGTTTTATTCCCAAGGTTGATAAGCTGGTGGGGCCGGGAAACGCCTTTGTCGCCGCCGCCAAGCGTATGGCTTATGGCAAAATTGACATTGACATGGTAGCCGGTCCTTCTGAGGTGCTGGTCCTTGCCGATGAGACGGCCAATCCCAAGTTTGTCGCCGCTGACCTTCTCAGTCAGGCGGAGCATGACAAGCTGGCCTCTGCCGTTCTGCTCACAACCAGCCCCGCCCTGGCGAAGGCGGTGGACCAGGAAATCATTCGCCAGACCGGTTACCTCACCCGTTCTGAAATTATGGAGTGTTCCCTGAACGAGTTCGGCTGTGCCATTGTCTGTACCGATTTGGATCAGGCTGCGGAACTGGCCAACGAAATCGCACCCGAGCACCTGGAAATCGTGACGAAACAGCCCCGGGCACTGCTTTCAAAAATAAAAAATGCCGGCGCGGTATTCCTGGGCGCCTGGTCTCCAGAGCCGTTGGGTGATTATCTGGCCGGTCCCGACCACGTATTGCCCACTTCCGGCTCCGCCCGTTTCTTTTCCCCGCTGTCGGTGGATAGTTTTCTGAAAAGTATGAGCATTCTTGAATTTTCGAGTGAAACACTGGCACCGCTTCGGCAGCAGATTATCACCATGGCGGAGTCTGAGCATCTTACCGCTCATGCCAACTCGATTCGTGTCCGCTTCGAATCGTAAAAGGGGAGGGGACGAAATGGACAGAATTTCCAGTATTACCCGGGAAACCAAAGAGACGCAAATTTGCCTCTCACTGAATTTGGACGGCGGGCCAGTTTGTGTAGACACGGGAATTGGTTTCTTTAACCACATGCTGACCGCGTTCGGGTTTTATGCGGGTTTTGGCCTGACTTTGACCGCCCACGGCGACCTTGAGGTGGATGGTCATCACACAGTGGAGGATACCGGTATTGTTTTGGGTCAGGGACTTTGTCGGGCACTGGGGGACCGGGTTGGCATCCGGCGTTATGGTTTTTCCTGCATACCCATGGATGAAGCGCTGTGCCGGACTGTACTGGATTTTTCGAACCGTGCCTATTTGGTCTTTCAGGCGGAGATGCCGCAGGGGAGCATCGGAGCATACGATGCCTGTTTAACCGAGGAATTTATGCGGGCGCTTGCCATGAACGCGGGCCTAACGCTGCATCAGTGTGCTTTGTACGGGAAAAATGCGCATCATATCACGGAAGCTCTGTTCAAATCACTGGGACTTGCCATGAGGGATGCGGTACAGATAGAAGGAACCGGCGTTATCTCCACGAAGGGCGTACTGTAGCGCGGCGTCCGCCAGCAGAAAGGAATGGGATCCATTGATGCGAAATCTGACGGCCATTTTGGATTATGGGGTTGGAAATTTAAAAAGCGTGACCAATGCGATACGCTTTTTGGGACAGGATACAATTATTACAAGCGATCCCAGAGAACTTGAGCGTTCCGATGCCATCATTTTGCCCGGCGTCGGCGCTTTTCCGGATGCGGTGGAGAAACTTCGTGCTTCAGGGCTCGATAAAATTCTAATTGATCAGGCCCGGAATAAGCCGATTTTGGGTATCTGTCTCGGCATGCAACTTCTTTTTAATGCCGGAGAAGAAATCAGGCCATGCAGAGGGTTGGGGCTTGTGGCGGGAACCGTGCGGAAAATTGTGACCGACCGTAAACTGCCCCATATCGGCTGGAACAGCCTTACCTTTCAGAACAGTTCACCGCTGTTCCGCGGCTTGCCCAACGGGACTTATGTCTATTTTGTGCATACCTTCTGCGGTATGGCAGACCATGAATCCGATGTGATTGCACGGACTGACTATGGTGCGCCCATCGTGGCCGCGGTATCATGTGGAAACGTATATGGATGCCAGTTTCACCCGGAAAAAAGTGGGGAAGCGGGCTTGCAGATTTTAAAGAATTTTGGGGAACTGAACCGATGATTATTTTACCTGCCATTGATATGAAGAGCGGCCAGTGCGTCCGTTTACAACGTGGCGCGTTTGATACGGTGGAGCGGGTGGCGGAAAACGCCCTGGATACCGCGCGGCGTTTTGCTGATGTCGGTGCTAAATGGATTCATATGGTAGATCTGGACGGCGCCCGAGACGGTATACGCAAAAATTTCCCATACATTTATGAAGTTATTGAAAAATCCGGCCTGAAAGTGGAACTGGGCGGTGGAATTAAGACGGTACCAGACCTAATTGAGATGGTGGAATCCGGCGCTGCCCGCGCGGTGATCGGCTCCGCTGCGGTCACCGCGCCGGAAGTGGTAGAGTATGCTGTGGGCTGGAAACCGGAGCAGATTGCAGTTGGAATCGACTGCCTGAACGGCAGGGTCCGCACTGGGGGCTGGGAAAGGGATTCCGGCTTGCTCTTCACTGACTTTGCCTATGCAATGGATCAAAAAGGTGTAAAGACTATTATCTTTACAGATATTGCAACGGACGGAATGTTGGAAGGCCCATCCTTTAGCCAATTGGAAAAGCTACAGCGGGCGGTATCCTGCCGCATTATCGCCAGCGGCGGCATTACAACCCTGGATGATGTAAGGCGTCTGCGCGATATGGGACTTTATGGCGCGATTATTGGAAAAGCCTACTATGCCGGAACCATAGACTTGGAAGAGGCCATTAAGGAGGCGGGTAAGCAGTGCTAGCCAAGCGTATCATTCCCTGTCTGGATGTGCGGGACGGACGGGTGGTAAAGGGCGTCAATTTTGTCAACATCCGCGACGCCGGAGATCCTGTGGAATTGGCAAAATACTATTCTGATGCGGGCGCTGATGAGATTGTATTTCTGGATATTACCGCAACCCACGAAAAGCGCCGCACCGTGGCCGACGTGGTAGAACGTACCGCCAGTCAGGTATTCGTACCGTTGACGGTGGGAGGTGGGATCCGGACGCTGGATGATTTTCAGCAGCTTCTGCGGGCGGGTGCGGATAAAATATCCGTCAACTCAGCCGCCGTAAAGGATAAATACTTGATATCACGTGCAGCAGAACGTTTTGGTTCTCAATGTGTCGTGTTGGCCATCGACGCACGTCATCGCCCGGATGGGACTTATGAGGTTGTGGTGGCAGGTGGCAGGACTCCAACCGGTCTGGATGCCATAGCTTGGGCAAAGGAGGGGGAACGGCTGGGTGCCGGTGAGATCCTGCTGACCTCCATGGACGCGGACGGCACAAAGTTGGGTTTTGATCTGCCTATGACACGGGCCGTAACTCAAGCGGTCCATATCCCGGTGATTGCCTCCGGCGGATGTGGATCTCTTTTGCACTTTGCTCAGGTTTTTGAAGAGGCGGACGCAGATGCGGCATTGGCAGCGTCCCTGTTCCATTTTGGTGAACTGACGGTAGAACAGGTAAAGCAGTATTTGGCTGAAAGAAACATTCCAGTGAGGTGATATCGATGAATCTGGACCTTCTGTTCCAAAAGTCAGAACTGATTCCGGTTATTATTCAGGACGTGGATACCAAAGAGGTTTTGATGCTGGGTTTTACCAACCGGCGTGCCGTGGAACTGACTCTGGAAACCGGCACCGCTTGGTTCTGGAGCCGAAGCAGGAAAAAGCTCTGGAATAAAGGGGAAACTTCCGGCCATTTTTTGCATATCAGAAAAATTATGACTGACTGTGACACCGATACATTACTTTATTTTTGCAGGCCAGATGGCCCAACCTGCCATACCGGTGCCCGAAGCTGCTTCTTTCAGACTATCAAGGAGGATAATCGCTGTGAATGATACGTTGGAAAGTCTGTACCAAGTTATTCTTGACCGCAGACAGTACCCGCAGGAGGGCTCCTACACCTGCTATCTTTTTGAAAAGGGCTTGGATAAGATCCTGAAAAAGGTAGGGGAGGAGAGTGCGGAGACCATTATTGCCGCAAAAAATGCGATCCCCAATGATACGGTGGGGGAAATTTCGGACCTCATTTATCATCTGCTGGTTATGATGGCGGAGCTGAATATTCCGCTGGAAGCCGTAATGGCGGAACTGGGCCGGCGCAGTTTAAAAATTGGAAACCTAAAACAGATGCATGTGACGGACAGAGAAAGCTGAACAAAAAATAAAAGCGCCGCTGATCCGATGAACTGCACCCGGTCAAGAGGACAATGAAATAATATAAAATTTTTCCCGGACAGCAGCTGAAAAGTTGCTGTCCGTTTTTTAAGCAGCGAGGAACAAGTTGTGCTTCTCCATAGGCGTGAGGATG
>JALCSB010000010.1 GCA_022653075.1 Intestinimonas sp.
CCGAATTACGCCGCCACCAATGCGCGCCTGCGCACACAGCTAGAGCTGCTGTACGATATGGAGGCTCTTTCCGTGCAGAATATCTTTTAAATAAACAAAAGGCCCCCCGCCGGAAACGGCGGGAGGTCTTTTAAGATAATTCGATCCGATTTATAGCATGCCCATCAGATTAAAGGAGAGGATAAGACCGGAAAATACGATAGACACGGTGGAACAAAGCTTGATCAGGATGTTCAAGGACGGGCCGGAAGTATCCTTAAAGGGATCGCCCACGGTGTCGCCCACAACGGCAGCCTTATGGCAGGCGGAACCCTTGCCGCCATGGTGGCCGGACTCAATATACTTCTTGGCGTTGTCCCAAGCACCGCCGGCATTGGACATGAACACGGCCATGGCAAACCCGGTGATGGATACGCCGCCCAGCAGGCCCACAACGCCTTCCGCACCGAGAATCAGGCCGGTGACAATGGGGATGATAATCGCCAGCAGAGCAGGCGTGACCATCTCATGCAGAGCACCCTGGGTGCATAGGCCGACGCAGGACGCATAGTCGGGATCAACCTTGCCCTCCATAATACCGGCAATTTCTTTGAACTGACGGCGGACCTCAACCACAATGGCCTGTGCGGCCGTCTGCACAGCGCTCATGGTGAAGGCGGAAAACACAAAGGTCAGCATAGCGCCGATGAACAGGCCAACCAGCACGGTGGGGTTGGTGAGCTTTAGATCCATAATAATGCCCTTGGCGTCCACAATGTTTACATAGGAAACCAGCAACGCCAGCGCGGTCAGGGATGCAGAGCCGATGGCAAAGCCCTTGCCGGTGGCGGCGGTGGTGTTGCCCAGGGAGTCCAGCGCATCGGTACGGTCGCGGACCTCCTCCGGCAAGCCGGACATCTCGGCGATCCCGCCGGCGTTATCGGCCACAGGGCCATAGGCGTCGGTCGCCAGCGTAATGCCCAGTGTGGACAGCATGCCGACTGCGGCGATACCAATACCGTACAGGCCCATATTGTAGCTGCTGTTTCCACCGGCTGCATAGAAACTGACGATGACCGCAATGGCCACAATCAGGATGGAAGCCATGGTGGACTTCATGCCCAGAGACAGACCGCCGATAATAACGGTAGCGGAACCGGTCTCGGAAGACGCGGCCAGCTTCTGTGTGGGCTTATAGGTATCAGACGTGTAATACTCCGTAAAGTAGCCGATGGCACAGCCGGCGACCAGGCCGCACAGGATCGCCACATAGACGCCCCAGTTGCCCACGATAAAATAAGTCAGAGGCGCGGCAACAACGGCGGCCAGCACGGCGGCGGTGTATGTGCCGGTACGGAGAGACGTCAGCAGAGACTTCTGCGTTGCGTCCTCCTTCGTCTTGACGAAGAAAGAACCGATGATCGAACAGAAAATGCCGCACACCGCAAGGGCCATCGGCAGCAGCATGCCGGCATAACCGTAGCCGGCCGCAGCACTCAGTGCGAACGTAGCCAGAATGGAACCGACATAGGACTCATATAGGTCTGCGCCCATGCCAGCCACATCGCCCACGTTATCGCCCACATTGTCGGCAATGGTGGCGGGGTTCCGTGGATCATCCTCGGGAATACCGGCCTCGACCTTGCCAACCAGATCAGCACCCACGTCAGCGGCCTTGGTATAGATACCGCCGCCCACACGGGCAAACAGCGCCATGAAAGAAGCGCCCATGCCGTTCATGACCATAATGTTGGCCAGCACATTGGCGTTCGTAATACCGAAGGCGTAATGCAGCAGGTGATACCAGATAGAGATGTCCAGCATACCAAGCCCAACCACGGTGAAGCCCATGACGGAACCAGAAGAGAAAGCCACGCGAAGGCCCTTATTCAGGCCCTCGGAAGCCGCCTGAGCGGTGCGGGCATTGGCGTTTGTGGCGATCTTCATACCGATGAAGCCAGCCAGCATGGACCAGATACCGCCGGTCAGGAACGCAAACGGCGTAAACTCGGACAGCATCGTGCCATGGGTTGCAAAGGCCATAATGAGTAACACAACAAAGACCACCACAAATACCTTGGCAACAGTACTATACTGCCGCTTCAGGTATGCGTTGGCACCTTCACGGATGGAACCGGCAATTTTCTTCATGACGTCGGTACCTTCCGAATAGGAAAGCACCTTCCGGCTTTGGATAACGGCAAAGAGCAGCGCGCAGACCGCGCCGACTAAGCCGATCCAAAAATAGTTTTCCAAAATCCTCACTCCTTTGTGTTTGCCCCGCGTTCGGGGAGTTTGCAGAGTCTTTACTAATCTTAGCATATTGAACTTGTTTTTCAAGGTGCAATCGTCGATTCCGTGCCAATTTTTTTGAATTTTTCTATTTGCACAAAGAAATGGGGTAAAGTGAAACTCTTTTGTGTGTTTCTCCCAACATACATAAAAGAAATTACTCCCGAGGTCTTCCGCCGGCACCGCTGATCGTGGAAAATTCGACTGCCTGGCTGCGCTTTTCCCCCAGAAACTGTGCAGTATGACAAAGAAATCTGTTGCTGCTCTTAAAAAATCAGTCATCTTCTGTCGGTTTTCCCCTTGCAGCATCCGGACATGTGTGCTACAATAAGCCTCAACGCGCGAACAAATGGCCTTGTGTCAAGGACAAAACATTTGGATTACAATGGAGGGAACAGCTATGGCGCTGCCGCCAAAATACTTCGTGGTGGATGCGGATGCTCTGCCTGAGATTTTTCGCAAGGTGGCCGAGACCAAGCGGCTGCTGGAGGTCGGCGAAGCCAATACCGTTCATCAGGCCACAGGGATGACAGGGATCAGTCGAAGCGCATTCTATAAATATAAGGATGCGGTCCGGCCGTTCAATGACATGCTCAATGGGCGCATCGTGACTTTTCAGTTCCTTCTGCGGGATGAGCCCGGTGTTCTGTCGGCCGTACTCAATGCGTTTGCCGCATCCGGCGGCAACATTCTGACGATCAATCAGAATATTCCAAGCAGCGGCTGTGCGTTGGTAACCATTGGCGCCGAAACCTCCGGCCTGCATATCCCCATTGAGGAGCTGGTCACATCGGCCGGGAAACTCACCGGAGTTGTACGGTGCGAAGTCCTCGCGGGTTAGCTTATATTACACAACGAGGTGATTAGATATGGTGAACGTTGCGATTCTGGGCTTTGGAACTGTTGGCTCCGGCGTAGCCGAACTGCTGACGAAAAACGGGGCCCACATCGATGAGAAGGTGGAAACGCCTGTCCGGCTTAAATACATTTTAGATGTGCGCGATTTTCCGGACAGTCCGTTTGGCAATAAGATTGTCCATGATTTTTCCGTGATCGAAAAAGATCCGGAGCTGGATATCGTCGTGGAAACCATTGGCGGTACATCGGTGGCCCTGGATTTCACAACGCGTGCGCTGTGCGCGGGGAAAAGCGTGGTCAGTTCCAACAAGGAATTGGTGGCCACCCACGGATATGAGCTCATCCAGCTGGCCGCGCAGGAAGGTGTGAGCTATCTCTTCGAGGCCAGCGTGGGTGGCGGTATTCCCATTCTGCGTCCCCTGTCCCAGTGTCTGGCGGCCAATGAACTGACCGAGATCTGCGGTATTCTAAACGGGACGACCAATTATATCCTCACCCGTATGATTCATGCCGGGCTCTCCTTTGACGCCGCGCTGGCCGAGGCGCAGGCCAACGGCTACGCTGAAAAGGATCCCACGGCCGATATTGAAGGTCAGGATTCCTGCCGTAAAATTTGTATTCTGGGCGCCATTGCGTTTGGCCGACATATCTACCCGGATCAGGTCCCCACGGAGGGGATCACCCATGTCACACTGGCCGATGTAGCCTATGCCGACTCCTGTGGGAAAAAGATCAAGCTGCTGGGTCGGGCGATCCGTCAGCCGGACGGCCGGGTATGTGCCTATGTGGCTCCCCATCTGCTGGACGCGGCCAACCCGCTGGCCGGAGTGGAGGACGTGTTCAACGCCATAACGGTGAAGGGTGACGCTATCGGCGATGTTATGTTTTACGGCCGCGGTGCCGGTAAGCTGCCTACCGCCTCCGCCGTGGTAGCGGATGTGATGGACGCCGCCCGGCATATCCGCTCCCGCAAGCGGATGGAGTGGGGACCCGGTGGGGACGACGTAACCCAATCGCCCGATGGTCTGGTGTGCCCATGGTATGTCCGCGCCCGCGGCACCGCCGATGGTGCCCACGCGGCGTTTGGCGACGTGAGCTGTCTGGCCCGCGCCGGCGCGCCGTGTGAGGAAGTGGCCTTCCTTACGCCACCCATGACCCGCGCCGCTCTAAATGAAGCGATGGGAACTTTGACACCGGAAACGGTGCTGCGTGTGCTGGTCTGATAGACAGACACATAGCCTGCCCTACACATAAAATAAGGTATGACTCGATATAGTTTTGAACTCACGCCGCCCACAGGCGGCCTACATACTGGAGGTATCACCCATATGGGACTCATTGTACAGAAATTCGGCGGCTCCTCTGTGGCGGACGCCGACCGTATCCGCAACGTGGCACGTATTATCACAGAGACTTACCGGAGAGGACACGACATGGTCGTGGTCCTCTCCGCCCAGGGGGACACCACCGATGACCTGCTCAAAAAAGCCGGGCAGATCAACCCCAAGGCTTCCAAGCGGGAGATGGACATGCTGCTCTCCACCGGCGAACAGATGTCCTGCTCCCTGTGTGCTATGGCCATCGAGGCCATGGGATATCCCGTTATCTCCCTGACCGGCTGGCAGGCAGGCTTTCACACCACTTCTACCTATGGCAATGCCCGCATCAAAAGCATTCGTACCGAGCGCGTCCTGACCGAACTGGATAAACGGAAAATCGTCATCGTGACCGGTTTCCAGGGCTTGGATAAATCCGACGATATCACCACGCTGGGCCGTGGCGGCTCCGATACCTCCGCCGTGGCGCTGGCCGCCGTACTTCATGCCGATCTGTGTCAGATCTATACGGATGTGGACGGTGTATTCACCGCCGATCCCCGGTGCGTCACCGGTGCCAGGAAGTTGGATGAAATTACATACGACGAGATGCTGGAGCTGGCAACGCTGGGTGCGCAGGTTTTGCACAACCGGTCCGTTGAGATGGCAAAACGCTATAATGTCAACCTGGAGGTTCTCTCCAGCTTTTCCGGCAGCCCCGGCACAAAAGTCAAGGAGGTCACAAAAAACATGGAAAAACCTTATGTAAGCGGTGTGGCAAAAGATAAAAATATTGCGCGGCTTGCTCTTGTAGGGCTGCACGATCAGCCGGGTATCGCCTTCCGTATCTTCTCTTCCCTGGCCAAATACAAGATTAACGTGGACATTATTCTCCAGTCCATCGGCCGTGGGGATACCAAAGATATCAGCTTCACTGTGTGCCGCACCGATTTGGAGAAGGCGCAGGAGGTGCTGGAGGACCTTAAACCAGCGCTGCAATTTGATCATATCGACGCGACGGAGGATATCGCCAAGGTCTCGATTGTGGGTGCCGGCATGATCGACAACCCCGGCGTAGCCTCTCTGATGTTCGAGGCGCTGTATACCGCCGGCATCAACATCCGCATGATCTCCACCAGCGAGATCAAGGTCTCCGTTTTGCTGGATGAAAGCGATGCGGACCACGCCGTGCAAGCCATTCACGATCGCTTTTTCAGTGAGTTTGGCGATCTCAGCTGACCCCTCACGATATGGAACTTATAAAACAGCTGGAGGACTATTCCCCCTTCAACGCGCAGGAGGAAAAAGACAGGGCGGAGCTCCTGCGGTATCTGCGTACGGAACCGGACTGTTTTACGCGGAAGGATCATACGGCGCACATAACGGCCTCCGCCTGGGTGGTAAACCCCTGCAGGGACCGGGTACTGATGGTCTATCATAATATTTATCATTCGTGGTCCTGGCTGGGTGGTCATGCCGACGGGGACCGGAACCTTCTGACGGTAGCCGTGCGTGAGGTGCAGGAGGAGAGCGGGCTGTGCCACGTCAGGCCCGTGACGGACAATATTTTCTCCGTGGAAATCCTCACGGTGGACGGGCATGAAAAGCGGGGGACGTATATCTCCTCCCATCTCCATCTCAATGTAACCTATCTGCTGGAGGCAGATGAGATGGACCCACTGCGGGCAAAGCCGGATGAAAACAGCGGCGTAGCGTGGTTTGGCCTGGAGGAAGCCGTGGCGGCCTCTTCGGAGCCGTGGTTCCAAGCGCGAATTTACCGGAAGCTCAATAAAAAGCTTCTGCTGCTTGAGCGGGGAATTCACGCGGATAAAATGCAAAGGCCGGGTCCCGAACACGAGACAACGTGATATCGGAAACAAACCAGCATGGTCGCTCAGATGGCGCTGGTTTTGTTTTAGGTCGTATCGTTTCAGTTATATATTTTCAACAGTTTTTTTCTTTTTTTCTCAATATTTTTATCTATATTGTATCCCCCATTGGAGCTTATTTTCCCATCCCGAATATGATATTATGATTGCGAAACTTATCAGAAATGATCGAAATGTGGGGCGGGTATTACTTTTTCCCCCAATATAGCAAGCCGGATCGCTTGTTCTCATACCGGTGCAGAGGCAGGGAGATGGACGGATGAACCTTCTCGTCATTGACGGCCAGGGTGGCGGCTTAGGAAAACAGATTGTAGCGGCTATTGAATCCAACTTTCCGTCTATCACGGTTACAGCCGTAGGTACGAACGCGATTGCCACCGCGGCCATGGTAAAGGCGGGCGCCAGACGGTCCGCCACTGGAGAAAACGCCGTGGTTGTGGGGTGCCGGGAAGCCGATGTGATTGTCGGTCCGATTGGAATTGTCATTGCGGATTCCCTGCTGGGAGAGATTACGCCCGCTATGGCAGCCGCAGTAGGTCAGAGCAGAGCCACACGGATTCTGATCCCTGTCAGCCACTGCAACAGTATCGTGGTGGGAGGAAAGGGGCTGTCCATCAGCAGGCTGATCAAAGACGTGGTTTTGGAACTTCAAACTCTGTATGAAAACGCATAACCAGTACCGTTTTTGTCACAGGCCAGTAAAACGCAATGCTGAAGCATTGCGTAGGGAGCTGAAGCTTCCCACCCGGCCCACTTTGGACATGCTTTTTGAAACGGTGGATCTTGTAGTCCGCCATGTATGTTAGAAAACATACATGGCGGATCTTTTTTTCTGGAAAAGAGGCTGGTGACCATTACGAACCTTGATTTATCTACCATTAAGGCAAGCTGGAATCGAGCGGCGCCCGGGTTTGATGCGGAGCACAGCAAGGAAAATATCCCGCTGTGGATGGAACAAATTCAGCGTCTCATGGAAAACACGGAGGGTGCCGCCTTCTTGGATGTCGGAACCGGCACCGGCTTTTTAGCGCAGATGGCCTGTCGGCTCGGCTGCAACGTGGCGGGTGCGGATCTTTCGGAGGAGATGCTGGCCCTGGCCAAAAGGAAAGCTGCTCTTCAGGGGCTTCCCATTCACTACGTGCTTTTTGACGGTGTAACCCTTCCCTTTCCCGACGGCAGCTTTGACTGCGTGGCAAACAGCCGGCTGCTGTGGACCCTTCTGGACCCGTTACGGACCTTTCGGGAGTGGCGGCGGGTTCTCCGGCCCGGCGGAATCGTACTGAGCTTTATGCGGCTTCCCAAAGTATCCTCCGGCGATGACATTTGGTATTATAACCGCCAGGTTGAACGCCGCCTCCCGCTCAAGTATGTCACGAAGCGGGAAACGGCGGAATTATTTTTAAAAGCCGGCTTTTCCAACGCGGATATCTTTGACCTACCGGTGGAACTGAGTATGGCGGAACTGAATCCATGGTACTGCATCCGCAGTGAAAAAGAAAGGCCGATTTGATGGAACAACGAGAAAAGCAGACTGCTGAAAAAAACTCTTCTGAGATTAATTGGGTTTTTTGTAACCATGCTGATCCTCTCAGTAGTGGTTTTTTATTTTGCGCGCTGGGCCCCGGGCGATCCGTTGCAGTCCTTTTACGGCGATGCCGTGGAGAGCATGAGTTCGGAGGAGCTTGCGGCTGCAAGAAGCCGGCTGGGTCTGGACGCACCCATCCATGTGCAGTATGTCAGGTGGCTGCAGGGCGCATTACACGGAGAATTCGGCCTGTCACTGAAATACAAGATGCCGGCCATGCGCGTGGTTTCGCCTCTGGTGGGGAATACGTTGCTGCTGGGAACTACCGCCTATCTGTTGGTGTTTCTTCTGGCCACGTTTCTGGCGGTGGCATGTGCGCTGCATGAGGACACCTGGCTTGACCGCCTAATCTGCAAAATCGGTACGGCAGTCTACTACCTCCCTCCTTTCTGGCTGGGCGTAGTCCTGGTCCTGGTCTTCAGCATCCAGCTTAAATGGCTGCCCAGCAGTGGCGCGTATGACGTGGGGAAGGCCGGAGATGTATTCAACCGGCTCCGGCATATGATCCTGCCGCTGACGGTTATGATCCTCAGCCACCTGTGGTACTACGGGTACATGATCCGTAATAAGCTGCTGGACGAACTGCGTCAGGACTACGTGCTTCTGGCAAAGGAGAAGGGCCTGACCAAGCGCCAAATCGTATGGAAGCACTGCCTACGCAATGTGGCCCCTGCTATTGTCAACATTATGGCCATCTCCATTCCCCACGTGCTGAGCGGCACGTATATCGCCGAGTCCGTGTTTAACTATCCCGGAATCGGTGCGCTGTCCGTGGCGAGTGCAAAATATCACGATTACAATCTGCTCATGATCCTGGTCCTGATTACGGGAGCACTGGTAATTCTAAGCAGTATTCTTGCGCAGACGGTCAGCGAGATCATCGACCCGCGTATAAAGGAAACGGGGGTGTCCGCATGGCAGAGGTAAAAGATCCTCGTTTCCAGGTCGTGGGCATCAATTGGAAGGCCCGCCCGCAGACGGCCGCAAAACCGGTGCCGAAGCGCCGCCTTGCCGGAAAGCCTGTTTTTGCCTTTGTGCTTTTGCTGGCCATTGTCCTGGGCTGCCTGTTCGCCGGGCAGCTTGCCAACCACGACCCCAGCGGATACTATCTGCAAAATCTGAACGAGGCCCCGGATTCCTCCTTCTATTTTGGAACGGATTCCCTGGGCCGGGATATCTACTCCATGATTTGGTACGGAGGCAGGGTCTCTCTCTCCATTGGTCTCATGAGCATGGTGATCATCACGGCACTGGGTATTACCTACGGATGTATCAGCGGACTTGCCAATACCGGCGTGGACGCGGTCATGATGCGCATCATGGAGATGGCAAACAGTATTCCGACCCTCCTGCTTCTGCTTTTGCTTATGTCGGTCATCGGCAAAGCAAACGCGGTCACGCTGGCAGCTGCCATCGGCGTGACCGGCTGGTTCGCGCTGGCGCGTCTGGTACGCAGCGAGGTGCGGCAGATCCGCAACAGCGAATATGTACTGGCGGCCCGCTGTATGGGCGTCGGCTTCGGGCGGATCATGACCCGGCACCTGATCCCGAATTTTGTGTCGTCCATTTTGTTTGTGATTATCGCCAGTATCAGCTCCAGCATATCCATGGAATCCACTCTGAGTTTTCTCGGTCTGGGACTACCGGTGGATGTAATTTCCTGGGGCAGCATGCTGTCTCTGGCCAATCGGGCGCTCCTGCTGAATACCTGGTGGGTGATTATCATCCCGGGCGTTTTCCTGCTGGTAACGCTGAACGCCATCACCAGCATTGGAAACGCCTTTCGGAAAGGAAATACGAAAAAGCCCAGCAATCTGTGACCATTTGACGGCGGCATTCCCGCCCGGTCAATGGAAAATAGAAGGAGGAAAAAGAATGAAAAAAAGCAGTTTTCAAAGAGCCTGCTCTCTGCTCCTGGCGTTGGTCCTGACGGTATCTCTTGCGGCCTGCGGAAGCCAGAATCAGGCCGGTGAAAGCACCCCCGCATCCGGAAGCCCGGAGACTGAAGACCTGTCCCATACATTGATTTACGCGGGTGAATCGGAAAGCACCATCAACCCGCTGCTCAACAGCCATGACGAACTGCCTGATTTGATTTTCTCGGGACTCATGAAGTATGACGGGAATGGAACTCCGGTCTGTGATCTGGCCAAGGATTACACCTATGACGACACAACGTTTACCTACACGTTTACTCTTCGGGACGGCGTCAAGTGGCACGACGGCCAGTCTTTTACGGCGGATGATGTGGTATATACCTATGATCTGCTGACGCAGGACCAGTCGCTGTCCTCCAGCATTACCAGCAATTACGAGGATGTCTCCAGCGTGACCGCACCGGACGCGGCCACGGTAGTCATTCAGCTGAGCCAGTATAACGCGGCCATGCTGGATTACTTCACCATCGGCATTCTTCCCAAGCATCTGACCGAAGGGCAGGATATCAATACAATGTCCTTTAACCAGACACCCGTGGGCACCGGCAGATATAAATTTGTCTCGTGGGATACGGCCGGCGGCATGATCAGGCTGGACCGCAACACGGATTACTATGACAAGGTGCCGAACATTGAGCATATTATCTACAAGACTGTCTCCGTGGAGAGCACAAAAGCCACCATGCTCCAGTCCGGCGAGGCCGACCTGGCCTGGCTGAACGCCAAATATGCCGACAGCTTCCGCGGAAACGACAAGTATAAAAACATTGATTTTAAAACTGCCGATTACCGCGCCATCTCTATGGACTTCAGCACAGACTTCTGGAAGAATAACAGCGACTCCATCGGTGTTTTAAACTACGCCATTGACAAAGACACCATTGTAAAGAGCGTGCTGGACGGACGTGGCGTAGCCGCATATAGTCCCATCCAGCTCAACCGGCTTGGCGGGAATACTCAAGCCGACATCTACCCCTATGATCTAACCAGATTTGCCGCGGAGATGGAAAAGCTGGGCTGGGTCAAGGGAAGCGACGGCATCTACGAACGCAACGGCGAGAAGTTCCATTTTACGGTTCAAGTCCGCGACTACGAGGAAGAGCGCGTGGACATCGCCAATCTCTGTGCCAGCCAGCTGAAGGCCGTCGGGGTGGACATGGAGGTAGACCTGGTGACGAAATTCGATTGGGACGCCGGCTATAACGGTTTTCTATCCGGATACGCGGCCCAATTCGATCCGGACATGTTTTATAAGAACTACGTAACCGGCGCCAGCGACAATACCATGCACTACTCCAACCCCACCGTGGACAATCTGCTCTCCGAGGGCCGCCACACAGAGGGCGACGAGGCCCGCAGAACGATTTATCAACAGTTTGAAGCGGCTTACGCGCAGCAGCCCGGCGTCGTGCTGGTAGCGTTTCTGGACGGCTGCTATGTGAGCGTAGCTGGTCTGAGCGGCCTGGATACAACCCGAGTACTGGGCCATCACGCCGTCGGCGTGATGTGGAATATCGAGAATTGGACACTGAATAAATAAGGATGTTTACTTGATGAGAACGGTTTTGGAGCTAAATAATTATTCTTTGAGTTTTGATACGCCTGAAGGCGAGGTCGAAGCCGTGCGGGACGTCAGCTTTACGCTGAAAGAGGGGGAGATTCTTGCCATAGTAGGCGAATCCGGCTGTGGAAAAACCGTGTTGTGCCGGTCGCTGCTGAAGCTGCTTCCTGAAAATGCGTTTGTAAAAAGCGGTAATGTACGGCTCTGCGGTCAGGATATCACCGCGTGTTCGGAACGGCAGATGCGGCGCCTGCGCGGCCGGAAAATGGCCATGGTCTTTCAGGACCCGATGACCACACTGAATCCAACCGTTCCCATCGGAAAACAGATTATGGAAGCGCTGCGGAACCAGGAAAAGCTGGGATATCGCGCGGCGAAGGCACGGGCATTAGAGCTTCTGAAACTGGTGGAGATCGACCACCCGGAGGAGCGCCTTGCCATGCAGCCGCATTTCTTCTCCGGCGGCATGCGGCAGAGATGCGTGCTAGCCATCGCGCTGGCCTCTCACCCCAAGGTTTTGCTGGCGGATGAGCCGACCACGGCGCTGGACGTCACCGTGCAGGCAAAAATTTTGGACCTGTTGCTGTCCATTCGTAAAAAAACAGGTATCGCCCTTGTTTTCATCTCCCATGACCTGGGCGTAGTCGCCCGGATTGCCGACCGGGTTGCCGTCATGTACGCGGGGAAAATTGTGGAAATCGGTACGGCGGAGGAAATCTTTTACGATCCCAGACATCCCTATACCTGGGGCCTTCTGGGGGCGCTTCCGGCCCTTGCGGCGGAGCGCGGCGAGCTGCGGAGCATTCCGGGTATGCCGCCCTCTCTGCGCGGGCTGCCGACCGGGGACGCCTTCGCGGTCCGGAATGAGTACGCCCTGGCCATTGATTATGAAGAAGCGCCCCCCATGTTTTCCATTTCACCGACGCACTCCGCCGCCACCTGGCTGCTGGATCCGCGCGCCCCGCAGATCGAACCGCCGGTGCGTATCAAAAGGAGACAGCCCCTATGAGCACAGAGATCATTTTGAAGGTCAGCCACCTGAAGCAGGATTTCCCCATTAGCAGAAAGCTGACCGTACACGCGGTGGACGACGTCAGCTTCCAGATTCACCGGGGCGAAATTTTTGGTCTAGTGGGCGAGAGCGGGTCCGGGAAATCCACCGTTGCCCGGTCCATTATGGGTCTTTACCGCCTGACGGATGGTGAAGTGTGGTTTAAGAAAAACAAAATTTCGGATAAGCGGGTTTATCGGAAAAACCGGGCCGATATTCAGAAGAATGTACAGATTATTTTTCAGGACTCCGCCGCCGCTCTTAATCCAAGGATGACCGTCCGTGATATCATCGCGGAACCCATACAGGCCAGCCATCTCTGCCCCCGAACGGAAGAACTGGACGCGCGGATTGATGAGCTTTTGGGGCAGGTGGGGCTGGAGACGAGCTACCGGACCAAATATCCCTCCGAAATCTCCGGCGGACAGCGCCAGCGCGTGGCCATCGCGCGGAGCATCGGGACCCGTCCGGAGCTTATTATTGCGGACGAGCCGATTGCCTCGCTGGACGTCTCCATTCAGGCGCAGATCATCAATCTGTTCCGGCGGCTTCAGCGGGAATACGGTTTTGCCTTCCTGTTCATCGCCCATGACCTGTCTATCGTCCGGTTCCTCAGCAACCGCGTAGGCGTAATGCTCCGAGGCAGGATGCTGGAGCTGGGCGAGACGGAGACGCTGTACCAGACCCCTCTGCATCCGTATACAAAGGCCCTGCTGTCGGCGGTTCCGGTTGCCGATCCCGTCTACGAACGGGCCAAAAAAAGATTGGAGTTCGACCCGGATACCCTCCCCCAGGGCGGCACGCTACTGGAAAAAGCACCGGGTCACTGGGTTATGTGCCCTGATAAGGCGCCCGTCTTGACAGGACCGGATTAAATAACGATTCGAGCAGAACAGCCATATAACCGTTCTGCTCGAATCGTTTTCAGCGCCCTATTTCATTCTCCCGCCGTCTCCACCAACCCATATTTTACTTTAATCCGGTCCAATTTTTCCAGCATGGGGCGTGAGAGAAACCAGAGGAAAAAAGCGGTGGCCGCCGCCTGAACCAAGTCCATGGGAAAGCCGGTCACATAATAGGCCAGAATGATCTTCCCATTTATCTTGTTTTGCCACATAAGGGCGGAGGCGGGGTTCATGATGCCCCCGAAGATCACAATGGCGGCTATTCCTCCAAAGATGGCAAGAGACAGCCGGGTGCGGCGCAGCAGGCCCTTTCGGAACAGCACACCCGCCAAAAAACCGATAACGCCCATGGTAAACATCTGCCACGGCGTCCAGGGGCCCTGTCCAAACATGATGTTGGACACCAGCATGGTAACCGCGCCCACCAGAAAACCACTCTCTCCTCCAAAGGCGACACCCGAAAGAATGACCATCGCCATAACCGGCTTGAACTGCGGCAGCATGAAGAAAGCAGCCCTGCCCGCCACGCTGATGGCACAAAGGACGGCAATGATAATGAGTTCCCGCGCCTGCGGCTTTCGGCCTTCAAAAACCAGGAAAAACGGCAGCATGCATTCCAGCATAACCAGCAGCGAAATAAAGTAGTATTTCCGGTCATTCAGATAAAAAACGCCGATAAAAATCGTCAGTGGGATAAGCAGCAGAATCATCACCGCCGCAGCCACGGTTCGCCCGGGCAGCCTGCGTTTGTCCGGCGCAACCTGTGCATGTTCAATGGGAGCCTCGCTCCGGCCGCCTACAGCCAGGGCCAGCACAAACAGCGCGACGATCATGGTAAAATAGATGCCGTAGCCCGTTCCGAATACTCTGGTCATCCGGACAAGTCCTACCGCATGGAGAAAGGCTGCCAGAATAACCGCTCCGGAAATCCCGGCAAGGAGCTTCCGCCATAGGGAAAGCCGTTTCGGCGCACCTGTTCCGGCCTCCGGCCGGTTCTCCGGCGGCCCATCCTCCTCCGGCGGCAGCTCCGGCTCCGGCGGTACGGTTCCGCCACAGGCGCGGATCACATCGGCGGCAGTGACGGCCTCCGGCAATAAATGTCGGGCCATACGGTTTTCCGATGTGGTATAGAAGCTGTTGCCGGCAAAAAACGCACGGGGCGGGGCGTCTGTTACGATGTTTCCGTCAAAAAACAGTGCGCAGCGGCTGGCATGCTCCGCACAGAACTCGATATCGTGGCTGACCATAACGATGCTTACACCGCGCCGCAGAAGCGTTTTCAAAATCACGGCCAGCGTCCGTTTGAACGCCGCGTCCAGCCCCTTGGTAGGCTCGTCCAGCAGCAGAATACGCGGGTCCAGCAGCAGGACCTTCGCCAGAGCCGCCCGCTGCTGCTCTCCACCGGACAAATCGTAGGGGTGCCGTTCCAGCAGCTCCTCCAGCCGGCAGAGCCGGACCACTGCGTCCAGCTTCCGTATCTTATCCTCCCCGGGAAACTTCTTTCCCCTTAAAATTTCCAGCAGGTCCTCTCGGACCGTCTTTTTTACAAACAGCGCCTGCGGATTCTGCGGCAGGGTCCCGATGGGTTCCGAACCGGTGATTTTCCCCCGGTATGGCCGGTTCAGCCCCGCCATCAGAGAGAGCATGGTGGTTTTTCCCGTGCCGTTTCCACCCAAGACGGCGAGGAATTCGCCCCGGCGCACGGTGAGCGACAGGCCCTTTATCACATCCGGCAGGTCCTTTTCATACTTAAACCACACGTCGTCCAGGGTCAGTACCGCTTCTCCGGTCAGCCGCGCCAGTTCGGGTGCGTCCATCTTTAAAAGCGGATGTGCCTTGGCATACCGGTCCAGCCAGTCCCGTCCCTCCCGCACTGTGATGGGGCAGGGCTGGTCATTGGGTACGGCGGCATAAATCCGCATGGGCGCGGGCATGGCGAAGAACATGGCGTGTTCTCTGTTTCGAAGCCACATTCCTACGTCCTTGGGCGTACCGTCGCAGACAATGGTCCCCCCGTCCATCACCAGTACCCGGTCGGACAGGGGAAATACCTCCTCGAGGCGGTGTTCCGTCAGGATGACCGTGGTACCCAGCTCACGGTTGATCTTCCCGACGGTCGCCAGAAAATCAGACGCGGCGATGGGGTCCAGCTGGCTGGTGGGCTCGTCCAAAATGAGCACGGAGGGCTGCATGGCCATAATGGACGCCAGATTCAAAAGCTGCTTCTGGCCGCCGGAAAGCTCCGAGACATTCTGATAAAACCAGCCCTGGATGCCAAAAAAGCTGGCCATCTCCGCCACTCGGGCCCGGATGGCGGGCGTATCGTACCCCAGGCTTTCCAGGCCAAAGGCCAGCTCGTGCCAGACCTTGTCGGTGACAATCTGATTGTCCGGATTCTGCTGTACAAACCCGATTTTCGCACTCTGCTCCCGCCGATCCAGTTCGTCCAGCGCCCGTCCCTCAAACCGGACGGCGCCCGTCCGCGCGCCGTGGGGCGCGAGAACGGTTTTGAGCTGCCGGAGAAGCGTGGATTTGCCGCAGCCGGAAGGCCCGCAGAGCGTCACAAACTGTCCCTGCTCCACCGTAACCGTTACGTCGTCCAGCGCCGCCCTGGTCTGCTCCGGATAAAAGAAAGTCAGGCCGCTGACCGCAAACGAATCCATCTCCGATTCTCCCTTACATCAATAATAACCGGCGCGAGGCACAACGCGAGGTAAGCCGCGCATACGCTGACCGGATAGAGTTCGGAACCTGTCCCCTTCATGGTGGGGAAATACCTCCAGGACAGGGCGTTCCGGCAGGCGCCAAGGATAACGTATCCCCCGCAGGAGAGCAGGAACACCAGCGCGTTCCGGTCCCGCCTGTCAAAGCGGTAAATAGAGAAGGCGGTGCGCCCCGGCAGGCCGTAGCCACGGCTTTTCATGCTGTCCGCCGTCTCAATGGCGTTTTCCAGCGACCAGGTCACCAATATGGACAAAATGGTCAGTCCGTTCCCAGCCCGCCGGAGAAGACCGCCATTGGACACATCCCGCCCCACACAGCGCTGTGCGCGGGAAACCACCCTGACCTGTGCCTTGAACTTTGGCACAAACCGCAGGGTCATGGAGAGGATCAGCGACAGCGCGGGGATGATCCGCCCAAAGAGATAGACAAATTTGTCCGAGGTCATAATCTCATGGTAGCAGGAAAACCAGCTCATGACGCTTACCAGCATGGTGGCCGCGGCCACACCGTAAGCAATAGATTCCAGCGTCAGCGGATTGCCTGTGGGCAGGTAGGCCAGGATGGTCGCTCCCTCATGATTGAACGCGGGATTGATAAGCGCGGTGACCAGCATGAGCGGCAGCATAAACAGGAGGTGAAATCTGACCGCTTTTCGGCCCCTCAGATAAATCGAATAGGTCAGTGCGCCGGCCATGGAGATCACCAGACAAGCCGGATGCATAAAGAGCATGGAAAAGCTCAGCACCAAGCCAAAATAGAGAAAGTTGATGGTTGGGTGAAAGCTGGAAAAAGCGTCTCTGTCTTTCAAAATATCAGTCCAATCTGAACCACACAGGGTCTTTCGAGAAAAATGCGGCAAAAAATAAACATTGACCGCGGCGGATTTTTCCGTCCCCACAGCCAATGTTCCTGTGCCACCTGACGCTCTCATTTCTGACGAGCAGCTTTCTGCACCATAGGTCTCCTGACTCACGATAGGGGGACCATTACGTCCCCTGCGGCCCCCTGCCTACCTTCTCAGGTTTCCCCAATGGCGAACTCACGTTCAGCGCCGTTTTTCCGGCGGTTGGCATGGCCTCACGTTTACAGAGCTGGTACGTTCCGGACTTCAACCGGATTCCCTCATCCCCGCGTCTGCCCGTCGTCCAGAAGGCAGCCTTTACGCAGAGTCACAGTGCGGCATATTCAAACTTTGGAGTTATCATAGCACACCGCGGTATAGTTTCGCAAGAGGGATTCCCTAATCATCCCGCCCTGTTTTTCCATGTGGCCTATAAGGGGTCACCCTCGCGAATACGCATGGTACGTCTAATTTCCTTTGGAATTACCACACGTCCAAGATCGTCGATTCTGCGTACGATTCCAGTTGCTTTCATATCGAAAACTCCTTTGTCTCTGTGTGTTTTCCAGTATTACAAAAGATAGTATCCGCAGGATTTGTTTGCCTATGCAGGAAAGATTCTGGTATACTTTGGAAAAGTTTTGATTTATGGTAATCCTTTCCGCCATAAGCCTTATGTAGAAGCCGCATCCTGCTCCGGCGCCTCCGGCGCTTCCAGCGCCAGCAGCGCCAAACTGTCACCCAGAACTGCAAAAAATGCGGCCATCACCGCCACCTGTTCTTCCGTCCGCCCCATGGCCAGCTGTGCTGCGACTGCGGTGGCCAGCAAAAGCAGCGCCTCTCCTCCCGGTCCGGTGCGCGGTGTCATACAGACCACCCCCCAAAACCTATTTTATGAATCGAGACAAATCGCCGTGCCGCTATAAAAGCGGCCCCCGTGTGCCAAATCGCACACGGGAAGCCGCATTTTTCGTCTTTTTACAGTCGCAGGAACATGAGCCGGTCGGAACTATAATGCCCGTCCCGATGCCGGGAGGACCGCTCACGTATTCCATACGTCTCAAAGCCGAACTGTTCAAACAGGCGGACCGCACGCCGGTTTTCAGAGGCTACCTCCACCTCCATCTGTTCATAGTCCATATGCCGTGCCGCTTCGATCATTGCGGATACGAGAATCTTCCCAATGCCGAGTCCCCAGTAATCCTTTTTGACGGAAATAGTCAGCGCGGCGCGGTGTTTTTGCCGCATGTAAGGAGCCACCACCTCCAAAATGGAATTGGCCACCAGCTCCCCTTCCACCACGGCGGAAATCATGAGCGCTCTTTCCCTGTTCAGCATCCGCAGCAAAAAGACATGCGCTTTTCCTTCCGTCATGGTGACCTCTTCCACCGAGCGCGGGAGATAATCCGTTTCTCCGGAAACCTGCTTCAGACACGCGAGAACCGCTTGGGCGTCCCCCTCATCCGGGCTTTTTAGCAAACAGCGCTGCCCATTTTTCAGCGGGACGGTCTTTCTGCCATATTGCATGACATGGGGCCTCCTTTTTGTGGTTTTTAATCACGTTCAGGTATATGCTCAGCCTCGGTTTCGAAGATTCTGTTTTTGTCTCAAGGTTATCCGTCGCGGGTAAGCGCCTTCCTTTTTATTATTTTCAATCCACGCGCCGGGTGATGCTCAATTTCGGTTTCGAAGATTCAGGAGCTCGCGCAGAGTAAAGTTGTCGGCCGAAAGTTCTGTTTCTGTTTCACGGTATCCGTCGCAGGCAGTCGCCCTGCCGTCTGCCGTTATGCCCAGGTAGCAGGGACGTTGGGAGATAATGCGATCAATAAACAGGTGATCTGTATAATAATCAATCAAAAGTACCGGGTATTTCTGCTCTACCCTGGCGTCATGGGCATATTCCTGTACCGCGGCGCAGTCCTCGTCGGAACAGTCCGGCCTGGCAAAGCAGAAGGCAAACAGCGGTCCCTGGCAAAGCAGCTTTTCCGTCCAGGCTCCGGATGTAATAAGCATAGCCTGTGCATGTGTGCTATACTGTATGTGCGCTCCCCACAGGCAATGGGTCCGGCGCAAATGGGCGGCGGCTTTTTCCCACCCCGGCTTCTGGGCAGAGACGGAGATTAAAAGGTTTTTGCATTCCGCCAGCAGGCGTACGCTGTTTTCGTCCACCAGCGCCTTTGGAAGCATCAGGACAAACGCGCACTCCGGCTCAGCATGGAACAATCGGATCAGTTCGGAGAGGTCGGCGCCCTCGCGCATCTCAAACAAATATACATACATGCCGAGTTCCTTGCCCTCACGGATAAGACGTTGGCAGCGCGCCATCTGGTTGCCGCCAACGCCCGGAGCCAGGTGGAAAAAGATGGCCCAGGGAATCTCACAACCCAGCTCCGCCTCAAATTTTCGGATCCGTGCAGCTCCGCGAGACCAGCCGTTAAGCCCCGTGTTGATTCCAAATGTCTTCAGGATTTCATGGTCGACTCCCTCTACGGCGTTCCGAATTAGTGTATAGTAGGGGCTGTCTTCATTTTCCAGCATAGTTTGAGAAATATCAAAAAAGTATGACTGGAACGGGCCCTTGGCAAACTGACCACCCATATCCACAAGTTTACGGATACTTCGTTTGGGGTCCTCGCTGATCTCACGAAGATAGCGTTCTACCACGGATTCCACGACAATGCGCATAAATGCGTCATGGTCCAAAACAGGCACCTCCCAGGCTTTAGAAAAATGAATTTTTTCTCATTACATAACAGTATGTTCTTATCTTTATCATATGTCCGTTTGATTTGCTGTGAAAGGGACAATTTAAGGTATTTGTCCCAAAAGGTTACACCCAACTGTTTTTGTCCGGAGACAAAAGATACCTGCGCGGGGTAGAATAAATATAAAAATCGGAAAATTTTCCCTCAGCTGCTGAAAAGGAGTTGTATGTGTATGGGCGACAGAACCATCGGGGAGCAGGTGCAGACCTTTGCCCTGAAGAAAGTATTAAACTATCTAAACGAAGATCCGGATGTGGCTTTTCCCAAAATTTTGGAGTGGGTAGATCGGTTTGATACTTCCGGTACAGTGGCATCACAGCGCAAGGTGTTTCACAATATTCTGGACCATCCTGACTGCAACTGGTATCGGCTGGCCAAGACTATCTGGAACTGCATCGACCCCCAGGTGCGCGCCACCTTTTTTGAGAATTTCATTCTGAACGCCTCCACCATCGGTATGCAGCGCCAGCATAAAGCCAAAGATAAATACGGCTGCAACGTGCCTTGGGCCATCCTGATGGACCCCACCTCTGCCTGTAATCTGCATTGTACTGGCTGCTGGGCCGCGGAATACGGAAACAAGCTGAATATGGATTACAACACTCTGGACAACATCATCCGCCAAGGTACCGAGACGGGTACTTTTATGTATATCTATTCCGGGGGGGAACCGCTGGTCCGTAAGAATGACATCATAAAGCTCTGCCAAGCGCACCCGGACTGTATGTTTCTGGCCTTCACCAACGCCACTCTGATCGACGAGGCTTTTGCCGACGAAATGCTGCGGGTCAAAAACTTTATTCCCGCGATCAGCATAGAGGGCTTTGAGGCGGAAACCGACTTCCGCCGCGGCAAAGGCACCTATGCTGCGGTGGCCCGCGCCATGTCCATTCTGAAGGCGAAGCACCTCCCCTTCGGTGCCTCTTGCTGCTATACCAGCAAAAATGTGGATACCATCGGCAGTGAGGAATATTTTGACGATCTTATCGAAAAAGGCTGCCTCTTTGCCTGGTTCTTTACCTATATGCCCGTGGGTCACGGAGCACCCACTGATCTGATGGCCACCGCCGACCAGCGGAAATTTATGTATGATCAGGTCCGCAAGTTCCGCAAAACCAAGCCTCTATTTACCATGGATTTCTGGAATGACGGCGAATATGTGAACGGCTGCATTGCCGGCGGCCGCAACTATCTGCATATCAATGCCAACGGCGACATTGAGCCCTGCGCTTTCATTCACTATTCTGATTCCAATATTCACACGCATACGCTGCTCCAGGCCTATCAGAATCCTCTGTTTATGCAGTACCATGACCACCAGCCCTTCAGCCCCAACCATCTGCGCCCCTGTCCGCTGCTGGATAATCATGGCGCACTGGCTGAAATGATCCATCACTCCGGCGCACAGTCTACGGATATGCTGGTAGCGGAGGACGTGGATGAACTGTGCGGCAAATGTAAATACGCGGCGGATCACTGGCAGCCTGTGGCGGATAGGCTGTGGACAGACTCGGGACACACTCTGCCCTGTGCAAGCGTCTGTGAGAAATAATCCTGTGATAGCAACGAGAGAATGGTGAACATGAGTAGTCAACAATATCAGATCATAACGGATGCCACGTCAGACCTTTCCCCCGAACAGGTGAATCAGCTCGGCGTGGATGTCATTCCCATGACTCTAGATTTAAGCGGCACCTCCTACACCTTCGGTTCGGCGTACGACAGCATCACCACGGACGAGTTTTACACCCAACTCCGCCAGGGGAAAATAGCCTCGACCTCCCAGATTAATCCCACCGTCTATCAAGAGCACTTCACGCAGTATTTGGAACAGGGGCTGGATATCCTGTATATCTGCTTCTCCTCCGGACTGTCCGGTACGATTCAGGCCGCGCGGCTGTGCATGGCCGACCTGCAAGAGGCTTTTCCCGACCGCACGCTTCTCTGCGTGGACTCCCTATGCGCCACAGGTGGAGAGGGGTTTTTGGTCCGGGAGGCGGTCGCCAGGCAGAAGGCGGGTCTGCCGATTAGTAAGCTCGCCCAGTGGCTGGAGGAGGAAAAGCTCCATGTAAGCCACTGGTTTACTGTGGATGATCTAGCCCATCTGCGCCGCGGTGGGCGCATTTCCGCCACTACCGCACTGGTGGGTTCCGCCCTTCAGATTAAGCCCGTCCTCCATGTGGATAACGAGGGCCGCCTGGTCAACATGGGAAAGGCACGGGGCCGAAAACGCTCCATTATCGCGCTGGCTGACCATATGGACGCCACATGGACCCCTGAGCGGGGCAAATTGGTACATATCGCCCACGGCTGCTGTCCCGAAGACGCGGATTTTCTTCGCCGGACTGTGCAAAAGCGGCATCCCGACGCAGAAATTACCGTCTATGACGTTGGCCCCATCGTCGGTGCCCACGGCGGCGTCGGCATCCTGACCTTGTTCTTCTGGGGCAAAGAGCGGTAATACGTTTCGATAGGCCGTCCCATATCCCGCCTAAGGAAAAAATCTGACCAGACAAAAAAGCACAGAGGGCATTTAATGCCCTCTGTGCTTTTTTTTGCGTTTCTCCTGCCGCAGTCCAAACTGGCGCTTTTTTTCCGTCTCCCGCTGTTGGCGGGAGTGCGCCTTGCGTTCCAGTTTACCCTGCTCCTGCTGAAGCTTCAACGCTTGTTGAGCTTTCGTGCCGATCCCGCCGCTCTGCAATTGCTTATGGATCTCACGCTGCATACGCTTGGGACTAATCCGCCTTTCCTGTCCGGCTTCTGTTTCGACGGACGGACTGAACCGCAGCCTGTTCCAGTTTTTGAGGAAGTATTCCCAGACCTCGTAATCTTTCGGCTCTGCACCGAATGTGACCTTGCATACCTCGTACTGCCCTGCGCACTGGCATTCATATACGCCCACCCAGAACGGCTCCTCAAAAAATACGGTCAGCTTTGATACGGTTAAATCCATGTCTATTCCTCCTTTTGGATTGCCTGCAAAGAACGGACAACCAAGGAGGCAGGTTACTGACGGCGCGAGGCCGCGTCCGGACTACCGACCGGAGCTGTGTTTTTATCTTTGCATCTCTATTTTACCGCATGGCTCGGCAAAGTCAATGCCGGATGTTCAGATGCCGCCGGCCGCGGCAGAGGTGGGCGTGAAAATGGAGTTAACCTGCTCGTCCGTCAAATCCACGCCGAATACCGTCTTGTAGTAATCTTTGGCTTTCGCGGTCACGTCGATGTCCTGGAACAGGTCTGGATAGACCGTTTTAGCCAGCCACAGCAGAGTCACGGGCGTGTCTACGCCGGGCGTATAGCCCCGGTAAAGTCCCAATGGCATCTTATAAACCCGCTGATTTTGTATGGCGGCCACGCCGCTCCAGTCATAGCTCCCAATGGTGTTGTGGTACAGATTCTCGGGCTGCGCACTGGTAAAGTTGGTGACCAAAACGACATCGGGGTTCCAAGCATAGACCTGCTCCATATTGACCTGGACGGAGTTGTCGGTAGTCAGTTCCTCCCCCACGTTGACCGCGCCGACAGCGTCACACCACCACTGTCCAAAGAAATTCTTACCGGAGGACAGCATCGTGGTATCGCTGTACTGGAATAGGACAAAAATACGGGCTCGCTGGGTGTCGGTCAGGGAGGAAACCCGCTGCTGGATCATCTGGTAGACGTCGTCGCTGTACTGCTTCACCACATCGGCCTTGGCGTCCTGGGGGAACATCTCACTGAGCAGCGAAATCCACTGGTTCAGCGTCTCGATACAATTGTAATCCCACTTATTGACCGAGATGCCAACCGCTGCGAAACCGGCATTGCGCAACTGCTCGCCGATGGCGGTATCCGAAGAGCTGTAAAACACCACGTCGGGCTTCAGCTTCATCAGCTCTTCCGTATTAACCTGGTCGCCGGACACGCAATCGGTCTGGGCATTCAGGATCTCAGGGTACATCTGTCCCAACAGACTGTTCTGGGCGGCCGTCATGCTGGCCTTGGGCATCGCCACAATTTTCTCCGCCGAATGGAAGAACACCGATAGGACCGAGGGCAGCGGGTAAATGCCGCAGACCGCGATGCGGTCGATTTTCACCGGCACTGTCACGGTGTTGTCCGCCTGATCCGTGATTGTGATGGTATCCGCCGGTGTGCTCTCTGTGGGAGCGGCACTGCCGCCAGCGGCTGTGCCGGCGCCCCCGCCGCAGCCGGCCAGAGACAGAGACAGTGCGGACACAAGAATAAAAGAGAACCATTTTTTACATTTCATAGGTTGATGCTTCCTTTCCCATTCAATGGTGAACCAATTAAATCAGGTATATTTCTCCGGAAAATTCGCCCCGAAAACGCCTCGCTCGGCAGCGGGTAAAACTCGCTGCCACCTGGGCAGATTGGGCGGTACAGCGGATCTGCGAGGATGTGGTCGGACGGCTTCAGCAGAGCGATCAAGTCGTCCTCGTCCTTCGCTTCCATGTCCCCTTCAGCCAGCAGGCCCGGCTCGGTCTCCAGCGGACACAGAACACGGGCGGAACGTCCGAATTCCTCTCCGATGGCGGCGGCCAGGGAGCCAGCGCTGACGCTCTCCCCGATGAGAGTCAGTGCGGGGCGCGCCTCCCGCGGCCGGCGTAGGTACGCGGCGCCGCAGCAACCGGTGTCGGCCGCCCGCTCCAGCGCGGCTATAAGCCGCCCTGAAAATTTCACACCGAATGGTACGCCGACCACATAGGGTGTGCCAAAGAGCTTCTGCAACGTCCGGGCAGCCGTCAGGCCCGAATAGGAGACCACCAGATTGACGGAGGCCCGCCCGGCCTGGCTTAACTCATCCAGCGTGCTGCCCATCGCCCATGAGGAAATAACGGTAAACCCGTTTCCCTCCAGGATACTCCGCATGGACCCGTCACTGCCGTTTACGGAAAAGTCCAGCGGTGTCAGGCCCAGTAGATTCACCGACCGTCCCGGCTCCCGCCGCAGGCTCCGGTCGGCGAAGCGCCCCGCCACGGCGGCAAAGGCCATACCTGCCCCGGACAAGTAGGAGTGCATCCCGTTGGTAGGCAGGCCAAAGGCCGGAATCCCCGTTCGGTGCTCTACCTCCGAGGCGATGGCGGGAAGATCCGTACCGATCATCATGGGGATGGGTGTCCCGCAGAGGGCGACAAACCGGGGGTGGAGCTCCAGCGCTGTCTCCGTGATGTCCCGGACGAGTTTTTCGTCGTCGCCCATGATGGCCTCCATCTCCGACAGGGCTGAGATAAACACCAGACTGTCCTGATCGTACCAGCGGGGTTCATCATGAGTATGGTAGGTGGAATTACAGCCGGATGCGTCGTGGATAACGCACATGCCGCCCAGCTCGTAAAGCGCCGAACAGACGCCAGAGGAGTCGGCCGCGTAGGTGGAAATGATTCTCGCCGTCTGTTTCATATGCAGCACGCACACCCCAGTCCCTTTGCCTGAATGAGACTGCGGGCGTCCCTTTCCTCAAGATAGGCGCCGGTCATCAGGCCGGCCAGACGGGCAATGCCGTCGTAGCCGTACATACCGCCGCCCTCGACGATGTTGACAAAGTGGCGGGTGCCGGTAAAGTAAGCCGCCTTTTGTCCTATCGCCAGCACCGGCTCCCTGCCGGCTCTGGGAAGCACACGCATTTTGGGGTGTATGGTGGCCCGGAGCATTAGCTCCGGCACATGGGTCCGGAGCCAGCCGAAGGCCCCGCGCTCCTCCTCGTTTATGGCGTCCAGATACACGGAAGCCACACGGAATCCATGCTGGCAGAGCAGCCTTGCCAGACCCAGCGGCCTGGGCGTGGCCGTATAGTCCACCGAAACCGCCATATCCCCGATAACCTCCCGAGCCCCCTGGAGCGCCCGCTCCGCCCGCGCCCGGCCCGGCGCGGTCTGTGGTGCATCTATGCTCAGGCATCCGGCAAGGCGGCATAGGTTGTCCTCAATTTCATCATAGTCAAACGACTGGGGAAGATACAGCTGCTTCTGACCCAGCCGCCGCTCCAGTTCCTCGCAGCCCGCCACCGCAGACGGATATGTGGAAAGATTGACCGATGCTTCCGCCATCTCCTGGTACTCACCATAGGTTCTGCACCAGGTGATGTCCCGTAGGCGGAACCCGTTTTTCTGAATCATCCGTACCAGTTCGGACGATGCGTCGGTGGGCAGATCGTTGCCGATGAGATTCACCGCTTTGGGATCCTTGGGCCGCGGCTTCAGCAGGCTGTACAGCTGCTTCCGCATGAGCTGGTCGGGGGTTAGTCCGCTTTTCCGCATGATGGGGTTCATATAACAGTCGGTGAATGCGGTTTGGGGAAAGCGCTCCCGCAGCACCCGGTAGACCTGGGGCAGGTCGCAGCTCATGAAATGGTGAATACAGCTGGTAAAAATGAGCACCGCCGGCGGCATACAGGGCAGCTTGTTCAAAATGTCTGTAACGCCGTCGATGATCAGCTCCTCCATGTCCCCGTCCAGTACGTTTTCCTCCCGGATTTCCACGGTGGAAAACCGCTCCTCGGCCTTCATCTCCGCCGCCGTCAGCACCACGCCGCGCAGGCACCCGGCGGCGCAGACAAAGATCTGATGGGCTTCCGGGAGAAGCATACCCGTGTGGACAATATTCCACATGCCACGGGCCGGGGCGCCGTACTCCAGTCCCGAGGGAAACGGCGCCGGGAACGCGGCGTCCTTTATGGCGACCGCCGCTCCGGTCTCGTCGGGTTCAGCTCCTATCCGTTTGAGCATTTTACTTCTCCTTTCCGCACACGTGCAGAATGGCCTCGGCCAGCCTCCGGTACTCTCCAGCCATAGCGCTGTCCGGGAACGCCTCCACCACGGTCTTTCCCAGCTCCTCCGCCTCCTGTACCGTTTCGCTCCGGTCCAGGATCCCGATAATGCCGGTATGCACATCCTCGGCCAGTTCTTCCACCTTCTCCTGTTCTTTTTTGACGTTCCGGCGATTCAAAACAATGCCGCCCAGTTCGGCGTACCCGCGGGAGCGGAAGTTATCCACCGCCAGTGCAATATTAGCCGCGGCATGGAGGGCCATATTTTCTCCCGAGGTCAAAATAAACACCTTATCGGCATAGCCTCGGCGCATGGGCACGGAAAAGCCGCCGCAGACCACGTCGCCCAGTACGTCGTAAATAATAACGTCGGGCCTGAATGTCTCAAAGGCGCCCTTCTCCCGCAGCTTCTCCAGCGCGGCGGTAATGCCCCGCCCGGCACAGCCCAGGCCCGGTGTGGGTCCACCCGCTTCCACGCAGAGAACCCCCCGATACCCCCTGGATACCATATCGTCCAGGGTCAGGCCGCCGCCCCGCTCCCGGATAAGGTCCAGAACCGTCCGGGCCGACCTTCCGCCCAGAAGGCTGGAGGTGGAATCGGCCTTTGGGTCGCAGCCAATCTGCATCACGGTCAGTCCCTGCTCGGCAAGCGCCGCGGAGACATTTGACACCGTGGTGGATTTCCCGATCCCGCCCTTTCCATAAACCGCAAACTGTATCATCTGTGTTCCTCCCTGCTTTTGTAATCGCCCCGGGAAACGACCACCTCATAGCCGATCTCCCGCATGTGGCTCCGCAGGATATTCAGGCTTTCGGCGGCATCCTCTCCGGTGATGGCCTTATTGTCGTAAAGCGTGTAGTTCTTCCGCACCCCCACGGGAGACAAATTGGGCATGACCACATTCGCCCCCGCCAGCACACCCAGCTGCCGCCCGTCGCCACACACCGTACCCAGAGCGGTGGTGGCAGGCAGAAGCACATCCGGCAGCATGATGCGGCAAAGGCTCAGCAGTAGAAGCGTCGTCTCCGTGCTGCCGGCCGGACAGTCCCGAAAGGGCGTACCGTGGTGGGGAATAAACGGACCGATGCCGATCATCTCCGGCCGGAACCGGCTCATAAACACCATATCCTCCGCCAGACATTCCACCGTCTGAAAGGGAGAACCCACCATCATGCCACAGCCCGTCTGGTACCCGATGTCCTTCAAATCCCGCAGGCAGCGCATGCGGTTCCGCCACGACTGCTCCGGCGGGTGCAGCCTGCCGTAGTGGGCCTCGTCGGCTGTTTCATGCCGCAGCAGATACCGATTGGCTCCGGCATCAAAAAAGCACTTATATGCCTCGCGGCTTTTTTCCCCAACGGAGAGCGTTATGGCACAGTCCGGAAACTCCGCCCGGATGGCGGAGACGATGTCCGTTATCCGCCCGTCGGTAAAGTACGGGTCCTCTCCGCCCTGAAGCACGAACGTGCGAAACCCCGCCTGATATCCGGCGTGGCAGCACAGAAGGATTTCCTCCTTCGTCAGGCGGTACCGGACGGCACCGGTATTTTCCCGGCGGATACCGCAGTACAGGCAGTTATTTTTGCAGTAGTTGGTAAACTCTACAATTCCCCGGATATAGATTTTATTTCCGAAGCGGGCCGTTGTGATCGCGCGGGCCTTCTCCGCGGCGTAGGTTCTGTCCTCCTCGGTAAAGGTCCCCAGCAGCCGAACCCACTGGTCTGCGGGCAATGCCCGTTCCCGCTTCAGCCGGTCAATCCGTTCCGTGTTTTTCATCTCGGAATTCCTTCTTTCTCGGAAACACACCGGGGGCGTAGGTCGCCTTCACGCTGACCCCCGGCAGAATGCTCAGCCTTGCCACCAGCGTCTGAATCTCCCGCTCGGGCGCGTCAAAGGTGATCGTAATGATATGGACGCCGCCGTCCGGATAGGGCATGCCCATGCGGCCCACCGCGTAGCGGCCATACGCATGCAAAAGGTCATTGATCTTCTCTGCCGCACCGCCGCAGCCATCCGCCATAATAATCGAGACAATGGCTAGGCTCCGCGAACCACTCCTGGCGGCATGACTCATGGGGGCCCCCGTATCCCGAGTCACCCACAGCGGGACCACGTCCCGCAGGACCTGGCCCGGCGTCTCAATCTCCCCGATGACAGCCCTGACTCCAAAGGCCCGCTGAATATTCTCCTCCGTGACCACCTGACCCACCTCACCGAACAGGGAATCCCCGTTTTCGCCCAGCAGAAGGGCCTTGTTCGCCCGCTGCATGGCGTGGGCGGGAAAGTGGGTATTAAATACGCATGTCATACCATCGGCGGCCAGCGCCGACAGGGTCTCCATAATGAGAAGCTGGTTTTTAAAGTCCAGATTGGATTCCGGTTCGTCCAGAATCAAAATTCTGGGCTCGGCGGCCAGCGCCCGGGCAATCAGTACCATCTGAAGCTCGCCGCCGCTGATCTCCGAGCATCTTTTTCGCATCAGTTTGGTAATGTGCAGGCGCTCCATAGCGGCGTGGGCCCTGTCCAGGTCCTCCGGTCCCGGCTGGGCAAACATGCCAATATGGCTGCTCCTGCCCAGCAGGACCATTTCCTCGGCGGTACAGGCGGATGCCGCACCGCGTGCCTGAGGCACATAAGCAAGGCTGGTCCAGCGCTCCCGGAACGGCATCTTGTGAATATCCCGTCCGTCGAGCAGGCTCTGCCCGCTTTTCCAGCGCAGAAACCCCATCGTACACCGCAAAAGCGTGGTCTTTCCGGCTCCGTTCGGCCCCAGAATCGCGACGATATCGCCAGGCCGGGTTTCAAAATTTACATTGCGCAGAATCGGGCGGCCGTTTTTTCCGTAAGAATAGCAGCCGTCCTTCACCGTCAGCGTCACAGCCGCCACCCCCCGCTTTTCCGCATAAGCATCACAAAAAACGGCGCGCCGATGATGGCGGTTAGAACAGATATGGGAATCTCCGCAGCGGAAACACTGCGGGCTATGGTATCCACCACCACCATGAAGCCGGCACCAACACAGATGGAGGCCGGAATCAGCGCCAAGTGGTTATTCCCAAACCGCATCCGGCAGATGTGCGGTACCAGCAGCCCCACCCAGCCCACCTGGCCGCACATGGAAACGCAGGAGGCGGTCATGGCTGTGGCGCACAGAACAGTAACGGCGCGCAGGGCCTGAATATTGGTACCGGAGGCTCTGGCTTCATCGTCCGAGAGGGGCAGCAGATTCATCCGCCACCGCAGCAGGAACAGGACCAGAAGCCCCCCCAGAATCAGCGGTGCACCCACGGCAAGGGACGAGTAGCTCTTTCCGTTGAGGCTGCCCATGAGCCAGTAGGTGATGGCGGGAAGCTCCGACTCCGTGTCGGCCGTAAACTTGACCAGTGAGACCAGCGCCGTAAACAGGGAGCCGATCATGATACCGGCCAGCACCACGGTGTTTACCGACCGTCCACGGCCGGTTCCGGCCAAGACGGTCAGCGCCACGGCCGTAATCCCGAATACCAGCGCCGCCAGCTGGATGCCAAGCTGGCCGAGTCCCAGCAGAATTCCCAACGCGGCGCCAAAGCTGGCTCCGGAGGCCACCCCCAGCGTGTCCGGGGTCGCCAGCGGATTGGAAAACAGGCTCTGGAACGCGCAGCCAGCCACCGACAGACCGGCGCCGGTCAGAAGTGCCAGCAGGATACGGGGAAACCGAATGGACCAGAGGACCTTTCCGGTCTGCACCCCCACATCGTACGCCGCGCCGAACTGATGGGCCACGGACTGAAAAATCGTTACGGGGGGAATCCAGATTCGGCCAACGGCCAGCGCGATCAGCACCGTGATCACCGGAAACAGCAGCAGCCCAACCACCGCCAGTACCGAGAGCGTACCGGCCGGGCGCTTACTCGCTTTGAGTGATGACATTGGAATAGGCCGCCTTGGCGCTGACGTCGGGAAGCTTCCCAATCTTCCCCGATAATGCGCTGATAATGTCCTGTGGCGCATCCACCGCGATACTGATGATGTTAATTCCCCGGCTGCGGTACGGAATCCCCATCCGGCCGACGATATATGCCCCATACTCATGAAGGATTTCATTAAGCTGCTCCACGGATGCCAGGTTCTCCACAATTACACCAATAATGGCCACGCGTGTCTCCATATTTTTTCTCCCCCTAACAACGTAGTTTAAAATAAAAAAGGACTGCACCGGAACGATGCAGTCACATACCTTTCCCGCTGTCAAATACATCGGGAACTCTCGTATATTTCCGTATCTTTCATCTCAAAAACATTTTTCGATGTCAGGCTACGGAGTTAGTCTAGCATACTGCCCAAAGGAATGCAAGAATTCCCCTTCGTCTTTCAACTTTTCCGGATCAGGAAAAAAGCCGGCCGTTCCCGGAAGAACGGCCGGCCTTTTTCACATTCAGCGCTCGGGAAGAATCGTTTCCGGATCCACGGGTTGTCCCTTCTGCCGCATCTCAAAGTATAGGTGGGGCGGACGGGCCGACTCGGCGATGGCCGTCTGTCCCACGGAGCCGATTACATCGCCTGTGCTGACTTTATCGCCTGTTTTCACGGTGGGCAGCGCCGCCAGATTGGAATATACACTCTCCATATCGTCCGCGTGACGAATGATGACAGTCGTCCCCATCAGGTCGTCCTGCTTCACATCCTCCACTGTTCCGGCCGAAGTGGCCAGAACCTGGGTCCCCAAGTCTGCCGCGATGTCGATTCCACTGTGGGTGCGCCAGTCTCCCATTGTCTCGTCATAGGCCAGAACCTCCAGCGAAAAATCCGCGATGACCTTGCCCTGCACCGGCCAGGTATAGACCGAGGCCCCAATGGTAGCGGCCGAAGCGCTCGGCTCGGCGGCCTTCACCTTGGATGAGGCAGACGGCTTCGTGGTGGGCGACACGGTCGGCTTAACAGGCGTCACCGTCTGCATGGACGGCGTCACCGTCACCTGAACGGGCGCGGATACCGTCTGCCCGGTTTTACTGTGCATGGAAGAAAAAAGATAATAGCCCGAAATTCCCATTGCGGCGACGCACAGGAATAGGACTATGTAGAAGCCCTTTCCCGCCATAAAGTCGCCGATGCGTTGTACGATTGGTTTCTTCATGAAAACACCTCCCGGAGCCTATTGTGGACAAGTTTTTCAGCGGTTATACGCGGTCTTCCGCTTTTTTCCGCACGCACCGGAAATTTAAGGTTTTTTTAATCTTTCTCTTGGTTCTTCTTTATATTTTTCCTGTATAATACAACTATAAATGCAAGAATGGCAGCCTGGGGATTGACAGGTGACAATGTGTCGTATATACTGATATGACAATTTGTCATGTGGAGGAGGTATTTAGGCGTGCCAAGCACCACGTTTTTTAATTTACCGGAGGAAAAGCGCCAACGGCTGCTGGCTGCCGCCCGCTCCGAATTTGCCCATGTTCCCTATCCGGATGTGTCCATTAACCAGATCATCCGTGGCGCGGGCATCCCACGGGGCAGCTTTTACATGTATTTTCAGGATAAAGCCGACCTGTTCCGCTATCTGCTTCAATGCCACAACGAACAGTTCGAGTCGGAACTGTGCCTGCTTCTTCGGGAACACCACGGTGACCTGTTTGCCGCCGCCATGGCTTTGTTCGACCACATCCGGGATGAGAAGCAGAGTTCGCTCGGCACACAGAAATACGAGTTCATGTCCCAGGTCATACGGCTCAATCAGCAGCTGTGGTCCGCCGACCTGGCGGCGGCCTGCGCCTCCGCACATGCGGGTACGCCCGCCTTTCTGGCGCTGATCGACACGAGCCGTCTGGACCTTCGTGGTCCCGAGGACCTGCGGGATATGCTGCATATCCTCTCCTATGTAACAGCCACTGCTTTTCACCTGGGCGCCATGACGGGCGATACGGAGGCCGTCCGCGCCCAGTATTCGAATTTTCTGCGTATCCTTCAGCGGGGCATGTCCAGCAAACCCGCGGTTTGATCGATATTTTCAATCTGCAAAAAGGAGACACCGCTATGGAAACAACACAGCTCAAACCGGAGGCTAACCCTGAAAAGCCCGCCTCCCCAACCCCTGCCGCGGGCGGCACCGCACACGCGCCGTTCAAGCCAAAAAAGAAACGTAAATGGCCTAAGCGGCTCATTATCTTTGCCGTAATCGCGGCGGCCGTCTTTTTCCTGTTCATCCGGCCCCGCCTCAACAGCAGCGGCAGTTCGGTCTTATCCAGCTACCTGCCCACCGAGGTCATCCGTCAAGACCTTACGGTTTCTGTCTCTGGCACCGGTACCATTCAACCCAATGATTCCTTTAAGGCCACGCCGCTGGTAAAGGGTGAGATTCTGGAGGCCCCCTTCGAGGAAGGCGACACCGTCCACAAGGGCGACCTGTTGTTCCGCATTGATGCCAAGGACGTAGAGAACCAAATCCAACAGGCTCAGCTTTCTTTACAGCAGGCCCAAGTTACTTATAACAACTTGCTCAAGACCCGCTCCGACAATAACACGGACCGCACCATCACCGCACCAGCCACCGGCGTTATTGAAAAGCTGTACGTAAATCAGGATGATTCTATCACCACCGGCTCCACCATCGCGGACCTTCTGGACCGGACTCACCTCAAACTGGTGCTCCCCTTCCACTCTGCCGATACCGCCAACATCTACATTGGCGAACCTGCCGCAGTCACCGTTGACGGAAGTTTGGAAACGGTACAGGGCACGGTGGACTTTATATCCGCCGCCGATGAAGTGGGCGCGGGCGGTGCGCTTATCCGCCAGGTCACCATTCTGGTCGTCAACCCCGGCGCCCTATCCGACAGCAGCAGCGGCACGGCCGTTATCGGTTCCTCCTCCTGCTCCGCCAGCGGAACCTTCCAGTACATCACCAGCAAGAAGATTCTCGCCAAGACATCTGGTAATCTGGACCATCTGTACGTCAAGGAGGGCGATCTAGTAGGCAGCGGCCAGACGTTGGGCGTTATCGCCGCCACCGATATGGACGCGCAGATTGAAAACGCCCGCATCGCCGTGGATAACGCCAAGCTCACCTTGCAAAATGCGCAGGACAGCCTGGACGATTACAGCATCACCTCCCCCATTGACGGCAAAGTCATCGAGAAAAACTACAAAGTGGGGGACAACATAGACACCTCTGCTTCTACTACCACCACGTACATGGCCGTGGTCTATGATTTGTCCCGGCTCACCTTTGACATGAATATTGATGAGCTGGACATCAGCAAGGTCCAGGTGGGACAGACCGTGAACATCACCGTGGATGCCCTGGATTCCCGTTCGTTTACCGGACATGTGGATAAAATCAACGTGAACGGCACCACGAAGGACGGGGCCACCACTTATCCGGTCACCATAGTGGTGGATGACCCCCAGGACCTGCTTCCCGGTATGAACGTTTCGGCCACCATTATCTCCGAGACGATTCCAGACGCCCTGTGCATCCCCGTGGACGCCGTGGCACGGAACAACATGGTCACGGTGGCTGATCCCGGCGCACTGAGTGAGGACGGCTCCGGCGTAGTGGATTCCAGTAAGCTGCGCGAGGTACAGGTGACATTAGGCCGCAGCAACGACCAGTATATTGAAGTACTGGACGGCCTGTCGGAGGGCGACGTAGTCGTCATCCAAAATGTCTCCTCCAACTTCTACGACCAGATGAGAAGGGGCGATTAAACCATGGGACACCTCATCGAGCTGAAGGATCTTTATAAGATTTATCAGATGGGCGATTCGGAGGTTCGGGCACTGGACGGGGTTTCTCTCACCATCGACCGGGGAGAATTTGTGGCCATCGTGGGCCAGTCCGGGTCTGGTAAATCCACCGCCATGAACATCATCGGCTGCCTGGATGTCCCTACCTCCGGAAGCTATCATTTAAATGGGATCGACGTGTCCACCATG
Organism: Intestinimonas sp.; assembly: GCA_022653075.1. GTDB lineage: Bacteria > Bacillota > Clostridia > Oscillospirales > Oscillospiraceae > Intestinimonas. Next base: position 34,388 of record JALCSB010000010.1, read on the forward strand.
GACGACGACCAGCAGGCCGAGATTCGCAACAAAATGCTGGGCTTTATTTTCCAGCAGTATAATCTAATCCCCAAGCTGAATGTACTGGAAAACGTGGAGCTGCCGCTGCTCTATGCCGGCCTACCCAACGCGGACCGGAGGGACGCTGCCATGGAGGCACTGCACCGCGTGGGGCTGGCCGATAAATACAAACATCTGCCCAGCCAGCTTTCCGGAGGCCAGCAGCAACGGGTGTCCATCGCCCGCGCTCTGGCCGGCGCCCCGTCGGTTATTCTGGCTGACGAACCTACCGGCGCACTGGATTCCCGCACCGGTAGGGAAGTGCTGGGATTCCTGCAAAAACTTAATCATGAGGGCAACACGGTTGTTCTCATCACCCATGACAACTCCATCGCCGTAAAGGCACAGCGCATCGTCCGCCTGCAGGACGGACACATCATTTATGATGGAGACTCCAGCGACCCGGCGGCCGTGGTCCAGCCCAACGAGGATGCGGAGGACACCGACGTCGGTTTTGGAGATCAAGAGGAAAAGGCGGTGATGCCATGAACTTCACGCAATCTTTCCGTCTGGCCATCAAGTCCCTGCTGACCAGCAAGATGCGCGCCCTGTTAACCATGCTGGGCATCATCATCGGCGTGGCCGCCGTCATTGTTATTATCAGTCTCGGCAACGGTATGCAGGATATGCTGGATTCTCAGTTTGAAAAGCTGGGCTCCAATCTGATTCAGGTCCAGATCATGGGGCGTGGCGGAGACGCCTCCTCCCGCTCGATTTCTCCGGACGACATGTACGCGCTGGTGGACAAATACCCCCAGTATCTCAGCGGTGTAAGTCCCTATGTCAATGCGCAGGCCGCCGTCCGCTGTGGAACCGAGGACTATGATCAGACCTCCGTCTACGGGTGCAGTGAAAATTTCGTCAATGTCGGTACTGCCACCGTGGCCAGCGGCCGCTTTTTGCAGTATATCGATGTGGAACGGCTGCAGAATGTCTGCGTCATCGGCAGTTACCTCAACCAGGCAGCCTTTAAAGGTGACGGGCTGGGCAAAACCATACAAATTACCGGCTCCCCCTATACGGTTATCGGCATTTTGGAAGAAAATGGGGACTCAACCGAGGGAAGCGACGACGACTGTCTGTACATCCCCTATACCAACGCGGCCCGGCTGAACGGAACCAGCCATGTCAACTTCTACTTATTCAGTGCCACAGACCGCAATGCCGCGGCCACGGCCAAAGGCATCATTGAAAACCGTCTGCTTAAAACCTTTCAGGACAGCGACGTATACATGGTCGTTACGGCCGCTGAGATGATGGACGCCATGAACACCATGATGAACACCATGATGACCGTTCTGGTGGCTATTGCGGCCATCTCCCTGCTGGTGGGCGGCATCGGCATCATGAACATCATGCTGGTTTCCGTCACGGAGCGCACCCGTGAAATCGGCATTCGGAAGTCTCTGGGCGCGAAACGCCGGGACATTCGCGGCCAGTTTATTATCGAAGCTGGAACCACCTCGGCCATCGGCGGTATGCTCGGCATCGGATTGGGTGTTCTGCTGGCCATTGCGGCGGGCGGTGTGATTGGAAATATGATGGGAGAGGGCTTCAGCGCCCATCCCACTATCACTGCGGTCGGTGTCGCCTTTGGTGTTTCCGTAGGGATCGGAATTCTATTCGGATACCTACCCGCCAACAAGGCTTCCAAGCTCAACCCCATCGACGCCCTCAGATATGACTAAAGGAGCGAACGACTGATGAAAAAAAGACTGTTATCCGGCCTGCTGGCCGCCCTGATCCTAATCTCCCTCTTTCCCGCGGCGCTGGCGGTCGCCCCCAATGAAACGGACGCGGCCCAAGTGCTGGCCGCCCTGGATATCATGGTGGGGGATGAAAATGGAAACCTCCAGCTGGACCGCTCCGTCACACGGGCGGAATTTGTCAAGATGATCATGGCCACCTCCGGTGTCAGCGTCGGCAGTGTGACCGCCGTCTCGCCGTATCCGGATGTTTCCCGCACCTATTGGGCCGCACCCTACGTGGAGGCCGCCGTCACCGCTGGCTATGTAACCGGCTATCTGGATGGTACGTTCCGCCCCGGCAACTCCATCACGCTGGCCGAGGCAGTGGTCATGTCCCTGCGGTTGCTCGGTTACTCCAGCAGCGACTTTTCCGGCGCGTATCCCGCCGGACAGATGGCTCTTTACCGTACGCTGGAGCTAGACGAGGGTATCAGCGCCGGACAAAACGATGCCATTACCCGTCGGGACGCCATGTATCTGCTTTACAACCTGCTGACTGCGCAGAACAAGTCCGGGCAGGTGTACCTCACCTCTCTGGGTTACTCCGCGCTCACTGCCTCCGGTGAAATCGACACGCTGGCCCTCATTAACGCCAAGATGGAAGGCCCCGTCGTCATGGGTTCCTCCGGCTGGCAAAGCAAAATTCCCTTTGACCTCACCGGAGCAAAGGTCGTGCGTGACGGCGTGACCAGTTCCTCCAGCGCACTGACCCAGAGCGACGTAATCTACTGGTCCAAGTCCATGCGGACCCTCTGGGTCTACACGGACCGGAACACTGGCTCTATTGAGACCATCGCCCCGAACACCGCCTCTCCCACCTCTGTTACCGTGGCGGGTAAAACATACGCTCTGGAAACCTCTTCCGCTGCCTGGGCTCTCTCCGATCTGGGCTCTTACCGTGTGGGTGACACCGTAACCCTGCTGATGGGCCGCGCCGGCGGCGTAGCCGCAGTAGTCTCTCCCACCCAATCCTCCGCCAGCGTGATCGGCATGATTACCGCCGTGGCCACTTCGACTTATACGGATGCCAAGGGCAAGGATTACACCGCCAATACCGTGACCGTTACCGCCACAGACGGAAACTCCTACTCTTACCGCAGCGACAAGACCAGTTGGAAAACCGGCACGCTGGTACGGGCCACGGTCTCAGGCAGCAGCGTACAACTGAGTGTACTTACCTCCGCGTCTCTTGCCGGCAGCGTAAACACGGCGGGTACCAAACTGGGCAGCTATACCTTTGCCAGCGACGCGGAAATTCTGGACGTCTCCGGCAAAACGCAGGCAAAGCGCATCTATCCCAGCCGCTTGGCCGGCGTGAAGCTGACTGACCGTATGGTGAAGTATTACATGCTGAATAATCAGGGGGAAATCAGCCGCCTGATTCTGAGCGACGTCACCGGGGATCTGCACAGCTACGGCATGCTGACCGGGATTTCCGACTACTCCTACAGCATATCTGTAAGTGTAAAATATACCTACGATATCGGCGGAATATCCTCCACCCTGCTCTCTGATACACAGTACAATTCCGCTGAAATCGGCCCTGTGCAGATCAGGTACGACGAGGGCGCGGTGGACAATATCGTAGCGCTTACCGAGCTGAAATCCATTACGATCAGCGGCAATTCCGCCCTCTGCGGCAACGCCTCCTATCCCCTCTCCGACACGGTAGCAGTCTACGAATGCAAAGACGGAGACTATTATCTGTCCACGCTCGCAGCGGTTTCCGGTGGTGACTATACTCTGACGGGCTGGTACGATAAGGAACCCTCTCAGGGCGGCTGTGTTCGTGTTATCATTGCGGATTAACCTAAATTTTCCCTTTCAAATTTTTGTTTTGCTCTGTCCCTGCCGTTTGTTTTTAAACGGCAGGGACATTTTTCATAAAAAGGCCCGGCAGGAGGCAAACTACCGTTAAATATCACGAAAGGACGTGCCGACATGGATATGTCGAATCAGGAATATAATCAATATGTCATGAACAAAGCAAAGCCCTCTCCGCTGTTTAAAGACCTTTGCTGGGCCTTTGTGGTGGGCGGCCTGATCTGCACGGCGGGACAGGGTCTGCGTAATTTTTATCAGTCCGTGGGGCTTTCCTCGGAGGACGCGGGGACGGCCGTTTCCATCACGCTGATCTTTGCTACCGCCTTTTTGACCGGACTGGGGCTGTTTGACGACGTGGCCAAACGAGCCGGTGCCGGCACATTGGTCCCCATTACCGGTTTTGCCAACGCCATGGTCTCGCCCGCGCTGGAGTTTAAAAGCGAGGGGCTTGTCACAGGTACCGGCGCCAAGCTTTTTACCGTCGCCGGACCGGTCCTGGTATTTGGGATCTCAGCCAGCATTATTTATGGCGTTATTCTGATCCTGTTTGGGCTGGTACCCGCGTAAGAATATCTCGTCTCTTCCCCAAGTGGAAAGTGCGACGCACAAAAGCAGGGCGGCATGGATATTATTCCATACCGCCCTGCTTACCGTCACAAAACGCCTGCCCGGGTATTATCTTTATTTCGCAGAAATCATCGGGAAGAACCCGCTCAGGTCATTGCTCTTCATATAGCCTCGCTCCAGCCAGAAGGAGGCGGCCTGATTTGCCACATCCATTACGTTCTGCTCGGTGGTTAGATCAGCAAACTCCGCGTTTTTATCCTGGCCATAGAACGTGATGCCCTCACAGCTGTCCTTGACGTCCTGTAAATCCAGGTCTAGACCATCCGCCATGATCTGGCAGCCCGCTTCATAGTTGGCATTCAGATAGTCAATCGCCATATTCCAGATCTCAGCCAGATCTTGATTGGCCTTGGGATACTTCGCGGTAAAATTAGAGTTCACGGTCAGTACGTCCATAATGGCTTTGGGATAGTCAGCAGAGGATACCAGAACGTGACCGCCTTCCCGCTGGGAGCAGTTGCTCAACTGAGGCTCCCAGGTAACGGCCGCATCCACATTGCCTGCGATAAAGGCCTCTCCGGCCTCATCGTTGCCCATCTCCACAATATTGACGTCTTTTTCCGTAATATTGCTATCAGCCAGTACCTGCAGGAAAAAGAAATAAGAGGTAGCGGATTTATCCAGCGCCACCGTTTTGCCTTTCAGATCGTCCACACTCTGGATGTCGCCTGTGGCCACAAGACCATCGCCGCCTGTGGAGGCATCCATCGTACAAACATACTGCTCTGGCGCACCGGCATCATACTGGATGATATCGCGGTCCAGTACCTGACCCAGCGCATCAATACTGCCCGATACCAGCGCAGAACCATAGGTGGATTCGTCCTCCATAATGATCAGATCCGCATCATAGCCATACGTTTCAAAATACCCCTGATCCTTGGCAATAAACAGGGGGGCATAGCCGACCCAAGTGCAAAAAGCGATCTTGATGGGGATGAGGTCTTCGCCCTTTCCGGCATCCGCGCCGGCCGTGGGGGCCTCGGAGGCGGAACTGTTGTCGGTGTTTGTTTTGCTGCCGCAGCCCGACAGCAGGGTGGCCAGCAGCGCCGCAGCGCTAAGCAGGGCAAGGATTCGTCTTTTCATTTCTATTCTCCTCCAGTTTTTTTCTTACCGATCCATGGCGGCATCCTGGCTCTCTTGCCAAAGCATATCCATAATCTTCTTTTTTAGCTTCAGAAATTCCGGATTGATCAGGATGTTATGATTCCGCTCGCCTTCAATCTTCACCTCCAGCACTGCGCGGACTGTGCCGGGGCGGCGCGACATAACATAAATGCGGTTGGCCAGCAGAATTGCCTCGTCGATGTCATGGGTAATAAACAGAATGGTATTTTTTGTCTCCCGGCTGACACGAGCCAGAAGCTCCTGCATCACTACGCGGGTCTGCGCGTCCAGTGCGCCGAATGGTTCGTCCATCAGCAGCACCTCCGGCCGGGCGGCCAGCGTCCGGGCAATGGCGACCCGCTGCTTCATACCGCCGGAAAGTTGGTTCGGCAGCGCGTTTTCAAAGCCCTCCAACCCCACAAGCCGTAAGTATTCCTGTGCGGCTTTGGCCCGCGTTCCCGCATCCACGCCCTGCATCTTCAGGCCAAATTCCACATTTTTTCGGACGGTCAGCCAGGGGAACAGACTATACCCCTGAAAAACCATTCCCCGGTCCGCGCCTGGTCCCGTGACCTCCCTGCCTTCAATCGTCACGCTGCCGGAGGTAGCCGTCTCCAGCCCCCCGATAATATTCAGCAGCGTGGACTTTCCGCAACCAGACGGGCCGACCATGACAACAAACTCCGCTTCCCCGATACTCAGGCTGATATCACGAAGCGCCGTCACGTCAGGATCTTTCTTTGTTTTCCCGGAAAATATCTTGTTCAGGTTCGAGACCTGCAGTTTAGTTTCCGCCATCTCAGTCACCCAGCCTTTCATGCCAAGGTACGATAACCGATGTCAGCAGCTTGACGGTAAAATCCGTAATCAGGCCGATAATACCAATGGTAATCAAACCGGAAAAGATTACATCTGTCGCCAGAAAGCGCTGAGATTTTAAGATGATGTACCCCAAGCCATTGCTGGCCGCCACCATCTCGGCCACCACCAGATAGGTCCACGCCCATCCAATTGTCAGGCGGAAATCGTCCATTAATCCGGGCAGCGATGCGGGGAAAATGACTTCTTTATAGACCTGCCAGCGGCTGGCACCCAGCGTACGGGCGGCATTGATCATATTTTTATCCACAGAGGAGACCGTATCACAGACCATCAGCACCAATTGAAAAAAAGTTCCCAGCCAGATAATGACGTATTTCTGCGTCTCATCAATGCCAAGATATAAAATCGTCAGCGGAACCAGCGCCACCACAGGGAGATAGCGGGCAAACTCAATGATCGGCTGGATAATTGCACTGAACGCCTTAGAGCGGGCCATCACCATCCCCATGGGAAGCGCGACCACGGCCGACCAGAACCAGCCAACCATAACCCGCTTGACCGACATCCAGCAATTCATCCACAGCGAGCCATCCCTGGCCATTTCCACAGTTGTTTGAATCACTTGCGTGGGCGAAGGCATAAAAATCTTATTGACCATACCTCCATAAGTAGCGATGCACCACAGCGCAAGGATGGCACAGAAGGAAATGACGGACATGGTCCGATATGCCATGTGCCGCCTGGATATCCGCACTTTTTCCCGCTTGCTTTCTTCCGTCATATGACACCTCGGTTTATTTCATTATCGCTTTAATATGGTAGCGTACTAGAAACAACGGGAGCATTATATCACAGCACGCCAGCACTTGCAAAGCTTTCCCGCGCTAATTTGCAAAATTTCTTGGAATCCTCTTAAACTTCTACATTTTGGGCTGGTTGTTTGTACGAAATGTGTAAGCTTCATGGCGAATAAAAAGCTCTGTGATCCATGCATGGATCACAGAGCTTTCCGCTTAAACATTTATGGTAGTTTCGCTTTTCTTCTCCAAAGCGGCCATTTTTTTCCGAATGTACCCCTCTACTTTTTCCAGGGGGATGTCCAAAGCCACAGACAACTCTCCGTACAGCAGATCTTCCGCCCGTTTCTTGTACTTTTGGTCGGTCTGGCCTGGTTTTTTCCCCCGGTGGATATAATTCCGGTTCTTCGCGTAGACCGTTTTAATAAGCTGCAACAGATCCTCGCAGGTATGGGTCTGCAGCACGGCCTGATAGTGCTCGTTCAGGGTACGCTGATTGCTGCTGTCGCAGATGTCCTCCTGAATCAGCGGAATCCGGTCAATCAGTCGGTCGGCCTCCTCGCGTGAAATGACCGGGCGCATAAACACCGACGTATCCACAGGAATGTAGATATTGCCAGTCCCGTAGACCGGTGACAGTGTGTAGTACAGCCGGTCCCGGTCCGCCCCGCCGATGTTTTTCGGCGGGCCGACTTCCTCGACCCGGCACACTCCCGTGTTTCCATAAATGATAAGGTCGCCTTTCTGAAACATTTTCTTTCCCTCCACATCGCCAGGACTAAACACAACGCGCGGCTCCGGTAACCGGGCTTACCTTCCGCATAGCCTACTTTTAATATTTTAGCACATTTCTTCCCACAATGTAAGTCAAATTTTTAGTTTTTAAAAATTTTCTGTCTGTTCCATACATTTTACAGCTATTCCCGGCCCGCAGATCAGATTGCTTTTTTGTGTTTTCTCCTTTATAATAGAAAAAATGCGGTCCGGGTGCGGTACTTCTTGCCTCGCAACCATTTGTAGAGGAGGTCCTCCCACATGTTTGAGCATTCCGTTGCACACCGTATGAGTCTTCTGCATACCGAGTCCGCCTTCGGCATTATGGCCCATGCCAACGCGCTGGAGGCACAAGGGAAACGTATCATTCACATGGAAATTGGGCAGCCCGATTTCAAAACGCCGCGCAATATCATTGAAGCGGCTTATCGCGCCATGAACAGTGGCTACACCGGTTATACTCCCACACCTGGCCTGCCGGTCCTGCGTAATGCCATCGCTGACTACGCCCGCCGCTGGAAACAAATTGATACGTCGCCGGAGGAAATCGTGGTGGTGCCTGGCGGTAAGCCTGTCATGTTTTACACCATGCTGATGCTCATTGAGCCGGGAGACGAGGTCATCTATCCCAATCCCAGTTTTCCTATCTATGAAAGTTGCATCAAATTCGCGGGCGGCGTACCAGTCCCCCTGCCGCTCACGGCGGAAAACGGATTCCGGCTGGATGTGAACCGACTGCGCGCCCTCATCACTCCCAAAACCAAGCTGGTACTCATTAACAGCCCCTCCAACCCGACCGGCGGCGTATTTACGCCGGAGGATATTCAGTCTCTCGCCGACGCGCTCCGCCCGCATCCGGATATTTTCATTCTTTCCGATGAAATTTATGATCGTTTGGTGTTTGGGAAAAAGCCACCCTCCATCGCCTCTCTGCCCGGCATGAAGGACCGGACCATCATTTTGGACGGCTTCTCCAAAACCTACTCCATGACCGGCTGGCGTCTGGGCTACGGCATTCTGCACCCGGACCTGGCTAAGCACATGGAGATGCTGATGGTAAACTCCAACTCCTGCGCCGCCGCCTTTACGCAGATGGCCGCGGTGGAAGCGCTTACCGGACCTCAGAACTCGGTGGAGACGATGAAGCGCGCGTTCCGGGAGCGCCGGGACTATCTCGTGGCCGCGCTGAACGGCATCCCCGGTATCACCTGCTGTATGCCCCAGGGTGCGTTTTATGCTTTCCCCGATATCTCCTCATTTGGGCTGGACTGCAAAACCTTCTGCGACAGGCTGCTGGAGGAAGCTGGTGTAGCCGCCGCATGGGGTACCTCCTTCGGCGCATATGGTGAGGGGTATCTGCGGCTTTCCTATGCCACCTCGCTGGAAAATATCCGAGAGGCGGTCCGCCGCATTGGGGACTTCACCGCCCGACTGTAACCTTCCCATGCAAACTTCACAAATCTTTAAGAACGCCTTTTCCCATTATGTGCTAGAATGGGTCCATGAACGGTTGTTTTCGGAAAAATCTGGAGGGGTGACGTTTTGGACCTGATTCAGCAATGGCTGACGGAAAGTCAGCTTGGAAAGCTTATCTTTACCTCGCTGGTTTCCATGCTGCCCGTGGTGGAGCTGCGCGGAGGCATCCCCTTTGCGGCTGGGCTGGGTCTGGGATTCTGGCCAGCCTACCTTGCCAGCGTTGTGGGAAATCTGCTCCCTATCCCGTTCATCATCGTCTACATTCGCCGTATTCTCCAGTGGCTGCGGGCGAAAAGCATCCGTTTGAATCATATGGTTTCCATGCTGGAACACCGTGCCCATCTAAAGGGGCGCAAGGTGACCAAATACCGCTGGCTGGGCCTTTTGATTCTGGTGGCTATTCCTCTGCCCGGCACCGGTGCTTGGACGGGCGCGCTGGTGGCCGCGTTTCTGGATATACGCCTTCGAACCGCTTTTCCCGTAATTACCGCAGGCGTGCTGGCAGCCGGCGCAGCCGTATCCGCCCTCACATTCGGCGTCGCCGCGCTGTTCTGAGTCACCCGCAGCCCGCCGGGGGCATAGGATGGCGCGGAGGTGGGGAATTATGCTGCGGGATTGTGTACAAATCGTATTATCCCTGCTGGCGGTCTTTGGTCTGTTCTCTTTGGGCTGGCTGCTGTTTGGGCGGCTGCTAGCACCGTCCGTCTGGACGTCGCCGGTTTTTGCCGTAATCCCTGCGCGGGGAAACGGCGTATCGTTGGAGCAGACGGTAAAGGGACTGCTGTGGCTGCGTGCGGGAAACCTTCAGCGCTATACTATTCTGATCGCTGACTACGGTCTGGACGCGGAAGGCCGTACGGTCGCGGATCTTCTGGCCGCAGACCATCCGGGTGTGGCGGTATGCGACGGGTTCGACCTGCCCCTTCACTGAATGATACAGACAAAGGATGTGACTCAGAGCTTGGAGCATGCAGAGGAACTAATTTCAATGGAGGGTACCGTAGACTCTGTCATTTTTCGGAACGAGGAAAACGGCTACACCGTTCTGCGGCTGGATACCGGTGGGAACGAACCGGCGACCGTGGTGGGCTGCATGCCTGGTACTGCACCCGGAGAGGGGCTTCAGGTTCAAGGGTACTGGAGCCGGCATAGCTCCTATGGCGCTCAGTTTAAAGCGGAAGTCATCCAGCGGAGCATCCCCCGGGGAAAAAAGGCTGTTTTTGACTATCTGGCCTCCGGCGCCATCCGGGGTATCGGCGCCGCCACCGCCCGCCGTTTGGTGGACGAATTCGGGGATGACCTTTTTCGCATTCTGGAAGAGGAACCGGAGTCACTGTCCCGCCTCAAGGGTATTACCCGAAAGCGGGCCGCACAGATCGGTGAATCCTTCCGCCAACAGATGGGAATGCGGCGGCTGCTGGAATTTTTATCGACCCACTCCTTGCCCCTTCAATTGGGTATGCCGCTCTACCGTCAGTACGGAAATCGGGCGCTGGAGGTTCTGCGGGAAAATCCTTATCTTCTGCTGGGCGAGGAGCTGGGCGTACCTTTCTCCACTGCCGATGAACTGGCCCTTTCCCTCGGCATGGAGGGAGACGATCCTCAGCGTATTGAAGCCGCCCTGCTGTTCGAGCTGACCCACAACCTGAATAATGGACATGCCTTTCTGCCCCGGCGCAAGCTGATTCCCGCCACCGCTCAGCTCATCGGTGTGGAGGGCGAGTGCCTGGAAGATGGGTTGGAAGTCCTGCTGGAGCAGGGCTATGTGGTGGAGGAAACCGTGGCCGGCGAGGATGCCTGCTATCTGTCTGCCCTGCACACGGCGGAAGTCTATGTCGCCTTCCGTCTGGGAGAAATGAGCGACCATGAGTTAAATCCGCCCCCCGGGCTGGACCGGCTTATCTCCCGGATTGAGCGGGAACAGGGCATCACCTATGCCCCTCAGCAGCGCAGCGCCGTGACCACGGCCGCCCGGCGTCAGGTTATGCTGCTGACCGGCGGACCGGGTACCGGCAAGACCACCTCCCTGCGGGGTGTGTTGGCTCTGTTTGATGCACTGGGACTGGAAACCGCACTGGCGGCCCCCACCGGCAGGGCGGCCAAGCGCCTGAGCGAAACCTGCGGAGCCGAGGCCTTCACCATTCACCGCCTGTTGGAAACCCAGTTTGACAATCATACCGGCCAACTGGTTTTTTCCCATGACGAAAGCGACCCGCTGACTGCAGACGCCGTCATTGTGGACGAGACTTCAATGGTGGATATCGTGCTGATGCGAGCGCTGCTGGCCGCCCTGCGGGGCGATTGCCGGCTGGTTCTGGTTGGGGACCCGGATCAGCTCCCCTCCGTAGGGCCGGGCAACCTGCTCTCCGACCTGCTGCGCAGCGGCCGAGTCCCCACCGTGCGGCTCACCGAAATATTTCGTCAGGCTGCTCAGAGCGCCATCATCATGAATGCCCATTCCATTAATCGGGGGCAGCTTCCGGATCTGAGGAAAAACGATTCTGACTTTTTCTTTCTGCGTCGCCGGGACTCTCAGCGGCTGGTGGATACGATTGTGGAATTGGTCGCCCAGCGGCTGCCCCGGAACATGGACATCCCCTCCGACCAAATTCAGGTTCTCTCCCCCACCCGCAGGCGTCAAACCGGCACCGCCGCGCTCAATGAAGCGCTACAGGCCGCGCTGAATCCGGCCGCGCCGGACAAGCCGGAGCGGCGCTTCGGCTCCTATGTATTCCGTCTGGGCGATCGGGTGATGCAGGTGAAAAATAACTACGATATTCTGTGGAAAAACAGCTCCGGTTCCGGCGCGGGCATGGGTATCTTCAACGGGGATATCGGACGGATTTCCGCCGTTGACCCGCGGGCCGAAACCATCACTGTGGATTTTGAGGGACGCACCGCTGAGTATAGTACCGATATGCTGGGGGAATTGGAGCCAGCCTATGCCATGACAGTACACAAAGCACAGGGCAGCGAATACCGAGCGGTCATTCTGGCGGCTCTGGACGGTGCGCCCATGCTGCTGACCCGTGGAGTCCTGTACACCGCCGTAACCCGCGCGCGGGAGCTGTTCATCGCCGTAGGTGAGGAGGCTGTGCTGGCCCGCATGGTGGCCAACGACCGGCAGCAGCGGCGCTATTCCGGTCTGCGGGCACGGCTGACTCAATACGGATAAATTTGATGTAGGCGGTGTTATATTTGATTCGAAATATACATTTTGGAATTTGAAATGCGTCTAAAAAAACATAATGTGAATGGTTTGGCGGACTTTTTACTGGATCTGCTCTTCCCACCGCGCTGTCCCTTTTGCCGGACACTGCTCCATCCCGGAGAGGGAGAATGCTGCCCCACCTGCAGAAAAACTCTCCCCTGGGCGGAAGGCGACGAAGCTGAACAGTACCTGGAGTTTATCTCCCTGTGCGTCTCGCCGCTTTGGTACCGGGACCAGGTACGGGACTGTATCCGGCGGTACAAATTTCACGGTGTAAGCAGCTATGCCACACCCTGCGGGCGGCTTTTGGCACGCTGTATTTCCGGCCATTTGTCTGGACGGTATGACCTTATTACTTGGGTGCCGCTCTCCGCCCGCCGGAAACGGGAGCGGGGTTATGACCAGGCGGAGCTTCTTGCTCGCCGTACGGCGGAGGTTCTGGGCGCTTCCACGCTTTGTCTGCTTCAAAAAGTACGCCATACTCCCGCATTGTCGGGTCTGGGCGGGGAGGTGTCAATCCGTCGGGCCAATGTACTAAACTGCTACCAGGTTCCGGATTCGGCTATGCCGGCCGGAGCGCGGGTCCTGCTGGTGGACGACGTGGTTACCACGGGTTCTACCCTATCTGAATGCGCACGCATACTTAGAACGGCAGGCGCAACTGATGTGGTATGCGCCACGCTGGCCCGTGCGCGGAAATGAGTGACGGATTCACTCGAAATCCAGAAAATAATTGTTGAAACCGCCGCGCTTTCCGATTATAATAAAAATGATACAGTAGCTTTTCATTTTGCCGTTCTGTTTGGAGTGTGTAAAAGATGGGTTTCTGGGCTAAACTATGTCAGAAGCTAAGTAGATTTCGAGGTGCAGGTATGTTCAGTAAAGATATAGGCATTGATTTGGGGACCGCGTCCATTCTGGTTTATGTGAAGGGAAAAGGCGTGGTTTTGCGCGAGCCTTCCGTGGTTGCCATTGATAAAAATACAGGAAAACTCCTGAAGGTGGGTACCGATGCACAGAAAATGCTGGGCCGTACCCCGGGTAATATTGTCGCAATCCGTCCGCTACGCGAGGGCGTTATTTCCGACTATGATATGACCGAACGTATGCTCCGTGAATTTATTCGCAAAGTAACTTCTTTTCGCGTGTTCAAGCCCCGTGTGGTAATCTGCGTCCCATCCGGCATCACTGAGGTGGAGGAGCGTGCTGTCATCGACGCAGGCGTGCAGGCGGGCGGCCGCCGCGTCTACCTGATCGAGGAACCGCTGGCCGCCGCAATTGGCGCCGGTATCGACATTAATCAGGCCGATGGTCATATGATCGTGGATATCGGCGGCGGCACCACCGATATTGCGGTCATTTCCCTGTCCGGTATTGTGGAGTCCGCTTCCATCAAAATCGCAGGCGACCAGTTCGATGAGGCCATTATCAAGTACATACGCCGGAAGCACAATGTGCTCATCGGTGAACGTACTGCTGAAGAGTTGAAGATTGCCATCGGCTGCGTTTTTCCCCGCCCCGAGGAGCAGTCCATTGAGATCAAGGGCCGTTGCCTGATGACGGGTCTGCCCCGTGTATTCACCGTTACATCGTCAGAGATGATTGAGGCTTTTGAGGAACCCTCCACCCGTATTCTGGAGGCCATCCACAGTGTGCTGGAACGTACACCGCCCGAGCTGGTGGCTGACATTTCCACCAACGGGATTGTGATGACCGGCGGTGGCAGTTTGATTTGGGGTTTCGATAAGCTGATTGAATCTCATACCGGCATCACTACCAACGTGGCAGACGACGCAATCTCCTGCGTGGCCTATGGCACGGGCAAAAGTCTGGAATGGGTGGGGGATATGCAGGATGGCACCATCAACATTTCCCGCCGCAAGCAGATGAACCACTAATTCAACCTGATAAACGGCCACTCCCCGCTGTGCGGCGGGTGGCCGCTTTTTTACAGGAGGTACTGGATGTGAAAAAATATCTGAATGGACCATCGATTTTTCTGGGGCTGATTTGCTTCGCCGTATTTATGGTGGCCGCCTGTGCCTTTTATTATCTCACTGCCGGTGTGTTCGTCAGCGCGGAGGTAGCTGCACTCTATGCGGCGCTAGCCGCGCTGGGCGGCCTTGCCGTTATTTTCTGCCGTTTTCTTTTCGCTATTTTCTTCTACATCGGTTGTCTACTGGGCTGGCTCTCCGGCCGTTATATTGGCAGTCTGGAGGGTGCGTTCGCCCCTACCGCCGGGCTGATTTGCACCTTTTTTCTGATTTCCGTATTTTCTCTTATCGGGGTCTACCTGGAATATCACCGGATCCGCCGCAGCATCCGGAAATCGCGTGCCCGCCGGGAGCAGGAGGAACAAAAGTCCAGCGCGGCGGCGGCAGCCATGAATACCGAGCATCTCTCCCACTTTCATGTGTCAGGACAGAATGACGGCGGATCTACCACTGTTTGTTCTCCACCGATGGAATCCACACAGGAAACAACCGCAACCGATTCAGCAGAAGTCTCTCAAACTGGTCATAAAAATGGGCCTCAGAATTAATTCTGAGGCCCATTTTTATGAGTTCTGTCTCATGGCACACCAACGAGACAGAATTTTTTATTATCTTTTCTTCCCGAAGTCTCTCAGGTCTCAATCAGGACACCTGATTTTTCTGAATCGGCAGGCAGGCCAGATGCAGTTTTATACAGTGGCCAGAGCCTGCTCCAGGTCCCGGAGAATGTCCCCAATGTCCTCAATCCCCACAGACAGACGCACCAGGTCGGGCGACACACCCGCAGCCGCCAGCTCCGCATCATTCATCTGCCGATGTGTGGTGGACGCGGGATGAAGTACACAGGTTTTGGCGTCGGCCACATGGGTGGCAATAGACGCCAGTTTTAGACCGGCCATAAACTTCTCCGCACCGGCGCGGCCACCCTTTACGCCAAAAGAAACTACACCGCAGGTGCCCTTTGGCATGTACTTTCTGGCAATCTCATAGCAGGGGTCATCGGGCAGACCGGGGTAGCGTATCCAGCTCACTTTGTCGCTGTGTTTCAAAAACTGAGCCGCTTTCAGCGCGTTTTCGCAGTGGCGGGGCACCCGCAGATGCAGGGTCTCCAGCCCCAGCCCCAACAGGAAAGCGTTCATCGGCGCGGGAATGGAGCCGAAGTCGCGCATCAGCTGCGCGGTAGCCTTGGTGATAAAGGCCCCGCCCAGCCCAAAGCGTTCGGTGTAAGTCACACCGTGATAGGACTCATCCGGCGTGGTCAGTCCCGGATACTTATCCGGGTATTGGGTCCAGTCAAATTTTCCGGAGTCTACAATGGCCCCGCCCACAGCCGCGGCGTGGCCATCCATATACTTGGTGGTCGAGTGCGTTACAATATCCGCGCCCCACTCAAAGGGGCGGCAGTTCACCGGCGTTGGAAATGTATTATCTACAATGAGCGGCACACCGTGGGCATGGGCCGCGGCCGCGAACTTCTCGATATCCAGCACCGTCAGGGCTGGATTGGCGATGGTCTCCCCGAACACAGCCTTGGTATTTGGCCGAAACGCGGCGTCCAGCTCCTCTGGAGTACAGTCCGCTTCCACAAAGGTAAAGTCGATGCCCATGCGCTTCATGGTCACGGCAAAAAGATTATAGGTCCCCCCATAGATAGAGGAAGACGA
Source organism: Intestinimonas sp. (assembly GCA_022653075.1). GTDB lineage: Bacteria > Bacillota > Clostridia > Oscillospirales > Oscillospiraceae > Intestinimonas. The sequence continues at coordinate 50,492 of JALCSB010000010.1, forward strand.
CACCACATGGTCGCCAGCCGAGCAGATATTGAACATGGCGTAAAAGGAAGCGGCTTGGCCGGAGGAGGTCAGCATGGCCGCAGTCCCGCCCTCCAATGCGCAAATCTTCGCCGCCACATGGTCGTTGGTGGGGTTCTGAAGGCGGGTATAGAAATAGCCCTCCTTCTCCAGATCAAACAGCGCGCCCATGGCAGCTCCGGTGGCGTAGCGAAAGGTTGTACTCTGCACAATGGGAAAATTACGGGGCTCTCCGTTTCCGGCCGTATAGCCGCCGTGGACGCAATTGGTATCAAGCTGATAATCAGACATGGAACTTCTTCCTTTCCTCCCGATGGGCACGGCACTGTGCCGCATTGATATTTTTATTATCCTAATCCCAAACGTGGCGGTTTGTCAACCTGTTTATCTTTGAGTCAGAAACTGACGTATGCGGGACTGCCCAAGCTATGGCCCTAGTCCTTCATCATATGGACATTCAAATGATTATAGGTCATCTCGATGCCATGCTGGTCAAAAGATGCCTTGACCTGCTCCAGCATGTCGTAATAGACATCCCAGTAGTCCCCCGTGGCACACCAGGCGCGTAGCGCATAGTCGATGGCGCTGTCCTGGTAGGCACTGACACGAACAAACGGTTCCGGCTCATGCAAAACCATTGGGTGCTTCCGCACCGTCTCCAGAATCGCGGCTTTAACCTGTTCTACCGGCGCATCATAGGAGGCCGAAAAGATAAGGTCCACTCTCCGCCGCTCCTGATCTGTATAATTGCTGATTTTCTCGCCGGAGATCTGCCCGTTGGGGACAAAAATAATCTTGTTGTCGATCGTTCGGATTTTGGTATAGACCATTCCAACGTCCGCTACCGTGCCGCTGATTCCACCGGCCTCTACGAAATCTCCTACCTTAAACGGTTTGGAGATCAGTACCATAATACCTCCCGCCAAATTGGCCAGGATGTTCTGAACGGCCAGAGAAACGGCCAAGCCAACCACACTGAGTACCGCAATGAGTGACGTGGCGTCAATTCCAAGCGAGCTGGCCACAATTAGAATCGTAATAAACCACAGAAGAATGCGTAGGCTGGAGCGCAGGAACGTGTGCAGACTGCGCTCCACGTTTAGCCGGTTGATTGCCCGGTTCATTAGATGCATTATGACTTTCATGGCAATCAGACAGACCACCAGCAAAATCACAGCACGCAGGATTGTCTGTGCCAGTACTGCGCCGCTTTCCGCTTGGAGAGCGCTGGCCACCTGACTCACATTTTTTGTTAGTTCTTCTGTCCCTGTCATCGCTGCCCTTATCCTCCTATGCTTTTTATCTCAATTTCATTGGATAGAAAACGGGGCGGCCCGCACATGGGCCGCCCCGTTCAGGCAAAACAAACTTACTCGTTGATCTCAATGACCACGCCGGAACCAACGGTACGGCCGCCTTCGCGGATAGCGAAACGCAGACCTTTTTCGATGGCGATAGGGGTGATCAGCTCCACGTCCATATTTACGTTATCACCAGGCATACACATCTCAACACCCTCGGGCAGAGAGATGACGCCGGTTACATCGGTGGTACGGAAATAAAACTGAGGACGATAGTTGTTAAAGAAGGGGGTATGACGACCGCCTTCATCCTTCGTCAGGACATAGACCTGGCCTTTGAACTTGGTGTGGGGATGAATGCTGCCGGGCTTAGCCAGAACCTGGCCTCGCTCGATATCGGCCTTGGCTACGCCACGGAGCAGGCAGCCCACGTTATCACCGGCCTCAACAAAGTCCAGCGTCTTGCGGAACATCTCCATGCTGGTGACAACGGTCTTCTTCTTCTCATCACTCAGGCCGACAATCTCAACTTCCTCGCCGGCTTTCAGCTGGCCGCGCTCAACACGACCGGTAGCCACGGTACCACGGCCGGAAATGGTAAATACATCCTCGACGGGCATCAGGAAGGGCAGGTCATCATTACGCGCAGGTGTGGGGATATAGTCGTCAACAGCGTCCATCAGCTCCTTGATGCTGGCATACTCAGGAGCATTGGGATCGGTGGATTCACAGGTCAGTGCGTTCAGTGCGGAACCCTTGATAATGGGCACGTCATCACCGGGGAATTCATACTTGGTCAGCAGCTCGCGGACTTCCATCTCCACCAGCTCCAACAACTCGGGGTCGTCCAGCTGATCAACCTTGTTCAGGAACACAACGATGGCAGGCACGCCCACCTGACGGGCCAGCAGGATGTGCTCACGGGTTTGAGCCATAGGACCATCGGAAGCGGCGATAACCAGGATAGCGCCGTCCATCTGTGCAGCGCCGGTAATCATATTCTTGATATAGTCGGCGTGACCCGGGCAGTCGACATGAGCATAGTGACGCTTTTCAGTCTCATACTCTACATGAGCGGTATTAATGGTGATGCCGCGCTCCTTTTCCTCAGGGGCTTTGTCGATGGCATCATAGGCCTCATACTGGGCCTTGCCCTGCAGAGATAGCCACTTGGTAATGGCAGCGGTCAAGGTGGTTTTACCATGGTCAACGTGACCGATGGTGCCAATATTGACGTGGGGCTTGGTTCTTTCAAACTTCTGCTTAGCCATGTTTTGTAATCCTCCTTATATCAGCAGGTTTTCAAATTTTTTGATTCATTCATATTGCAGTTGCTATTTTATCGCATGAAACTGCAAATTGCAAGAGATTTATTCCTCGTCCTTGCGTCCACGTTGAGCAATTATCTTTTCCGCAATGCTCTTGGGAATCTCAACATAACTGTGTGGCTCCATAGAGTACTGGCCACGGCCCTGCGTACGGGAGCGAAGGTCGGTTGCATAGCCGAACATCTCGGACAAAGGTACCAGCGCATCGATCTGCTGGGCACCGGAGCGGGCTTCCATGCCCTGGATCTGGCCGCGGCGGGAATTCAGATCGCCCATCACGTCACCCATATAGTCCTCAGGAACGATGACAGCCACCTTCATAATAGGTTCAAGCAGAACAGGGCCGGCCTTGCGGCAGGCTTGTTTAAAAGCCATGGAACCGGCAATCTTAAAGGCCATTTCAGAGGAGTCCACTTCGTGGAAGGAGCCGTCGTACAGTGTGACCTTGACATCCTCCACCGGGTAACCGGCCAGTATACCGGCCTGCATGGCACCCTGAATACCGGTGTCAACAGCAGGAATATATTCCTTGGGGATGGCACCGCCTACAATGGCGTTCACAAACTCATAGCCCTTACCGGACTCGTTGGGTTCCACATGGATCTTAACATGACCATATTGGCCCTTGCCGCCGGACTGACGGGCATACTTGGTATCCTGATCCACCGCCTTGCGGATGGTTTCTTTGTAGGCGACCTGGGGTGCGCCCACATTAGCCTCGACCTTGAACTCGCGGAGAAGGCGGTCCACAATAATCTCCAGATGCAATTCGCCCATGCCGGCAATAATGGTCTGGCCGGTCTCCTCATCCGTGTAAGTCTTGAACGTCGGGTCCTCTTCCGCCAGCTTAATAAGCGCCAGACTCATCTTCTCTTGGCCAGCCTTCGTCTTAGGCTCAATGGCCACGCGGATAACAGGATCGGGGAATTCCATAGACTCTAGGATAATAGGGCTTTTCTCATCACAGAGGGTATCGCCCGTCGTCGTATTTTTCAAACCGACAGCGGCCTCAATATCGCCGGAGTAGACTTGATCGATATCCTCCCTGTGATTTGCACGCATCTGCAAAATACGGCCGATGCGTTCCTTGACGTCCTTGGTACTGTTCAGTACAGAGGACCCGGTACTCAGTGTGCCGGAATAGACACGGAAGAAAGACAGGCGGCCCACATAGGGGTCCGTCATAATCTTAAATGCGAGGGCGGAGAAGGGGGCGCTGTCATCGGCAGGACGCTCATCCTCCTCACCGGTATCGGGATTGGTACCCTTAATGGGCGGAATATCCGTCGGGGAGGGGAGATAATCCACGATAGCGTCCAGCAACTTCTGAACACCCTTATTTTTATAGGAGGTACCACAGGTTACGGGCACAAACTTGTTGTCAATCGTACCCTGCCGGATAACCTTGCGGATCAGATCCTGAGAGATCGGCTTCTCTTCCAGCGCCAACTCCATGATCTCGTCGGACAGATCCGCGCAGGCATCGATCAGCTTGGTCCGATACTCCTGGGCCAACTCCAACATGTCTTCGGGAATCTTCTCCACACGCATGTCTTTGCCCATCTCATCATAATAAATATCAGCATCCATCTCTACCAGATCGATGATCCCTTTAAAGGTGTCTTCACTGCCGATGGGAAGCTGAATGGGCACTGCGTTACACTTCAGACGTTCATGGATCATGTCCAGTACATTATAGAAGTTGGCGCCCATAATATCCATTTTGTTAACATAGATCATGCGGGGAACTTTGTAGTGGTCGGCCTGCCGCCAGACAGTCTCAGACTGTGGCTCAACACCGCCCTTAGCGCACATTACGGTCACGGAACCATCCAACACACGCAGAGAACGCTCCACTTCCACAGTGAAGTCTACATGGCCCGGGGTATCAATGATATTGATACGGGTCTGGGGAAATTGGTCCTTGGTCCCTTTCCAAAAACAGGTGGTGGCGGCAGAGGTAATGGTAATGCCGCGCTCCTGCTCCTGCGCCATCCAGTCCATGGTGGCAGCGCCATCATGCACTTCGCCGATCTTATAGTTGACACCGGTGTAATAGAGAATGCGCTCGGTGGTTGTCGTCTTGCCGGCATCGATGTGCGCCATGATACCAATATTTCTAGTGTTCTGTAAGGATACTTTCCTAGGCATACTCTAATAACTCCTTATCCTACCAGCGGTAATGCGCGAAAGCCCTGTTGGACTCGGCCATCTTGTGGGTATCCTCGCGCTTCTTCACGGCGGAGCCAAGGTTATTGGCAGCGTCCATGATTTCGCCGGCAAGGCGTTCCTTCATCGTCTTTTCGCTGCGGGTGCGCGCATACGTGGTGAGCCAACGCAGACCCAAAGTCTGACGGCGCTCGGGGCGCACTTCAATCGGTACCTGATAAGTGGCACCGCCGACTCGGCGGGCTTTCACTTCCAGCGACGGCATAATGTTCTCAATGGCGGCGGTAAAGACATCCAGCGGCTCCTTACCGGCTTTTTCCTTAATAATATCGAAAGCGCCGTAAACCACCTTTTGAGCGACACCCTTCTTACCGTCCAGCATAATACTGTTGACCAGCTTGGTCACCAACACCGAGTTATACAGCGGATCGGGCAAAATCTCCCGCTTGGGTACGTTTCCTCTTCTTGGCACTTTGCTTCCCTCCTTCACAGTATGATTTCATAGGTACTCGAAGATCCCGATGGACCCCCGTGTAAAGACAAGTGCCTGCTTGTCCAGTGCCCGCCGGAAAAAACGTTTACCCTTTATTGAATAAACGCTTTCAGGCAAGGCTGCTGCCTTGCGCCTTAAGCGCAAAAATGAGTTAAAACAATTTTCATCCAGCAAAAAGCGTTTTACTTCTTGCCAGCCTTGGGCCGCTTCGCGCCATACTTGGAGCGGGCCTGCATACGACCGTTCACACCCTGAGCATCCAGCGTACCACGAATAATGTGATAACGCACGCCAGGCAGGTCCTTAACACGGCCGCCGCGGATCATGACCACAGAGTGTTCCTGCAGGTTGTGGCCCACACCGGGAATATAAGCGGTCACTTCGTAGCCGTTGGTCAGACGCACACGGGCGATCTTACGCAGGGCGGAGTTCGGCTTCTTCGGAGTGGAAGTACGCACAGCCGTGCAGACACCACGCTTCTGAGGGGAAGGCAGTTCAGTCTCGCGGTTCTTCAGAGTGTTCAGGCCATACTGCATGGCAGGAGAAGCGGACTTGTAAGTCACCTGCTGACGGCCCTTGCGAACGAGCTGATTAAACGTAGGCATAATGTTCCTCCTTTCACAAATTCTCAAATTTATATTTTAACGGAATTTCTGGAAATTATTCCGCTAAAAACATTATTAGCGCACCACGGCCGCTACGGCGGAACCAACGGCAATGCCGCACGCATCGCCCAGTTCCCGCATGGATGAAACCGCCACGGTGGGAACCGCGCGCTCGGCACACAGCGCCTTGATGGGTCCGGTTACGGCTGGGTCGGCGTTTTCCGCCAGATAAACGCAGACCACGCGCCTGTCATTCAGGGCACGGCGGGTCTGCTTCGCGCCCACGACTCTGGGTCCGGTCTTGAGTTCGGTCAGCACCGTCGTCCCCCCTGTTCCAGGATTTACGGCAAAATGCGGGATTTTTCCCACAGTTCACTCTGCGCAGAAACACCTGCGCAATTTAAGATTATATCATGACGTTTGCTGTTCGTCAAGGATAAAAATATACAGACTATGACAATTCTTCTTTTTTCCTCTGAGCACAAACAGCAAAACAGGGCGACTCCGGTCCTGTTTCAGGTTCCGGAGCCGCCTGAAACACCGTCTTTACTCGCTCACAGCGGGGGATTCTTCGACTGCGGGAACGGGATTAGATTCGGTCTCCACCTCGCCGTCTTCGGTCATGGTATCCCAATCAAACTGACGATACCGGGCCAAGCCGGAACCGGCGGGAATCAGTTTACCGATAATGACATTTTCCTTCAGGCCAACCAAATGGTCCACTTTACCCTTAATGGCCGCCTCTGTCAGGACCTTGGTGGTCTCCTGGAAGGAGGCTGCGGACAAGAAGGAATCCGTGGCCAGCGAAGCCTTTGTGATACCCATAAGCAAGCGGGTACAGGTGGGCAGGACCAGTTCCGCGCCGTCGTTAGTCTCGCCGGCATCAATGCGCCTTTGGACCTCCGCCCTGGCGTCCTGGAATTCCTGCAACTCGATCGTAGAGCCGGAAAGCAGGTCGGAATCCCCGGACTCCTCTACGCGAACCTTGCGCATCATCTGGCGGCAGATAACCTCGATATGCTTGTCGTTGGTGTCGATGCCTTGCTGACGGTAAGGCTTCTGCACCTCCTGAATCAGGTAGTTATAGACCTCATGGACGCCGCGGATACGCAGAACATCCTGCGGCCACAGGGCACCATCGGTCAGTTCCACGCCCTTCTCCACCCGGTCGCCGTCTTTTACGCGGATGCCCGCGCTGTTCGGAATGGCATAAGTGACTGTCTGACCGTCATCGGCGGTGATAATCACATTGCTGATGGTACTGCGCTTGGATTCCTCGATGGTCACACGGCCGCTGATCTCGGCCAGTTGAGCCATCTTCTTGGGCCGGCGCGCTTCGAACAGTTCTTCAACACGGGGAAGGCCCTGGGTGATATCGCCGCCGGCCACGCCGCCGGTGTGGAACGTACGCATGGTCAGCTGAGTGCCCGGTTCGCCGATAGATTGGGCCGCGATGATACCGACGGCTTCGCCCTCGCCTACCGGTTCGCCGATCGCCAGATTGATGCCGTAGCACTTGGCGCACACGCCGTTTCTAGCCTGGCAGGTCAGCACCGAGCGGATCATCGCCCTATAGACACCGTGGGCCTCCAGCAGTTTGGCGTCATCCTGTTTCATCATTGTATTACTGGAGATAAGGACCTCCCCTGTCTTAGGATCGCAGATATCGTGGACAGGATAGCGGCCTTTCAGGCGTTCCCCGAAGGTTTCAATAACCTGGCCGTTCTCACTGATCTCGGAGACCCAGATTCCATCGTCAGTACCGCAGTCATGCTCACGGATAATGACCTCCTGGGATACATCCACCAGTCGGCGGGTCAGATAACCAGAGTCGGCAGTACGCAAGGCGGTATCGGCCAATCCCTTTCGGGCGCCTCGGCTGGAGATAAAATACTCCAAAACAGACAGGCCTTCGCGGAAGTTTGCCTTGACAGGGATCTCTATGGTGCGTCCGGAGGTATCGGCCATCAGGCCGCGCATACCGGCCAGCTGGCGAATCTGAGCGGTAGAACCACGGGCGCCGGAATCCGCCATCATCCAAATGGGGTTATAACGATCCAGGCCGGCCATCAGGGCATCGGTTACTTCCTTCGTGGTCTTTTCCCATGCCTCCACCACCAGACGGTAGCGTTCATCGTTGGTCAAAAAGCCGCGCTTATACTGGCGCTCGATCTTGGCAATCTCATGCTCGGTAGCCGCGATCAAGGCAGGCTTTTCCGCGGGTACGGTCATGTCCGAAATGGAGACGGTCAAAGCACCACGGGTAGAGAATTTATAACCCTTTGCCTTGATAACGTCCAGTACGCCGGCGGACACGGTAAAGCCGTGCTTGTTAATGCATCGGTCAATGATCTTGCCCAACTGCTTCTTGCCGGTGATGAAGTTAATTTCAGGCTCAAACATGGTTTCGGGGTCATTGCGGTCCACAAAGTCCAGATCCTGCGGGATACCTTCGTTAAAGATCAGGCGGCCCACCGTGGTGCGAACCAGTTTATGGTACTTCACTCCGTCCACCTCACGCTCCCGGCGGACCAGAATGGGGACATGCAGGTCCAGCTCACCCTCGTCATAGGCCAGCAATGCCTCGTCGTCGCCGGCAAAGGTGTGGAATACCTCACGAGGGGTCTGTCCCTCCGGCGTCTCCGCGGCCCGCCCCGCGCAGGTGATAATATAAGTGTCGTATTTGTCATGGCTGTCGGGGTTTTTGACCCAAATACGGTCCTCCGGGCACAGCGCGCCATCAGCCAAAGCGGCACGGACGGCTCCGCAGTTCTCATAGGAAAAGTCGGGGTCGGGGTCGGGGTAGCGCTCGTAAGTCAGGTAATAGGAGCCCAGCACCATATCCTGCGTCGGCACGGTGACAGGGCCGCCGTCCTGGGGACGCAGAAGGTTGTTGGCGGAGAGCATCAAAATGCGGGCCTCGGCCTGCGCCTCGGCGGACAGGGGGACATGGACGGCCATCTGGTCGCCGTCGAAGTCGGCATTAAAGGCGGTACATACCAGAGGATGCAGCTTAATGGCGCGGCCTTCCACCAGCACAGGCTCGAATGCCTGAATGCCCAGGCGGTGCAGGGTCGGCGCACGGTTGAGCATAACCGGGTGGTCTTTGATGACGAAATCCAGGGCGTCCCAGACCTCCGGACGGCCCTTATCCACCATCTTTTTGGCTGATTTGATGTTGTTGGCCAGGCCGTCCTCCACCAGCTTCTTCATCACGAAGGGGCGGAACAGCTCGATGGCCATCTCCTTGGGCAGGCCGCACTGATAAATCTTCAGCTCGGGTCCCACCACGATAACGGAACGCCCGGAGTAGTCCACGCGTTTGCCCAGCAGGTTCTGGCGGAAACGGCCCTGTTTGCCCTTGAGCAAATCGCTCAGGGATTTGAGCGCACGGTTATTGGCGCCGGTGACAGCGCGTCCGCGGCGGCCATTGTCAATAAGGGCGTCCACCGCCTCCTGAAGCATGCGCTTTTCATTACGGACAATAATATCCGGTGCATTGAGCTGGATCAGGCGTTTAAGCCGGTTGTTGCGGTTAATCACCCGGCGGTACAGGTCGTTCAGATCTGAGGTGGCGAAACGGCCACCGTCCAGTTGGACCATGGGACGCAGTTCCGGCGGAACCACGGGCAAAACATCGATGATCATCCACGACGGTTTGTTGCCGGACAGGCGGAAAGCATCCACAACCTCCAGACGTTTTACGATGCGGGCCTTTTTTTGGCCGGAGGCACTTTTCAGTTCGGTACGAAGCTGTTCGGAGAGCTCATCCAGATTGACGTCCTCAAGCAGTTTCTTCACGGCCTCCGCGCCCATACCGGCCTCAAAGTCATCCTCATATTTTTCCCGCATGTCCCGGTACTCTTTTTCCGAGAGAATCTGATTTTTGGCCAGCGGCGTATAGCCGGGGTCGGTGACGATATAGGCCGCAAAGTAGAGGACCTTCTCCAATATCCGGGGGGAGATGTCCAGCAGCAGGCCCATGCGGGAAGGAATGCCCTTAAAATACCAAATATGGGACACCGGGGCGGCCAGCTCGATATGGCCCATCCGCTCACGGCGGACCTTGGCACGGGTGACCTCCACGCCGCAGCGGTCGCAGATCTTGCCCTTATATCGGATCTTTTTGTATTTGCCGCAGTGGCACTCCCAGTCCTTGGTAGGCCCAAAAATACGCTCACAAAACAGGCCGTCACGCTCCGGCTTCAGGGTCCGGTAGTTGATGGTCTCCGGCTTTTTAACTTCGCCGTAGGACCACTCGCGGATTTGTTCCGGGGAGGCGATGGAAATTCGGATCGCGTCAAACTCAGCATAACTCATAGTGTGAATCGTCCTCCCTTATTATTCCATATCATCATTTTTGTTGCCGGCATCCGCGGTGTTATCAAATGGCGCGCTATCCCCGCTGTCGGGCCCATCCGCACTGCCTCCAACCGCCAAATCATCTTCGTCGCTGTTCTCCTTCATCGTGTAACCGGCGGCTGAGAAAGCGGACTCGTCGGTGAAGTTGCCAAAATCGTCAAAGTCACGGCGGTCCGGCTGATAGTTGTCGTCGTCATCGTCGTCCTTCAGCTCGATCTCATTACCGCTGCTGTCCAGCACACGGACGTCCAGGCACAGGGCCTGCAATTCTTTTACCAAAACCTTGAAAGACTCCGGAACCCCGGGCTTAGGCACATTGTGGCCCTTCACGATGGCCTCGTAGGTGCGGACACGGCCGGTGACGTCGTCGGATTTCACCGTCAGAATTTCCTGAAGGGTATAGGCCGCGCCGTAAGCTTCCAGCGCCCAGACCTCCATCTCACCGAAGCGCTGGCCGCCGAACTGGGCTTTGCCGCCCAGCGGCTGCTGGGTCACCAGCGAATATGGGCCGGTGGAACGGGCATGGATCTTATCATCCACCAGATGGTGCAGCTTGAGGAAGTAGACATAGCCGACGGTGACACGGTTATCGAACCGTTCGCCGGTTCTGCCGTCATACAGCCAGCTCTTGCCGTCCTCCTTCAGACCGGCCGCGTGAAGCGTTGCGGCGATCTCCGGTTCGTTGGCGCCATTAAAAATAGGTGTGGCCACCTTCCAGCCCAGAGCCTTGGCGGCATAACCCAGATGGACCTCCAACACCTGGCCGATGTTCATACGCGAAGGTACGCCCAGAGGGTTCAGGACGATATCCAGCGGCGTGCCGTCCGGCATGAAGGGCATGTCCTCCTGCGGCAGGATGCGGGAGACAACGCCTTTGTTGCCATGACGGCCGGCCATTTTATCACCCACGCTGATTTTGCGCTTCTGGGCAATATAGACGCGGACCACCATGTTGACGCCGGGCGACAGCTCATCGCCCGCCTCGCGGGTAAATACCTTCACATCCACGATGATGCCGTATTCGCCGTGGGGCACTTTTAAAGAGGTATCACGAACCTCGCGGGCTTTCTCACCGAAGATGGCGCGCAGCAGGCGCTCCTCGGCGGTGAGGTCGGTCTCACCTTTGGGCGTGACCTTACCCACCAGAATGTCGCCGGCGCGGACTTCCGCACCCACACGGATGATGCCCCGCTCGTCCAGGTCCTTCAGCGCATCTTCGCCTACATTGGGGATATCGCGGGTAATCTCCTCGGGGCCCAGCTTGGTGTCGCGGGACTCCGTCTCGTATTCCTCGATGTGGATGGAGGTGAATACATCCTCCTTTACCATACGCTCGTTGAGCAGGATGGCATCCTCGTAGTTGTAGCCTTCCCACGTCATAAAACCCATGAGTATGTTCTTGCCCAAACTGATTTCGCCCTGACTGGTAGAGGGTCCGTCGACGATAACGTCGCCCTTCTCCACCCGGTCGCCGGCGGAGACAATGGGCCGCTGGTTGATACAGGTGCCGTGGTTGGAGCGCATAAACTTGGTCAGCTTATAGTCAGTCACCGTTCCGCTGTCATAGCGGACGGTTACATGGTCGGCGGCCACGCGGGCAATCTCGCCGGCCTCTTCTGCCAGGAACGCCACCTCGGAATCAATGCAGTTTTTATGCTCCTGCCCGGTGGCCACAATCGGCGCTTCGGTAGTCAGCAGCGGCACGGCCTGCCGCTGCATGTTGGCGCCCATGAGGGCACGGTTGGCATCGTCATTTTCCAGGAAGGGGATCATGGCGGTGGCGATGGACACCATCATCTTAGGGGATACGTCGATGTAGTCCACCTGTTCACGGTCCACCTCGATAATTTCATTGCGGTGGCGGCAGGTAATCCGCTCATGAATCAGATGATTATTCTCATCCACCGGCTCGGTGGCCTGAGCGATGGTATACTCATCCTCCACATCGGCGGTCATATATTCAATGGTGCCGGTCAGGCATCCGGTGGCCTTATCCACCTTGCGGTAGGGTGCCTCGATGAATCCATACCGGTTGATACGGGCATAGGAGGCCAAGTAGGAGATAAGGCCGATATTCGGGCCTTCTGGCGTCTCAATGGGGCACAGACGGCCGTAGTGACTGTAATGGACATCCCGGACATCAAAGGAGGCGCGGTCACGGGACAGGCCGCCGGGCCCGAGGGCGGACAGGCGGCGCTTGTGAGTCAGCTCGGCCAGCGGGTTGGTCTGGTCCATAAACTGGCTTAGGGGACTGCTGCCGAAGAACTCTTTAATGGAGGCGGTGACCGGACGAATATTGATGAGAGACTGCGGTGTCACAATATCCAGGTCCTGAATGGTCATGCGCTCTCGGATGACACGCTCCATACGGCTAAACCCAATGCGGAACTGATTTTGCAGCAGCTCACCCACGCAGCGCAGACGGCGGTTACCCAAATGGTCGATGTCGTCGGGTCCCATTAGGCCGCACGCCAGACAGTTGAGGCAGTTAATGGAGGCCATCATATCCTCCACAATGATGTGCTTAGGGATCAGCTCGTCAATGCGTTCCCGAATAGCCTCCTTCATGCCGTCCAGGTCATCGCCATACTGTTCCATCAGCTCACTGAGCACGGGGAAGAATACCTTCTCGGTAACGCCCAGCGCCTCCAGCTCTTCGTCTGACAGGGGGATGAAGTTCTTCATGTCCACCATATTGTTGGAAAACACCTTGACCTGAGTATCTTCCAAATCCACTACGGCCTCGCTGACGCCCTTGGCGTCCAGCTCCCGGGCACGCTCGCGGGTCAGGACCTCACCGGCCTCGGCCAAAATCTCTCCGGTCATGGGATCGGCCACCGGCTGGGCCAGCTTTTGGCCGTTAAGGCGCTGCCAGATGGACAGCTTTTTATTGAATTTATAGCGGCCCACGGCGGACAGGTCATAGCGCCGGGGGTCGAAAAACAACGTGGCCAGCAGGGACTCGGAGGAATCCACCGTGGGCGGCTCACCGGGGCGCAGCTTGCGATAGATCTCAAGCAGCGCGTCCTCCCGTGTCTTACAGGGGTCCTTTTCAATGGTGGAAAGGATACGGGGGTCCTCACCGAACATGTCGATAATCTCCGCATCGGTCTGCGGGCCTACGGCACGGATAAGGCAGGTGATGGGCAGCTTACGGTTCTTATCGATGCGGACGTAGAACACATCGGACAGGTCCGTCTCATATTCCAGCCACGCGCCGCGGTAAGGGATTACGGTGGACGTATAGGTGTAATTGTCCGTCTTGTCGGTAGTGCGCCCGTAATAGACACCGGGGGAACGGACGATCTGAGAGACGATAACGCGCTCAGCGCCGTTAATGACAAAGGTGCCGGCCTTGGTCATCAGGGGGAAATCTCCCATGAAAATCTCCTGCTCCTTGATTTCCTCCGTCTCTTTGTTGCGCAGACGCACCAGCACCTTAATGGGCGCGGCATAGGTGGCATCCCGTGCCTTGCACTCCTGCACCGAATATTTGGGTGGCTCGTCCATGGAGTAGTCAATAAAGGAAAGCTCCAGATTGCCCGCGTAGTCGGTGATTGAGGCCACATCCTTGAATACTTCTTTCAGACCGGTGTCCAGAAACCACTGATAGGACTTTTTCTGCACCTCCAGCAGATTCGGCATGTCCAGAATCTCCTGGTGGCGGGCGTAGCTTTTGCGCAAGGTCTTCCCATAATAGACATCCTTGACCATGTTGTTCAGCATTCCGAAAATCACACTCCATTTTCTCACACTGTGGGTCGAAACGCGAGAGATTTCCGACCCATTTCGTCGTATTCACTGTTCATCTATCGTCAAATCAACAAAAAGCGCCTCTGCTCCCGGTTTTGATACACCCGAAAACGTTGTCTTGATGTTTGCCTGTTCCCTTGCGCCGTTCTGCTGAAAATGCTATACTCATGGTGTTGATTTGGCAGAGTGGCAAAAAAGGGTATGGACGTATAAAAGCATTTTAGTATACCATGTCTGTGCTGTACTGTCAAGTCTTTCCCGTGTTGCAGAGGGATGAGTCCGGAGTAATCCGGGCTTTTTTTGTTTCCCGCACTCTATCGTTCGGGAGGTTTCACGATGTTTTTCGCCGTTTCATTCCGGCATGACCGTCCTGTCGCATATCTGTGCGCCATTGGCGGAGGGTGGCTGCTTCTGGCGGCCTTACTTCGCTGCCGTTTTCTGTCACTGGGTAGCGGCGTCTTCGTCGCCTGCTGTCTGCTGGCGCTGGCCGCACTCTCTCTGCTCCTCCTGTTCCGGTGGGGCAAACTTTCCAGCCGGGGGGTCCTGCTGTGCCTGCTCCCCGTCGGTCTTGCTGTTTTTCTGCGGTGCCTGTGTCTGGACTATACCTCCAATGATTATTTGGTCTTTCTCTCCGACTGGGCCGCTTTTTTTCGGGAAAACGGTGGTTGGGCCGCCCTACGCCTGCCTAAAGGTAATTATAACGTCCCCTATCTCTACTTTCTGGCCGCCATCTCCTATTTTCCGGTTCCAGACCTGTACGCCATCAAACTGTTCTCCATCCTGTTTGACGTCATTCTTGCCTGGGGCGGAATGCGGTTGGTCCATGCACTGACGCCGGAGCGGATTGGAGGACCGGCCGCCGCCTTCTGCGTCCTTCTTCTGCTGCCCACTGTGATTCTCAACGGCGCGCTCTGGGCGCAATGCGACTCCATCTACGCGGCCTTTTGTATCCACGCACTGGCCTCCGCGCTGGAGCGGCGGTCGGCGCAGTCGGTCCTTCTGGTGGCGCTGGCCTTCTCCTTTAAATTACAGACCGTTTTCCTCCTGCCGCTGTGGTGTGCGCTGTGGCTTGCCGGCCGCATCAAATTCCGTCATCTTCTGCTTTTTCCCGCTGTCAGCGCCGCTGTCTGTCTGCCAGCGCTCCTTCTGGGAAAGCCACTGGGCGATATACTGGGAATTTATTTAGGCCAGACTACAGAATACAGTAATTACCTCACTTTAAACGCTCCTTCGGTCTACGCATTACTTCCTTTTGAAATAACATCTAATATACCAGCCGCTGCCCATCTGGGTATTCTGTCCGCCTTTGCGGCGGTGGGCGTAATTCTCCTGCTTCTGTTTTTTCGTCGCCATAAAATTACGGATCAGGCGCTTTTTCTAACCGCCCTATTTTTCGCTGTGGGGATTCCCTTTCTCCTGCCGCATATGCACGACCGTTACTTTTTTCTAGCGGATGTACTGACGCTGTGCTGGTCGTGTTTTCGCCCCCGGCGCATCGTTTTCACCGCAGCCGTTCAAATTGCTTCGCTGGGTGCCTATTACGCCTATCTGTCAATGCACTACCTCTTTCCCATGGCCTGGGGGGCGCTGCTTTTGCTGGCTGTACTGCCGGCTGTGCTATATTTTCTGATCCGGGAACTTGCAGCATATCAGTCATCTTTCCCTTAAACTCATCTGTTTTCGCAGGGAGAACTGCAGATTTGCGGTTCCCCCTTTTTATTCACAGAAAGTTCATACTCTTTCCCCAAAAAAGCTCTTGAAAGAGTTTGACATGGCGGCAACAACGTGTTACAATTTGGTTACAGTTTTTAATGATTGGTAACAGGAGGTCATTATGGCATCTGAAAAATTCCCACTCGTATATAAAGGTCATCCATTGCGCCGTAAGGATAATCTGATTTATTACGGCAGCATGGCAGAAAAATATATTATTATGCTGCAAGTCGTGGATAGTAAAAAGGACGATGATTTAAACGTAGCCACCCGCGTGTCGGTTCAGTTGCAGCTGACCGACCCCGACCTTAAAAGCCGTGACCGCGTGGTTAAAAAGAGTGAAAAGGAAAGCCTGTATGCTGCCATGGATGTGGCGGCTGTCTGGCTGGATCGGGCCCTCGCCGGAAAGTAAAAGCTTCAGATATGCAGAGAAGCTGACTGGATAATTAAGTAGAGAGAAAGACGGAGGTCCTTACCGATGATAACGCCAAACCGACTGCTGAAAGCCGCTGTTCTGTCATTTACCATCACCGCCATGTGTACGATGGGTGCGTCTGCCGCCTGTCTGGGCGCTGGCTCTGTAACCGCCGGGGCACTTCGCCTGCGGGATGCTCCTTCTACCGCAGGCAGTATTTTAGCTACCGCTTCCGAAGGCTCCAAGGTAGTTGTCTTAGATAACTCCTCGGACGGCTGGTATCAGGTCAGCTACGACAATGTACAAGGTTACATGTCCGCCGACTGGGTCGATTTGCTCCAGACCGCTACCTGCGATTTAGGCCGCGGCGCGGTAACGACCAGCGGCAGCACATTGAACCTCCGCTCCAAGCCGGGTACGGACGGAAGCATTCTCACCTCCATTCCCAACGGGGTGGTGCTTCAGCTGGACGGTGTGACCGGCGGCTGGTATTTGGTTACATATAGCGGAAAGACAGGCTATGTCAGCAGCGATTACATTGCTCCCACCAGCGATCCTATAACCGACTCTGCGGCCGCCGTCTCTCAAAGTAATCTCGGCTCTCAGATTGCCGCCTACGCGCAGAATTATCTGGGTTGCAAATATGTATACGGAGCCAATGGCCCCTCGTGTTTTGACTGCTCCGGTTTTACCAAGTACGTCTATGCCCAGTTTGGCTACACGCTGAACCGTACAGCTACCGGTCAGCTGTCGAATGGTGTTTCCGTCTCAAAGGGTGAGTTGCAGCCCGGCGATTTGGTCTTCTTCCGTCACAACACCAGTAAACCTGTTTCTCATGTGGGGATTTATATCGGCGGGGGAAAGTTTATCCACGCCTCTACCAATGCTTATAAGGTCCAGATCAATGATCTTTCCTCTGGCTATTATGCCGGTGTCTATGTCTATGGCCGCCACGTTGCGTAAGACATATTGTCTCTACTTTTTTAAAGGGTGTGCAGGATCGTCCTGCACACCCTTTTGAATTTTCATAAGGGAAATGGTATCCGGCCATACAAAAACGCAGCCGTCCCACCGCGCGTCGTTTCCGCTCAATGCAAAACCGGCCTGTCATACGGCAGGCCGGTTTCTACTTTTTTACTGCTCGTCCGGGTCCTTGGGCTCCTCAGGCGGAACCTCCGTCTCGCAGCCACAGTTGCAGCCGCAGCCACAGTCCGTGGAATCTACGTCGACCACCGATGCATTCGCCTTCTTAATATCGCTGATCTTGGTATTGTTTTCCTCAATGCGGGTCTTAGCGGCGGTAATCTTCTCACACAGCGCAACATAAGCCGCTTCAGGAGCCATGCCGCGTTCCGCATAATAGAGCTTTCCAATTTCAATATAGGCGCGCTTAATCGCGTCTTCCTCGGTCGTATTGGCAATATTCAGCTTGGCTACATCGGTCATAACCTTGGCTTTGGCAACACCGGACTGGGCCAGGTCCAAGGCTCGATTTTTGAGTTCTTCAAAAGAAGTCATATAAAAACCCCCTGTTTTTTATTTGGAATCTGGTTTCATTGTATACGCTCTCCCAGTTGGGCGCAAGATGTCTTAGCGGAAATTAACAAACTTTTTATTTTTCTTTCTCCAAATTTTAATTTTAACCTTTTCGTTATCTTTCCACCGGAAAATTTTATTATTTAGATAACTTTTTCCATTCCTTTGGATTTCTATGAGTTCAAAGCAGCCCTACGCCGTGGGCTTCCCCGCCACATCCTTTTGTCTGGTTTATTGGTGCCTCTGAAAGGCAAAAAAGCGCTGTCCCAAATAATTCAGCACGGTATAGAGGCCCATGCCCAGCAGCTTTGTAACACGCTCCCGCCAGACCGGCGTGAGCAGTCCCGAAAACCCGACCGTCAGAAGGCGCGCGGCGCCGTACGCCGCCCCATAACAGACCAGCACGTTGAGTGCAAACTTTACCGCAGACCGCGCCACGGTCTCCTGGCTGTGGAAAGTGAACCGTCGGTTCAAAAAAAAGCTCATAGCCGCGCCCGCTGCGTAGGCAATGGCGGTGGAGGGCCAGTAGCCCAACCCTTCCAGGGCGAACATCAGGAAGGCCGAGAGCAACGTGTTTCCCACACCCACCAGCAGGAACTTTGGAATACTCGCGTCAATCAGTTTTGCCATCCTCGTCCTCCTCTAATATGCTCCGAATCAGGAAGCGGGGACGCCCCTTGGTTTCCAGGTAGATTTTCCCGATATACTCTCCGATTACGCCTAGGGACAGTAGGATCAATCCACCAATGGCCCAGACCGAACAGGCCACGCTGGCCCAGCCGGCGACAGTATACCCGGTCAGGTAGCGCACCACGATGTAGATAAGCATAACCATACTGACAGCAAAAATAAGAAAGCCCAGTCCCACAATGTAGCGGATGGGCCTGGTGGACAGCGATGTGATGCCCTCCAAGGCAAAGGCCAGCATCTTTTTCAGCGGGTATTTGCTCTCCCCCGCGAAACGCTCCGCCCGCTCATACGTCACCGTACCGGAGCGGTAGCCGATCAGGGGTACAATACCCCGCAGAAAAAGATTTACCTCCCGGAACTGTGCCAGCCCTTCCAAGGCGCGCCGGGACATCAGGCGGTAGTCCGCGTGGTTAAAAACTACATTGGCACCCAGCAGGTTCATCAGGCGGTAAAAACCTTCGGCGGTATACCGTTTAAAAAGAGTATCGGTTTTTCGGGACGACCGTACACCGTAAACGATGTCACATCCCTCATAGTATTGATCCACCATGGCGTCCACCGCGTCCACATCATCCTGCAAATCGGCATCCATGGAAATGGTCAGGTCAGCCCGGTCCTTGGCGGTCATAAGGCCCGCCAGCAGTGCGTTCTGATGCCCTCGGTTCCGGGTCAGGTCCACACCGGAAAACAGAGAAGATTCATCGTGCATTCTCGTAATAAGTTGCCAGGTCCCGTCCTTCGACCCGTCGTTCACGAACATGATCCGGCTCTGGGGAGAAATCTTTCTCTTTCCAATCAGTGTTTCCAGCTTGGCCCGCAGGCGCCGTGCCGTCTCCGGCAACACCTCTTCCTCGTTGTAGCAGGGTACCACAATATATAGCACGTCGCTCAAAACAAACACGCCCCCCTGTTTTGGTTTATATTGCAAATTATACTCCATCCCTCTGGAAAAAGCCAGTCCCGGAAATGCAAAGCATTTCCGGGACTGGCTTTTTCCACACAGCTGCTTATTCTCGTAGTTTTTCCCGCAGCAACTCAATGGAACGCCGCTCGATACGGGAAACCTGAACCTGTGAAACTCCCATGATCCGCGCCGTCTGGTCCTGGGTCAGTCCCTTAAAATAGCGCAGGAGAATAATTTTTCGTTCCCGCTGGGGCAGACTGTCCACGGCCCCGCGCAGCGACAGCTGCTCCACCATATGCTCTTCCATACCGCTGGTGCCCAGTACCCGCTCCAGTGCCGTACCGTTCGGCCCGGTCTCTGATTGTAAAGAGGAGACCGGCAGGTTAGCCGTCTCCACTGCAGCGATATCCTCCACCTCCAGACCGGTACACTCCGACAATTCCGAAAGTGTGGGTTCACGGCCCAGCTCCGCTGACAGCTTTTCCTGAGCCTGCCGGATCACGCTCCCCTTTTCCTTCATACCGCGGCTGACCTTGATGGCGCCGTCATCCCTTAGGAAGCGGCGGATTTCTCCCGCGATCTTTGGGACCGCATAGGTGGAGAACTGACAACCAAAGGCCGGGTCAAAGCCGCGCACCGCTTTGAGGAAACCGAGGCAACCCAGCTGATACAGGTCTTCCGGGTCCACGCCCCTGCCAAAATAGCGACGGACGATACTCCAGATCAGGCCCGCGTTTTCTTCCAGAATACGGGTACAGGCTTCGTTATCCCCGCTTCCGGCGGCTTCCAGCAGAGAGGCGGTCTCCGACGGCGTACTCATCCCCGCGCCCCCGAAATCCGGCGTGAAATATGCCGCCGCAGCTTTACCGTTGTCCCCTTTCCCAGCGTGGAACGTACCCGAACGCTGTCCATAAAGCTCTCCATAATAGTGAAACCCATACCGGCACGTTCTTCTGTGCCGGTGGTAAACAGCGGCGTGCGGGCCTGTTCCACGTCGGCAATTCCCACACCCCAGTCCTGAATTATGATCTCCAGCAGATCATTGGGGTACCGGTGCAGTTTCATGCGAATTTTTCCCAGCTCCTTTGGGTAAGCGTGGACGATGCAGTTTGTTACCGCCTCGCTCACCGCTGTCTTGATGTCATTGATCTCATCCAGTGTGGGGTCCAGTTGTGCAGCAAAGCAGGCCGCCGCCGTACGGGCAAAGCCCTCGTTTACTGACCGGCTCACAAATTCCACAGTCGCGCTGTTTTCGGGTCTCATATGTACGCCTTCCTTTCCCGGCGGGCCTGCTGCCAGCAGGCCTACCCGTCCTTTTATTCAAAGCGCAGCAGCCGGTGCAGCCCTGCGGCTGTAAAGACCCGGTCCGCCTGCTCCGGCACATTTTGAATGACAAGTCCACCTTCCAGCTCTTCCATTCTCCGACGCGCCCGCAGCAGGACCGCAATGCCGGAGCTGTCCATAAAGCTGACTTTACCCATATCAATGGTCAGGCGCTTCGGCAGCTCCGCGCCGATTTGCCGGTCCATCTCCTGGATAATACTCTTGGCGCCATGGTGGTCCAGTTCACCATTGAGATGAACGCATAAAATGCGGTCTCTGCATGTACAGGTAATTCCCACGGCCGGTCTCCTCCCCCATACCTGTCCCACTTTTTGTTGGGCTCTAGTATTTTTCGTCATAAAAGAATCGCAGTATACCAATTTTTGGTATACTGCGATTATAACGCCGTTCTCCCGGCCTTTTCTGTCAAGTAGTGTCGAATTGGTATTTTTTACATGGCTACTATGCGGTTATATACTGCGCAGCTGTTCTTCCAGCTTGACAATGAGGGCGCTCAGTTTTTCGCCGCGCTCCCGCTCTGCCTCCACCACTTGGGCAGGTGCCTTGGTTACAAAGCCGGGATTCTGAAGCTTGTGATTCAATTTATCCAGTTCTGCCCTGTTCTTACCCAGTTGTTTTTCAATGCGTGCCTTCTCCTTTTTCATATCCACCAGGTCTGCCATGGGCATAAAAATGCGGGCTGCATGCGTTACCACCGACACAACGCCTTTCTGTCCTTCGATTACTTCGGTGGGCTCCACAAAGCTGATGTCACCGGCATAGGCCAAACGCTTCAGGGCTGTCTCGCCCAGTTCAAACACGCCGCGTTCCAGCGTGGCGATGGTGAGATGTGCCTTTCGGGAGGGCGGTACGTTCATCTCGGAACGGCAGGTCCGAACCGCGCGGATTGCCTCCATCACCATCTCCATGGCTTTTTCCTCCATGGGAAAGTCCAGTTCCACATGATGTTTTGGCCAGGTTTGCAACATGAGGTAGTCGCCCTCGTGGGGCAGAGCCTGCCAGATCTCCTCGGTGATAAAAGGCATAAACGGATGCAGCAGTTTCAACGTCTCGGTGAGCACATAGCACAGTACATTCTGGGCATTTGCCTTGGCCCCTTCGTCCTCGCCCTGCAGACGCGGCTTGGTCAGTTCGATATACCAGTCACAGTAGTCGTCCCAGATAAAATCATAGACCTTCTGGGCGGCAACACCCAACTCATATCGCTCCATATTGTCTGTAACCTCTGGAATTAGCGAATTGAGTTTGGATAGAATCCATTTATCCTCCAAGTTCAGCTCGTTGGGCAGTTCACATTTGTTAATGGTTAAGTTCATCATCAGGAAACGGGAGGCGTTCCAGATCTTATTGGCAAAGTTGCGCATGGCCTCACAGCGCTCGGTATAAAAACGCATGTCATTTCCGGGTGAATTTCCGGTGATCA
Source organism: Intestinimonas sp. (assembly GCA_022653075.1). Lineage (GTDB taxonomy): Bacteria > Bacillota > Clostridia > Oscillospirales > Oscillospiraceae > Intestinimonas. The sequence goes on from JALCSB010000010.1 coordinate 72,546, forward strand.
GATTGAAGCGAAGCGCGTCCGCGCCGTATTGGTCCGCCATCTCCAGCGGGTCGATGCCATTGCCCAGCGACTTGGACATCTTGCGCCCCTTGTCATCCCGGACCAAACCATGGATAAAAACCGTGTGGAACGGCGTCTTACCGGTATGGGCACAGCCTGAAAAAATCATGCGGGCCACCCAGAAAAAGATAATGTCATACCCGGTAACCAGCACGTCCGTGGGATAAAAGTACCGAAAATCTTCCGTATTTTCTGGCCAGCCCAGAGTGGAAAACGGCCACAGGGCAGAGGAAAACCAGGTGTCCAGCACATCCTCGTCCTGGTGAATACGCTTACTGTGGCAGTGCTGGCACTCGGTGGGGTCGGTCTCGGAAACGGTCATCTTTCCGCAGTCGTCACAGTACCATACCGGAATCTGATGGCCCCACCACAGCTGACGGGAAATACACCAGTCATGAACATTCTCCATCCAGTTGGTGTAGACCTTAGAAAAGCGGTCCGGCACGAATTTGGTCTCACCCTGCCTCACCACGCGCAGGGCCTCCTCAGCCAGTGGTGCCATTTTTACAAACCACTGGGCAGAGATAAGGGGCTCCACATCGGTGCCGCAGCGGTAGCAGGTGCCCACATTGTGCTGATGGGGTTCAATTTTATCCAGAAGGCCCAGCTTGTCCAGATCCTCCACAATGACCTTCCGGGCCTCGTAACGGTCCATCCCCTGGTATTTTCCACCCAGTTCATTAATTTTTCCGTTGTCATCCAGCACCCGAATGCACTCCAGATTATGCCGGAGCCCCACCTCAAAGTCGTTGGGATCGTGGGCGGGTGTCATCTTCACGCAGCCCGTACCGAACTCCATATCCACATACTCGTCGGCCACAACAGGAATTTCCCGGTCCATCAAGGGCAGGATGCAGGTTTTTCCCACAAGGTCCCGATACCGCCCGTCATTGGGATTCACAGCTACGCCGGTATCGCCCAGCATGGTCTCCGGCCGGGTGGTGGCCACCACCACATACCGGCCTTCTTCCCCCTTGATGGGGTACTTCAAGTGCCACAGATAGCCGGGCTTGTCCTTGTACTCCACCTCGGCGTCGCTGAGAGCGGTGGTACAATGGGGGCACCAGTTAATAATGCGGCTGCCTTTATATATAAGGCCCTTCTCATACATGCTGACGAACACATGGCGAACTGCCTTGGACAATCCCTCGTCCATGGTAAAGCGGGCCCGGGACCAGTCGCAGGAGGCACCCAACTTTTTTTGCTGTTCCACAATACGGCCGCCGAATTTCTTCTTCCACGACCAAACCCGGTCAATGAATTTATCCCGGCCCAGGTCATATCGGGTTAGTCCTTCGCCCCGCAGAGCCTCTTCCACCTTGATTTGAGTGGCAATACCGGCATGATCGGTGCCGGGAATCCACAGGGCGGCATAACCCTGCATCCGGCGCCAGCGTATGAGAATATCCTGAAGCGTACAGTCCATGGCATGGCCCATGTGCAGCTGGCCGGTAACATTCGGAGGGGGCATCACAATGGTGAACGGTTTCTTCTGTGGATCGCGTTTCCCCTCAAAGCATCCATTCGCCTCCCACATTTTATAAATCCTGCCCTCGACCTCTTGAGGCTCATAGACCTTTGGCAGCTCTTTGCTCATAGTATGTTCACTCCTATTTTTGTTGCATAATAAAACGCCCCGAAACCATCTGGTTTCAGGGCGAATAGGGCATCCGCGGTACCACCTGAATTCGGGCACAAGCCTGCCCACACTTCATTGGCCTGTAACGGGGGCAACCGCCGGTCCTTTCGCCGCAGCCTGGGAACCGAAGCTCGGGGATGACTTCCACACCACCCGCACGAAGGCTTGCACCAACCGCCTTCTCTCTTCGCATTGGGCATGCATGTACTGCTTCCCGTCACAGCATTTATCCTAATTAGTATATGCAATTCAAGATAAAAAGTCAAGAAAAAGCCGAAAGGTCCCGCCACAAACTGCGGCAGGACCTCTCGTTTAAATCCTGCGCCAATACAGGCACAAGATAAATGCTTACTGCTTGGATTCGTCCTTCTTTTCTGCAGCCGGTTTAACAGCCGTGGGAGCGGCCGGTTTGGCAGCCGCGGAAGCGGCAGGCTTGGCGGCCGCTGGCTTGGGTTTAATGACCGGTACCTTGCCGTCGATCACAATCAGCTTGCGGGGGCACTTCTGGGCGCAGAGGCCACAGCCCACACACTTGTCATAATCAATCTTGGCTAGGAAATCAGTGACCGTAATGGCCTCTTTCGGGCAGGCCTTGGCACACAGACCGCAACCAATACAACCGTTAGAACAAACTTTGGTGACAGCAGGGCCTTTATCTTTGGAGGAACAGGGAATCGCCACATGGCGCTTGGTCTTATACGGCTCCAGCGAAATGATATGCCGTGGACAGATATCCACGCATTTCTTGCAGGCTTTGCATTTTTCCACATCTACCTTGGCCACACCGTCCACCACATGGATGGCGTCAAAGGGGCAGACGGACTCGCAGGTACCCATGCCCAGGCAGCCATACTTACAGGCAAGCGGACCACCGCCGGGCAGACGAGCCGCCGCCAGACAGTCATGGATTCCCATATACTCATACTTGGATTTGTCGGCACCGCCGCCGGAACAGTGGACTTCAGCCACCATCTTCACGGATTCGCCCGCCGACACGCCCATAATTTCGGCGACCTTCGCGGCAACCTCTTCGCCACCAGCCGCACAGCAGTTGGTAGCAGCTTCGCCTTTTACAACGGCGGCAGCATAGCCACCGCAGCCGGCATAGCCGCAGCCACCACAGTTAGCACCAGGCAGGCAGGCCGCGATGGCCTCCTCACGTGGGTCCTTCTCCACAGCGAAAACTTTGGCCGCAAATGCCAGCACTAAGCCAAACACAGCACCCAGAACGCCCAGGATCACAACACAGGTTACAACAGTATTCATTCTATCAGCTCCTCCCTTACCAGACTACTTTCAGGCCGCTGAATCCCATAAAGCACAGGGCGAGCAAACCTGCGGTAATCAGGGCGATGGGGAAACCTTCAAAGCTCTTGGGGCAATCGGAAAACTCCAAGCGCTCACGCACACTGGCGAACAGTACGATGGCAACCAGAAAGCCAATGCCACCGGTTACGCCGTAGACCAGGCTTTCAATAAAGTTATAGCCATTCTGGATGTTCAGCAGAGCAACGCCCAGCACTGCGCAGTTCGTGGTGATTAGCGGCAGGTAAATGCCCAGTGCGGAGTAGAGCGCAGGCACCGACTTCTGCAGGAACATTTCAATAAACTGCACCAAAGCGGCAATCACCAGAATGAATGCGATGGTCTGCATGAATTCCAGGTGGAACGGTACCAACAGGAATTCATTGACCAGCCAGGTAAATACGGAGGCAACGCCCATGACGAAAATAACGGCAACGCCCATACCCATGGCAGTGTCAACTTTCTTGGAAACGCCCATGAAGGGGCAGATGCCCAAGAACTGTGCAAAGATGAAGTTGTTGACCAGAATGGCACCCAGGGCAATGGAAAACAGGGTTGTAAACATCTCCATTACTTGGACACCTCCTCAGTATCAGTCTTCTTGGGGCGGTTCATGGCCCATTGCGTGACGGCAATCAGCACACCCAGCACCAAAAAGCCGCCTACAGGGAGCGCCAGGCCCAGCGCCGGGAACCCTTCGGGAATAATGCGGATACCATCGGCGCTGATAATCCCGCCGCCGAAGGTACCATTGCCTAAAAATTCGCGGACCACGCACAGCACCAGCAGAACCCAAGTGTAGCCCAGCCCCTGGAAGATACCGTCCAGCGCGGAGGCTCCCACGCTCTGTTTAGAAGCAAACGCCTCGGCACGTCCCAGAATGATGCAGTTAACGACGATCAGCGGAATGAATACGCCCAGGTTCTCCGCCAAGCTCGGCAGATACGCCTGCATCATCAAATCGACGATGGTCACAAAGGTGGCGATAACCACAATATAACAGGCAATCCGGATTTTATTAGGGATTACTTTCCGGAGCAGAGAGATCACGATATTGGAGCAGGTCAGGATGGCCAGTACGGACAAGCCCATGCCCAAGCCGTTGAACAGCACCGTGGTGATGGCCATGGTGGAGCACATGCCCAGCAACTGGACCAGAACCGGGTTCTGGGTAACCAGACCTTCTTTCAACTGTTTTTTTACATTCATGGCTTACCCTCCTTAACCCAGCGATTGAACGGCAGTCAGGGCGGAGTTCACGCCGCGGCAGACCGCACGGGAGGTAATGGTGGCGCCGGTAAGGGCATTAATGGTACCGCCGTCCTTTGTCACGCTGAACGGACCGGAGCCGCCGGTGAACTGACCGTAAAAGGTCTCCTTTTTGGCGTTCTGGCCTAAGCCGGAAGTCTCACTCATGCTAATAAAGGAGATGCCGGAAATCGTGCCGTCGTCCTTGACACCGACCACCATGTCGATCACGCCGCCGAAGCCGGTGGGTCCGACTTCCACTACATAGCCGGCATCACCAGCCTTATTGACGGCAAGAATGGTGGCGTCATCGCCGCTGTAGTCGACTTTTTCATAGTTGTCCGCAGGCAATACAGACTGCATAGCGGAAATCGTTTTCTGCTCGGTAATGGCCTCAATTTTGTCCGCGGTAACCATGTTGGTCAGACCAAGCAGCAACGCACAGACGGCGCAGATGATACACAGCGTTATGGTAAGCTGCGCCATGCCGGGTTCTTTCTTCTTCGCAATTTCACTCATGACGCGCTCGCCTCCTTTTTCGCCTTTTCCTTAGCGGCTTTTCTCATCTCAGGCGTAACCCCGAAACGATTGGGCTTACCAGCCTTATCCAGCAGCCAAGAGCAGGCATTCATAATGAGGATAGCGTAGGAAACACCCTCGGGGTAGCCGCCAAAATAGCGGATAAACACGGTCAGCAGGCCGCAGCCAACACCGTAGTAAATTTCGCCTTTGGCGGTGACGGGGCTGGTAACATAGTCGGTCGCCATGAAGATAGCGCCCAGCATCAATCCACCACCCAGCAGATTGTACATCATCCATTCAAAGTTGCCGTTGCCACTCTTCGGGAAGATGAAGGTTAACACAGCTACCGTGGCAATGAAAGAAACGGGAATACGTACCCGGATCACGCCGCGGACCACCAGGTACACGCCGCCAATCAGAAGCATCAGTGCGGAAATCTCGCCCACACAGCCGCCGATGTTGCCGATGAACATATCCATTAAGCTGGCGTCAGGTATAATCCCGGAGTGCATGAAATCAACCGACAGCGGTGTGGCACCGGTGGCGGCATCCACGGTGGAGCCGAACGCGGGAATCCAGTTTGCCATACCCGGCTTCACCCAAGTGGTCATAAGGACGGGGTAAGACATCATCAAAAAAGCGCGGCCGGACAGCGCGGGGTTGAGGAAGTTCTTACCCAAGCCGCCAAAGAGCTGCTTGGTCACCACAATGGCGAAAAAGTCGCCAATGATAATGGTCCAGTAGGGCAGCGTGACGGGACAGACAAAGACCAGCAGAATGCCAGTAATCACTGCGGACAGGTCGCCGATGGTGCTGGTCTTTTTCAAGATCTTGCGGTAGCCCCACTCGAAGAACACACAGGCCGCAACGGAGACGGCGGTCTTAGTGAGCGCGGCGGGACCAAAGAAATAAATCGCGATGCACAGGGCGGGAATCAGGGAAATTACAACGTCCAGCATCAGGGAACGGGTTCCGATCGGGGAACTCACATGAGGGGAGGACGCAACCCCAAGTTTACGGGTTCCTTCGCTCATGCTTTCGCCTCCTTTGCCTTTTTCTTAGCCGCAAGGCCGCGAATCTCGAACTTGGCCATGCGGAAAGACTGGACCAGATGGAGACGGGCCGGGCAAATGTAGTTGCAGGAGCCGCACTCCATACAATCCATAACGTTGAAGGCTTCGACGGCCTCCCACTGGCGTTTTTCCGCATACATGTGCATGTAGACGGGAGTCAGGTGCATGGGGCAGACATTGACGCAGCGACCGCAGCGCAGGCAGGTCTGTTCCGTGTCCTGAATGGCGGCTTCTTCATCCGTGAGCGCCAGCAGCGCATTGGTCCCCTTCATCATGGGGGCATCCAGATTGAACTGCGGATTGCCCATCATGGGGCCACCCATCAGCAGACGCTGAGGATCAACCTTGAAGCCGCCGGCCTGCTTGATAAGATGGGTCAGAGGCGTGCCAATGGGGGCCATCACATTCTGTGGGCGCTCCATGGCACCGCCGGTCAGGGTAACGATACGCTGAGTCAGGGGCTTGCCCTCCACAACGGCGTCATACACCGCGGCGGAGGTAGCGGCATTGAAGACACAGCAGCCTACGTCGGCGGGCAGACCGCCGGGAGGAACCTGGCGGCCGGTGATCCGCTGAATCAGCTGCTTCTCAGCGCCCTGCGGATACCTGGTCTTGAGGACCTCGATCTTGACGCTGGTGTCTCCGTCGGGGATCAGACTGCGCAGATGCTCAACCGCGTCGAGTTTGTTGCCCTCAATGCCAATCGTGGCAACGGGCAGACCCAGCACGCGGGTCAGCAGACGAACACCGCCCAATACAGCCTCGCCGCGCTCCAGCATGAGCCGGTGGTCAGCTGTGATGTACGGTTCGCACTCTGCGCCATTAATGATAATGGTGTCGGCCTTACCGACCGCACCACCGAGCTTGACGTGGGTGGGGAAGCCCGCGCCGCCCATACCAGTGATACCTGCATTCTTGATGATGTCGATAATCTCCTGAGGGGTCAGGCTGTCAACGTTCTCACGATGCGCGATAGAGGGGTGGGGAGTGTCCTTAAAATCGTTCTCGATGACAACGGACATCATCTTGTCGCCGCCCGCATGGGGCCGAGGCTCCACGGCAACAACCTTACCGGATACACTGGCATGAATGGGCGCGCCCAGACCGGCGGTTTCACCGATCTGCTGTCCGACTGTAACCTCATCGCCAACTGCGACGATGGGCTTACATGGCGCGCCAACATGCATGGACATAGGAATTACCACCTGTGCGGGAGCTTCATCCAACGGAACAACAGCTTTATGTTCCGTGGCCTCTTTGTGCTCGGCGGGGTGGACGCCGCCAAAAAACTTATAGCTCATAGCATCACCTCTGTCATGACTTGTACTTCTCTCATTTCCCCACGATTCAACCTCTGAATCTTTCTTATCATAGCTCTCTTCCACAAAAATGTCCAGTGATTCCATGCAAAAAGCTACAATTTCACAGATAATCTTTTTTCCATTTCCATGCGATATGGACGAAATTTCAACTATATTGTTTAAATACCCAATGTCTGGCTGCCCTGCATTTTTTATTGTTGGGTAAAACGCAGAAAATTTTTTAAATTCTCAATTTCGATTGACACGCCATGCCGTCTAAGATATAATGTGGTGCAATTCTAACATAGTTAAAGCGGAACAAGATATAAATTGGCAATGACCGGGTAAGTATGGTATCCCCGCAAGCGTAGAGAGAAAGCGGCTGGTGTGAGCTTTCGTGAGGAGGTACCGGAACGTCGCCCGTGAGCCGTCTGGTCGAACCGAGTAGGCTGGAACGGTCTCCCCCTCCGTTATCGGGGTTTGAGAGCACGGCCTCCGGCCGTGAATTTAGGTGGTACCACGGAGTAAGACTTCGTCCTAGCAGGACGAGGTCTTTTTGCTTATCCGGGGTTAAATTATTGAAGTAATACAACTGTCAAAGGAGATGGCGGATATGCTCAGCGGCGCGCAGGTTTTAATGGAGAGCCTTCAGCGGGAACATGTGACTCATATTTTCGGCTATGCCGGGGCTACCATTTGCCCGGCTGTGGACGCGCTGGCCGCCGCGGACATTGGCTATACCTTGGTCCGTACCGAGCAGAATGCCGGCCATATGGCTTCCGGTTACGCCCGGATTACCGGCAAGCCGGGGGTCTGCATGGTAACCTCCGGCCCCGGCGCCACCAATCTCATCACCGGTATCGCCACCGCCTATATGGACAGCATCCCTATGGTTGCCATTACCGGCCAGGTGCAGAGTTATCTGCTGGGCCGTGATATTTTTCAGGAGGTCGACATCACCGGTGCGGTAGCCCCCTTCACCAAGCACAGCTATCTCGTAAAGGACGCGGGCAATATCCCGCAGATTGTGAAGGAAGCCTTTCTGATCGCCTCCACCGGCCGTCAGGGTCCCGTATTGATTGATTTGCCCATTGACATCCAGAAGCAGATGGTTGAACCACACTATCCTGATTCGGTGGAGATTCGAGGCTATAAGCCCAGCGTAAAGGGCAACGAATTGCAGGTCCGCCGGGTAATACAGGCTATATCTGCCGCTCATCGCCCTTTGCTCTGCGCCGGCGGTGGCCTCTTCAGTGCCGGCGGGCAGGCTGATCTGGAGGAATTGGCCGTTACCGCGGGCATCCCCGTGGTAACCACTATGATGGGGCTGGGCCTGCTGCCCACCGATCATCCGATGAATATGGGCATGATCGGCGCTTTCGGTACGCCGCTGGCCAACGTGGCGCTGGATACCACGGACCTGCTTATCATCGCCGGGGCCCGGGCGGCCGACCGGGCGATCTCCGCCCCCAGAGAGATCGCCCGCCGTACCAAAACGGTCCATATCGACGTGGACCCGGCGGAAATCGGTAAAAATATGTTTCCCACCGTCCCGGTGGTGGGCAATGTGAAGGTCATTCTAAACCAGCTGCTGGCCCGTCATCCCAAAGCTGACACCACCGACTGGCTGGCTGAGCTTCAGCCCCGCCGCCGGAAGGAGCTTCAGAATACTCCTCCCCATCCCCGCACCGTGGGAGTCGATCCCGCCGCGCTCATGCGCGGGCTGGGCGGTTGGCTGGATGAAAATGCCTGTGTGTGTGTGGACGTGGGGCAAAACCAAATCTGGGCAGCCCGGTACCTGCCCCTGCGCCGGGGACGTTTTCTCACCTCGGGCGGCTTAGGCACCATGGGCTACTCTCTCCCCGCCGCGCTGGGTGTTAAGGTTGCCCAGCCGGAGCGTCAGACCGTGGTCGTTTGCGGTGACGGCAGTTTCCAGATGTCCATGAACGAGCTTGCCACGCTCTGCGCCATGGGCGCGGACGTAAAAATCGTCATCCTTGAAAATGGGGTGCTGGGACTCGTCAATCAGATCCAGCATAGCTCGTACAGCGGACCCTTCGGCGTAGCCCTCACCGGCTCCCCGGATTTCTCCGCCGTGGCCGCCGCCTATGGCATCTCCTGCGGCACTGCTTCCTCCAACGACGAGCTGGACAAAGCGCTGGACCAGATGTTCGGCTCTCCGGGTCCTTATCTCCTCACCTGTACGGTGGACCCGGACGCTTCGACCAACGACTGAAAGGAGAGGGCACCATGAAACAGACTATTTCCGTGCTGGTGGAAAATCAGGCCGGCGTCCTCAACCGTATTACCGGCCTGTTTTCCCGCCGCGCTTTTAATATTGAGAGCTTAGCCGTAGGCGTAACCGATGACAAGAGCGTCTCCCGGATTACGATTATTGTGGACAGCGGAAACAATGTGGTGGAGCAGGTGGAAAAGCAGCTCAATAAGCTGGTAGACGTCATCAAGGTCCGCACACTGGAGGAAAAAAATCTCATCGGACGTGAGCTTATCATTATTAAGGTTTCCGCCACTACCAAAACCCGGCAGGATATTTCCAATCTATGCCAGATTATGGGTGCCCGTATTGATGATATCACCAGCACCTCCATGACGCTGGAGTTGTCCGATACACCGGACCGGGTAGATTTGTTTGAGAGCCTGCTGCGTCCCTTCTCCATTCTGGAGGTCGCCCGCACGGGCGTCATCGCCGTTCAGAAGGGCAGCGGGAAAATATAGCGTAAACGACACCACGCAGGAAAAACGCAAGCGGCCGTTCTGGAGCGGCGGCTGCGTGTCATTCTCGCACAAGGAGGCGCGAAGTTATGAAAATAAGGGCTACACAAGCCATTTTGGAGTGCCTGCTGGAGCAGGGCGTCGACACGATCTTCGGCTACCCCGGCGGTACTATTTTGAACGTCTATGATGAACTCTACCGGTATCAGGATAAGCTTCGGCATATCCTAACCGCCCATGAGCAGGGTGCCGCCCATGCCGCCGACGGTTACGCCCGCTCCACTGGAAAAGTGGGGGTGTGCTTCGCCACCTCCGGCCCCGGCGCCACCAACCTGACCACCGGCATCGCAACCGCTTACATGGATTCCTCTCCCGTGGTGTTCATTACCTGCAACGTGGGGGAAAAGGTGCTGGGAAAGGACGCATTTCAAGAGGTGGACATCACCGGCATCGCCTCCCCCATTACCAAGGCCACCTACCTGGTGCGGGACCCCAATGATATTCCGGACATCATCCGCGAAGCTTTTGCCGTAGCCGCCATGGGCCGTCCGGGCCCAGTACTCATTGACTTTCTTAAAAACGTCACCGCATTGGACGTAATGGTGGACTACGAATATCTGCCGAAGACGGAGCATCCCTTCCATGGCCGCTTGGCCAAACTCAAAAAGCGCTCCGGCTGGGACCTGAAAACACCGGAACCCAACGCTGACGACGTGGACCAGCTGGTCCGGATGATTGGAGCATCCCAAAAGCCCTTTCTTATCTGCGGCGGCGGTGTGGTCCGCAGCCGCGCCCACCGGGAATTTCTGGAGTTTGCGCAGCGCATGGATGCGCCGGTGGCCATCACGGCCATGGGCGGCGGTGGGTTCCCGGGCGGTCATCCGCTGACCACCGGAATGCTGGGCATGCACGGTTCGCGGCCCTCTAATATCGCCTGCGACACTTGCGACCTGCTCATTGCCGTGGGCTGCCGCTTCTCCGACCGGGTGGCCACGGTGCCGGAAACCTTTGCGCATCAGGCCAAAATAGTCCATATCGATATCGACCGGGCAGAGATCGATAAGAACGTGCAGACAGATCACCATATTGTGGGTGATGCCAAGCGGGTTCTTCAACTCCTCAACGCCCGTATTTCCCAGGCCGACCACACGGAATGGAAACAGTTTGTCTTTTCTCACCGTGCCCCGCCCGCCCAGGGTACCGGTTTGCTTACCCCCTGTGATATCATCGGCACCATTCGAAACACCGCGCCCGGCGACTCCATTGTGGTTACCGACGTGGGGCAGCATCAGATGTGGAGCATCCAGTACTTCCACTTCGACTATCCCGGGCAGCTTATTACCAGCGGCGGCTTCGGCACCATGGGCTTTGGCCTGGGCGCCGCCATCGGCGCCAAAATGGGAAATCCCGGCAAGGTCGTCCTGCATATGACGGGTGACGGCTGTTTCCGTATGAACGGCCAGGAACTGGCCACCGTCTCCCACTACGACATCCCTATCATTACCGTTATTTTCAACAATCACACCTTGGGCATGGTCCACCAGTGGCAGAATCTTCTGTACGGCGGGCGCTTTTCCCAAACCGACCTGAATTTCGCGCCGGACTTTGTCAAGCTGGCGGAGGCCTATGGTATCCGTGGCCGCCGGGTTACCACCCGCGCTGAGATGGAGGGGGCCATGCACGACGCCCTCTCCTGCGGACACGCCTGCGTTATCGAATGCATCATTGACACGGATGAGACGGTACGCCCCATGGTTTCCGCAGGCAAACCACTCACCGACTTTCTGCTGGACTAGGAGGGCAGTCATGAAGAATGAACAGAATGCGTACATCCTCTCCATCCTGGTAGAAAATACGCCAGGTGTACTCAGCCAAGTGGCTCGGCTGTTTTCCCGCAAGGGGTATAATATCGACTCCATTGCCTCCGGCACCACGGAGGACCCGCTCGTTACCCGCATCACCATTGTCATTGCGGGCGACGAGGGCATGATTACTCACATTACCGCCCAGCTGCGCAAGCTGCTTCCGGTCATTTCCGTCAAGGTTCTTTCCACAGCCAACTCCGTCCAGCGGGAACTGGTTTTGGTAAAAGTACGGGCCGAAACACGGGAGAAGAAGGACGAGATTATTCAGACCGCCAACGTGTTCCGCGCCAGCGTGGTGGATATGAGCCGCGAAACTCTCACGATCGCCATCATCGGCGACGAGGGCAAGGCCGCCGCCCTGTTGGACCTGCTGCGTGACTTGGGTATTCTGGAAGTAGTAAGAACGGGTACGATCGCCATCGAACGAGGGCGTAACACCATATATGACAACAACAAAGAAAAAGGAGAGTTTAACTATGGCAAAAATGTACTATGAGAAAGACTGTGAACTGAGCTATCTCAACGGTAGAAAAATCGCCATTATCGGCTATGGCTCACAGGGCCATGCCCATGCCCTTAACTTGAAAGACTCCGGCTGCGATGTAGTCGTCGGTCTGCGTCAAGGTTCCAAAAGCTGGGCGGTAGCGGAAAAGGCCGGACTAAAGGTCATGACCATTCCCGAGGCCGCCAAGTGGGGCGACATCGTCATGATCCTCATTAACGACGAGGTTCAGGCCGATGTTTACAAGCGCGATATCGCCCCCTACATGACCGAGGGGAAGGCTCTGGCTTTCGCCCACGGCTTCAATATCCGCTATCAGCAGATTGTTCCTCCCGCCGGCGTAGATGTGTTTATGGCCGCCCCCAAGGGACCCGGCCACACTGTACGCAGCCAGTACGTAAACGGCAAGGGCGTACCTTGCCTGGTCGCTGTGGAACAGAACGCCACCGGCAACGCCTATAAGATCGCTCTGGCCTACATCGCCGGCATCGGCGGCGCCCGCGCCGGTATTATGGAGACCACCTTCCACGATGAAACCGAGACCGACCTCTTCGGTGAGCAGTGCGTCCTGTGCGGCGGCGTGGTGGACCTGATGCGCTGCGGCTTCGAGACCCTGGTGGACGCGGGCTACGAACCTGAAAACGCCTATTTTGAGTGCATCCATGAAATGAAGCTTATCGTAGACCTCATCAACAAGGGCGGCGTGGCCATGATGAACTACTCCATCTCCGACACCGCTGAGTACGGTGAGTACGTCTCTGGTCCCCGCGTCCTCCCCTACGAGGAAACCAAGAAGAACATGCGCGCGGTCCTTTCCGATATCCAGGACGGTACATTCGCCGGCAAGTGGATCGCAGAGAACAAAAACGGCCGCACGTTCTTTAACTCCAAGCGCGCAGCGCTAAAGAAGCACCCCATGGAGATTGTGGGCGCTGAACTGCGTAAGAACATGGTCTGGGGCGAGGACGCCGACCCCGATACCGCATCCAACTAAACCTACGGATAAAAAACCGCCTGTCCCAATTGGGACAGGCGGTTTTTTATCCACAGAGGGCAGGCATCTTTTTTACCGGCACAGTGAAAGGCGCATGGCAGTGATTGGCGGCATGGACCGCCAAGTCGTCCACCTCCTCAGTCGTCCCTTTTCAGCTCCAGCACATCGATGCTGTGATGCATGTGAATCGCCATGGCATGCTCCGCGCCGCTCTCATCCCGCCTGCGGAAAAATTCCAGCAGGAGCGCGTGGTCCTTTCTTGTATCATCGGCCAGTTGATCCGCATGGCCGCCGGAAACGATGGCGGAGGCAACCGCCTGGTTAATTATCGGCAGCAGCCGCACCATAAATTCGTTGTGGGTAGCGCGGACGATGGCCGCGTGGAATTCCCGATCGGCCTCGGTCCGGTCGCGCCCCGCCCGGATACGCCGCTCTACCTCCGCCCCACATGCTAAAATCTCCGACAGCTCCGATTCTGTGGCCCGCCGGCAGGCCAGACGTGCGGCACTGGGCTCAAAAATCATCCGCAATTCAAACAGATCCCGCAGTTGTCCCCGCATCCGGTCCAGCCCGGAAAAGCCGAAATCATTGATGTTCCCCACCTGGTCCGACACAAAGGTCCCTCTGCCCCGCCGGACCATCAGAATGCCCTGGGTGGTCAACGCGCGGATAGCCTCCCGCAGGGTAGTGCGGCTGACCCCAAGCTGTTGGGACAGAACCATCTCGTTGGGTAGCTTCTCTCCCGGCCCGATCCGTTTCTCCACCACGATCATGGTATAGAGCCTCTGTGCAGTCTGCTGCGAAAGACTTTCCTTCTCCATTGCGACAACTCCGTTTTCTGCCTTTCGGCCGTTTTTTGGCTTGACATCCCTGTTTCTATCCTATAATATATAGTCAGACAATTCAAGTGTAATCATACAACTTTGGTTTTTTTATAAGGAGGTATTTTCCATGCGCAGTGACAATGTGACAAAGGGTATCGAGCGCGCCCCAAACCGCTCCCTTTTTTACGCCCTGGGCTATACGAAGGAGGAGCTGGACCGCCCCCTGGTGGGCATTGTAAGCTCCTACAACGAAATCGTCCCCGGCCACATGAATCTCGACAAGATTGTTGAGGCGGTCAAGGCCGGCGTTCAGATGGCGGGCGGCACTCCCATCGTGTTCCCCGCCATCGCCGTGTGCGACGGAATCGCCATGGGCCATGTCGGCATGAAGTACTCTCTGGTAACCCGGGACCTGATCGCCGACTCCACCGAGGCCATGGCGCTGGCCCATCAGTTTGACGGCTTAGTCCTGGTCCCTAACTGCGACAAAAACGTGCCCGGTCTTCTGATGGCCGCGGCCCGACTGAATATTCCCGCTATCTTCTGCTCCGGCGGCCCCATGCTTTCCGGTACATTAACCAATGGACGCCGGACCTGCCTGTCCCATATGTTTGAAGCGGTGGGCGCCTACAAAGCCGGTAAGCTGGATGAGGCGGGCGTGGAGGAATATGAGCAGAGCGCCTGCCCCACCTGCGGTTCCTGCTCCGGTATGTACACTGCAAACTCCATGAACTGTCTGACCGAGGGAATCGGTATGGCGCTGCGCGGCAACGGCACGATTCCCGCCGTTATGTCCGCCCGCCTGCGCCTGGCCAAGCACACCGGCATGCAGATCATGGAGCTGATCCATCAGAATATCCGGCCCCGCGACATCATGACCGAAGCAGCCTTCCACAACGCTGAAACCATCGACATGGCACTGGGCTGTTCCACCAACTCCATGCTCCACCTGCCCGCCGTAGCGCACGAATGCGGCATTGAACTGGATTTGGACATGGCCAACGGAATCTCGGCCAAAACGCCCAACCTCTGCCATCTGGCTCCCGCCGGCCCCACCTTTATGGAAGATCTCGATCACGCGGGCGGCGTATATGCCGTCATGGCGGAGCTGACCAAGAAGAACCTGCTGGACACCTCCCTGCTCACCTGCACGGGAAAGACCATTGCGGAAAACCTGAAGGGTGTGGAAAACCTGGATCCGGAGATCATTCGCCCCATCGACACCCCCTATTCGCCCTACGGCGGCATCGCCGTGTTGAAGGGCAGTCTGGCGCCGGAGGGCTGTGTGGTCAAGCAGTCCGCCGTAGCACCGGAGATGATGACCCACACCGGACCCGCCCGAGTCTTTAACAGCGAGGACGAGGCCATCACCGCCATTTACGAGGGAAAAATCGTGGCCGGGGATGTGGTGGTCATCCGTTATGAAGGCCCCAAAGGCGGTCCCGGCATGCGTGAGATGCTCAACCCCACCTCCGCCATCGCGGGCATGGGGCTGGATAAATCCGTGGCTCTCATCACCGACGGCCGTTTTTCCGGAGCCACCCGCGGCGCCTCTATCGGCCATGTCTGCCCGGAAGCCGCGCAGGGCGGCCCTATCGCCTTCGTAGAGGAAGGTGATACCATCACCATCGACATTTCAAACTGCAAAATTGACCTGATGGTGGACGAGGCCACGCTGGCCGCCCGGAAGGCCAAGTGGGTATGCCCGCAGCCCAAAGTCACCACCGGCTATTTGGCTCGCTACGCCAAAATGGTCACATCCGCCGCCCACGGAGCGGTGCTGGAATAACGCGGATAACGTTTTGTTTAACGAGATGAGCGGCATGGAGCATTCCATGCCGCTCATCTCATTAAATCCAGGCTCTGGTTTATCTTCTTTTTGTTATTTTATCCACCCATTCTTTATCCATAATCACATCGGTTTTCGGCACACGGCTCCAGGAAAACAGATTCAGCAGCTCCGCCAGCGTGACCGGCTCCGGTTTTGGCAAAAGGTCGGCCAGCCACCCAAGCAGGCCCAGCAGCTGCTGCGGTGTCCCATAAGACGACTGGAGCGCGCTCATGTCCAGGTCACGCTCCCGCTTGGACAGCCGCCGTCCGTCCGGCATCGTTAACAGCGGCACATGGAAATAGGCCGGTACCGGGCGGCCGATCTGCCTCAAAAGCCAGATTTGAAGCGGTGTAGAGGGCAGCAGGTCACGGCCCCGCACCACCCGCGTCACACCCATGGCTCCGTCATCGGCGGTGACAGCCAGCTGATAGGCAAATACACCGTCCGACCGGCGCAGGATCGGGTCTCCGATGTCGCATGCCAGGTTTGCCGACTGCAGGCCGTAGTGCCCATCGGTAAAGGAAACGATCTGATCCGGCACGGCGCACCGCCACAGCGGCGGGCGAACCGCCGTCATCTCCCGGCGCTTGGCCTCGGAAAAGGACCGGCAGGGGCAGGCGTGGCCCCGGCGCTTCTCATCCGGATGCGGCGCACCGGCGGCCATCCGTTCCGCCCGGGTACACCAGCAGGGATACAGCAACCCCCGCTCTGCCAGCGTGCCCAGTACAGTCTCATACTGCGCACTCCGCTGGCTCTGCCGGTACGGCCCCGCCGGGCCGCCAATTCCATACCCCTCGTCCCAGTCCAGCCCCAGCCAGCGCAGGTCGTCGGCCAGCTGGTGGGCATAAGACTCCCGGCAGCGCTCCGGGTCCAGATCCTCCATACGCAGCAGGACTCTCCCCCCCACTGACCGGGCGTCCAGCCAGGCCAGCAGCATGGAAAACAAATTCCCCAGATGAACCCGCCCGCTGGGACTGGGCGCAAACCGTCCTTTCATCGCATGTCTCTCCTTTGCCGTGGTAAACTCTTTCTCAGCATAAAAAAAGCCGTCGGTTTTGTCAAGACCGACGGCTACTGTTTCTTTTTCGTTCAAACTGATGTGGGGGCCAGCAGTCTCCGTTTCAGGCCAACTTTGTCCAGTGCGGCGGCAAGCACCAGATAAATCGCCGCGCTGCCTGCAGCCTGCACCAGATTCCCGGTAACCGAGATTACAAGGGCAGCCCAGCCTCCAAACAGGATTCCATCGGCCAGATAATAGCCCACAATTGTAATCAGGCCGGACACGAAAACCGCCGCCACATTCCTACGGCAGAGAAAGTGATCCCCCCGACTGGTAAAGGGCAGAACGATCAGCATTTTAATAAGCACTGTGGCCGGTGCCCAAGCCGGCGAGGTCAGCAAGTCGGCCATACCCCCTCCAATGGCGCCCACAGCTGCGGCGTAGGGTAGTGGGAGCAAGGTGGCGGCTAGATAAATGATGGCATCTCCAAAGTGAATATAGCCGCCGCTGACCCCAATGGGAATATGACAGATAAATGCGGTCATAATGGTCACAGCGGCTGCCAGCAGAGCGGCAGTCACCAGTTTTTGCAGTTTAGAGCGGTGCGTATGCATTTTGAATTCCTCCTTGACGGGCCGCGCAGCTCGGTTTATCCTTATTATATGGAAAACTGACATGATTGAAATACTCAGTTTGTGCTTTTTTGACGTGGTCAGTTCGGAGGAGCTTATGACGGAATTTACCCTGCAGCTGGGCACCACCCTTCCTTTATATGAACAGATCTACCGCTATGTGGTGGATGAAATCCGGACGGGCCGGATGCGCGCGGGAGAGGCGCTGCCCTCCAAACGGCGGCTGTGTTCCCATCTCGGCGTAAGTATGAGTACGGTAGAAACGGCCTATGGCATGCTGGTTGCGGAAGGTTACCTGGAAAGCCGGCCCAGGAGCGGCTACCGGGTCTGCACTGTGCGGCCTTTGGAACCAGCACCGCCCCCCTCCCCTGTCCCACCGGCGGCGCTTTTCCCAGCGTCGCACGTGTCGGTACTTTCCGACTGCTTTTCCACTTCCGCCGTAGATACCGAGGCATTTCCCTATGCATCCTGGGCCCGTCTGAGCCGGGAGGCCATCTCCCGGAATGCCGGTCTTTTGCAGCGCGGGCCCGGTCAGGGCGACCTGGAACTGCGGGAGACGCTCTGCCGCTTCCTGCATCAATATCGGGGCGTATCCTGCGTACCGGAGCAGATTATCATAGGCGCGGGTCTGGAATATCTGATCAGCTTACTGCTTCAGCTTCTTCCCGCAAGCACGGTGCTGGGCCTGGAGGACCCCGGCTATCATGCCATTTACCGCACGGCCGATAATCTGCGTCTGCGCAGCGTACCGATCCCTGTAGACAGCCAGGGGATGTCCGCCGATGCCCTGGCCCGGTCACCAGCCACCGTGGCCTATGTAACCCCGTCTCATCAGTTCCCGCTGGGCGTCACCATGCCGGTGGGACGCCGTATGGAGCTGCTGCACTGGGCCGCTGCCGCACCGGAGCGCTACCTCATCGAAGACGACTATGACAGCGAGTTCCGCTATACCACCCGGCCCATTCCCGCCATGCAGGGACTTGACTCTGGCGGAAAAGTGGTCTACGTCGGCACCTTCAGCCGTTCGGTAGCGCCCTCCATCCGCATCGCCTATCTCATTTTGCCACCGATTCTGCTGGACTGTTATTGCCGTCGGTTCGTACACACCTCCTCCACCGTCTCCCGGTTCGAGCAGTATACCCTGCGCGCCTTTATCGACCGTGGACTGTATACCCGGCATTTGCGGAGGGTGGGAAACCTGTATCGGGCCCGCTGTTCCCTGCTGACCTCCGCGCTGGCGGACCTGCCGGGAGCGCAGATTACGGGGAACAATGCGGGCCTCCATTTTCTGCTCTGGCTGGAGGGCCGGGAAGAGTCCGCAGTGTGTTCCTCCGCGGCACAAGCCGGCTTTGCCATCCATGGCCTCTCCGAATACTGTCATCAGGTCCACCCCGTGTGCGGTGGGCTGGTATTGGGCTTTGCGGGGATGAGCGCATCCGAAATTCCGGAAAGGGCGGCAGATTTGCGTACCGCTATTCTGCGTGTTTCCCGATTATAGTGCTTCACTTCAAATACGGATTGTAGTATATTGTATTGATATTTCTATTTGTACTAATTGAACTATAAAATAAAAGGGCCAGTTAAAAAACTGGCCCTTTTATCTGGTGACCCAGCGGGGGCTCGAACCCCGGACAACCGGCTTAAAAGGCAGGTGCTCTACCAACTGAGCTACTGAGTCATGTCCTACAATTATTTTGGAAAAGGCCGCACATTACCGGCCTTACTTTAATCTGGCTGGGATGGCTGGACTCGAACCAGCGGTGCGGGAGTCAAAGTCCCGTGCCTTAACCACTTGGCTACACCCCATCGAAAAATCAACGCTGGAAAGCCGGAGCAGGACGCTCCGGCCCTCTTGCCCTGAGATAGTATGGGGTGGGTGATGGGATTCGAACCCACGGTCTTCGGAACCACAATCCGACGCGTTAACCAGCTACGCTACACCCACCATAGGTACCCGGGGGTGAACCACACGGTTCCTGCACAATACAGATTTACCTCTCATCTACTACTATCATGATATGGTAAGTAGAAGGATGGTACGCCTGAAGGGACTCGAACCCCTGGCCCACTGCTTAGAAGGCAGTTGCTCTATCCACCTGAGCTACAGGCGCATATGGAGCGGGTGATGGGAATCGAACCCACGCGACCAGCTTGGAAGGCTGGGATTCTACCATTGAACTACACCCGCATGGGCGCTGTCCATCCGCAAATGTCAGCCTAACTATGATAGCATATCGTACCTACCTTGTCAATTCTTTTTTCAAGTTCTGGTCGAAAAAACGCCCCGTGCGCGTTCCGGTTCCATTCGGCTAGCCCAGTGCGGCATCACAATAGGCACAGCAGGTTACTCCGTCGTTTTCTTTCACCAGCGGCGGCAGATAGCGTTCCGTCTGCGTAATACATCGTGGGTTGGAGCAAATTGGCGCGGTTCCGATTTCCACCGGGTCAGGACGCCTCCGCTCCTGATTGGCCAAATCGGAAAGCAGCGCCATCCGGGCAAACATGCCATAACGCGCCTGTTCGAAATAGACGGCCCTGGGATCATCGTCCACATCCTGCGTAATCTCATCTACCCTGGGCAGAGGATGCATGACCAGCATATCTTTTCTGGCACGGTCCAGCTTGCGGCGATTCAGAATATAAATTCCCTTATTGCGCTCATATTCCAGTGGGTCCGTGAAACGCTCCCGCTGGATTCGGGTCATGTACAAAACATCCAGCTGTGGAATGACCGCCTCCAGGCCGGTCACTTCCACATTCCATTGGTTATTCTCTTTCATAAACCGGCGAATATATTCCGGAACCGCCAGTTCACGGGGAGAAATCAAATAAAATTTGATATGGTCAAATTTGGCCAGCGCTTTGATGAGGGAGTGCACGGTCCGCCCATATTTAAGGTCGCCGCACAGCCCAATGCTCAGACCATCTATTCCACCCCGCAGGCGGGTGATTGTCGTGAGATCGGCGGCGGTCTGGGTTGGATGCATGTGTCCGCCGTCGCCCGCATTGATAACCGGTACATAGGAGTACAGAGACGCCGCCTTGGCCGCGCCCTCCTTCGGATTGCGCATTACTACTACATCGGCATATCCCGAAACCATGGTGATGGTGTCCTTTAATGTCTCTCCTTTGGAAACCGAAGATGAGTTGGGATCCGCAAAGCCGAACACACTCCCGCCCACTCGCAGCATTGCAGCCTGAAACGAAAAGTTTGTCCGCGTGGATGGCTCATAAAACAAATTAGCCGACACACGTCCTCTACAGGTATCCAAAAAATCAGCGGGGTGGTCGATAATCTCACTGCACCGCCGGTACAGCGTCTCCCACTCCGCACGAGACACATCGCTAAAATCAATCAGGTTGCGCATGACCTGCTTTCCTTCTTTCTCTGCACGCTTGTTTTGTTTTTGCTATTTTATCACAAGCGCTCTGCTTTCACAAGCCACACGCACGGCTTTTTTCCCGTGAAACTGCCAGAAAATGCACTACATGCTTTTTGCCCTTTCGCCCATCCTAAAGGAAAAGGGGGAAGAAAAATGGAAATCTGGTTTTGGTACTTTATTATTTATAGTTTTGGGGGATTTTTGCTGGAAGTCTGGTTTGCCAAAATGACTCACGCGGAAAAAAGGGACCGTAAGTGTTTTCTGCTGCTTCCGCTGTGTCCGGTCTATGGGCTTGGGGCCATATCTATCCTTGCCCTGTCTTCTATTTTGCATAACCATTTTTTTCTGTTGGCACTGGCAGCCGCCTTTGCAGCCACAGCGTCTGAATACTTGATGGCAATTTTTTATGAAAAAATACTGGGGGTATCTTTTTGGGACTATGCACAGCTTCCTGGTAATCTCAAAGGCCGCGTCTGCCTGCCCTTCAGTTTGTGCTGGCTGGGTCTGAGCGCTGTCCTCGTTTATGGGGTACACCCCTATGTGGCGGCGCTTGCGGCGCAGATTCCGGCAGTCTGGTTACCGCCAACCGCAGCGCTGCTGGCGGTGGATACCATAGTCTCCTGCTACCTTCTGGGTTGTACCCACAGTACCGATGTTTTAAAATGGTATTGTCTGGTCTTTGAATAGTGTGCCGTCACAAACGCTGTAGTTCCCGTAGTGTGTTCTGAATAACCGGTTGAGGCACATAATATTTTGCAAAGCCCAGTACCTGTTCCAGCGTCAATGTACGGGCGGCAGGCACCAGGGGATGGTCCATCAGTTTTCCCAGTCTTTTTTTTAATACCCCCCGGGCAGCCGGGTCATCCAAAAGTTCACCCACCGTGATTTGTTGGTTCTTCAAGTCCATTTTTTCATCTCCTTCTTGATAGTTTATGCGGAGGGGACCATACAGGTCACTTGGAGTTTTTCCATGGGCAATTTTCGCAAGAAGCAAGGGACCTCTTCTCGCTTTTTCGCTCCGTTGTAATAAAAAATACGTTTTGGAGAAAATCGCATAAACCGCTTTCATGCGGGTCATACTAAGGGCAGACCTGCAAAGGAGGGTATTTACTATGATGAACGAAAAAGTTAACCCCAGTATTTCCTGCTCTGTCTCCAACTGCAAGCACCACAACAAAGGCCAGAATCATTGCTGCCTGAATGAGATCTCTGTCGGTTCCTGCCGCGGTACGAACGCAACAGGCCGCGAAGCAACTGAATGCGCATCCTTTGAACAGGGTAATAATCAGTAAAACAGATCAGGTAAGCAAAGGAGCGGAGACAGAGCATTCTGTCTCCGCTCCTTTGCTTACCTGCATGGTTTTTCATCAAATAAAAAGGCTGGTACAGGAAAATCCTGTACCAGCCGCGTGTTGTATGGGGATGGTGAGTTATTGTTAAGTACAAGTTAGATTAAGATTAACCCAGCGGATAGGGGTTCACACCAGCCACAATGGCACCACCCAGGACGACAACTACGATGACGCAGAAGATCACACAGGGAACAATATTGATACGGATGATCTTGCCTTCGTTGCCGATGGTACCGGTGGTCGCGCAAGCGGCAACCACGTTGTTGATACAAACCATATTGCCGATCGCGCCGCCCTGGTTCTGCAGAGCCACGATAATGGCCTGAGGCAGTCCCAAAATAGTAGCGGTCTCAAACTGCAGTGCCGCGAACAGAGTATCAGACACCGTGTTGGAGCCGGACATAAAGGATCCGAGTACACCGATCAATGGGCTGACTACGACGAAGGCGTTACCAGCCAAGTCGGCAATCCCCTTTGCCATGGTAACCAGCATAGAGTCGGTCATAAAGTTGGTCCCGGAGTAACGGAAAATGTTAACCATGGCCACGCCGAACAGGAGGGCAATGGCGGCACCGGAAACCTGCTTAAAGGAATCTCTCCATGCACCCGCGACTTCTTCACCCTTCATACTCTGAATGGCAACCGTAAGAAGAGCCACAATGATAAAGACGACACCGGGGTTCCAAAGAATCGCCCAGTTCCAGTTAAGGCCCAGGATTACGCCGCTTTTACCAGTACCAATGGTAAATGCCTTCATCGCATTGGCCCAAGCGATGCCAACGCGCTGAGAGACACGGGTAAGTACCAGTACCACGGCGATAATAATGTAAGGAGACCATGCTTTAAGTAGAGGCATATCGCTGACTTTGGGTTCAGGCACTTCCGTAGTGGAAAGCCAGCTCTTATCCCAAGTACTTTCATCCTGGAAAGTCCAAACATCCTTGGGCATTAAAATTCCCTTCTGAGCGCAGAACAGCAAAATGAACAGGCAGATTACAGCGGCGATCAGAGAAGCCAGCTCGTTGCCGATAAAGTTATTGATCAAAAGGTTAAATACGGTGTAAACCGCAGCGGCCAGAATACAAAACGGCAATGCAGGTACTGCTTCCTTAAAGGACTTGTTCTTGCCAAAATACTTGACCAGGACGGCCACAGCAATAAAGATAATAAAGAAAGCGCCAACATCCATGCCGATGGCACTCCAGCGACCCATGGCCACTTTCCATGCGTCAGGGTCGCCGCCCAGGTTGGAAACCGCTTCCTTAACAGTTGTCAAAGTGGTATTGGTCGGCGTACCGACGGCGCCGTTGATAACAGGAACGGAGTTCAGAATCAGTGCAACAACAGCAGAGGCCAGCGGGGGAAAGCCCATGCTGATAAGCAACGGGGCGCACAGCGCGGCAGGCGTACCGAAGCCGGCGGCACCTTCGATAAACGCACCGAACGCGAAGCCGATGATGATGGTCTGAATGCGGGCATCAGGTGTGATGCCATTGAACATGCGGTTAATGGCGGACATACCGCCGGACCGTTTCAAGGTGTTCATAATCAAAATAGCACCGAAGATGATGACCAATATCGCGAAGGCATCCAGGAAACCGGTAATCGTGTAGCCAGTCACCTTGGTAATATCCATTTTCCATACAGCCAAGCCGATGATACAAGCAAGCAGCCACGCCAGAGGCAGCGCATACTTTGCGGGCCAGTTCAGTGCGATCATCAATATGATGGTCACGAGAATGGGGATACACGCAATCAATGCATACATTTCTTTTCCTCCCATTGCTTCATAGTTTTGTTCTGCTCGAAGTCTCTCACTCTTGCCGTTGCTCACTACTGCGCAACTACAGTACAATTGGTCCTACCAACACTCTTTTCACCGCCCCCTCACAACTTTGCGCGCGTTCTTAAAGTACGCAAACCGTACCGAACATTGGTTCTACCAATTGATATCATCATTATAGTCCTCTTGGTGCAACTTGTCTAGTATGCTTTTCATATTTTCTTTCACTTTCTTTTTTTTGCACAAAGTAAGCCGCCGAAATTGTGCATAACAGATATTTTGGCATAACCCCCTTGCATCTTTTTCATCGTGTGGTAGACTAAAGCTATAGCGGTAGGACCAATTATCCATCTGCTTAAAAGGAGGAGAAACGACAATGCAAATTCGGATACCTTACGGTACAGACGGGCTGGTTCTTGATCACGAAATGCCCAGCGTCGAGATTCTGGAATCCTCAATTGGTAATTTGAAAGCAACCGGCAGCGAGGACGACATCGTGAAGAGCGCGATGGCGGCACCGATTGATTCTCCCCGGTTATGTGAGCTGGCCAAGGGTAAGAAGACGGCTACTATTATTATTAGTGACCATACCCGCCCAGTGCCCAGCAAGCACATTATCCCTTTTATGCTTGCCGAATTGCGGGAAGGCAATCCCAACATTGATATCACGCTTCTGGTTGCCACGGGTTTTCATCGTCTTACCACAAAGGATGAACTTGTAAGCAAACTGGGTGAGAAAATTGTGGCCGAAGAGAAAATTGTTATCCACGATTCCCGCGATCCCAAGACCAATGTCGATGTCGGTGTGTTGCCCTCCGGCGCACGCTGCGTAATTGACAAGGTCGCTGTGGACGCTGATCTGCTGGTGTCCGAAGGTTTTATTGAACCTCACTTTTTCGCCGGTTTCTCCGGAGGACGCAAGAGTGTACTACCTGGTATCTGCAGTGAAGTGACCGTACTTGGCAACCACTGCTCCAAGTTTATCGCTTCTCCGTATGCCCGTACTGGTGTATTGGAGGGCAACCCGCTTCACCTCGATATGCTGGAAGCCGCTCGTCTAGCCAAACTCCAATTTATTGTAAATGTCGTAATCGACGAGCAGAAACATGTTGCCGCCGCCTATGCAGGAAATTATAAGAAAGCTCATGAAGCCGGTTGCGCTTTTCTAAAGGGTTACTGTAAGGTCAAGCCCAAACAGCGCGGTGATATTGTGATCTCCTCCAATGGAGGTGCTCCCCTAGATCAGAATATGTATCAGTGTGTCAAGGGTATGACTGCTGGTGAAGCTGCTGCCAAAGAAGACGGTATCATTATTATGTGTGCCCGCTGCAATGATGGTACTGGCGGCGATGGTTTCTATCACGCTTTGAAAGATTGCTCCTCTCCCGCCGCCCTGCAGGAAGAGATTTTGAAGGTCCCTATGGACCAGACCAAGCCTGACCAGTGGGAATACCAGATTCTTTGCCGTATGCTTGCCAAGCATCGCGTCATTTATGTCACCGATCCCTCTATGAAAACCACGGTGGAAGAGATGAAGATGGAATATTGCCCTGATGTAAACGAGGCTCTGGACCGTGCCTATGCCGCCAAGGGTAAGGATGCTCACGTTGTCGCGATTCCCAACGGCATTTCCGTAATTGTAGAGGAATGATACTTGTATGATACATAGCGAAAGCTATGCATTATAAATTTTCTGCAAATCCACGAGAATAGTAAGGAGGAGCAATAAAGATGGCTCAGTATAACAGCGTTACCCCCGAACTTATTGAAAAGTTCAAGGCAATTGCCGGTTCCCGTGTTGCTACTGGTGAGGACATTAACCCTGACTTTGCCCGCGATGAAATGCCTATTTATGGTACCCGGCTCCCTGATGTATCCATTGATGTCATGTCCACGGAGGAAGTCTCTGCGATCATGAAGATCTGCAACGAAAATAAGATTCCTGTTACCGTCCGTGGTGCCGGTACCGGTCTGGTCGGCGCCTGTGTGCCTATCGCCGGCGGCGTGTTGCTCAACACCGCAAAGATGAAGAAGATCCTGTCCTACGATCTGGAAAACTTCGTCGTTACAGTTCAGCCCGGCGTACTGCTTAACGAGTTGGCCGAGGATTCCCTGAAAAAAGGTTATATGTATCCCCCGGATCCCGGTGAGAAGTTCGCCTGTCTGGGTGGTAACGTCTCCACCAATGCCGGCGGCATGCGTGCCGTCAAATATGGTGCTACCCGTGACTATGTCCGCGCTATGACTGTTGTTCTGCCCACCGGCGAGATCGTAAAGTTCGGCGCTACCGTTTCCAAGACCAGTTCCGGCTACAGCCTGCTGAACCTGATGATCGGTTCCGAAGGCACGCTGGGTGTCATCACCGAATTGACCCTGAAGCTGATTCCTGCGCCCGTGGCCACGGTATCCCTGGTCATTCCCTTCGCCGATCTGGACACCTGCATCGCCACTGTGCCCAAGATCCTGCAGAATCACCTGAAGCCGCAGGCTCTGGAGTTCATGGAGAGAAAGATTGTCATCTCCTCCGAGGAATTCCTTGGTAAGGCTGTGTTCCCGCGTTCCTTTAATGGTGAGGACGTTGGAGCTTACATTCTGTGCACTTTCGACAGCGACAACCGTGATGAGCTGGATCCCATCATTGAGAAGGCTGCCGACATTGTTCTGGAAGCCGGCGCTATGGATGTTCTGGTCGCTGACACGCCCGATAAGATCCGCGATGCGTGGGCAGCCCGTTCTTCCTTCCTTGAAGGCATTGAGGAACAGACCAAACTGCTGGACGAGTGCGACGTGGTTGTCCCTGTCACAGAGATCGCCAATTTCCTGCACTATGTCAACACATTGGAGGCTGAGTCCGGCTTCAAGGTACAGAGCTTCGGCCACGCGGGCGATGGCAACCTGCACATCTACACCTGCAGCAACGACATGGAGCTGGATGTGTTCAAGGCTCATGTTGCCACCTTCATGGAAAAGGTCTATGCGAAGGCTACCGAGCTGGGCGGCCAGATTTCTGGCGAGCACGGCATCGGCATGGGCAAGATCGACTATCTGTCCAAGAGCCTCGGTCCTGTCAATATGCGCCTGATGGAAGGCGTTAAGAACGTCTTCGATCCCAATATGATTCTGAATCCTGGAAAAGTCTGCTACAAAATGTAACGCAATTTTTGTTGCGAGCAAAAGGGAGTGGGGTCTATAGAAGACCCCACTCCCTTTCTATTTACATTATTATGAATGAGTCCACTGATCCCACAACTCAATGGCCTTAAACTTGATGATGTAGCCCTCACTCTCGCCGGTCATAAGCCCCACATCCTGTTCATTTAAGCCGTCGGCATAGGCGGTTTCCTGTACTGTTTCACTCACGGAGCCCAAACACAACGGTGGGAACACCACACACCACCAATTCTGTCCTTTGCCCTCCCCGATCACAATCCGAAGGGCGGTATACTTTCCCGCAGGGAGTGAAAAATCCGTGTAGTTTTTGGTTGGAAACCAGACGTTGTCCTCCAGCGAAGCGGAAACCGGATAAGAATAGCCCTGTTCCTGCACCACCTGGGACCCCATTTCCGCCATGGCCGGTAAATCAGCACTAATCTGCTGGGCAGCCTCCTCCACTGTGGAACCAGAAGAAATCAGGTGCTTCGATTCCTCCAAAATACGGTCCCGCACCTTTAATTTAAGCGCCTGGTCCTCGCTGGAATCAGAATTTGCTATAACATGCAGGCGGATCACTTTGTCTGCCAATGCGGACTGCTGGCCTTCCAGCCACGTGCCGCAAAGCAGGGTAAACGCAACCCCCAGCATGAGCGCCAATTCCCACCGGCGTAATGTTTTTTTGTGGTCAGATGTACGTAGAAGCAAAAAAATCACCGTCCATATTATTGTTATCAGCATTATGGACCGTGATTTTCTATTTTATACGGTTTTGGTAAGAAAAACATACCGATAGAGACTTTTTAAATTTTGATAGGCCATACGGGCTGTTCTCTTTTCCGAGTACAGGCCAAACACAGTAGGTCCCGTTCCACTCATGCTGGCACCCAACGCGCCATGCTGCAGGAGCAGATTTTTGATCTCCTGGACATCTTTTCTCTGCCGGACGGGCAACACCGGCTCAAATACATTATACATTCTTCGCGCCACGTCCTCCAGATTTTTGGACTCCAGCGCAGCCAGCACGCCCACAGTATCCGGACGATGGCGGATCTTTATCCCGTCCATTCTGGAAAACAGTTCCGGCGTGGAAATAGAAAAGCCCGGCTTGCACAGAACAACCCAGCACGCCGGTAAAGCCGGCAGATGGGTCAGCCGCTCCCCTTTGCCCTCTGCCAGCACGGTGCCTCCCAAAACGCAGTAGGGTACATCAGAACCCACCTGTTCTCCCAGGTGAGCCAGTTCCAATGGAGTAAGGCCGGCACCTGTCATTTCGTTGAGTGCGCACAGCACAGCGGCAGCATCTGCGCTGCCCCCGCCCATACCTGCACAGACAGGGATAGCCTTTTGAATCTCAACGGAGAAGCCACCCAGATCCCGTCCGGTTGCTTTTTCAAATTGAAGAGCAGCGACGGCGGCCAAATTTTTTGCGTTATTCGGCAAGAACCCCAGGTCACTGGAAACCTGAAGTTCCCGTCCGGTTTGGATGGCAATGGTGAGCCTGTCGGCCAGTTCGACGGTCTGCATCACCATACGTAAATCATGGTATCCGTCGGCCCTCCGGCCCAGTACATCCAGTGTAAGGTTCAATTTTCCATTTGCTTTTACGGTTCGTCCGGCCATGACCTACCTCCCGATTCAGCGAATTTTCCGGCCTTCCAGATAAAAGCGTTTATCTTGTGCCTCACCCATAGAAAATGTCTTGCGTGGCAGCGCACCATCATGGATCACGGTGGGGAACAGTTCCTCTTTGCACATGGCAGGCAGTAAAAAGCCCACGTTGCCCGGTCTGGCGGCCAACTGCCGGACTACGTCCGCGCCATGGATGTAATCAATCCGTCCGCTGTGCCCTTTGAGATAGTCATCCAGAAAGCTCTGGAGGGTCCCCACCGGCAAATGCGCGGTGGGATTCGGGATCGTGATGTCCCCTGTTCCGTCTGCGTGGATATAACGGAGCACATGTCCCTTCCCCGGACCATAGTGTGCCCCCGGGAAAGCCGTTAAAAGCGCGTTCAGCAACGCTGCCGGCTCCGCACCAAACACAATCCGGTGGATGGGTTCAAATTCTAGAGAATCATCGTGGAGATTCACCAGTTCCGCCAGCGCATACCGCGCGGGAAGCGTGTCCCACTCCTCCGGCGGCGTCAGGCGCTTCTGCCATTCATAGCATTCCTTGGCCGTGGCCAGGGAGTGGTTTCCGTCCCCGACAGCAAACAGCATAAGCGGTTCGTTCCATATTCCGTAGCGGGCGTGGAACACCTCAGAATCCGCCAGTACGCGCAACGCGGCGGCCACATCCGCCTGCTGACCTTCGCTTAGCCGCCAGCCGGAGAGATGCCCGCCGTGCTCCATCAGTTCAAAATCATACAGCGGCTCCATGGATTCCTTTTCCTCCGACAGCGGCTCGATCACCGTGCGGTCGGGATCATCGGTCAGCAGCATGGCATGGGGCAACTCCATGGGCGCATTTTTTCGTACGGCAACCCGAGGCGGAATCCGGCTCATGACGGTACCCTCCGTAGCACGGATGAGGGGATGGGTGCCAGCCTCATATTCATACTGCTCCAGATCCACCATACCTACCAGCCCGCGGCGTATCTGTCCACTTTCCAGACGCCGCTCCACATAGATAAGGCTGTCTTCCAGCATGCGGAAACGCCCCTCCCGCAGATAATGGCTCATGGTATTATTGATCTCCATGATATCCGTCTCCACATTAGGTCCTTCCAGACAGCCTTCCGGCAACACAAGCCGAAGGGAGGACGGTGCGCCACCCACTGTTTTTTCCACCCGCTGCCAGTATTCTGGCTGGGAGGTATACTGGTCACAGGCCACAACGGCCCATTTGGTCAGATCACAGTTCTGTGGAAGCAGAATATCGGCCGGATAGAAACCCAGTCCTTCAAACCAATCTTTCACGGTCACACCTCAGATCCCGTCCACTGCTTCCTCAAACAGCAGCTTCATGTCCACGGCGGCACCATCGGCATAAAACGGGCCTTTTTTGCCGCTGGCCTCCGTATATGGAAGTCCCCGGCCTGTGTCTACCCGGCTGTCGTACAGCAAAAACGGCACCGGGTCGCCATCATGTCCACGGGTGGCGGTCAGGGTCTTGTGATCGGACAGCAGAAGCAGACGGTAATCAAAACCAGCCTCCGCCAGCGCATCTGTTAGTGGGGCCACTACCCGGGAATCCAGCCACTCGATGGCCTGCACCTTACCCTTCAGATCCCCATTGTGCGTACACTCATCGGGCGCCTCAATGTGAATGGCTGCAAAGGCGCGGCCGGCCTTCAGCGCGCAGATCGCCGCATCCACCTTTCCCTCGTAATTTGTCTCCAGCTCCCCGGTAGCACCTTCTACCTCGGTGACCTCCAGTCCCGACAGACGGGCGATTCCGTGACAGAGCGGAACGGCGGAGATGACGGTACCGCGTTTTCCAAACTTGTCCTCAAAGGACGAGAGCGCCACCGCGGAGCCCTCCGCCCAGAACCACACCCCGTTGGCGGGCAGCTTTCCCTCCGCCCGGCGCGCTTCGTTGATGGGATGGTGGTTAAGCACCGTATAGGCCCGCTCCATGAGGTCCCGCAAAACTTCCGCGTTGGCGTTCCCGGAAGGCAGAAGCGGCCCGATGACCTCGCCCAAATGATCATGGGGTGGAATTAAAACGATCTGCCGGATATCGGCGGCGGACTGTACCGCAATATGCCGGAAGGAGGCCGCAGGGTAAACCCGCAGGCCCGCTTTTTCCGCCGCTGCATGAAAGGCGGGGTCCTTAAAAAGATCCTCCACCAGTTTGATGGACTCCATACCGTCAATGGAACCGCCGGAATGGGAGAGAATTTTCTTCTCGGCAAAGGGGGCGTCCCCGTCCTCCAGGGTCACCATATTGCAGCGGTAGGACACGTCGCCCGGTGCCAGCTGGATACCGGAGGCGGCGGCCTCCAGTGGGGAGCGGCCGGTATAGCAGTCCCGGGGGTCATTGCCAAAAATAGAGAGGATGGCGGTGTCACTTCCTGGCGGCAGACCCTTTGGGCAGTTCACCACGGAACCCACCGTACCCTTCGCCGCCAGCGCGTCGATGTATGGAACCCGGGCATACTCCAGCGGGGTCCTGCCGCCCAGTTCCGGTACCGGGTTGTCCGCCATACCGTCGCCGATCACCAATATATATTTCATATATCTCGCCCGCTCCTTTACTTTTTCAGGTTCTTTAGGAAACGTTCCATGCGCGTCATGGCCTCGGCCAGATCTTTCATCGAGGTGGCGTAACAGCAGCGGACAAAACCCTCACCGCCCGGCCCAAAAGCGGAGCCGGAGATAACCGCCACATGCTCCTCCACCAAAAACCGTTCGCAGAACTCATCGGAAGTCAGCCCGGTGCCCCTGATATCCGGAAACATGTAAAATGCACCCTTGGGTTCAAAGCAGGGCAGACCAATCCTGCGCAGACCTTCTAGAAGATAGCGCCGGCGCCCGTCGTACTCGTCCCGCATATGTTCCACATCCCGGTCACCGTTTTTCATGGCCTCGATGGCGGCGTACTGGCTGGTAGTGGGTGAGCACATAATGCTGAACTGGTGCATCTTCGTCATCTGCTGAATGATGGGCGCAGGAGCGCAGGCGTAACCCATGCGCCAGCCGGTCATGGCGTGGCTCTTGGAAAAGCCGCCTATCACCACGGTCCGGTCATACATATCCGGAATATTTGCCATGGAGACATGATGCTGCCCATAGGTCAGCTCGGCGTAAATCTCATCCGATACCACCATGATATCTGTTCCCCGCAGAAGCTCCGCAATTGCTTGCAAGTCCTCTCGTCCCATGATACCGCCGGTAGGATTACAGGGGAAGGGCAATACCAGCGCCTTGGTCTTTGGCGTGATGGCGCTGCGCAGCTTTTCCGGCGTCAGCCGAAACTCATCCTCCGCCTTGAGTTCCAGAAAAACCGGTACACCGCTGCACATGGAAACGAGGGGACCATAGCACACAAAAGAAGGCACTGGGATAATGACCTCGTCCCCCGGATCCACCAAGACGCGAAACGCAGCGTCAATGGCCTCGCTGCCGCCCACCGTAATCAGGACCTGGCTGGAGTAAGGGTATTGCAGGTCAAAGCGCCGGTTCATATAAGCGGAGACCTCTTTTCGCAGGTCTGACATACCGGCGTTAGCGGTATAGTGGGTAAAACCTTTTTCCAAAGAGTAGATTCCGGCATCCCGGATGTGCCAGGGGGTCACAAAATCCGGCTCGCCCACACCCAGCGAAATGGCGTCCTTCATCTCCTCCAGTAAGTCAAAAAACTTCCGGATACCGGAGGGGCGTACCGTCTGAATCCGTTTCGAGAGAATATCCTCATAGTTCATACGAAGATCCACTCCCTCTCCTGCTTCTCCTGCGGCTCAAAAATGAGGTGCTTTTCCTTATATTTTTTCAGGATAAAGTGGGTGGCGGTGCCTGTTACATCGTCCAGCGGCGCCAGCCGCTCCCCTACAAACTGGGCGACCTCTTTTAGCGTACGGCCGGAAATAATGACGGTCAGGTCAAAAGAGCCGCTCATGAGATAGACCGACTCCACTTCCTCATATTGATAGATACGCTCGGCCACACGATCGAATCCTTCGCCGCGCTGCGGGGTCACGTTGACTTCAATCAGCGCGGTTACCGCCTCACGGTGGGTACGGTCCCAGTCCACGATGGCCTTATAGCCCAGGATGACTTTATCATCTTCCCATTTTTTAATGGCAGCGGCAACTTCTTCCTTCGTCATGCCTGCCATGGCAGCCAGTTGGGCATGCGTGAGAGTGCAGTCCTCTTCCAGCAGGCTCAGCAGTTTCGTATCCATATTACAATCCTCCCCGTTCTCATAAAATCGGAGTTCTCTTCCGGCCGCCTGCGGCGGTCAACACAAAATGGTATTTTTTCATTATACACGGAACCGTACCCCTGGGCAAGAGATACCCGGAAATCGGCATAAATATGTACAGGAAAAGCCGCCTGGCGATTAGGCGGCTTTCCACAGTATTCAGTGGAATTTGACGGCGGTACCGTACGCGATGACCTCGGCCGCACCCTGCATCACGGTGGAGGATGCATAGCGTATATTCACCACGGCATCGGCCCCCAGTTCCTCTGCTTCCGCCACCATACGCTTGGTTGCTAGGGCACGCGCGTCGTTCATCATCTTCGTGTAGGCGGATAGCTCCCCACCTACCAGTGTTTTAAGTCCTTGGGTAATATCACGGCCGATATTTCTGGTTTGAATTGTGCTACCCTTTACCAGACCCAGCATCTCCAGCTCTTTGCCGGAAATATAATCAGTATTGACTAAGATCATCTTCCTCACCGCTCCTTATTTCATGGATACGCTCGATCAGTACATAAATGGAGGCACCCAGCAAAGCCAGTGGAATTACAGCCCCTATGAGCCGGACGGCCAGCCGCAGCCCCGGAGTCAGGAACAGCATCACCAGCCAGCTGGAAAACCATAATCCTGACAGCACAGTAATAACAATAGGCGCCGCCAGCTTCCGTTTTCGCATCGTCATCCACCATCCTTTCCGGTGTTCATTTTCATCATATCACGGTAAAACAAACTGTCAAGTCGAACTCTGTCTCCGAGAGCACTTTGCCGTAGGTGTATGTGCAAATTAGGAAAAATCAGTTGACAAAGCACAGCCTGACGGCTATAATAATCAGGCAGTCTTTTCTAGGCCATTATGCGGCTGTGCTGGAACTGGTAGACTGGCAAGCTTGAGGTGCTTGTGTCCAACTGGACGTACGGGTTCGATTCCCGTCAGCCGCACCAAATCCCGAAGCATTGAGAAATCAGTGTTTCGGGATTTTTTCTTACTGCCACAATGGATTGACGGTTTTATATATTAAAACTGAATTTCGCAATTAGAGAGTGTGTTCGGTATCTAAAAGCAAAAATTGCACACGAATTTGCCCCACCACCGTCCGACCGCTTGGGCAGTGGTGGGTACTGTTTTATTTCTTTGCTTGCAAGCAGGCTGAGCATTTGCAGTACCCACCCTGCGCACTTATCAAAAACAGTAATATTCATTTTATGCTCAAAGCACCACTGATGTTCATCTTCAGTGTATATTTTGTGGCGTTGTCTTGGTATCGCTCTCCCGCTGGAGGCATAAAGGGCAGGGGCGTAAATAACGGGTCCAATAATCGTCTACACTTGGCCAGAACCATTGCATGCAGGATGCTTCATCTTGGTTTCTCTACATTTCGTTTAGACAGCAGACATAGCGTGCTCCTTTTTCACTATTGCATAAAATAAAAATAGCTTCGCCCCAGAACGTGGCCGGGACGAAGCGTAGCCCGGTAGGGAATACATACATCAGGGCTATGGATAATATTAACATACTTTGAACAAAATTGAGAATTTTCGAGATAAAAAACGCACGCCCGTCATTGGACCTGCGTCTTCGTTTCATATTGAATTATTGTGGCGCGGTAAACTTTTAATTGCTAATTAGGAGGACAATTATGGGGGCATTAGACTTGGCTTTCGCTAAATACTTCTTTAATTTTCTCACGCCGAATATCGTTAACTGCCTGTCGGTTATGCCGGTCGTAACGACACCTGTAATATCTGCACACGCCAAGCTTTGCGTTTTATCGCCATCCGGTGTGTATTTATTTCGCTAGCGATAAATCATGTTGCTGGTTAGCTCCTTTTCTTTTGTTGTATCTTATCATACTGTCCGAAATTTGATATAAAAAAGCACCCACCGTGAAGGCAAGTGCTTATTTCTCATATTCTGTTTTTATGAATCTTCAGATTCCCAGCAGCTGCTTTTTCTTTGCTTCAAATTCATCTTGACTGATTATCTCGTCATCTAAAAGCTGCTTGAACTTTTTTATTTCATCTGCAGCGCTTATTGCCGGTGTCTCATTTTTAGGTTCACTTTCCTTTGTAATCACCGAAAGCGCAGATAATATTTCCTGTGCACTGTCATAGGCAGCTTTGTATAATATCGAACCAGATTTTGCCGGTGCAGTAAGCAAATCAATATATTGCACAGGTGTATCAATATTGTCCAAGGTAATCTTGATTTTAAGGCTGTTGACAATCTTTCTGCTCTTTTTATTACCGATAGTGGCTCCTACAATTGCGCCAACACCGCCAAAAAGCAGGCTTCCCGTTATTGCGGAACCCAGTCCTCCTTTGACAACGCTGTCTCCATCCTCCAGCAGCTCAAATTCAATAATTTCCGAATAACTATGAATAAATGCATTAGCCCTCCCTAAAATTTTATCGGGAGCGAGCCATTGCTTTTTTTCATCATCAAATTCGATATATTTGCCAACTATTTTGGTTGCATTAAATTTTTTCAATGCATCTTGATTAGCATCAATGTTTTTAATTTGCCCAATGGTCATTCGAGGAGTGCTAAATCTGAGATCTACCTTGACTTTTTTCATACAATCCTTGCATATATATCCGTCAGCACACCTAAACTTTGCTTTTTCTTGCCCACAAAGACCACAAGATTTTGTTTTACCTAATAAACCCATACTATAACCTCCATATATATTTACAATACAATTAGATGGTAAATATTGTACTGCAAAAATTATTGGTAGGCAAGATGAAAAGTCAACAGAATTTCGGGCAATACGTTATGTACTTTAAAATTTTCAGCTTCTTTCGTAGCTTAAAATCGCCCGGCTTTTTCGAGTTAATATAGCGATTACAATTTTCAAAAATATCTTCATTTTAAGCTCCAAAATAATTAATAATAAACAGGACTCGCGAATTAACAGTACGGCAACTTTTCCAATATTAAACATAGCACTAAACCCAGAACAGCAAAAGCGCAGGCCCGCCGAAACGGGCCTGCGCTTTTATTTCGTGTTGAATAAAGAGAGAGAGAGGGAAGGAAAAGAGGTGTATGGAATCAGCTCTCGCTGATGAGTTTATGATACCCCTCTCTCGTACCGTTTTGATGAACAGCCTTTGAACGCAAACTAAACATTCTCTTAACAAAAAGCCCCCGGCTCGGTTATGCCCTCACAGTTTAAGCGCTCTCGCCTCAACGACCGCCAGCTCCTCGCGGGTCACAAAGGACTTGTAGCCGGTGCCGCTGCCGGCGCTCTCACAGATTCCAATGTGGTTCATAACGGAGGCGCTCCCGTCAAAGTTAAAGAATACCAGGTCCCCGGGCCGAA